>DASTXR010000149.1:0-30946 GCA_035765415.1 Steroidobacteraceae bacterium | reverse complement strand
ACGTAGAACAGGTGCGAACGATCGCCGCGGGAGACGAATGCACCGTCTTCGACGACCCAGGATTCGGGACGTTCGGCGGCTTTCCACCCCGCCAGCGACTTGCCGTCCTGCAAGGCCACCCAGTCCTGCGAAACCGCCGTGCCTGACGCGCCGAGCGCAACGACGCCCACGACCAATACCGCGAATCGCTTCATGGCCCCATCCCCTGTTGTTCTTGTCTAACTAGACGTAGCGGACTTCCATCACTTCGTAACTGTGCTTGCCACCCGGGGCAACCACGTCGACCACGTCGCCCACACTCTTGCCGACGATGGCGCGCGCAATCGGCGAGGTGATGGAGATACGCCCGGTTTTGATGTCGGCCTCGTCTTCGCCGACGATCTGGTAGCAGATGCGTTTGCCGTCGTCCTGGTCCTCGAGATCGACCGTGGCGCCGAAGATGACCTTGCCGGTGTTGGTCAGGCCGGCCGTGTCGATGACCTCGGCGGTCGACAGCTTGGCTTCGATCTCGCCGATGCGGCCCTCGATGAAGCCCTGTTGCTCGCGCGCGGCGTGGTATTCGGCGTTCTCGGACAGGTCGCCGTGACTGCGTGCCTCGGCGATCGCCTTGATGACGCGTGGACGATCCTCGCCCTTGAGCCGCTTCAGCTCGTTGCGCAGCGCCTCGGCGCCGCGCAGAGTCATCGGAGTGCGTTTCATGACCTTGCCTCTTTGTGCAGGTCCTGGAGCCGGTTCACTTCCACTGCGTCCAGGTGATCCAGAGCTTCGCAGGTTGCAAGCGCGCCCGCGAGCGTCGTGTAGTAAGTGATGCGCTTGTGCACCGCCTCGCGACGGATCGAATTCGACTCGCGGATGGCGGTCTTGCCCTCCGTGGTATTCACGATCATCGCGAACTCGTCGTTCTTGATCATGTCGACGATGTGCGGCCGGCCCTCGCGGACCTTGTTTGCACGCTTGCAGGGCACCCCGGCATCGGTAATCGCCTTGGCCGTGCCATCGGTGGCCGAGATCTCGAAACCCTTTTCCACCAGCTTCCTGGCCAGCAACACGGCGCCAGGCTTGTCGCGTTCGCGCACGCTGATGAGCACCACTCCCGAGCGCGGCAGCGTGACGCCCGAGGCGGCCTGCGCTTTCGCGTAGGCCTCGCCGAACGTGCGGCCCGTACCCATCACTTCGCCGGTGCTCTTCATCTCGGGACCCAGGATCGGGTCGGCCTCGGGGAACTTGGTGAACGGAAACACTGCTTCCTTCACCGAGAAGTAAGGCGGGATCACCTCGGTGACGTTTTCCATCGTCTTCATCTTCTTGCCGGTCATCACGCGAGCGCCGATCTTGGCGAGCGGCACGCCGGTGGCCTTGGAAACGAACGGCGCCGTACGCGAGGCGCGCGGATTCACTTCGAGCACATAGATGATGCCGCTCTGAATCGCGAACTGGATGTTCATGAGGCCGATGACGTTCAACGCCTTGGCCAGTTTGCGCGTCTGCTCGCGCAGCTCGGTCTGGATTTCCGGCGTCAGGCTGTTCGGCGGCAACGAACACCCGGAGTCGCCGGAGTGCACGCCCGCCTGCTCCACGTGTTCCATGATGCCGCCGATCAGCACGTCTTCACCGTCACAGCAGGCGTCGACGTCGACTTCGATGGCGACATCGAGGAAGCGGTCGAGCAACACCGGGCTGTCGTTCGACACCTTCACCGCGCTGGTCATGTAGGCGCGCAGGTCTTCTTCGTTGAACACCACTTCCATCGCGCGGCCACCGAGCACGTATGAAGGCCGCACCACCAGCGGGAACCCGACGGTGCGCGCAAGCGCGACGGCCTGGTCTTCGGTGCGCGCGGTGGCGTTGGCGGGCTGCTTGAGCCCCAGGTTCTTGACCAGCACCTGGAAGCGCTCGCGGTCTTCCGCCATGTCGATCGAATCCGGCGACGTGCCGATGATGGGCGCACCCGCGGCCTCGAGCGCGCGCGACAGCTTCAGCGGCGTCTGGCCGCCGTACTGCACGATGACGCCTTCGGGCTGTTCCTTGGCGATGACTTCGAGCACGTCCTCGAGCGTGAGCGGCTCGAAGTACAGGCGGTCGGAAGTGTCGTAGTCCGTGGAAACGGTTTCCGGGTTGCAGTTGACCATGATGGTTTCGAAGCCGTCTTCGCGCAGCTGCAGCGCGGCATGCACGCAGCAGTAGTCGAACTCGATGCCCTGGCCTATGCGGTTCGGGCCGCCGCCCAGGATCATGATCTTGCGCTTCCTGGTCGGCAGCGCTTCGCACTCTTCTTCGTAGGTGGAATATAGATAGGCGGTCGAGGTGGCGAACTCCGCCGCGCAGGTATCCACGCGCTTGAACACCGGCCGGATGTTGAGCGCGTGCCGCTTGGCGCGAATCGCTTCTTCGCCGGCGCTGGTGAGATGGCCGAGACGGCTGTCCGAGAAGCCCTTGCGCTTGAGGTCGCGCAGGCGATCGGTTTCGAGCGCAGCCGCGCCGCCTTCACGCACCTTCGCCTCTTCGATGATGAGATCTTCGATCTGCGCGAGGAACCACGGGTCGATGTACGAAAGTTCTTCGATGCGCTCGCGCGACCAGCCGGCGCGGAAAGCGTCCGCGACGTACAACATGCGATTGGGACCAGGCGCGCGCAACTCGTACGCGAGCTTGTCGCGGTCTTCCTCGGTGAGCGGCGATTCCTTGAACTGCTCGTTGAGCCCGTCGAGGCCCGTTTCCAGGCCGCGCAAGGCTTTCTGCAGCGACTCCTGGAACGTGCGGCCAATCGCCATGACCTCGCCCACCGACTTCATCTGCGTGGTCAGCCGCGAATTGGCAGCCGGGAATTTCTCGAACGTGAAGCGCGGGATCTTGGTGACGACGTAGTCGATGCTGGGTTCGAAGGACGCCGGGGTTGCGCCACCGGTGATGTCGTTCTTGAGCTCATCGAGCGTGTAACCCACCGCCAGTTTCGCGGCGATCTTCGCAATCGGGAATCCCGTGGCCTTGGACGCCAGCGCCGAGGAGCGCGACACGCGCGGATTCATCTCGATGACCAGCAACCGTCCGTCCTTCGGATTCACCGCGAACTGCACGTTCGAGCCGCCGGTGTCGACGCCGATCTTGCGCAGCACCGCGATCGACGCGTTGCGCATGCGCTGATATTCCTTGTCGGTGAGCGTCTGCGCCGGCGCCACGGTGATGGAGTCGCCGGTGTGCACGCCCATCGGATCGAAGTTTTCGATCGAGCAGACGATGATGCAGTTGTCGTTCCTGTCGCGAACGACCTCCATCTCGAATTCCTTCCAGCCGATCACCGACTCTTCGATGAGCACTTCGGAAGTGGGCGAGGCATCGAGCCCGCGTTCGACGATCTGTTCGAACTCTTCACGGTTGTAGGCGATGCCGCCGCCCGATCCGCCCATCGTGAAGGACGGGCGGATGACGCAGGGAAAGCCGAGCCCCTGCTGGATTTCCACGGCCTGCGGCAGCGTGTGCGCCACCGCGGCGCGCGGGCACTCGAGGCCGATTTCGCGCATGGCATTGCGGAACAGTTCGCGGTCTTCGGCCATGTCGATGGCTTCACGCGATGCGGCGATGAGCTCCACCCCGTGCCGTGCGAGCACGCCTTCGCGCACCAGGTCGAGCGCGGTGTTGAGCGCCGTCTGGCCGCCCATGGTGGGCAGCAGCGCATCGGGCTCTTCCTTTTCGATGATGCGCGCGAGCGTGCGCCAGTTGATGGGCTCGATGTAGATCGAGTCGGCCATTTCCGGGTCGGTCATGATCGTCGCCGGGTTCGAGTTCACGAGAATGACCCGGTAACCCTCCTCGCGCAGCGCCTTGCAGGCTTGTGCGCCGGAGTAGTCGAACTCGCACGCCTGGCCGATGATGATCGGTCCGGCGCCAATGATCAGGATGCTTTCGATGTCTGTACGTTTTGGCATTAGTGCTCGGCGTGGGGATTCAGGCCGCTTCGTTTGGAGGCGGTCGGCGCGGGCTGCGCAACTTGGCCTGGAGCCGGCGCAACATGAGGTGAACGAAACGGTCGAACATGGCGCCCATTTCCTGCGGTCCCGGACTCGCTTCCGGGTGACCCTGGAAACTGAAGGCCGGTTTGTCGATTCTCGCGATGCCCTGCAGCGACCCGTCGAACAGTGAGCGATGCGTGGGCTTGAGAGTGGATGGCAGGTCGCTTTCATCGACCGCGAAACCGTGATTCTGGCTGGTGATGAACACGCGGCCGGTCTCGAGATCCTGCACCGGGTGATTCGCGCCGTGATGACCGAACTTCATCTTCATGGTGCGCGCGCCGCTCGCCAGGCCTAACAACTGGTGGCCGAGGCAGATGCCGAACGTGGGCAGCTCCGCCACGACCAGCGCGCGGATTGCCTCGATGGCGTAATCGCAGGGTTCGGGGTCGCCCGGGCCGTTCGACAGGAACACGCCATCGGGCTCGAGCGCGAGCACCTCTTCGGCGGTGGTTTGCGCGGGGACCACCGTCATGCGGCAACCGCGGTCGGACAACATGCGCAGGATGTTGCGCTTCACGCCGTAGTCGTACGCGACCACGTGCAGGCGCTGATGGGCGCGCATGACGGGGCGGTTCTCGGGCTGCCAGAGGCTGCCTTCGTTCCACTGGTACGTGCGCTTGGTGGTGACCACCTTGGCCAGGTCCATGCCCTTCAGGCCCGGAAACTTCTTCGCGGCGCGCACCGCGGCGGCGGCGTCCATCTTCTCGCCGGTCATGATGCAGCCGGCCTGCGCACCCTTCTCGCGCAGGATGCGCGTCAGCTTGCGGGTGTCGATGCCGGCGATGGCGACGACCTTGTGACGCGTGAGGAATTCGCGCAGGTCTTCGTTCTTGCGCCAGTTGCTCGCCAGCGGCGGGACGTCTCTAACTACCAGCCCCGCGGCGTAAGCCGTGGGCGCCTCGAGATCTTCGGGCGTGGTGCCCGTGTTGCCTATGTGTGGATAGGTGAGCGTCACGATCTGTCGTGAGTACGACGGATCGGAAAGGATCTCCTGATAACCGGTCAGCGCGGTATTGAAAACAACTTCGCCAGTGGTATTGCCTTTGGCGCCGATAGACTGGCCGTTGAAGATGGTTCCATCTTCCAGAGCCAGAACCGCGGTTATCGTCACGCGGGAACTCCCCTCGAGCCTGCCCGGGCCCGATAAAACTCGAATTTAAGTGGATGCTCTCTCCGCGGAGCGTACATGCACAAAGCGGGAGGAGTTCTCGCGAACATCCTCCCGCCCTGCGTTGGACTAACCCGTTTCGGATTAGGCGGCAATTTTACGAAGCGCGCCCCGGAGTGTCCACGAAACTTCTTGCCCGGATCGAAGCGAAAGCGCACCGAAAGTTCTAATGAGTCGAACCGGAAAACCCCCTAACCGGTTGTTTTTAATCCAAGTACGTTTGCCATCGTGTACCGGCCCGGCTTTTGGGCCGCAAGCCAGACCGCCGCCCGGATCGCGCCATTGGCAAAGATCGCCCGGTCGGTGGCCTCGTGCCCCACCGTCAGGCGCTCGCCAGGCCCCGCGAACAGTACTGTATGGGTACCCACGATATCGCCGGCCCGAATGCTGGCGATGCCGATCTCCCCGTCGCGCCGCGCGCCCTGCCCGGATCGCCCGGAAAGCGTGTCTTCATGCGGGTCGAGTCCACGCGCAGCAGCCGCACTCTGCGCGAGCGCCAGGGCCGTGCCCGACGGCGCATCGAGTTTGTGTTTGTGATGAGCCTCGGAGATTTCGATGTCGAACTCCGCCGGCAACGTGCGCGCCGCGATGCGCACCAGTTCCTGCGCAACCGCGACACCGATGGACGTGTTAGGCGCCACGAGCACCGCGATATCGCGCGAAGCCGCCGCCACACGCGCATCGAACTCGGCGCCATGCCCCGTGGTGCCGATGACGATGGGCACGTGCGCGGCGCGACAGACGTTCAGCGCGCGCAGGCTCAGGTCCGGGCGCGAGAAATCGATGGCCACGTTTGCCTTCGCGAGATCCGCGGGCAACTCGTCGAGCACACGCACGCCGATCGCCTTCACGCCGGCGATCTCGCCAATGTCGAGCCCCTGCGACTTGCTGCCCGGAGACGCCACCGCGGCGACGACTTCGAGAGGCTTGTGCGCAGCGCTGGCGCGCAGCGATTCACGGACGATGGCCGTGCCCATGCGTCCGGTGGCGCCGATCAAAACTGCTGTCGTCACTTGGGCTCCCTTTCACAACTCACGACGACAGTGTGCCGCAGCGCGCGCAGTCGTGCGAGACTGCCGGCCCATGATACGCATCGGCATATTGGGCGCGGCACGGATCGCGCCACGAGGCATCGTCACTCCCGCCAACGCGCTGCTCGGCGCCGAGGTGGTGGCCATCGCGGCCAGCAGTCTCGAGCGCGCGCAGGACTTCGCCGCGCAGCACTCGATTCCCAAGGCTTTCGGTAGTTATGCGGAGCTGATCGCCCGCAACGATATCGACCTGGTGTACGTGGCTCTGCCGCCGTCGGCGCACCTCGAGTGGTGCACGGCCGCGGTCGAGAGCGGCAAACACGTGCTGGTCGAAAAGCCCTTCGCCAGCAACGCGCAGGATGCGGCGCAGATGGTGGCCGCGGCGCGCGCCGCGAAGAAACACCTCTTCGAAGGATTCCACTACCGCTTCCACCCGCTGTTCCATCGCACGCTGGCCGCGCTGCGCACCGGTGAGATCGGCAGGATCCGGCACATCGAAGCCGTGTTCAATGCGAATCTCCCCGACACGCCCGGCGAACTCCGGTACATCGAAGCCCTGGGCGGCGGCGCGTTGATGGATCTCGGCTGCTATTGCATGCACTGGATTCGCACCGTCGCCGACGACGAACCCACCGTGGTCAATGCCAGCGCCCGTTGCGCCACTCCCGGCGTGGACATCGACATCGAAGCCGAGCTCGCTTTCACCAGCGGACCCACCGCCACGCTCAGGTGTTCGATGCAGTCCGAGGATGGCGCCTTGTCCCGGTACTTGCGCGTGCGTGGCGACAAGGGCGTTCTCGAACTCGACAACCCGGTGGCGCCGCATTCGGGCTCTACGCTGTCCATCGAGTCGCAGGATTCGCCCATGCCCGAGATCGTCTCCGGGGGTGACACCACGTTCCATTACCAGCTGCGCCACATCATCGAAGTCATCGATGGGCGCGCGCAACCGCTGACCGGCGGCGACGACGCCGTCGGCAACATGCGCGCCATCGACGCTATCTACCGCGCCGCGGGGCTGAGGCCGCGCGGACTGCCCGCCTGACGAGCGGATCGTGAGCGCCGCGCCGGGATATTCGAAGAAGTTCATCCTCGCGCTCGACGCGGGCACCACGAGCTCGCGATCCCTGTTGTTCGATGCCACCGGGAAGGTCGTCGCGCTGGCGCAGCGCGAATTCACGCAGCACTTTCCCCGACCCGGCTGGGTCGAGCACGATGCACGGGAAATCTGGGAAACGCAGCGCGCCACGGTCGCCGACGCGCTGCGCGCCGCGCACGCCAGCGCGCGCGACATCGTCGCGGTCGGAATCACCAATCAGCGCGAGACCACCATCCTCTGGGATCGGGCGACCGGCGAACCCGTGGCGCCGGCCATCGTCTGGCAGGACCGGCGCACCGCGGGCGCCTGCGAACAATTGCGCCTCGCGGGCATCGAGCCGGAAGTCGCCACCCTCACCGGCCTGCTGCTCGACCCGTACTTTTCCGCGACCAAGCTCGCCTGGCTGCTCGACCAGGTCCCCGGCGCGCGGGCGCGCGCGGAACGTGGCGAACTCGCCTTCGGCACGGTAGATAGCTGGCTGCTGTTCAAGCTCACCGGGCATCGCCGCCACGTGACCGACGTGACCAACGCGAGCCGCACCCTGCTGCTCAACATCCGCACCGGCGAATGGGACGACCGCCTGCTGCACCTGTTTCGCATTCCGCGCGCCTGCCTGCCCGAAGTCGTCGACTCGTGCCTCGATCCACGCGCTGCCGTTGCGATCGACATCGACGGAGTTTCGCTGCCGGTCGCCGGCATCGCCGGTGATCAGCAGGCCGCGCTGTTCGGCCAGGCCTGCTTCACGCCGGGCATGGCCAAGAACACCTACGGCACCGGCTGCTTTGCGCTCATGAACACGGGCACCGAGCCTCATGTCTCGCGGCACCGGCTCCTCACCACCGTGGCCTGGCGACGCGGAACCCACCACTACGCGCTCGAAGGCGGCGTGTTCATGGGTGGCGCCACCGTGCAATGGCTGCGCGACGGGCTCGGAATGATCCGCCGTTCGGACGAGATCGAAGCGCTGGCCGCCAGCGTGCCGGACACGGGCGATGTCTACCTCGTGCCCGCGTTCGCCGGCCTGGGAGCGCCGCAATGGGATGCCGCCGCGCGCGGCGCCATCGTCGGTCTCACGCGCGGCAGCACCCGGGCGCACATCGCGCGGGCGGCGCTCGAGAGCATCGCGTTCCAGACCGCCGACCTCATCGAAGCCATGCAGCAGGATTCGGGCCACCCATTGTCGGAACTGCGCGTCGATGGCGGCGCGGCGCGCAACGACCTGCTGCTGCAGTTCCAGGCCGACTTGTTAGGCGTGCCGGTGATGCGACCCGTGAACACGGAAACCACCGCGTTCGGCGCGGCCGCGCTCGCCGGCCTCGGCGCCGGGATGTGGCAGTCGCAACAGGAACTGGCGTCACTGTGGAGACTGCAGAAGCGCTTCGAACCGCGCATGCCCCGTGACCAGGTGGCGCGGCGCCGCGCGCGCTGGAGCCAGGCGGTGGAGCGGTCCCGCGCCTGGGCGAATACATGACGGGCGGGAAACCATACCGGGCAACCCTGCTCGGCGTCTTCGCGGTCACCATCCTGGCGCTGGGCTGGGTGCTGTACCACTACGAAGGCGAACCCGAGTATCTCAACGCGGATCGCACCGCGTTCGTCGCGCTGTTCGCGCAGCCACCGCCGGCGGACTCACCGCAGACTCGCGCGGAGCTCGACGCGCTGCTCGAAGTGCAACGCAAACGCAGCGCCAGGGATGTCGAAGCTGCCCGCGCGGATCGCAAGACCGAGATCCAGCGTTTTTATGTCGCTCTTGGCTTTCCCGAAGGTGCGGATCCCGACCTTCCGCTGCTGCAGGGGCTTGCCGAGAATGTGGAGGACGACGCCCGCCCGTACGTGCGTGCCGCCAAGGAAAAATTCCGGCGTCTGCGTCCCTATGAGATCGAGCCGCGCATGGAGCCATGCATCGATCGCGTGCGTGGCGATCTGTCGTATCCGAGCGGCCACGCGAATTACGGATACTTGATGGCCGACCTGCTGCGCGCGATGGTTCCCGAGCGTGAACGGCAACTGCTCGCACGTGCGGATGAGTTCGCACGCCAGCGCATGGTGTGTGGAGTGCATTTCGCAAGCGACATCGAGGCCGGACGCGAGGGCGCGAGCTGGCTCATGACAATGCTCAATGACAGCGCGGAATTCCGGAACGACGCCAACGCCGCGATGGCCGAACTTCGCGCTGCGTTAAAACTGCCGCCCAGGGTGTTGCCACCCCGGTAGTCAGCCCGGCGATCAGCTCGGTTCGGACGAAAAGAAGCGCTTCACGCCCGCGAAGAAGCTTTCGCCACGCGGCGCATGTTTGCCGGCGTCCTTCTGCAAGGATTCCTCGAACTTGCGCAGCAACTCGCGTTGTTCGCCGTTGAGCTTCACCGGCGTTTCGACCACCACGCGGCAGAAGAGATCGCCACGCGATCCGCCCCGTACGGGCTTCACGCCCTTGTCTCTCAGGCGGAACACGCGCCCCGACTGGGTTTCCGCGGGAATCTTCAAGGAGACGTGGCCGTCGAGCGTGGGTACGTCGACGCTGCCGCCGAGCACGGCGGTTCCGAAACTCACCGGCACCTCGCACGACAGATGTTCACCATCGCGCTCGAAGATTTCGTGTTCGCGCACGTGGCACTCCACGTACAGGTCACCTGGCGGGCCACCGTTGCGTCCGGATTCACCTTCACCCGAGAGACGAATGCGATCGCCGGTATCGACGCCCGCCGGGATCTTCACCGAGAGGCGCTTCGAACGACGCACACGTCCCTGGCCGAGGCAGGAATCGCAGGGATTCTTGATGATGGTGCCACTGCCGCGGCATTTCGGGCACGGCTGCTGCAGCTGGAAAAAGCCCTGGGAAATCCGCACCTGGCCGACGCCATTGCAGGTTTCGCAGGTGACCGGCTTGTGGCCCTTGGCAGCGCCGCTGCCGCCGCAGGTGTCGCACTCCATGAGCTTGGCGACGTCGATCTCGACGGAGTGGCCGAACACGGCCTGACCCAGGTCGATCTCGAGTTCGTACTTGAGATCCGCGCCGCGGAAGACCTGCGAGCGCCCGCCGCCCCGGCGGCCGCCACCGAAGATGTCGCCAAACATCTCGCCAAACATTTCACCGAAAGCGTCGGCGCCGGCATTTCCGCGCCCGCCACCCTGGCGCGACGCATCGATGCCCGCATGGCCATGCTGGTCGTAGATGGCGCGTTTGTCCGCCTCGCAGAGAACCTCGTAAGCCTCCTTGGCTTCCTTGAATTTCTCTTCCGCGTCTTTGTCACCCGGGTTCCGGTCCGGGTGATATTTCATCGCCAGTCGCCGATAGGCCTTCTTGACGTCGGCCTCGGTCGCGGTGCGCGGCAGATCGAGCACCTTGTAGTAATCGCGTTTCGACATTCGCCGCCCTTACGGAAAAACGCTCCGCACCGAATCCGGCGCGGAGCGTGCAGCCTGATCGTCAGGCTTTCTTCTTGTCTTTGACTTCTTCGAACTCGGCGTCGACAGCATCGTCGTTCGCTTTCGAGCCTGCGCCGGCGCCAGCGCCCGCTCCGGCACCGCCGGCGGAAGCTTCAGGGCCGCCACCGGCACCCGCCTGCGCGGCCTGTGCCTGCTGCGCGATGTTCGAAGCCGCCGCCATGAGCGCCTCGGCCTTCTTGTCGATGGCCGCCTTGTCGTCGCTCTTGAGCACGCCACGCAGATCCGACAGCGCGGACTCGACCTTGGCGCGTTCGCCACCGTCGACCTTGTCGCCGAGATCCTTGAGTGACTTCTCGACCGCATGGACCAGCTGGTCAGCACGGTTGCGTGAGTCGACGAGCTCGCGGAACTTCTTGTCCTCTTCCGCGTGCGCCTCGGCGTCGCTCACCATGCGCTTGATCTCTTCCTCGGACAGGCCCGAAGACGCCTTGATGGCGATCTTCTGTTCCTTGCCGGTGGCCTTGTCCTTCGCGCCCACGTGCATGATGCCGTTGGCGTCGATGTCGAACGTGACTTCGATCTGCGGCATGCCACGCGGCTGCGGCGGGATGTCGGCGAGGTCGAACTTGCCCAGCGACTTGTTGTCGGCGGCGCGATCGCGTTCGCCCTGCAACACGTGAATGGTGACCGCGCCCTGGTTGTCGTCCGCGGTCGAGAACACCTGCGAAGTCTTGGTCGGGATCGTGGTGTTCTTCTCGATGAGCTTGGTCATGATGCCGCCCAGGGTTTCGATACCCAGCGACAGCGGCGTCACGTCGAGCAACAGCACGTCCTTCACTTCACCCGCGAGCACACCACCCTGGATGGCGGCTCCGACGGCGACCGCTTCGTCCGGGTTCACGTCCTTGCGCGGATCCTTGCCGAAGAACTCCTTCACGTACTTCTGCACGAGCGGCATGCGCGTCTGGCCACCGACGAGGATGACCTCGGCGATGTCCTGCGTGCCGATGCCGGCGTCCTTCAACGCGATGCGGCAGGGCTCGATGGTCTTCTTGACCAGGTCTTCGACCAGGCTCTCGAGCTTGGCGCGCGTGAGCTTGATGTTGAGATGCTTGGGGCCCGACGCATCGGCCGTGATGTACGGCAGGTTCACGTCGGTCTGCTGGCTCGAGGACAGCTCGATCTTGGTCTTCTCGGCGGCCTCCTTGAGGCGCTGCACGGCAAGCGGATCCTTGCGCACGTCGACGCCGGATTCCTTGAGGAACTCGTCCGCGAGGAAATTGATGATGCGGTTGTCGAAGTCTTCGCCCCCGAGGAACGTGTCGCCGTTGGTAGATAGGACTTCGAACTGGCGCTCGCCGTCGATTTCCGCGATTTCGATGACGGAAACGTCGAAGGTGCCGCCACCGAGGTCGTACACGACGATCTTGCGGTCCTTGCCGGACTTGTCGAGGCCGTAGGCCAGCGCGGCCGCGGTCGGCTCGTTGATGATGCGCTTCACGTCGAGACCGGCGATGCGGCCGGCGTCCTTGGTCGCCTGGCGCTGCTGGTCGTTGAAGTACGCCGGCACCGTGATGACGGCTTCGGTCACTTCTTCGCCGAGATAGTCCTCGGCGGTCTTCTTCATCTTCATGAGAACGCGCGCGGAGATTTCCGGCGGCGCCTTCTTTTCACCTTGGGCTTCGACCCAGGCATCGCCGTTGTCCGCCTTCACGATCTTGTAGGACACCATGTTGATGTCCTTCTGCACGACGGCATCGTCGAACTTGCGGCCGATGAGGCGCTTGACCGCGAACAATGTGTTCTGCGGATTGGTGACGGCCTGGCGCTTGGCCGATTGGCCCACCAGCACTTCGTTGTCCTTGGTGAACGCCACGATGGACGGCGTGGTGCGGTCGCCTTCGCTGTTCTCGATGACGCGCGGCTTGCCGCTTTCCATGATGGCGACGCACGAATTCGTGGTTCCCAGATCGATGCCGATTACCTTAGCCATAAAATCTCCACTCACTCTTATTGGGTATTGACCCTTGGCCCCTTTCTGGAGGCCGGGTCACTTGTTTCAAGTTTTCGTTTACGTTTTCGGTGCGGACACGATCACGCGGGCCGGCCGCAACAGCCGCCCGTTCAACTGGTAGCCACGCTGGACCACGGACAGCACGGTGTTCGGCGGCGCATCACTGGGCTGCGTCATCATCGCTTCGTGCAATTCCGGATTGAACGGGGCGCCTTCGGGGTTGACCTCTTCGATCTGCGCTTTCTCGAAAGCTTTGGCCAGCTGGCGCAAGGTCGCGTCTTGCCCTTCGACGAGGCTGGCGACGTCGGCCTTGGCAGCCCCATCCTTCTGGAAGGTGGCGATGGCCATCTCGAGCGAGTCCTTCACCGTGATCAGGTCCTGGGCGAACTTCTCGACTGCGTACTGGCGGGTGTTCTCCAGATCCTTGGCGGCGCGTTTGCGAACGTTTTCCACGTCGGCGAGCGCGCGCAGGTATTGCTCCCAGTGGTTCTTCGCACGCTCCTCGGAGGCCGCGAGGGCCTGTTGCAGGCGCTCCATCTCCACCAGCGCCACTGCTGTTTCGGGCAACACCGTGGTCTTGTCATCGGAGCCGGCGGTGCCGTGCTCATTCAACGGGTCAGGCATCAAGAAACCTCAAATAAAACATGCGACTACTGCTGAATTTCAGCAGGCTTGGAGCTGTAATTGGGCGCCGAGGTGGGGCCGGACGGCGGATTATCAAGGATTGCGGTGGAAAATCCTTAATGCCCGCAGGCGCCTGGCGCCCCTGCCCTCACCTTCGGGCAAGTGCCGCGCCGAGGATCTTCGCCGTGACGTCGACGATGGGAATCACCCGCTCGTAGGCCATGCGCGTGGGGCCGATGACCCCGATGACCCCGACCACTTCGTTGTCGGCACTGTAAGGCGCGGTGACCACGCTGCAGTCATCGAGAATCTTGAACCCCGATTCCTGGCCGATGAAGATCTGCACGCCGTCGGCACGCAGACTGTGATCGAGAAGATTCAGTATGTCGCGCTTCTCGTTGAAGGCCTCAAAGAGACGGCGCAGCTTGTCCACCGACGACAGTTCGCCCGCGCCCATCAGGTTGTGCTCGCCGGCCATCACGTATTCCATGCGGTTTGCGTCGTCCGCCTTGAACACGTGCTCGGCGACGTTGATGGCATCTTTCATCGCCACGTTCATGTGTTCGCGCGTTTCATGCATCTCGCGCAGGATGTCCTGGCGAACCTGCGTGAGCGTCTTGCCGCGGCAACGCTCCGTGAGGAAATTGGCCGCGCGGCGCAATTCGTCCGCCGAGTGATAACGCTCGAGGTGGATGATGCGGTTTTGCACTTCGCGGTCGTTGAACACCAGCACGACCAGCGCTCGATTGTCGGAAAGCCCGACGAACTCGATCTGTGAAATCGACGCCTGCTGGGTGCGCGGCAGCGTCACGACGCCGGCGAGGCGCGTCACGCTCGACAGCAGTTGCGATGCCGCGGCGACCAGCGCCTTCGAATCGTCACGCGACGCATCGAGCTGGCGACGCAGCTCGGTGAACGCCGGATCGTCTTCGATGGGCGTGCGGGACTTCAGCAGCGAGTCGACGAAAAAGCGATAACCCTTGTCGGTGGGCACGCGGCCCGCGGACGTGTGCGGAGAGCTAACAAACCCGAGCTGCTCGAGGTCGGCAACGATGTTGCGGATGGTCGCGGAAGACAGGGCCAGCCCTGACTCGCGGGACAGGGATCTTGATCCGACGGGCTGTCCATCGCGGATATAGCTCCCAACGAGCACCCGCAGCAAAAGCTGTTCGCGCTCGGATAGTGCATCGTCGGGGGTGTCGCTCACCCCGACGAAGCTACCCGTGTCCGAATCGGCGCGTCAAGGAACCTCGGGACTGCTCCATTCGACAGTTTTCGAAGTGATTCAGTGCATTGGCCGCCTGTGTGTCCCATGCTACAAAGCAGCATGGCTCTACCGGCGCAAGCTTGCGCGCTAATAGGCCGATTCAGCGACCCGCGCGTTGCCGAGTCCGCGTTGACTCTCCTCTCGCATCTCAAGAAGCGCGGGATCCGTGCCCTATTGCCGCAAGAAGACCCATTCGACGTGCCCGCCGGCCTGGCGGTGCGCGTTCCGGAAGATGAAATCGCCAACCAGGCAGACCTGGTCATCGCAATCGGCGGCGACGGCACACTTCTCTATGCGGCACGACTCGTCGCGCATCGCGGCGTACCCCTGGTCGGCATCAATCGCGGCCGGCTCGGGTTCCTCACGGACGTTCTCCCCCAGGACATGTTTGCCTCCGTGGACGCTGCGCTCGAGGGGCGTTGCGAACGCGACGAACGCGCGCTGCTCGAAGCGCGCATCGTCGGCGCCAACGGCGTCAACGCGCGCGCGCTCGCCCTCAACGATGTCGTGCTGCAGAAGTGGGAAACCGGCCGCATGCTCGACTTCGAAACCTGGATCGACGGCGCCTATGTGAACACGCATGGGGGCGACGGCCTGGTCGTTGCGAGTTCCACCGGCTCCACTGCCTATGCGCTGTCCTGCGGCGGCCCCATCGTGGCGCCGCATCTCGATGTGCTGGTCGTGGCCCCCATTTGCCCGCACACCTTGTCCGATCGCCCCATCGTGGTGTCCGGGCGTTCGGTCATCGCCGTGAAACTCATCGATCGCCCCGATACTCGCGGGCAAATCACCTGTGACGGCGTTCCGCTCGGCGAACTCGCTCCCGGCGACCGCCTCGAAGTGCATCCTACTGCGCAGAAGATCACGCTTCTGCACCCGAACAAGTTCGAGTATTACCGCCTGCTGCGCTCCAAGCTCCATTGGGGACGCGGCGGCGTCAACAAATCCGAGTGATCCATGCTTACCCATCTGCAGATTCGTGACTTCGCCATCATCGATCTCATCGATCTCGAAGTGCGCGCCGGGCTCACGGTCCTCACGGGCGAAACCGGCGCCGGCAAGTCCATCGTGGTCGATGCGCTGGCGCTGCTGGCGGGTGGCAAGGGCGGCGCCGAAGTCGTGCGCGCGGGTACCGAACGCGCCGAGCTCTCGGCCACGTTCGACATCAGCGGAAGTCCGGCCGCGCTGCGCGAAGTGCTCGCGGAGCAATCCGTCGACGCGGACGATGAGCTCACCGTGCGCCGGGTCATCGCCAGCGATGGCCGCTCGCGCGGCTATCTGAACGGCGTCTCCGTGCCGCTGCAGCTCCTGCGCGATGTCGGCGGGCTCATCGTCGACATCCACGGACAGCACGAATTCCAGTCGCTCACGCGCAGCAGCGCCCAGCGCGAACTGCTCGACGATTTCGGCGACAGCCTCGAGCTCGCCGACAAGGTGCGCGAAGCACACAAAGTCTGGATCGCGCTCGTGAACCGCACCGTCGAACTCGAGGGCAAGTCGCGCGATCGCGATTCGCGCGTGGAGTTGCTCAGGTTCCAGGTGAGCGAGCTCAAGGCGCTCGATCTCAAGGAAGGCGAAGTCGCGCAGCTCACCGAAGAACGGACGCGCCATTCCAATCGCGGCCGGCTTGCCGAAGCTGCGCAAGCCGCGGTCGGGCTCCTGTACGACTCCGATGACGGCAACGCGCACGCCACGGCGTCGCGCGCGCTGGCCGGCATCAAGACTTTGTCGAGCGTGGATCAGCGGCTCGCCAAGGTGATCCCGATGGTGGACGAAGCCACCATCCAGATTCGCGAAGCGGCACGCGAGTTGTCGCGTTACCTCGAAACTCTCGACATCGACCCGGCCCGGCAGGAAGAAGTCGAACGCCGACTCGCCGCGGTCGAAGAGCTGAGCCGCAAGCATCGCCTGCCGGCCGCTGAACTCGCGGGCCGCGCCGCGGTGCTCGAAAAAGAACTCGCCGAACTCGACAGCGCCGACGAACAGCTCAACCTGCTCAAGAAGAGCCAGGCCGAATCGCTCGAGGCATATCGCAAGCTGGCGACCCAGTTGTCCGCGACGCGCCAGACGTCGGCGCGCGCGTTGTCCAAGGACATCACCGCTCGCATGCAGACCCTGGGAATGGCTGGAGGCCGGTTCCTCATCGACGTCAACCAGGCGAACGGCGAACCGGCTGCACACGGTTTCGACGTCGTGGAATTTCGCGTCACCGCCAACCCCGGACAACCGCTGCGCCCGCTCGCCAAGGTCGCGTCCGGCGGTGAACTGTCACGCCTGTCGCTGGCGGTGCAGGTGGCCTGTGCCGCCGAGGACGCGCGTTGCATGGTGTTCGACGAAGTCGATTCCGGCGTGGGCGGCGCGGTGGCGGAGATCGTCGGCCGCGAGCTCAAGGCGCTGGGGTTTTCGGGACAGGCAATCTGCGTCACTCACCTGCCGCAGGTGGCGAGCCAGGGGCATCATCACCTGCGCGTGGCCAAGCTCACCGACGGCAAGACTACGCGCACCACCATTTCCGAGCTCACCATGGACGAGCGCATCGAAGAACTCGCGCGAATGATGGGTGGCAAGGAAGTCACCGGCAAGGCGCGCGAACACGCGCGCGAGATGCTGCACATGGCAGCCAATCCGGATCAGAAAGTTCGCGGCGGAAAGCGCAAGGCCTGATTGGCCACGCGCGGCGCGGCCCCGGCCGTCAGCTGCTCTTCTGCGGCTTCTGCGCTCGCTTGACGGACGGACAGCCCGGTTTCAGGCAATGACCGTAAAGCGTCATCGCGTGATCGACCAGCTCATACCCCAGGCGGGTGGCGATCTCTTCCTGGCGCTCTTCGATCGATTCGTCGATGAACTCTTCGACGCGGCCGCAGTCCAGACACACGATATGGTCGTGATGCGTTCCCTGGTTGAGCTCGAACACGGCCATGCCGTCTTCAAAATGGTGCCGCGACACCAGGCCCGCGGCCTGGAACTGCGTGAGCACGCGGTACACCGTCGCGAGGCCGATGTCCTCGTTCGATTCGATGAGCCGTTTGTAGATGCCCTCAGCCGACATATGACGCGTCGGGCTGCCCTCGAGGATTTCGAGGATCTTGAGCCTGGGACCCGTCACCTTGAGCCCGGCCTTGCGCAGGTCTTTGCTTTCCAAGCCAGCAGTCTCCAGAAAACGATGCGGTATGATGCGCCACCATGAAACGCCTTGCACTACCAACAATTTTTCTCGCCGCTGCCGCGTTCCTCGCTTCGGGCTGTGTGTACAAGATGAACATTCAGCAGGGCAACTACCTGGTTCCGGACTCGGTATCGCAGCTCAAGGAAGGCATGACGCGCAGCCAGGTCCGCTTCCTGCTCGGCACCCCCATGGTGCCGGACGCGTTCGATGAGAGCCGCTGGGACTACTACTATTTCTTCAGCTCGCAGCGGATCAAGAAACCTCTGAAGCGCCGGCTCACGGTGTATTTCGCGGACGACAAGGTGGCGCGCTACGAAAACCAGGGCGTGCCCACGCAGGCTGATCTCGATCAGCTCGAGCGCGATCTGCGCAAGGCGATCGCGGAAACCAAGAGCAAGGACAAGAAGAAGCGCGGCGACGACAAGGCCGAAGCTGCCGCGCCGGCTAACGAGGCGGCGACTCCTTCGGAAGCCGAGAAGGCTCCCGATCCAGTGCCGCCCTCCGAGCCCGTGCCCGCTCCCGCCGGGACTCCTTCGGGTCCAACCTGAGCGGCCGGTAGAGCTCGATGCGGTCGCCGTCGCGCGGCACCGTGTTGCGCTCGCACAGCTGTCCAAAAATTCCCACGTCAGCGTCCCAGGGCACGTCGACGTCCGGGGATTGCGCACGCGCGCCGGCCAGCGCATCGGCAACGGTTGCATCGTCGGGCAACTGCAGCTGCCACGACCACTGCCGCTCGGGCATCGCGAATGCCACGGTGCAGGATTTCATCTAGCTAGTCTTGGTTTCGCGCGCGCGTTTCACGAACGCGTCGACCAGCGAAGCCGCCGTATCCTCGAACAGCGGCTCGAACAATGCGCCCGCCACCCGGTTGGCGAACTCGAAGCGCATTTCGAGCTCCACGCGGCAGCCCAGCTGGCCGAGCGGCGACAGCGTCCAGAGGCCCTCGAGCACGCGGAATGGCCCGCTGACGAACTGCATGAGCACCCGCCGGTCGGGCTCGAGCAGGTTGCGCGTGGTGAATTCGGCGCGCAGCGGCCCGCGCTTGATGTTCAGGGTGGCGACCACCTCCGCCTCCTTGCGCGATTCGATGCGCGCGGCGGCGCACCAGGGTACGAACTCCGGGTAACGTTCGATGTCGTTGATGAGCGCATACATTCGTGCCGGCGACTCCGCGATCAACGCCGAACGCTTAACTTCACGCATGGAACCAATTTAAATCAAACGCGGGGCGCACGGGTACAATGCCGGCGCGGCAAGCAACATGAACAAGCCAGCCAGGAACAAACCCGAGAAGAAAGAAGCGCCGCGGCTCATCGCTGAAAATCGCAGGGCACGCTACGACTATTTCATCGAGGAACGGCTCGAAGCCGGCCTCGTGCTCCAGGGTTGGGAAGTGAAGTCCATGCGCGCGGGCAAGGCGCAGGTGGCCGAGGCTTACGTCTATCTCAAGGAAGGCGAGGCGTTCCTGTTCGGCGCGAACATCACGCCCTTGAAAACCGCGTCCACTCACCTGATCCCGGACCCGATCCGCACGCGCAAGCTGCTGCTGAACAAGTCCGAGCTGTCGCGCCTCGTTGGCAGCGTCGAGCGGAAGGGCTACACGCTGGTGCCTCTCGACCTGCACTGGAAAGACGGCCGCGCAAAACTCGAGATCGGCCTTGCGAAGGGCAAGAAACAACATGACAAGCGCGCCACCGAAAAAGACCGCGACTGGCAGCGCGACAAGGCACGTGTGATGAGACGCGGATAGGCAAGAACTCTTGCAGACGCGCCGGCTCCCCCCATGTATGCTCCCCTCACCTTTACGGGGGCGACCGGTTTCGACGTGGGTAGTGAACCGTAAGAGGCGTACCGAGGCGCATGGCCCTCGTTAAACACTGTGCACTTCATAGTTGCCAACGACGACAACTACGCACTAGCCGCCTAATCGCGGTTGCCCTCAGACCAGTTGGTGCCTATGCCGCTGAATCTGGGGTAGCGCTCATAGGATCGCGTTTCCGTGTGCTACTGGCGGAATCGTTAAGAGTCACAGTCGCTGGCTGAGCGTTTTCCCTGCTCTTCGGGTAGCGCGAGGCGAGAAAACAAAGAAGCAGCTACGTACGTAGATTCTTACGTCTAACGCTTGCGGACGCGGGTTCAATTCCCGCCGCCTCCACCAATTCGCCCGGTGCCCCGGCACCGGGCGCGCAAGCAAAATTTTCAATTGCGCCGCACACAACGACCAATCCCTGGCGCGCGTAATAAACACGCGAACTGAATCACAGTTTCGGTCCGCTCAGACTTTTCCCTACGACTTGCGGACCGACCGGCGCTCGTACACTCGCCTGCTATTGCGATGTCCGGACGAGTAGTTAGACATTCGCGTCTTTACATAAGGAAGTGTCATGAACAGGAAGGCGACACGTTTTCTCGCACTGGCCGGGGTCCTCGCGCCATCTTTCGCATCCGCGGCCCTGCTGCTCGACGACGGCGGCACGCACTCCTTCAATTCGCCGACTCTGCAGAGCGTGCTGCTGAGCAACGGTTCGGCGGTGAACATCGGGTCCGGCGGCTCCGTCGTCGGTGACGGCACCAACCTCTCGTCGACATTCGCGCTCGGTGCGTTGTCCGCCGTGCCCGGCAGCAACAGTTCCATCAACATCTTCGGCAACGGGCAGGTGTCCGCGGGCGGCGATCGGTACGCGATTGCACGGGCCATCAACGGCAATCTGTTTCTCTCCGGCAACAGCCAGGTGAATGGCGGCATCTATGGTTATGCCTTCACTTCTCCACCTCAGGCACCCGCCCTGCGCACGTACATGTCGGACAACGCCGTCGTCAACGGCACGGTTCTTTCGGATGGGCTGATCCACCTCTCGGGCAACGCGCTGATCACCGGCAACCTCTTCGAGGCCAATGGCGGTATTGCGCTGGAAATGAACGGCGGCACCATCCAGGGGCATGTACGTTCGGGATCCCTGGTCGGGCATTCCGCGTTGATCAACGCCGGTTCGATTCTCGGCGGCTACGGCGGCCTCGCCAGCAACATCGATTTCTCCATCCATGGCGGCCAGATCGACGGCGGCTGGAGCGTGTTTTCGCAGGACATGCTGGTCGAGCTTCGTGGCGGCCAGATCAACGGCGGAATGGTCTTCGGCAGCATCGCCGATCCGACGGCGGCCGACGATCGCGTGTCGATCTTCAGCGGCGCCGTCGACGCGGCGGCCGGTGGATGGCTGTTCGACTTCGCGTCCACGTTCGACTTCGGTGGCGCCACTTCCTTCGACTGCAGCGCCAACACTTCGCGCTTCGACATCTGGGGCGGTCAGCTCGGGGCCAACTCCGCCGGCAACGGCATTCGCCTCGACTATTGCGCGACGCTCGACGTGTACGGCACCGGCCTGAGTTACGCCGGTGGGTGGCTCACGGGGCTTCTCGCGGACGGCAGCCTGCTCAACGTCGCGGTCACCGAAGAAAGCCGCTGGAGTGGCTCGGTTCGCCTGCACGATGTCAGCGTGCCCGAACCGGGAACACTCGGACTCTTCGCGATGGCTCTCGGCGCAATCGCGTTCACGCGCCGCCGCCGCCAAGCTAACAACCTCCAGCCTTAAGGGTCGGGGAATCGCGCACCGCACATGCGCGTACGGCGCATGTGCGACGCCCGTACGCGACCAATCGCGGACTTAATTCACAATTTCACGCGCCGCCGGGCCCACCCCGGCCATCGGCGCGCGCGTGCCATGCATACACTCGGCTCACGCGGTGGCGAATAAGTAGTTAGTTACGCCGCGAATAACAATCAAGGGGAGTGTCATGAAAAGGATCTGGACACTGCTGCTCGCGCTCGCGTCCGGGCTCGCGCCCTCTCTGGCGCCAGCCGTCATCATCTACGACGACGGCGCAGTACATACGATCAATACGCCGGTCACCGAAAGCGTTCGGGTGGGCGATGCCACCACGGTGCAGGTCATCTCCGGTGGCACGATCACAGGCGACGGATCGACCACGGGCTTCATCGAAACCCGCGGCGCGCTCTCGACGGAACGCAACACCTTCGAGCATCGCATCTACCTCGAAGGCAACGCGCGCGTGCAAGGTGGTCTCGAGGGATTCGGAATCGCGCGGTCGCTGGGCGGGCGCCTGTCCATCACCGATAACAGCATCGTCGACGCGGGCCTGACCGGCACGGCGATCTACGGGCTCGGATTCTCGCCAGGCCCTGGCATCCCCACCACTCCCACGCTTCGCACGAGCATCAGTGGCAACGCGCGCGTGAACGGCAACGTGGAAACGGACGGCATCATCGAAATTTCCGGCAATGCTTTCATCAACGGCAATCTGCGCGAAGTGAACTCCGGCATCATCCTCTTCATGAGCGGCGGAACCATCTCCGGCAATGTAATAACCGCCAACAACATCGATCACATCGTGTCGCTCACGGGTGGCGAAATTCTCGGCAACTTCGGCAGTGGCGCCGCGCTCGCTTCCACCATGGACTTCTCGATGCAAGATGGGCGGATCGCGGGCAGCTGGAGCGTCAACTCGCGCAACATGAATGTCGACATCCGCGGCGGCAGCATCGAAGGCGGCATGACGTTCTCCGACGCCGCCGGCGCCTACGCCACGAACTCGAACATCGCGTTCTTCGGCGGCGCCATCGACACGTCGATCGGATCGTGGCTGCTCGACTTCGGCCCCACGAACGCGATCTTCAACGGCCCCACCTGCGCGTCGAACAACACCTCGTTCGATATCTGGGGTGGCCAATTCGGCTACACATCTGCCGGCCTCGGCATGCGCCTCGACCAATGCGCGACGGTCGATATCTACGGCACAGGCCTGCTCTACGCCGGCGGACTGCTCACGGGCACTCTTGCCGATGGCAGCCTGCTGAATCTCTCGGTCACGGAAGTCAGCACCTGGATGGGCGCAATCCGACTGCACGACGTGAGTGTCCCGGAGCCGGGCACGCTCGGCCTGTTCGCCATGATGCTGGGCGGCCTGGTGTTCGCGCGCCGCCGCCCGGTCGCGGTCGCCTGAACGAAAAGCGCCCTAGCTACCGTCGTAGGTAGTCAGGGCGCCGTACAGCTCCGGCCGCCGGTCGCGGAACACGAACCAGTTGTTGCGCAGTTCCTCGTTGGCGGCCAGGTCGAACTTCGCGGTGAGCACCGCCTCGCCTTCTTCACCGGCTTCGGCCACCTTCGCGCCGGTGGAGTCGGCGATGAAACTCGACCCGTAGAAACGGATGTACACGCCCTCGGGATTCTGCAGCGCCCTTTCGGTGCCGATGCGATTCGAGACGATGACCGGCATGAGGTTGGCGGCAGCATGTCCCTGCTGGGTGCGCTGCCAGTGGTCGCGCGAATTCACGGGCAAAGCCGGCGGCGGCTCGCTGCCGATCGCCGTCGGGTAGAGCAGCAGCTCCGCGCCCATGAGCGCCATCGCTCGCGCGCACTCCGGAAACCACTGGTCCCAGCAGATGCCCACGCCGATGCGCGCGTACTTCGTGTCCCAGACCTTGAAGCCGGTATCTCCGGGGCTGAAGTAGTTCTTCTCCTGGTAGCCGGGCCCGTTGGGGATGTGCGCCTTGCGATACACGCCGAGATTGCGGCCGTCGGCATCGAGGATGGCGATGGAGTTGAAGAACGAGTTGTTGGCCTTCTCGAAGAAGCTGATGGGCAGCACCACGTCGAGCTCGCGGGCAATCTTCGCGAAATGGTTGATGGCGCGGTTGTCCGCCACGCTGGTGGCGATGCGCAGGTGGCGCGAATCCTGCTCGATGCAGAAATAGGGAGTTTCGAACAGCTCCTGGATGAGGATGATGCGCGCCCCTTGTCTGGCCGCTTCGCGCACGAGCCTCTCGGCATTGGCGATGTTCGCCGCGACATCCCAGCCGCAGGCGAACTGCGTTGCCGCCACCACCACTTCCCGACTGGGACGATTCAAATGTGCTGGAGAAGTCATGCGAACACCTTGCCGGGATTGAGTATGCCTTTGGGATCGAGGGCGTTCTTGAGCAGCCGCATGGTGGAGATCTCCGCCGCGGTGCGCGACAACGGTAGATAGGCGCGTTTCTCGAGGCCGATGCCGTGCTCGGCGGACACCGACCCGCCGATCCTGGCCAGCGGACGATAGACCATGCCCTCGATCGTGGCGCGTGTCGCGGCGTCGTCCCCGGCGGCGATCACCAAATGCAGGTTGCCGTCCGCCATGTGGCCGAACACGAAGGCGCGACCAGGGCCCGCGAACGCGTGCACCGAAGCACACACTTCTTCGGTATAGGCCTTCATGTTCTCGATGGGCAGGCTGACGTCGAATGTGAGCAGCGGCGCGATGTTCTTGACCTGCCACACGTCCTCGCGAATCGCCCAGATGGCGCGCCGCTCGGTCTCGGAGCTGGCGATGGTGACATCGGCCAGCAGACCGTCGTCGAGTGCCTGCGCGAGTACGCTCTCGAGGCGCGCGCGATCGTGCTCGGGATCTCCTCCCAGCGTCTCCGCGATGGCGTAGAAAGGTGCGCCGCGCGCCAATGGCGCGGCGTTCGCCGCGGGTGGCGCCGTGTTGTAGTCGTAGTAGTTGCCCCACAACGCCTCGAATGCCGCGAGCTGACCGCCCAGCCCCGAGTCCAGCCGGCCTAACAATTCCACCAGGGCCTCGAAAGTGGGCAGCGATGCCAGCATGGTTTCCTGGCTGCGCGTGCGCGAAACCAGCCGAAGCTCGGCGCGTGTCACGACTCCGAGCGTGCCTTCGCTGCCGATGAAGAGCTGCTTGAGGTCATAACCTGCGTTGTTCTTGAGCATGCGGTTGAGCGAGGTGATGACCGTGCCGTCAGCCAGCACCGCCTCGATGCCGAGCACCAGGTTGCGCATCATTCCGTAACGCAGCACCCGCAGGCCCCCGGCATTGGTGGCGATATTTCCGCCCACCGTGGCGCTGTCGCGCGCGCCCAGGTCGAGAGGAAAAACCATGCCTCGCTCCTCGGCGGCGCGCTGCACCTGTCCGAGCTTCGCGCCGGCTTGCGCGCGAAGCGTGCGCCCGGGCACGTCGACGCGCTCGATGGCATTCATCGACTCGAGCGACAGGATGATGTCGCGCGCATCCGCATCGGCCCCGTTGACGAGGCCGGTCAGTCCGCCATGGGTGACCACGGGCTGCCCGCGCGCGTTGCACAAGCCGAGGATGGCAGAGACCTGCTCGGTGTTTCGTGGCCTCACCAGTAGTTCGGCATCGATGCGGCCATGCCAGAGCGTGCCGGCGCGTTCGCGCACGGCCGCGCCTTCGAGCATGCCCTGCTCGCCGACGATGGCGCGAAGATCTGACTTGAGTTGGGCCTGTGACATGCGGCCGTTAAGGTAGCGCGCATCGTCGGCAGCCGCCATCAATGCAGGGTCGGCTGCTGCTTCTCTTCATCCTCGTTCGAGGGAAACAGCGCCTGGTCTAGCGCGTGCACGTAGGTGGCCACGTTGACCGTGCCGGGGACCAGAACGCGGCCGCCAAACAACAGGTTGGGTACGGTGCGCACACCGAAGCCCCGCAATCGCTCTTCGATGCCAGCGAGCGAAGTGTCGCCCTCGCGTGTCTCGCGAAAGGTTTTCAGGGTTTTCTCATCGACACCGGCGTCCGCGCCGATCTGCGCCAGCACTTCGGGATCGGCGATATCAGCGCCCTGTTCGAAGTAGGCACGGAAGATTCCCGCCGCCACGTTTGCGTGTCGCCCGTGACTCGCCGCCAGTTGCACGAGCCGATGTGCTTCGGAAGTGCTCGGCAACGCGCCAAGCTTCTCGAAGTGGAATTCGATTCCAAGCTCGCGGCCCGCCTCGGCCAGGCTTTTCTCCGCGAACGGCACGCTGATGCCTTGCGGCAGCCGATCGGCGAGATAGTCGTGAAAACTGCGCGGCGCGGTGTTCGCGTTGGGTGTCGCCATGCGGAAGGGATGCCACCGCAGACGGGTCTCCACATCGCCGGACAGGTTACCGAGCGCGCGCGTGAGCTGCGCCATGCCCAGCCACGACCAGGGGCAGGTGAAATCGGCGACGAGGTCTATGTCGAGCGTTCGTCGCACATCATTGACCGGGCGGATTGGTGTGTTCATGCGGCATATGTAGGTGCGCCGCACGCACCTTCAAGCCGCCATGGTCAACCCGCAGGGGATCGGATGAGATTCGCGTGAACCTGGTCGGTGATGCGGATGGCGGTCTCGAGTGCGCGGAGCCCATCTTCACCTGACACGATAGGCCGCCGGTTGTTCCGGATGCAGTCGAGGAAAGACTCGATTTCGCTCTTGAGGGCGTCACCCTGGTCGAGATTCTCCTCGTCGATGCTCATCGGGAGCTGACCGGGTTGTGGCACTCCGTCGCGCTTGCGAAGCAGTGTCAGAATTTTCTGCTGCAGGTCGAGCGAAATGTACGCGGCATCTTCAAAGATTCGAAGCTTGCGTTCGGTCTTCATGCTGACGCGGCTGGCGGTGACATTGGCCACGCAGCCGTTGGCGAAGCGGATGCGGGCGTTGGCGATGTCGATCTCACCGGAGAAAACCGGTGTGCCGATGGCATCGATGCTGACGATTTCACCGCCCGCCAGGGACTGCACCAGGTCGATGTCGTGGATCATCAGGTCCAGCACCACGTTCACGTCCGTACCACGCTCCTTGTAGGGGGCCAGGCGAACACATTCCATGAAACGCGGAGCGTTCAGGTACGGCTCGGCTGCGAGCACGGCGGCATTGAAACGCTCGAGGTGCCCGACCTGCAGGATTCGCTGATGCTTCTCCGCCTGGGCGATCAATGCCCTCGCCTGCTCCGGAGTTTCGGTAATCGGCTTTTCCACGAGCACATGCGCACCCGCGGCGAGGAAGGCATCGGCAATTTCGAAATGAGCGGGGGTCGGTGTGACCACGCTGACGGCGTCCACCTTGCCCAGCAGTTCGCGATAGTCGGCGATCGCCTGTGTGCCGGTTTCGGTGGCGACCGCCTTGCGAACCTCGTCGCGACCATCCACCACCGCAACCAGCTCGCTGGCCGCGAGTTGCGCGTATTTCTGCGCGTGAAAGCGGCCGAGATAGCCGACACCGATCACTGCCGCCCTGATTTTGCTCATGCGCTATTATGCCCGCGCTTTCCCGCCTACCGGCGGGAGTCCTCGGGGGCCTGGGCCAAATTGTTCAACTGGTTCGTGCGCGCGCACGCTTCTTACCTCTCGCTGCCGCCATTCAAATTCGAAGCGACGACGCTGGGACTTGCCCTGCTGTTCGGCCTGGTCGTCATGCCGGCGCTCATCTATCTCCCGGGTTTCTACGTGCTCAAGCCGTACGCAAACGGCGGCATGTTCGCGCTGTACTTCGACTACTACAAAGGACTGGTGGAGTTGCGCCCGAGCTGCTGGATCGCGCTCACCGGGCCCTTCCTGTTCCTCAGTCTCTTCAGGATCTTCCGCTTCACCCTCCGCAAGCTATAAGTAAAACGGCCGAACGGAAAATGTGAACTCGTTCACGATTTTCCCGGTAGCCGAGAGGGTCGACCTCCGAAATTGTGACGCAATTCGGAGACACTGGCCGCGGAGGATGACAGCGATGAGCGATTACTATCTCGCGGACGTGAAAGCCGAGGAGCGCGCGCGGCAACGCCAGCGCGAGCTCGAAACGTCGCGGGAACCGAAGAAGAGCCAGGACATGAAGGTCACTTTGTTAGGCGACTTCCTGTTCCCGTCCACGGAGCCGCAAGGCTGCGACCCTTACAACAGCGTGCAGGGCAAATCCGCGCGCGAGATCTGGCGCACGCGGCGCGATCGCCGCTGAATTTCCGGCGCCCGGTGTGCGGGCGCCGCTCTCCTCCCGCTATTTTGCGGCCGCCGCCCGGCTGCGATCGCGCGCAGCGCGAAATTCACTGTCCGGGTTCCAGTTCGGAAAGCTCGTTTCGCCCGCCAGCTTCGCGCCCACGGCGTATAGCAACTCCAGATCCTCGACTGCGGCCCGCAGATCGGCGTCCGCCGAATATTCATCGCCCACCTTGTGGTACTTCTGCGCCGTAAATTCGTCGAGATACTTCTGGCGCCAGGCAGCGCCGTGTTCGCGATCGTCGATGCCGCCCTTGATGTAGAGCGCCGGCACGCCGCGCTGGGCGAAATTGAAATGGTCGGAGCGGAAAAAGGTGCCCTTTTCCGGGGTTGGCTCTTCCCGGATCACGCGGTTTTGCGCCTTCGCGGCGTCCGCCAGGTAACTCTCGAGTTGCGACGCGCCGATGTTGACCACGGTCACATCGCGCGTGGGCCCGCCGAAGTGCATGGCGTCCATGTTGAACGCCGCGACTGTTTGCGCGAGCGGGAACAGCGGGTTGTCGACGTAGTAAGCCGATCCGAGCAACCCTGACTCCTCGAGCGTGACCGCGAGGAACACGATCGACCGTTCTGGCTTGCCGGACGAACTCGCGAATGCCTTGGCGATCGCGAGCAGGCCTGCCGTTCCGGTGGCGTTGTCCACGGCCCCGTTGAAGGTGCAGTCGCCGGAGCATCCAGGCATGCGCCCGAGATGATCCCAATGCGCCATGTAGACGAGGTACTCGCCGGGACGCTTCGTTCCCGGCAGAAGCGCCGCAAGATTGTGGGAAGTCGTGCGGCGAATGGCATTACGAAGCGATGCGCTTGCGGTGCTCTTGAGCGGCTCGGCGCGGAATCCCCGCGTATTGGCGCGCTTCACCGCGTCGTCGAGCGACTGGCCGCTTGCCTCGAACAACTGCCGCGCGGCCGTCTCGGTGATCCAGCCTTCGATGGCCACGCGCCCGGCATTGCCATCCGCGGCGGCGTGATCGAGCTGTGGGGTCGACCAGCTGTTCACGACCGTGTCCCAGCCATACGAAGCCGGTTCGGTCTGATGAACGATGATGGCGCCGGTCGCGCCATGGCGCGCGGCCTCCTCGAACTTGTAGGTCCAGCGTCCGTAGTAGGTCATGGCCCGGCCGCGGAACAGCGAAGCGTCGCGTGTGATGAAGCCCGGGTCGTTGACGAGGATGACGGCGGTCTTGCCGCGCATGTCGACGCCGGCATAGTCGTCCCAGCCGTACTCGGGGGCGGTCACTCCATAACCGACGAACACCATTGGACTGTCGGCCATGGATTCCGCCGTCTTCACGCGCTTGGTCCAGATGACCATGTTTTCACGGAACTTCAGATCCACGGCGTTCTTGCCGGTGGTGAACTTCAGTGCGGCGTCGGAGGCCGCCGTGATCTCGACCATGGGCACTTCCTGCAGGAAGCTCGCACCATTGCCGGGCGCAAGGCCCAACGCACGGAATTGCGCCTCCAGGTAGTCGAGGGTGCGCTTCTCGGCGTCAGTTCCCGGCTTACGTCCTCCGAACTCGTCGGACGCGAGCCTGGCGATGTGCGCACGGTAAACAGTTTCGTCGACGGATCCCGCTTTCGGGGCGGCGGCAGCGGAGATTGCGATGCCGGCGAGAACTGCCGGAACCAAGTGTCGAACCAGGCGCTCGAATGTACTCATGGGGGTGCGTTTCAACTCTTCGGCCAATAAATCCATAGGGAGAGCGCCAACATCAGCAGCAGCGCTCCATGAGCGGCATATCGCCAGCTGCGCTTGTGCAACTCGCCGTAAAAACTCGTCGCGGCAATGGCCGCCAGTGACGCCGAAAGCAGGCAGGCGACCAGCAGCGGCGTGCGCTCTTCCGCTAGGCGCGCCCCGTACTCCGGAAGCAGCAGAAATACCACTCCGGTCAACAGCATCGCGACCGCGATGGAGACTGTCGAACCCATCACGATTCCAAGGAGAACGACCAGTGGGCGCATGGAAATGCCTATGTTTGATGAGATGACACTTGAGCAGGCCGGCCTGCGGCCTTAGTGTTGAATTGTACGGACCGCCCCGAAGCTTGAGACACACCGAAGCATGAATTCACTGATCACCCGCTCGACCCGCTGGCTCGCACCTTCGATGCTGGCCGCCTTCATGGTGCTTACCGGCTCTGCCCAGGTACCGGCGAGTACGCAGCTTCCCGCGGGATCCGTGGTGCCGAGCGAGCGCCACCGGTCGGTCGCGCGCAAGGTCGGGTCCATGCTCGAAGGCATGCACTACAGCGGCTCCAAGCTCGATGATCGGCTCTCGGCCATCGTCTACACGCGCTACCTCGAAAGCATCGACAGCCAGCACACCAGCCTGCTCGCCGCGGATGTCGCGGAATTCGAGCAATACAAGCTGCGCTTCGACGACATGATCCGCAGCGGCGATGTCGACCCTGCGTTTGCAATATTTGCACGCTTCCAGCAGCGCAATCGCGAGCGCATGAAATACGCCATCGGCCAGCTGGACAAGGAACCGAACTGGACGCTGAACGAATCGTTCGAATTCAACCGCGAAAAAACCCCGTGGGCCGCGGCCCCCGCCGAGCTGGACGACTACTGGCGCAAGCGCGTCAAGAATGACGCCCTCTCGCTGATCCTCACCGGAAAGACCTGGGACGAGACGGCCAAGCTGCTGAAGAAGCGTTACGAAACCACGTTGAAGCGCATCGACCAGGTCAGTTCGGACGACGTGTTCGAGTCGCTCATGAATTCGTACGCGCGCGCCTACGATCCGCATTCGAGCTACTTCTCGCCGCGCAGCTCCGAGGAATACCGCATCCAGATGAGCCTGAACTACGACGGCATCGGTGCGTCGCTGCAGCTCGTCGAAGACTACGTCACCATCATGAACGTCATCGAAGGCGGTCCGGCCGCGGTGGCCGGCACGCTGTCCGTAAAAGATCGCATCACCGGCGTCGGCCAGGGCAAGGAAGGCCCGGTCACCGATGTGCTGGGCTGGCGCATCGACGATGTGGTGCAGCTCATCCGCGGCCGCGCCGGCACGCAGGTGCGCCTGCAGGTTCTGCCCGCGGGCGCCGCTCCAGGCACGCCCGAAAAGACACTCGAATTCACGCGCAACAAGGTGACGCTCGAAGCGCAGGCCGCGCAGAAAGAGCTGCGCACCATCAAGCGCGGCGACAAGGAAATCCGCGTCGGCATCATCAACGTGCCCGCGTTCTACCAGGACGTCGAGGCGCAGAACGCCGGCGAGAAGGACTTCCGTTCCACGACGCGCGACGTTCGCCGCCTGATCAACGAACTCAAGACGGAGAAGATCGACGGACTGGTGCTCGACCTGCGCGGCAATGGTGGCGGCTACCTGCCCGAGGCCACGGCGCTCACCGGTTTGTTCGTG
>DASTXR010000148.1:0-43794 GCA_035765415.1 Steroidobacteraceae bacterium | reverse complement strand
ACCAAAAGTCGTAGTTGGGCCGGCGTGCTCGCGTCTATCGACCTCAACTCAACTACGACTTTTGGTGCCCGGCACAACTCAACTACGACTTTTGGTGCCCGGCACCACCACCTCCGCCTACTTCGCCGCCGCCTGCTTCTTCGCGGCGCCGGCGAAATCGCCGGCCTTCACCACGGTGAACTTCGACGGCACGAGGTGGCGCTGAAGCGCCGCGCGAATCTGCGGAGCATCGAGCGCCATCACTTTCTTCTCGAGTTCCGCATCCCATGCCAGCGTGCGGCCGACGAACAGCATGTGCGCGAGGGCGCCTACCAGCTCGTTGTCCTGCGCGCGCGCGACGCCCCGGCCCTGCAGCCAGCCGGACTTGGCCTGCTCCACTTCGTCCTTGGTGAAATCCTCGGCAAGCACGCGCGCGATCTCTTCATCGAACGCCTTCTGCAGCTTCGGAAGATTTTCCGGCGCGTAGATGGCGTACGCCAGGAATGTGCCGGCCTTGTCGAAATTGTCGCCCTGCAGTTGCGAGCCCGTGCCGTAACTCAGGCCATCCTTGCCGCGGATGCGACTCATGAGCCGTGAATTGAGGAAGCCGCCGCCCAGCATGTAGTTGCCCAGAACGAGCGCCGGATAGTCCGGGTCGTCGTCGCGCAATGCGAGATTGTGGCCGGCCACGAAAAACGCCTGCGCCTTGTCGGGAGTCTCGATGACCGTTTCCGTCGCGGGCACGTCGAAATACTGGTTCGCGACGCGCGTGAACGGCCTGGGGTTCTTCCAGTCGCCTAACAACGTGGCGACCTGCTTCTCGATGGCGGCCGCATCGAAGTCGCCGACCACGGCCATCTGCGCGGGCTGCGCCCCGAAAAACGTCTGGTGGAACTTGACGAGCTGCTCGCGCGTGACCGCCTTGATGCCGGCGATGCTTTCGTCGATGGACTCGACATAGCGGATGTCGTTGCCCGGGTAGGGCTTCAGATGTTTCTGAAACGCGGTGAACGCCAGCGACGAAGGATCGCTGCGCCGCTGCTCCATGCCAGCGAGCCACTCGGTGCGCAATTGCTCCAGCTCTTTCGGATCGAAGGCCGGCTCGCGCAGCACCTCGACGAGCAACGTGAGCACGGGCGCCAGGTTTTCGCGCGTGGTCTCGATGGACGCGTACTGGCCCGAGCCCCAGGAATTGAAGTTGATGCGTGCCTTGAGCTTGTCGAACTCATCGGCCAGCTGCTGGCGCGTGTGTTTGCGAGTGCCGCGCATCAGCATGGCGGTAGTGAGTTCCGGGGCACTGCCCAGGTTCTTCAGGCTGGCCTCGTCGCCGAAGCGCAGCGATACCGCGGCGAACACGGCGCCGCCTCGCGTCTTCTTGGGCAGCAGCGCGAGCTCGAGCCCGCCCGGCAGTTTCACGCGCTTCGTGCGCGCCTCGATGTTTGCCGGCGTGGCATCGAAGGATTCGCCGACTTCCTTCGCGGCATCTCCCTTGTAGTCCTGGACCAGCGCGACCACATCCGGCTTCGCCGGCATCTCTGCGCGGTCGGGCGCCTTGGTGGGAATGAACAGGCCGGCAGTGCGGTTCGAAGCCTTGTAGTAGGTGGCCCAGACGCGCTGCACGTCGGCGGTCTTCACGGCGCGCAACCGGTCGCGCTGGAGGAACATCAGGCGCCAGTCGCCGATGCCGACCCAGTCGCTCAACGCCAGACCGACACGCTCCGAGGAATTCAGCGTGAGGTCGATCTGCGAGAGTATCTGCGTTCGCGCACGCTCCACCTCTTCGTCGGTGACGGGTTTGGCGGCGGGCTTTTCGGTGATGTCGATGACCTGCGCGAGCACGGGTTCGAGCGGCTGGCCGTCACGCACCTGCGCACCGAACGCCACCATGCCCGGGTCGAAGATCTGCAGGCCCGCGTTGAACACCGACGCTGCCTTGCCGGGCGCCACCAGCGCCTTGTGCAGCCGGCCCGAGGGTGTGTCGCCGATGATTTCATTGAGCACCTGGAGCGCGGCGATGTCTTCATGCGCTCCGGAGGGGACGTGATAGGCCACCGCCGCCCACTGCACGTCGCCGACGCGGCGCAGGGTGACCTGGCGTTCGCCGTCCTGCGTGGGCTCGATGGTGTGCAGCTTGGGCAGCACGCGCGCCGGACGCGGGATCGGGCCGAAATATTCGTTGACGAGCGCGAGCGTGGCCGCTTCGTCGATCTTGCCGGCCACCAGCAGCACCGCGTTGTCGGGCTGGTAATAGGTGCGATAGAACGCCTGCAGGCGATCGATGGGCACACCTTCGATGTCCGAGCGCGCGCCGATCGGCGAATTGGAGTAGTTGTGCCAGTCGAACGCCACCGCGAGCAGGCGCTTGAACAGCACGCTGATGGGCTGATTCTCGCTGCCTTCGAACTCGTTGCGCACCACCGTCATCTCGCTGTCGAGATCCTTCTTCGCGATGAACGAATTGACCATGCGATCCGCCTCGAGATCGAGCGCCCAGCGCAGGTTTTCCTCGGTCGCGTTGAAGGTCTCGAAGTAGTTAGTGCGATCCCACGACGTGGTGCCGTTGGGCCGCGAGCCATGCGCGGAGAGCTCCTGCGGTATGTCGGGGTGGCGCGGCGATCCCTTGAACACCATGTGTTCGAGCAGGTGCGCCATGCCGGTCTCGCCATAGTTCTCGTGGCGCGAGCCGACGAGGTAGGTGACGTTCACGGTGATGGTCTGCTTCGACTGGTCCGGGAACATCAGCACGCGCAGGCCGTTGCCCAGCCGGTACTCGGTGATGCCTTCGACCGAGGTGATGCGCTCGGGCGCGGCCGGTGCCGCAGGCGGCGGCGGCGCGGGCGGAGTCTTGGGTTTCTTCGCGGCCCAGGCCGGGCCGGCGATCGCCGCCGACAGGGTCAACAACACCAGGAAACGAAGGTTCGTCGGCATGCCGGCACTCCCTGCTCTAGTTAGTATGGTGCGAAAAGATGCGCGATTGTATATGAACGCGTGGTGAACGGCTCCGGGGTCTATCTATAGCCCCGGGCCTGCAGCGTGAACAGCTTGGAGTAGATGCCGTCTTCCTTCATGAGGTTTTCGTGGTTGCCGCGCTCGACGATGTGCCCCTGGTCGAGCACCACGATCTGGTCGGCCATGCGCACGGTGGAGAACCGGTGCGAAATCACAATGGCGATGCGATTGCCCATGAGCGAACGGAAGTGTTCGAAGATCTCCGCCTCGGCCGCCGCGTCCATGGCGGCGGTGGGTTCGTCGAGCACCAGGATGTCGGCGTCGTTGCGCATGAACGCGCGCGACAGCGCGATCTTCTGCCACTGCCCGCCTGACAGCTCGCGCCCGTCCTTGAACCACTTGCCGAGCTGGGTCTGGTATTGCGCCGGCATGTCTTCGATGAACGGCGCGGCCTTGCCGGACGCCGCCGCTTCGCGCCAGCGGCTCTCGTCTTCGAAGGCGCGCACGTCGCCGGCGCCCACGTTTTCTCCCACCATGAGCTGGTAACGCACGAAATCCTGGAAAATGACGCCGATGCGCCGGCGCAGCACCGTCGGGTCCCATTCGTTCAGATCGCGTCCGTCGAGCAGCACGCGCCCATGCGTGGGCCTGTAGAGCCGCGTCAGCAGTTTGATCAGCGTGGTCTTTCCGGAACCGTTCTCGCCGACCAGCGCCAGGCTTTCCCCGCGCTTGATCTGCAGGTTGACGCCGGTGATCGCGACCTGGTCCGAACCCGGGTAGCGGAACTCGACGTTTTCGAACTGCACGCCGGCCTCGGGATCGGGACCGCTCACGGCCGTGCCCTTGCTCTCCTCCACCGGCTGCTCGAGATATTCGTACAGCGTCGACAGGTAGAGATTGTCCTCGTACATGCCGCCGATGGCGCCGAGACTGGCGGTGACCGCGGCCTGGCCCTGGCGGAACAGCATGATGTACATGGTCATCTCGCCGAGCGTGATGATTCCGCGCACGGCTTCCGCCGCGCACCAGGCATAGGCGCTGTAGAGCGCGGCAATGCTCACCAGCGTGAACGCGAATCCCCACGCGTCGCGGCGGATCGTGAGATTGCGATCCTTTTCGTACAGCCCTTCGTAGATCGCCTTGTATCGGCCGAGGAAAAGTTTGCCGAGGTCGAACAGCTTGACCTCCTTGGCATGGTCCTCGCGCGCGAGCGCGGTTTCCAGGTAGCTCTGCATGCGCGTCTCGGGCGCGCGCCAGCGGAACAGGCGGAACGCGTCGCCCGAGAACTTGGTCTCGGCAAAGAACGCGGGCAGGCCGCCGAAGATGAGAACGACCACGGCCCAGGGCGAGAAGCCGGCGAGCAGCACCGCGAAGCTGGCGATGGCGATCGCGTTCTGGAACAGGCCCGAAGTGCGCATGACCAGCGACAGCGGCCGGCTCGACGCCTCGCGGCGCGCGCGCGTGAGCTTGTCGTAGAACTCCGAGTCTTCGAAGTGCGTGAGCTCGAGCGTCAGCGCCTTCTCGAGGATGAGCACGTTGACGCGATTCGAGAGCTTGGCCTTGAGCAGCGCATTGGCGAACGTGATGCCGCGATGCGCGGCGGTGATGACCACGAGGATCAGCGCCTCGGCCAGCACCCACAGCAGCACCGGCATGATGTCGACTTCGGTGCCGCCCTTGTGCGTGCGCGTCGCCTCGACCACGCTGTCGACGATGCGCGCTCCCACCCAGGCCACGCCCGAGGGCAGCACACCGGCCAGGATGGTCATGAGCCCGAGGAAAAACGCCAGCGGACGACTCGTGGTCCACAGCAGCTCGAGCGCACGTGCGCCGTATTTGAAGACGCCGAAGAACTGTCGCGGTGAGTTCAGCGCTTCGCCGTGGACGTCGGCTTGTTTGGCAATGCGGGGTTTGGCGACCATGTTTGCGCGCGAAGATTACCGTGAAACGACGCGGAAAGGCGTCAGTGTGTGGCGCCAGTTGGCCGCGCTGACTCACCCGCAGGTGTCGGAGGCAGTCGGTAGTGGCCAATGACCCTGTATCGAAACAGGATGTCCTCTTCCCGCGCACCAGAGCCGATGTTATGTACGACCAACGGCGTGCCATCCACCGTCACGATGTCGCTGACGATACCGACGTGCAGCACGCCGCGGCCGAGATCCCAGGCAACGATGTCCCCGGGTAGATAGTCGGTGACGGCGCGCGTGAGCGGCGCCGTGTACCCGGCCCGCCGGAAATACGTCATGAGATTCGGCACGCGCCGGTGATCGATGTTGGCGTCGGGCTTCGACAGGCCGCGATCCGCCGGCACATCCCCGCCTGGATATCTCAGCGATCGATAGGCCGGGTCGTAGTGCACGGTGACGCCGACCTGGTCGCGGGCAGCGGCGAGAATGTCTGCGTTGCCGGCAGCGCGGGCAGCCGCCGGTATGCACACACACGCCAGCGCGAGGCCCAGAGCAATGCGAAGGGTGCGGTCGTTCATCAAGATCTTCCCAAGCAACGCTTAATCGAGGTTCACGAAGTCTAGCCGCCCTACCCCCAATGGACCATTGAGTCGCCACCGACCGGCCGCTAACGTAGCGGCCCATGTCAGTGCTAACCGTCTCCGGTCTGTCCAAGACCTACGCCACAGGCTTCAGCGCTCTCAAGAACGTCGACCTGGAAATACGCCGCGGCGAAATATTCGCGCTGCTGGGCCCGAACGGGGCCGGCAAGACCACGCTCATCAACATCATCTGCGGCATCGTCACGGCTTCCACCGGCACGGTCACCGCCGACGGCCACGACACGGTGCGCAGCTTCCGCGAGGCGCGCGCCAGGATCGGCCTGGTGCCGCAGGAACTCACCACCGACATGTTCGAGACTGTCTGGAACACGCTCACCTTCAGCCGCGGGCTGTTCGGCAAACCGCGCGATCCGTCCGTCATTGAAAAAGTGCTGCGCGACCTGTCGCTGTGGAACAAGAAGGACGCGAAGATCATGACGCTGTCGGGCGGCATGAAACGGCGCGTGATGATCGGCAAGGCCCTGTCACACGAGCCCACCATTCTTTTCCTGGACGAACCGTCGGCGGGCGTGGACGTGGAACTGCGCCGCGACATGTGGGACATGGTGCGCAAGCTGCGCGCCAGCGGCGTCACCATCATCCTCACCACCCACTACATCGAGGAAGCCGAAGAGATGGCCGACCGTATCGGCGTCATCAGCAAGGGCTCGCTCATCGTGGTGGAGGAAAAGACCGCGCTCATGCGCAAGCTCGGCAAGAAACAGCTCACGCTGCACCTGCAGACGCCGCTGCCCGCCATTCCGGGCGGCCTCGCGGGGCTGCCGCTCGAGCTCGCCAAGGAGGGGACCGAGCTCGTCTACAGCTTCGATACCCAGAACAGCGAAACCGGCATCGCCGGCCTGCTGCGGCGGCTCAGCGAGCTCGGCATCGAATTCAAGGACCTGCACACCGCCGAAAGCTCGCTCGAAGAGATATTCGTGAGTCTCGTGAGGTCACGGCCATGAACCTGCACGCGGTCCGGGCTATCTACCAGTTCGAAATGGCGCGCACCTGGCGCACGCTGTTCCAGAGCATCGCCACGCCGGTCATGACCACGTCGCTGTATTTCGTGGTGTTCGGTTCGGCGATCGGCTCGCGCATGATGAGCATCGACGGCGTGAGTTACGGCGCGTTCATCGTGCCGGGCCTCATCATGCTCACGGTGCTCATGGAAAGTGTGTCCAACGGCTCCTTCGGCATCTACATGCCGAAGTTCGCCGGCACCATCTACGAGCTGTTGTCGGCGCCCGTGGGGCTCACCGAAACCTTGTTAGGTTATACCGGCGCCGCGGCGACGAAGTCCGTGATCCTGGGGGTGGTCATCCTGGCGACGGCACGGCTGTTCGTGCCCTTTTCCGTGGAGCACCCGTTCTGGATGATCGGTTTCCTGGTGCTCACGTCGGTCACGTTCGCGCTGCTGGGCTTTCTCATCGGCATCTGGGCCGACAGCTGGGAGAAGATCCAGATCGTGCCGATGATGGTGGTGACGCCCCTGACCTTCCTCGGCGGCAGCTTCTATTCAATCTCGATGCTGCCGCCGATCTGGCAGAAGATCACGCTGTTCAACCCGGTGGTCTACCTGGTGAACGGCTTTCGCTGGAGCTTCTACGGCGTCTCCGACGTGAACGTCGCCTTGAGCTTCGGCATGACCATCGGCTTCATGCTGCTGTGCCTGGGCGTCATCCACTGGATGTTCCGCACGGGCTACAAGCTCAAGAACTAGCGTTCACTGCCCGCGGCTTATTTACCCCAGCACTTGCGCGCGATGGCTGTGCTGCCCGGTGTATCACCCTCGAGAATGACGCCTTTCGAATTGGCGTTGTCGAGCGTGAAGGAACCACACTGCGTGTCATTGGCCTGCCCGTCCTGCGGCGTGGCCCGCAGGGTAAAGGCGACCGCGCTCAGCGTCGGCGCCGTTATCTGGTAGTAACCCTCCGTCGACGCCGCCGGGAACTCGACCTCGCAGCCATCGTCCTCGGCATACGAGTTGAATCGCGTGAAACACCGCTCGAGCGCGCCAGCCATCGAAAGCAACGCGGCTTTCGCGTCGGTGCGGTTGGCACGTTCGATATAGGCGCGGTACGACGGAATCGCGATTCCGGCGAGGATGCCCACGATGGCCATCACCACCATGAGCTCCATCAACGTGATGCCTGAGTTCTTTCTGCGCATTGGGATAGCTCCGCCGGTTCGCATTACTGAGCCTGACGCCATGACTGACGCCCGAATCCTCGCGGTCCGGGGTTACGGCAGCGCGTGGTGATGCCGCCGCTGGTGTCGGGATAGATGAGGTAGTCGCAATCGTCGCCGGCGATAGCCGCAGGCTTCGGCGCGATACCGCCGCCGCCTTCCGAATTGCGAATGGCGGACACGGGGTACTCAACGCCACCGATGATGATCTTGTCGTCGGTGAAATCCCCGTTGTTGTTCAGGTCCCACGGCGTATTGGGGAGCCTGGCGCCCGTGAAGAGATTGATCTCCCAGAGCCAGCTCGAACCGCCGTTCTCGCAGGGATCGCCGGTCGGCACCAGCGTGGTGAAGATGACGTGGCCGTCACGGATCAGCGGGTCGCTGACCTGCACCTCGCCCTCGTAGCCGAGCGGCGAGACGAGATCGATGAACCAGCCGCGGTCGTCCGATTCGGGTACCAGGTTGGTCGTCACGCGACGATTGGTCAGCGTGTCGCCCACCGCCGCCTTGACCTCGAAGAGGATGCTCTGCTCCAGGAGGTCATCACGGCCGCCGATCTGATCGGTTGAAGCCCCCGTGTTCGGATCCATGAGCGCGTAGAACGACTGCGGGCGTTCGATCTCGGTATCGACGTCCGTCAGTTCGAGGTACTTGCCGGTGCCGAACATGACGATCAGGCCCACGCCGCGCGCGCCGCGGCTCACGTTCGGGCGCACGGTGATGGGTTGGCTGAGGCCGTCTTCGTCGGTGGCCACGAACAGGGGACCGCCATTGGCAACCACCCAGCCATCGGGATCCTCGGAAGACAGGTCGAACTTCCACAGGTTTCCGAACAGGTCGCCGGCGTACGCGACGTCGACGTTGCTGTCGCCATTGACGTCGACGAACACGGGCGTCGACAAGCCATTCGGCCGATCCTGGTCGCCCGGGTCGTCTTCCGTGCCCACGCCGGTGTCGATCTTCTTGATCAACGAGCCGTCTTCGATATCGACGATATAGAGAACGGCATTGCCGGTGGCGCTCGTCGTGACGTCAGCCGCGGCGTCGCCGTCGAGGTCGCGATCGTCGTTGACGGTATTGTTGTAGCCGTTGCCGAAGCCCGCCGCCCACACGTCGTTGTTCGTCCGCACGATCGACGGCCGGCTGTACGTGAGGCCGAGGTCGGCATCATCCGCGTCGTCAAACTCCCACTTGAATACCGAGGCAGCCTGGGCTTCGGTGAGATTGTCGGGATCGGTGACATCGAGCGCGTAGATTCCCTGGCCACCCTTGTTGAGGCCGGCAACCAGCATCGTGTGCCAGGCGCCGCCGAAGAACGCATCTCCGGCGACGGGCGAGCCATCGACGAAGAACTGATGGTTGTAGGTGGGTGATGTGAGGTTATGGAGATTCTTGAACACCGCGCCCGGAATGAAGGCCATTCGTTCCTCCACGTCGCCCTGGCCATCGGCTTGCGCGTCGTCGGTGGAGAAGGCGTGCAGCATGCCGTCGTTGGCGCCGACGTACACCATGTGTTCGCGCGCGATGTTCGCAGCGCGGAACGAGGAATACGTCGGAGTCTCGAGACTGTCGGGATAGCGGAACGCGGGCGCGCCCACGAACACCGGCGCCGAATTCATGATGTCACCGAGAAGTTTGGTGCGCGGCCGGAAGTTGTTGCCGGACGGCGCTTCGTCCGCGTCGCTGCCGCGCAACCAGCTCAGGCGATTCGAGCCCAACTCGTCTTCCGGCTGCAGTTCGGCCTTGCGAGCATCGTCGAGGCTGTCCCAGAGGAAGGCAACCGCGCTGCCGGTGCTGTTGACGGTGATGATTTCACGATCGTCCGCGGCCGGCAGGGTTGCATCCACGACCTCGCCCAGCGCCGCGTCCGCGGTGCTGACCTTTCGAGCCGTGAGGTTGCCGGACCAGTCCGCGGCGTCGAAGCTCGCCTGGAACAGGCGCGTCGTGGAGTTGATCGAACCACTGTTGAACGCGGCGGATGAAGCCGTGCCCTTGTCGTCGACGAGACTGTTCAACACTTCGCCGAGCTTCCGGGCCAGCTCGGAAGATTTCGACGCGTTCAGGAGCTTGCCGCGGCCGTTGATGGTCGCGTGCCACAGATCGTCCACCGCTGAAGGATGGCGCGCCGAGAAGCTCGTCGGCCAGGTCGGCTGATCCTCGTACGGGTCGACAGGCGGGTCCGCGTCCGGGTTGAACTGAATTCCGCGCGCACCCAGCGTGACGGCGTAGAAGTTCATGTGCGGATTGGTCTGGCAGTCGAGGCTCGGGTCGTGGTCCGCGACCTCGCATCCTTTTTGAGGCTTCACTCTGCCCTGGGCCATGCCCGGCGCCGGCCGCAGCGAATTTTCATAAGCGCTCATCGCGGCATCGGCGAGCGTGTCCGTGACGTTGTCGGCGTACGGCTCGCCATCGTTGCCGTCCGCGTTTCCAGCAATGCCGTTGATACCGTCACCCGCCGCCGGCGGATTCGAGAATCCGTCGGTGAACAACATGCCGAAGTTGCGCTGGCAGGAATTCGTGATTGGCGCACCGGCGCCGGTGCGCTTGTAGTTGCGGATCAGGTTGGCGACCGCTGCACGGTTGGGCGTGCCGCCGTTGCCGGTCCAGTTCTGATAGAAGTTCGTGTACAGCGTCTCGCGGCTGTCCTCGTCGTCGATGTCCAGCATCGTGACGTCAGGAGACGTCGCACCGGACGCTGAATTGATGGTGAAACCGGCAACGCGCGTGCCCTCGAGCGTCAGGAACGCCGAGCCGAGACCGGCGCGCAGCGCCAGGTGACGCTTGCGGTAATACATGAACCAGTTCGCGAAGTTCTGGATGGCGGCGTCGTAGTGCGCCGTGTCCACGAAGTTGTCCGGCTTGATCTCGTAGCGATTGAGCACGGTGCCGTTGGGCGAAAGGCCCGTAGGCGTCGTCAGCCCGTTATAGCCGAAGTCGGCGGGGAGCGGCGTGGCGGCACTCAGGAAGAACGTGGCCGGGAAGTAGCGAATGCCGATGTTGCTGCCTGTCGCCAGCGTGAAGTTCACGGGCGCGGCAACCGTGCCGACGTTGCAACCGTTGGTCACGCCCACGCGGCAGGTGCCATTGCTGCGCACGATTTCCCAGTTGCGGGCGGGAGACGACGAGCGGAAGCAGGTGAGCGGCGGAAGTGTCATGCCGGTATAGACGCGGAAACCATAGTTGGCATTGACGGCGCCGAGCGCCGCGGTGGTGCACGCCGAACTGATGTTGACGCTGCCGCTGCCCGCGTAGTCACGCGTCAGGTCGATGGTGCCGGCGCCGTTGAACACCGGGTCGTATTCCGTTGCAAAGATATTGGCGGGTTCGAAGTCGAAGGTCTCGCTGTCCGGCCACGGCGTGTAGATCTCGGACGGGTCGAAGTACGCTCCGTTGGTCTCCGGACCGCGCGACCACGCGTACTCGGGCAGGGGCGCGACCGCGAAGTGATCGTTCGTGGAATCCGTATACCGGCGCCGGTCCTCGGTGGTGGTGCCCGAACCGTTCGGGAATAGATAGATGTACTTCTTCCAGGTGCCATCGGCGTTACCGGCGAAGTTGAAGTTGAGGACGCCCGTACCCGGCACGTCCGCGGTTCCGGTCGCGTTCCGGTCGCAACCCGTGAAACTGTTGCCGTTTCCCGTGCAGGTGCCCGACACGGCAGCGCGCCACCAGGCCGCACCGTCGTTGGCGCGCAGAAGCATCTCGCCGTCCATGGAGCCCGAGTCGTCGATGGCCATGATGAGGTTGGGTTTCACGCCCGCCATGAGGAACAGCGGTGTGTCCGTGATTGCCCACTCCACGGCATTGGCTGGCGGCACCGCCATCAATGTCATGAGCGCGGCGGCTGCCGCGGTTGCGAGATGATTCTTGAGCTTGCGAATGTTCACTTGATTAACCTCGTCGGCCTGACGCCGGCTGGGATTCAAAATTTGCGTGTGAAGGTGGACTGCAGGACGACTTCCGCCATGCCGCTGCCGCCGGTGGAGCGCGCGGTCACCTGGTAGAAGTCACGACCGTCGGGCGGATCCTGGCCCATGACCACGCCGCCGTCGGTGCGCACGTAACCCAGCTCCTCGACCACCGCGGTGGGTGCCTCGCTGAGCCCGTCCATCGTTTCCTGATCGTAGGTCTGGCCGTTGTCTTCCCACCATTCCTCGTCCTGGTTGCCGGTCGTGCCGGTGACAGTGCCTTCCGCCAGAACCTTGCAGGTCTCCGACAAGGTGCTCGCGCAGGTGACGGGCCGGACCGGCTCGTCGTCGATGAAGGATTCGGCGGCGCGCAGCGACCCTTCGGCCGCCTGGAATGCGAGATTGATGTCGCGCGAGTTGCCGGCCATGCGCTCCTGCATGCGCGACATCTGCATGACCGTCACACCGATGATGGTGAGCACGAGCAGCAACAACATCGACGTGACGAGAATCGCACCGCGCTGTCGGATGGCAGGGTGGCCGGACTGGAATTTGAAAGGACGCATCGGATGCTGCCTCAGGTGGTGCGGTTGCGCAGTGTCACGGTGGTCGTGAACAGTGAACGCTGGAAGCGATCGTCGAAGGGCCCGACGTCCGTCTCGAGAAGTTCGTAAACACGCTCGTCGACGATCTTGGCGTTCTCCTCCGCCGAGCGGACCAGCAGTGCGAGCGTGACGCTGATCACGCGGGACCAGTCCGTGACCTCGTCGGCGTCGACGTATTCGTCGACGGTCACGTCGGGCTCGGTGTCGGTGTCGACGCCGTAGCGAACCTCCAGCGCTTCCACGCCGGGAATGAGCTCCTGCGGGGCACCGTCGGACACGACGCGCCAGAGCGCAGGCCCGGTGCCGGCGGCGTTCGGCGCCACGTAGTAGGCGATCGAAGTGATGGGTGATACGCGAGCACCGGGCGCGAACGTCGCGCCGAGGTCTTCGGTGGTGTTCGCCGGCGGACCGCCGCCGGTAGAACGACTGATCGTGGCCGTTTCACCGTCAGGCGCAAAACCGTTGACGACGAAGACCGACGCGTTGGCGCAATCGCTGATGATGGCCGGTGTTCCCTCTTCGAGAACTTCGTCCGCGCCCCTGGACACTTCGATGTCGTCGGTCGGATTCACGATGGTTGAAACGCGCATGGACGGGGCGCCGATGGGAATCGTGCGCACGACGATGATGTCGTTGCCAGCCGTTGCGTCCGGAAAGAGGGCCGCATCGAGAGTCGGGGTCCACGTTCCGGCCGAGCCTTCGAAACCATATGTGGACTCCGTGAGATTCCACGGAACCGTGGTCGCATCGCTGAGCGTATTGGTCATTTCGAAGAGACCTTCGATCGGCTGCGCGCAGCCCGGAAAGCCCGCGCCGCGCAGGTCGCGAAGGATCATCTCGAGCGCGGCGCGCCCGTTCTCCTGCAGGCGGCCGACACGCTCGTTCTCCATGTAGGTGACTTTCGAGCTGTACATGACGGCGAGCACGCCTGCGAGCAGGATGAGGCTCAGCGTCAGCGCAACCATGATTTCGACGAGGCTGAAACCGCGCTGGTACCGGATGTGTCGCATGGCGTTTTTCGTGTGGTTGCGTTTCATGTCAGTCCTGCAACTGCGTATCCATCGTGAATTCGACGGGCGTCCTGGCGGTTTCGCCGGAGTCATCCCAGTCGGCCCAGCGGATCGTCACGGTGAAAATGTCGCCGTTCCTCGCGACTGAACCGTCAGCGGGCTCGGCCTCGCCCTCGTTGTCGATCGCGGGCAGTGTCCTGGCAATGTTCAGTTTCCAGGCGGTGATGTCTTCGCCGGCCAGCGTCTCGGCGTCGTTCTCCGCGCCGAGCGCGATGTCGTACTGGCCGGCCAGCGCCGCTTCGCGATTGGCGCGCATGCGGTCGATGATGTCGTAGGCGAGAAACGTGGCCTGCGATCGCATGGCGGAGCCGTGGTTGGACCTGAGGCTCGTGAGCTGAAGGGCAGCCACGCCGAGAAGCCCGATGGACAGCACCACCAGCGCGACCAGCGCTTCGACGAGCGTGAAGCCACGTGCACGATGCGCGAGCGATCTCTTGAGCATTGTCATGTGGTTATTCCTCCGCGCAATCGACGACTTGCCCGGTGATCGCCCCGGTTGGCGTGACCGTGATACGGCGCTTCTTGAGGCCGGCGCAGCCGGGCCACGAAACATCGATCGTCATCTCAGCGGCGCTCATTCCCGTCGGGCGGTATTGCACGTAGGTGCTGCCGTCCGAGAAAAACGTCAGCTCCGAGTTGGCGCTGATCCAGGCGTTCAGCAGCGAATCGCCAGCGGCTTCGTTCAGCTCGCCCGCCGTGCCGCGATCGATGAAGGCAATCCAGCCCTGGTTCCAGTCAGTGTCCTCGCCGCAGGTAGTGCCGTCGGCCGAGGCGCAGATCGACACGGGCCGGTTGCGCCGGAGCGCTTCGCTGCGCGCGAGATTGAACGAGGTGACCAGGTCGTTCTGCACGGCGGTGACGCTGTTGTTCCGCGTGAACTCGCGGAACGTCGGCACTGCCAGACCCAGCAGCACGGCGACCACGCCAATGGTCACCATGAGCTCGAACAGAGTGAAGCCGCGGCTGTGTTTCATGGCCGGGAATGCTGCCAGAGCCGCCAATCGCGCTGTGGGCACACCGATAAGTGGTCTGTAACCACCGATGAGTGGCAGCAAAGTGTGATGCAGTTGGCACCACGCCGGGCAATAAGTAATTCAGTGACGAGGGAGGCGCTGTGAATTGCGCCGCGCCCATGGGTCAGTCGCGTGCAGCAGCGCTGCTACTAACCCGGAGAGGCAATCGGGAGCGGCCCCGCACCACAAGGCGGGACCGCCACACCGGATAAAACTTCAGGCGCGCTTGCCGCCTGCGAGCAGCAGACCGGCGCCGATGACGATGGCACCCACTCCGACCCACACGGGAACGTTCACCGTTTCCTTGTCCTTCACCGACAACTCGATGGGTCCCACCTTCGCATCGTGCGTTTCCTTGGTGTAGCTGAACTTGCCGTAGGCAAGGCCCAGTACGCCGGCGACGATCAGAACGAGGGCGATGATCTTGGTGGAACTCATTGTTGTGTCTGCCTGATGACTGCGGGGTCGGGATGCAGATTGCCCTCGCCGCCACCTAACAACCATCACCCGGTGTCTCGTCTGGACTTCGGAGGAGTCCTACATGGCCTACGGACGCAACCACTCGGCCAGATGCGCGCGCACGTGGGAATTGTCGAAGTAGTTGTGATGGTGCACCTGGGATCCCCCGAGCCGCAGGCGGTCGGCAACCGGCACGCCCGGTTCATGACATCCCTCGCTCGGCACCACCAGGTCGTTCGGCATCGACGCGAAGTCATCCGCGTGCGTGGCGTAGATGCCGTGCCCACCGGCCCTCGTGAACTGCGCGCTCACCGTGAACCACTGCTGACCTGCCAGCCCGGAACCGCGCAGCACGCCCCGCGCGGAGTTGCCGGTTGCCTGGATCGCCAACCCAGGCAACGGCGCGGCCAGCCCCAGCGCCGCGACGCGCGCCAGGCACAACACGCCTTCGAGCGTGGACCGCGCCACCCGGTGGGAAATGCAGGCGAGCATGGCCACATGCCCGTCGAGGAAACGCAGCAGGTTCGCTTCGTGGGCGAGTGGCGTGCCGTTGTTAGGCGAACCGACCTGGCACACGCGGCGCAACGGCAGCCGGCCGTCGGCGGCGATCGCGCGCGCCAGCAACCCGCCACGCCCGAGCGCCACGATGTCGAAGGGCCCGGGCAGCCGTGCAACCTGCGCCACCAGCCACGCCACGTTTTCCTCGAGCCCGCAGGACAGCGTCGGATGCGCGTACGCCAGGCACCGGCCATCGAAGGCTTGCAGGACCTGCGTGAACGAGGAGTCTCCCACCCAGGTCGAGAACGTCGACTGCGGCGTCGAGAACGTGTCGTGGAGCAACAGCAGCACGGGGCCCTGTTCGAGCGCCGGCCAGTCGGGTGCGAGCCAGTCGCGATCCGGGCCACACTGCGCGAGCTGATTCGGCCGCCGCAGGCTCTCCCACCGCTCCGCCAGACCGAACACGCCGGTGCCCGCGCCAGGATGCGCGGGCCACATCAGCACGCGCAGCATCCGGCGCGTCGCGCCATGCGCGGCGATAGTTAGGGGGAACACCGCTTCGGTCGGATCGCGAGTCGCCGGCAGCACGAAGCTCGATGCGCCGGTTTCATCGGTCTGCAACAGCGCGTAGGCAACCCCGCCGCGGCGCGGCACGATCACGCGCGCATGCGTGGCCACCGCGCTGCGCGAACGAAGCCCCGAGGTCGGCTCGGGTCGCGCTTCGATGTTCAGCGTGAGTTGCGCGGCGAGCATGACGTCGGCGCCGGCCGCCGCTTCCGCGAACGGCAGATCACGCGCGGCGTCGGGGGCGGCGCCGGCTGCGAGCTGCGTGAGCGCGCCACGAAATCCGGGCGCGAGCAGCGTGATGCCCGTGCCTGGCACCTGTTCGCGGGCGCGGGATCCCAGGATTCGCACCGTGGTCGTCATCGCAAACCAGACTAGTGCAACGTCATGCGAGTAGATAGTTGCGGAACACCACGATAAACCAGGGGATTTACGAGGCCGGACTAGGCAAGTCCCCTTCTTTGTTAGCGCAACCAGCGCGCGGACACGCGATCGGCCATCGGGACTGCCCGCGGGACAATAAATATTTTTGCTTGCATTAAGCAGTGGATCGGTGCATATCATCGCGCCGCGGCTCGAGACCGTATGGATGCGGCCGTACAGACACGGAACTTCAGGGGGAAGTCATGAGTAACGTTCTTCGCGCGCTGCGGCGCGCTTCAATCCTTTGCACTCTCTTGTTGCTGCCCGTCGCCAGCTTCGCTGGCTTCTCGGTATCCAACGGGCAACTCGTCGACAACAACGGCACGCCGTTCGTGATGCGCGGCATCAACTACCCGTACACGTGGTTCCAGTCGCGCCCGACGCAACAGGATTTCGCGGCAATGGCGGCCACTGGCGCTAACACCGTGCGCCTCGTCCTGTCGACGGGCGGGCAATGGCCGCGTGTCACGGGCGCGCAGGTCAGCCAGCTGATCCAGTGGGCCAAGGACAACCGCATGATCGCTGTGCTCGAAGTGCACGACTCGACCGGCTGGACCGAATCGACGCCGGCCGTGCCGATCTCCAACGCCACCGCCTACTGGTTGAGCTCCGACATCCGCGCCGCGATCAACGGCCAGGAAAACTTCGTGATTATCAACATCGCGAATGAGCCGTTCGGCAACACCACCACGGCTAACTACACTCCGGACACCATCACGGCCATTCGGGCCCTGAGAAACGCCGGCGTGACACATACGCTCATGGTGGACGCGGCCAACTGGGGCCAGGACTGGTCAAACACCATGCGCACCAACGCCATGACGATCTGGAACGCCGACACCCGGCGCAACCTGGTCTTCAGCGTGCACATGTACGAGGTGTACGCGCAGGCAAGCGCCGTCAGCACCTACATGCAGGCCTTCGATGACATGGCCCTGCCGCTGGTCGTCGGTGAATTCGGCGCCGATCACCAGGGTCAGCCGGTCGATGAAGCGGCGATCATGTCGCAGGCCCAGCAGCGCGGTAACGGCTACATCGGCTGGTCCTGGTCGGGCAACGGCGGCTGCTGTGTCTCGCTCGATATCGTCAACAATTTCGGGACGACGTTGTCCAGCTGGGGCCAGATTCTCATCAATGGCCCCAACGGGATCCGCGCCACGTCCGTGGTCGCGTCGGTGTTCGGCACGCCGACCAACAATCTCACGGTCTCGCCGACGTCACTGTCGTTCGCTTCGGGCGCTTCGTCATTGCCGGTGGCGGTAACGGCGAACGTGAGCTGGACGGTCACGGACAACCAGACGTGGATCACGGCATCGCCGGTGAGCGGCAGCAACAACGGCAGCATCTCGGTGAGCGTCACCGCGAACACGGGCACGGCGGCACGCACCGGCACCGTCACGGTGACCGGCGGCGGTCTCACACGCACTGTCGCCGTTACCCAGGCGGGCACCTCGACCACCACCACGCTCAACGTCTCGACGACGTCGCTCTCGCTGGCATCAGGAGCTTCGTCCGGCAGCTTCTCGATCACGTCGAACGTGGCCTGGACAGTGACCGATGATCAGACCTGGCTCACTGCCACGCCGGCATCGGGTTCCAACAATGCGACGGTCACGGTGAACGCGACTGCGAACTCCGCAACCACGAGCCGCACCGGCACGGTGACGGTGACCGGCGGTGGCCTCACCCGCACGGTCTCGGTGACGCAGGCTGGATCCGGAGGTACGGGCGGCACCTGCCCGAACCCGATCACGTTCAGCGGCAACACCGGCAATTTCAACACCACGGGCGCGGTGTGTTATCGCACCAACTCCAACATCAACGGCTGGGGCTGCTTCAACTTCGACGGCCGTACAGTGACGGTGGGCGGCGTCGCGCGTACCTGTGGCCAGATGCCGCTCACGCGCTCGGCGGACGGCTATTACTACTTCGCGGTGACCGCGGGACAGTTCCCGTGGGCGGGTATGTACTCCTGGTAAGTTGAACGGCACGCAATGCTTGCGCGATGCAGGGCCACTCTTCGGAGTGGCCCTTCTTTTGTTCGGCTGATTGACCGCGGGTATTCCCGCGGAATCTCACCGGCAAAAACTATTTTTACTTGCGTTATGCCTTGGGTCGGTGCATATCATCGCGCCTCGGCTTGAGACCGTATGGATACGGCCCGTTCAGACACGGAACTTCAGGGGGAAGTCATGAGTAATGTTCTTCGCGCGCTGCGGCGCGCTTCAATCCTTTGCACTCTCTTGTTGCTGCCGATCAGCAGCTTCGCGAGCTTCATCATCACCTCGACCGGGCAGATACAGGACGCCAACGGCGCGCCCTTCGTCATGCGCGGCGTCAACTACCCGTATACGTGGTTCCAGTCGCGACCCACGCAGCAGGATCTGGCGGCAATCAAGGCCACGGGTTCGAACACCGTACGCCTCGTGCTGTCGACTGGCGGGCAGTGGGCGCGCGTCAACGGCCCGCAGGTTGCGCAGCTCATCCAGTGGTGCAAGGACCTGAGCATGATCGCGGTGCTCGAAGTGCACGACTCCACGGGCTGGAGCGAGCAGACGACGGCCGTGCCGATCTCCAACGCGACCGCCTACTGGCTGAGCTCCGATATCCGCGCCGCGATCAACGGCCAGGAAAACTTCGTGATCATCAACATCGCGAACGAGCCATTCGGCAACAACACGTCGGGCGTGTACACGAATGACACCGCCACTTCGATCCGCGCGCTTCGCTCCGCCGGCATCACGCACACGCTCATGATCGACGGCGCGAACTGGGGCCAGGACTGGTCGGGCACCATGCGCACCAACGCCATGACGTTGTGGAACGCGGACACTCTGCGCAACCTGATCTTCAGCGTGCACATGTACGAGGTGTACCAGTCACTCGCGACGGTCAGCGCCTACATGCAGGCGTTCGACGACATGAACCTGCCGCTCATCGTCGGTGAGTTCGGGCCGATCAACAACGGGCAGTTCGCCGACTCCGAGTCCGTCATCGCGCAGGCCCAGGCGCGCGGGCTCGGCTACATCGGCTGGTCCTGGTCGGGCAATGGCGGTGGTGGCACCGGCCTCGACATGACCAACAACTTCGATGCGGCGTCGCTCACCACCTGGGGCAATCGCATCGTGAACGGCACGAACGGCATCCGCGCCACGTCCGTGCCGGCGACGGTGTTCCCGGGAGGTGGCGACAACCTCACGGTGTCGCCTGCCGCATTGACGTTCGGATCGGGCGCAGCTTCGTTGCCGGTAGCGGTGACGGCCAACGTGAGCTGGACCGTCAGCGACAATCAGACCTGGATCACCGTGGCGCCGGTGTCGGGTTCGAACAACGGCAGCTTCAATGTCAGTGTCGCGCTCAACAACAGCGCCACAGCGCGCGCCGGCGCGGTGACGGTAACGGGCGGCGGGTTCACTCGCACGATCAACGTCTCGCAGGCAGGGCAGCCCAACGACCCTGTGCTCAACCTGTCGCAGACGTCGTTGGCGTTCCCCTCTGCGGCGTCCTCGTCGGCGGTCAACGTCACGGCGAATGTGAGCTGGACAGTCACCGACAACCAGACCTGGCTGACTGTCGCGCCCACCAGCGGCAGCAACAACGGCAGCTTCACGGTGAGCGCCACCGCCAACACGGCCACAACCGCCCGCTCGGGCACAGTGACGGTGACCGGCGGCGGATTCACGCGAACCATCGCCGTGACCCAGGCGGGCCAGTCGACCACGACCACGCTCAACGTCTCGGCGACGTCGCTCTCGCTGGCATCGACGGTGTCGTCGGGCACGTTCGCGATCACGTCGAACGTGTCGTGGGCCGTGACCGATGACCAAACCTGGATCACGGTCAGTCCGACTTCGGGTTCCAACAACGCGACGGTGACGGTCAACGCGACGAGCGCGAACACTGCCACCACGGCACGCACCGGCACGGTGACGGTGACCGGCGGTGGCCTTACGCGCACCGTCTCGGTGACGCAGGCCGGATCCGGAGGCACGGGCGGCACCTGCGCGAATCCCGTCACTTTCAGCGGCAACACCGGCAACTTCAACACCACGGGCGCCGTGTGTTATCGCACCAACGCCAACATCAACGGCTGGGGCTGCTTCAACTTCGACGGCCGTACAGTGACCGTTGGCGGCGTCGCGCGTACCTGTGGCCAGATGCCGCTCACGCGCTCGGCGGACGGCTATTACTACTTCGCGGTGACCGCGGGACAGTTCCCGTGGGCGGGCATCTACGCCTGGTAAGTCGATCGGCGCGCATGGCGCGCGCCTTGCCATACAGGGCCACTCTCCGGAGTGGCCCTTTCTCTTGGCCTAACTATCGGCGGAAGGCTTGCCGGCCCCGAGGCCGGCGGCATCGGCCATTGCCGCCGCTTCGTCGTCACTGGGGATCGGCGCGCTTTCCCACTCGGCGATGATGGCCCGCGCCTCGGCGGCGCGCGCCGGATCGACGCGCACACGCACGGCGTTTCCGAGCGGAATCTCGCCACCAATGCTCTGTAGATAGGAGCCGTCGACGCGCGCGGGCACGCCGGCGCCCAGGAGCAGGTTGCAGATCATCTGCGCCTGATAGGCAAAGGTCGTTTCATAGACGGTTTCCACGCCGCGGATTATTAGCACATGCAGCGCGCTCCATGGAGCGGACCGCGCGGCTGATTGCGCTGGATTAGCGTGCGGTCGGCGGCGGTGCACTCGCGGGGCCGCTTCCGCCGGGCGTGGCGTTGGGAGGCGGTGCGCTCGCGGGACCACTTCCGCCGGGCGTGGCGTTGGGAGGCGGTGCACCGGGCGGCGTCCCCGCGGCACCGCTGTTGTCGGGTGGCGGCGTCGGATTGGGCATCGCGGGCGAGTTCTGGAATGGCGGCTGCGCGGGCTGGGACGCGTTCGCCGGCGGCGCGGAGTTTGCCGGCGGTGTAGCGGGCGCAGATGCATTCGGCGGCGGTGCCGCATCCCCGGGCGCCGGCGGCGTCGCAGGTTGCGCCGGCGGATTCGCCGGTGTTGCCTGCCTCGGCACGGTCGGCGGCGCCACCGGAGTCGCGCTCTGCACCAGCACGCGAACATTCTCGACGTCGGAGTCCATCAGCTCGACCGAAAAAATCTCGCCGTTCTGCGGCTTCACGAGAACGTTGTTGCCCGCGCCTGCCTCGACGTCGTAGCGATCGCGGCGGAGCTGAGTATTGAACGCGCGCCGGATGTTGCCCGCGACACCGGTTTCATTGGTCCCGGTTGCCACGTACACCGTCACCTCCACGGGATTGCCGCCGTCACCTGGCGTGACACGGAACAACAGCTCGCCACTGGAAGTGGCCTTGCCGCTCGACGCGATGTTCCACGCGCCGGACAGCGGCGGAGTGTTGGCGGCTCCGGCGAGGGATGCCTCAAAAACGATTACCGCGATGATCGCGGCGACCAGGAAGAGTTCGCGAGATTTCATGTTTCAGCTCCCGGGATGGTGGAGCGGAATGGATCGGGGCCGGCGCGCCCCGGCAAATTCCGGGGCGCACGGACGTACGGCTGAAGGCTATTCGCCCTCCACCTTGATGCTGACGTTCTGCACATTCGATTCGACGAGCTCCAGCGCGAAGTCCGGCTGACCGTCCTTCTTCTTGATCAGGATGTCTTCGCCGTCATCGACTTCGATGGTGTACCGATCGGGGCTCAGCCTGGCCGCTAGCGCATCGCGCACGTCCTTGGCCACGTTGTTCTCGTCGCGTCCGCTCTTGATGCCGACGCTCACGTCAACGGCTTCGCCCTGGCGCGGGGTGACACGGAAAATGATGTCGCCGGTGGTTAGTGCCTGGCCACTCATCTCGATGCGCCACTTGTTGGACGTGTGCGACGCGTCGGCAAAGGCCGTGGCGGCGAATATCAGCGAGGAGACAAAGGCGGTGGAAATTGCACCAAGCTTCATGGAATACCCCGTTCGTGAAACTGGGGAGAAGTGTCCGCTTCCTGCCGGGCGAACGGCATCCGACCCGCACCCGAGTGGTTGTCGGCGGTCGGGAGATACGGACTTCAGCTTCGGAAGCGTCATCGGCAGCATTGGCCGACACGGAAGGCGGGAGTTAAAAACACGGCAGCCCTTCGACTGCCGTGTAAAAGCGCGCATCGCTTATCCCGTCAGGGTGGGCGCCAGGCAGGACCCTGGCCGCGACGCGCGTATCTATGTGGCGCTGATCAACCGCACTTCGAGTCGCCGCAGTTCAGGCAGGTCATGCAGCCGTCCATCATGACGACGGCCGCAGTGCTGCACTTGGCGCAAAGCTGCGCGCCATCCGGAAAATGCGACTTGGCGAATGCGTCCGTTTGCTTGGTGCGTTCTTCGAATTCTGCTTTCTTCTCGGCGATCAGCTTCTTCTCGTGATCATCGAGTTCCACCTTCTTGAGCAGGCCGATGGTCTGCAGGTGCTTCTCGATGACGTAGCCCAGCTCGGCGATGATCGACGGCATGAACTTGCCGCCCGCCTGCCAGTATCCCCCGCGCGGATCGAACACGGCTTTCAGCTCATCGACCAGGAACGTGACATCGCCGCCCTTGCGGAACACGGCGGAGATGATGCGCGTGAGCGCCACGATCCACTGGAAGTGATCGAGGTTCTTCGAGTTGATGAACACCTCGAAAGGGCGGCGCTGTTCGTACGGCGTGCCCTCGTTGAGGATGATGTCGTTGATGGTCACGTACATGGCGTGATCCGACACCGGAGTCTTGATCTTGTACGTCGAGCCGACCAGCACCTCGGGGCGCTGCACTTCCTCGGTCATGCGCACGACCTTGGACGAGCGGCCCTGCTTGTCGTGCGTCATCTCGACGGCGGGCTCGAACTTGGCGACCGCGGCGGCCACGGCAGTTGCGACCGCGGTGGCCGCGGCGCCGGCGGCCGCGTCGGCCGCGGCCTTGTCCTCGGCCTTCTGCACGCGGTACTTGGCGATCTTCTTGTCGATCTTGATGGCTGACATGGCAAATCCTTGCTGAATTCTCTGGGGCGAGCTCTGGTCAGAACTTGCCGTAATAACCTTCTTTCAACGCGTCGTAGAGATTCGCGGCGGTGTGTTTCTCACCGTCGTATTCGATCTCCTCGTCGCCCTTCACCGAGATCTCCGAGCCGTCCTCGAGCGTGAACACGTAGGTGGTGTTCTTGAGGTCGTCTTCCTTCACGAGCACACCCTGGAACGCTTCGGGGTTGAAGCGGAAGGTGGTGCAGCCCTTCAGATCCTTCTCATGGGCGTACAGATAGATGTCTTTGAAGCTCTCGTATTTGTAATCCGTAGGCACGTTCGCAGTCTTTGAAATGGAGCTGTCGACCCACTTCTGCGCCGCTGCCTGGATGTCGACATGTTCTCTCGGCGTGATGTCATCTGCCGTCGTGAAATAGCCAGGCAGCTGTTCGGCCGCGTTCGTTGAGTTCGGCATTGCACGCGGATTGATGAGCTCGCGATAGGCGAGGAGCTCGAATGAGAAGACATCGACTTTCTCCTTGCTCTTCTTGCCGGGGCGGATGACGTTGCGGAAATAGTGATGTGCGAACGACGGCTCGATGCCGTTGCTGGCGTTGTTGGCCAGGGACAGCGAGATGGTGCCGGTGGGCGCGATGGAGGTGTGATGCGTGAACCGCGCGCCGACATTGGCGAGCTGGTCCACGAGCCACGGCGCGGTCTCGGCCACGCGCTGCATGTACTTGCTGTAGCGCGCATGCAGGATGCGGCCGGGGATCAGGTCACCGATCTTCCAGCCGTCTTTCGCCATTTCCGGACGCTTGCGCAGCATCTCGGCGGTGACGGTGAACTCTTCCTTCATGATGGGCGCCGGGCCCTTCTCTTTCGCGAGTTCCAGCGCGGCTTCCCAGCCGGCCACGGCCATTTCGCGCGACACGTCCTCGGTGAACTTCACCGAGTCTTCGGCGCCGTATTTCATGCCGAGACAGGTGATGGTGGACCCAAGCCCCAGGAAACCCATGCCATGGCGGCGCTTGCGCATGATCTCCAGGCGTTGCTGCTCGAGCGGCAGGCCGTTGATCTCGCAGACGTTGTCCAGCATGCGCGTGAACACCTTCACGACTTCGCGGTATTCGTTCCAGTCGAACTCGGCGAAATCGGTGAACGCGTTCTTCACGAATCGCGTGAGGTTCACCGAGCCGAGCAGGCACGAACCATACGGCGGCAGCGGCTGCTCGCCGCAGTTGTGCGCGTGGAAACCATTGGCATCAAATTCGTTGATGCCGGGGATCTGCACGTCGTACACATCTTCCATGCCGTCGGCACGCACGCTCTCGACGGTGGCCACGAAGCGCTCACGATTGAGCGTGCGCTTGTAGCCGCCCAGCAGGCGCGACAGTCGCGCGCGCTTGACCGTGTCGGCGAACCCCACGACTTCCGCGAAACGGGCGACGTTCTCACCGGTGATGACGAGTTCGTGCTGCGCACGCTCGTACATGCTGGCGGCGATGCCGAGACGGAGCAGCATGCGCTGCGCGCCTTCGAGCATCTCGAGGTCGGAGTTCGCGAGGCGCACCGACACTCCCTTCATCTGGTTGCCCTGCACGCTGCCATTCGTATCGAACAGGCCGCGCAGGAAGCCGCGATAGAACTCGCTCGACGCGCGTTCGATGGCGGGGGTGATGGTCTTCCGACCCGGACGCAGGCCCACTTCGCGGGACAGCTCGGTGATTGCGCCCATCGACAGGCGGAACTCGCCGCGACCGGTGCCCGGGTGCCAGCCGGAGAAATCGGCGCGATGGTTGAAGCATCGCGCGGCGTCGAGCGCCGCCGCCATCACCGAATGGGGGCCGCCCACGTCGATGTCGCTGTTGCCCACCGCGGGACGCGCCCAGATCGAGAGCTCGGCGCGATCCTCAGCCACGGTGCCGTCGCCCACGAGCAGGCCCATGAGGTAGCCCTCGTTGGCGCTCATGTCTTTCGAATCGGCGGCACCCGCCCACGACGCCGCGCGGCGGTGATCCTGCAGCAGCACGCGATCGCCCGCGGTGAGATCTCCGGCGGCGCACCACTCGGTCACGAGGCGGAAACGCGTGAGCGTGGAGATGCGGCGCACGCGGTGATCGGACGTGAGGCGCAGCGAATGGCCTTCGGACGTCGCCAGGGTCACGAGCGGCTTCACGCCCGTGCGGAAGAATCCTTCCGGAGCGCTCGCGTGATCGACGCCGTCGACGCGCGCGCTGAATGGCTTGCCGATGAGATCGGCCACCTGGCGCGGGCCTTCGTGGGTCTGCACCCAGGTGTCTGCGGGCACGCAGGGGTTGGTGGCGCGAATGTTTTCGCACCACCAGTTGTTGTTCATCTCATTGACGCGGTCGATCAGGATGAAGCCCGGCTCCGCGAAGTCGTATGTGGACGTCATGATGACGTCCCACATGCGGCGCGCCGGCAGCGTCTTGTAGATCTTGCAGCAGACCAGCCCGTCTTCGCGCGTGACGTAATTCTTGGTGGTGGGCCACTCGCGCCACAGGAATTTCGTCGTGTCGTCGAGATTGTGCTCGGCCGGATCGTATTCCTTGGTGAGCAACGGGAAGGCCAGGTTCCAGTCCGTATCGGCGCGAACCGCCTTCATGAAATCGTCGGTGACCAGCAGCGAGAGGTTGAACTGGCGCAGGCGCCCGTTCTCGCGCTTGGCGCGGATGAATTCCATGGCGTCGGGGTGACCCACGTCGAAGGTACCCATCTGCGCACCGCGGCGGCCACCGGCCGACGACACGGTGAAACACATCTTGTCGTAGATATCCATGAACGACAGCGGACCGCTGGTATACGCACCCGCGCCCGACACGTACGCGCCGCGCGGGCGCAGCGTGGAGAACTCGTAGCCGATGCCACAGCCCGCCTTCAGAGTGAGGCCGGCCTCGTGCACCTTGTTCAGGATGTCGTCCATCGAATCGCCGATGGTTCCAGACACCGTGCAGTTGATGGTGGAGGTGGCGGGCTTGTGCTCGAGCGCGCCCGCATTGGACGTCACACGGCCCGCGGGAATGGCGCCACGGCGCAACGCCCAGACGAACTTCTCGTACCAGAGCTCACGAATGGATTCATGTTCGACATCCGCCAGCGCGCGTGCGACGCGCTTGTAGGTGTCGTCCATGGTTTTGTCGACGGGCGAGCCGTCTTTGGCGGACAAGCGATATTTCTTGTCCCAGATGTCGAGCGACGCTTCCTGGAAAGGAATCGCATCGACCTCTTTGTGTTCGAGTTTGACCACGCTATTCATGGATGGGTGCTACTCCCCGATGTTCCGGACTGTTTCCCTAAAACGCCCGAACCGGGAAAAGAACGGCCCAAAACCCCCAATGGCTGAAGGTCCCACGCGTCTTTTATTGGGCAGCTGCTGTCAGACAGCTGCCATGTCCTCTCCCCGGCTCCCCCAACCACCAAGATGTCGCGACACAACATCTTGTGTTGGGGTCGGAAGAGTAGAGACGTGAAAACGGCGCGTCAAGAAACATCGTTGTCATAATTGAGATTCTCTTTAGTCATTACTTTTCAAAGCGTTGCGATATTTTGTGCCGCAGGAATCGCGTGTCAACACGCGACTTTTTGACAGATGCAGGAATCGGGCCGGACACAAGATTTTGTGTCCACCTCCTACCCACCGGGTACGCACAACTCATCCACAGGTTGTTGGAGCCCCTGGCGCGGGGCGGCGGCGCAAGGTGGCCACTAATCCCGTTTTTTCAAGCCGCTTGAATCGCGGATGTGCAACCGCAGTTTATGGCCCATGCGACGCCGGGAACGCCCGGTAGTTAGCCAACCCGGACACTGAAAGGAGATAGAGAGATGACTGTTGTGCGTTACGAGCCCTGGGCTCTATTGAACCGCCTGCATCGTGAATTCGACCAGACCTTCGATACCGCTGCCCGTGATGCGTCGTGGGCGCCGGCGGTCGATATCCACGAGGAAGCGCAGCGCTTCATCGTCCGCGCCGATCTACCCGGTGTGAAACCCGCCGACATCGAAGTCACCGCCGACAAGGGTGTGCTCACGCTGCGCGGCGAGCGCCAGATCGAGCAGCGCAAACTCGATGGCCACTATTCGCGCGTCGAGCGCGTGAGCGGCAAGTTCGTGCGGACCTTCACGTTGCCGGAAAACGTCCAGACCGACGCCATCAAGGCTCAGTTCAAGGACGGCGTCCTCGAGCTCACGATCCCCAAGATCGCCAAGCCCGAGCCGCGGCGCATCGAGGTTCAGGCTGCATGAGAGTGTGGGGACAGGTCGTCTTACGCCCTGTCCCCACTCAAGCAAACGCTGGGAATAGGGGGCAGCCCCCTTTTCCTAGCTAAGACCGTGGGGACAGGTCGTCTTACGCCCTGTCCCCACTCGAGCAATCGCTGAAAGATCCCACCGTCGGGTCGGTTCGGGTGCAGCCCCCAATTCGCGGACGCGAAATGGGGGCAGCCCCCTATCTTTTAAGGGCGCGCGCCGGCAGCAGGATGATGGCGCGCAGCAGCTCGAACACGCCCTCCACCGCGATTCCGAGCAACCGGAACGGCAGCGCGATCAGCCACACGATTGGCCATAACAGAAGCGCAATGATTGCCAGCGGCCAGCAAATCACGAACAACAGGACCCACAAGAGAAAACTGATCATCGTTTGAGTATCCTCGTCACCATGTTCAATCGAGCAAACTTCCTTCGCATTGCCTTTATCTACGCTCTCGCGGCATTGCCGGTTGCAAGCCGGGCCGCCCTGCCATCCGCGGTCGGTGAAACTCCGATGCCCACGCTGGCGCCGATGATCAAACGCGTCTCGCCGGCCGTCGTGAACATCGCCACCCGCGGCACCGTCCGCGACCGCTCTCCACAGAATCCACTGCTCGAAGATCCCTTTTTTCGCCGGTTCTTCGATATCCCCGACATGGGCCCCCGAGAGCGTCAGTTCCAGAGCGCAGGCTCCGGTGTCATCTTTGATGCAAAAAACGGCTACATAGTTACAAACGCCCATGTAGTTGATAACGCGACCGAAATTACCGTCACCCTGCAGGACGGCCGAGATCTCACCGCCACCGTGGTCGGCAGCGACGTTCCCTCGGACGTCGCCGTGCTCAAGGTGCCGCCCGAAACGCTGATCCAGGTGGCGCTCGGGGATTCCACGCGGCTCGAAGTCGGCGATTTCGTGGTCGCCATCGGCAACCCCTTCGGGCTGCAGCACACCGTCACCTCCGGGATCGTCAGCGGTCTCGGGCGCTCCGGCATCAACCCCGACGGCTACGAGGATTTCATCCAGACCGACGCGTCCATCAATCCGGGAAATTCCGGCGGCGCGCTGGTCAATCTCAAGGGCGAGCTGGTGGGCATCAACAGCGCCATCCTGTCGCGCAGCGGCGGCAATATCGGCATCGGCTTCGCCATTCCGGTCAACATGGCGCGCAGCATCATGGACCAGCTGCTGAAGTACGGCTCCGTGAAGCGCGGACTGCTGGGCGTGAACATCTACTCGCTGACGCCCGACATGGCCAAGTCGCTCAACATCGCCAACACCCAGGGCGTGCTGGTTTCCCAGGTCACCGAAGGCTCCGCGGCGGAAAAGGCCGGCATCAAACCCGGCGACGTCATCACCAGCATCAACAACCAGACCATCAAGTCCAACAGCGAGCTGCGCAACGCCATCGGCCTTGCGCGCGTCGGCGACAAGCTCGAAGTGGCGTTGATCCGCGATCGCAAGCCATTGCACGTGACGGCCATCATCACCGAGCTGCCGGCCGTGACCACGAGCGGCAAACGCGGCACCTCGGGAGGCGCCGCGCCTGACATCGGCGCCGTTCACCCCGGCCTCGAAGGCGCCACGCTCGCGGATGCCGACGACGGCGGCGTCGAGGTTCGCGCGGTCGAACCGCGCAGCGCCGCGGCGCAGTTGTTCCGCAAGGGCGATCGCATCGAGGGCGCGAACCGGCAGGCCATCGTCAACCTGAAGGAATTGCGCGAGGTCGCCAGGCGCGGCGGCGCGCTGGTGCTCAGGGTCCGCCGCGGCAACTCCGTGGTGCTGGTGCCGCTGCGCGCCCCTTGAGTCCGGGCTCGGCGCCCTGAGAACGCGGGCCGTCTAGCGGCTCGGCAGCGTACGCCCGGAAGCGTCGATCGGCACTACGGCGAACACCGACCGGAGGCGATGAAACTGCGGCTCGTGCTGCGCAAGGTCACGCGCCGCCAGCCGCAGATACTTGCGCAGATGGGGATTCAGGTGCCGGGCAACCGTTTCGGGATCGATCTTGCGCAGCAGGCAGAAGATGGCGAGCGCGTGCACGAACTCGCCCTCGTTGAGATCGTAACGGGCGGCTTCGATCGTCGAGTTGGCCATGAACACGCCGAAACCCAGGAAGACCGCGGCGAGATCGATCGCCGGGTCGTGCAGCGGTGCGCCGCCCGGAACCTGTTCTTCGAACGTCTCGACGAGCATGCGCGCGAGTTCGTGCGCGAACGCGCCGACCATCGACATGGCCGGCAGCTCGCCGGGTCGATAGGTGATGACGGGAATTCGTTCGCTGGTCGCAAGCGCGGCGCGTGGTTCCTTGGCTTCGGGCTCCACCGCGCACGGCCAGTCAGCCATGCCCGCATGGTCACGCACGCGACGAAACAGCGCCGCGACGGCCGCATGCCCGCGCATGCCGTTGGCGGGAAAATGCTCCTCGATCGGCAGCACCAGCGTGGTCTCGAGAAACTTCGGGTAGCCACCGCAGTTGCGCAGCAACCAGGCGTAGACCGCGAACTGCCAGTCACGGCGCGGCGCATCTAGAAACGATTTGGGCTTTGCCCGAAAAGGGTTGCGCATGAGTCGTGGGACCTTGCGGCCGATGATGACGCGCGCAAACTGCGACTGCACGTCAATTCGTCGACGTGACATAAGCCCGGAAAAACATTTCCGTCACGGCGCGCGTGGCGGGGGCAACACGCGAACTGCGTTGATCCTTACGCGAGCCCCCGATTGCACCACGTGGGCCGCGAGCTCGCGCTCGCGGAATTGCCCGAAGTCATCGAGCGCCAGGCCCGCCGGAGGCGTGTCGCCCCAGCGATCGTTGCGCAGGTAATGCCACACGTATTCGTCGAGGAAGCCGGCGGCCTCCACGCGGTCCAGCTCGTTGAAGTAGTTAGACGTGCGCTCGGCGACGGCGCGCAGCCGATATTCGCGCAGCGCGGCCTGCCGCGCCGCCACCTCCGCCGCAAACTCCGGCACCAGCCGCCCGCCGCAGGGCGGCCGCATGCCGGGATGTTCGCCCGAGAAACGCGTGAGCTCGATGGCGTACGCAAGCCAGGAGGCGACCGACGCGGTGTCGGGTGTGGGCTCCACGTCGATCGACGCTTCCTGCACGGGTTGCGCCGCGCCTGGCGCGGGTTCGATGGGGCGCGCCGGCAGCGCGGCGGCGATCGCCTCGAGGATCTGCTTGCGCGCTTCATCCAGTTCGTCGGCAACCTCGGTTCGCAGCGAGAGCCTGAGCTTGAAGAAATACCCTTTCGCCGCGGTGACCCACAGCACCGAGACGGCGTGGATTCCGTTGCGGTCGAATTCGTAGACGGCTTCACGCACCACGGGTGATGTGGCCGCGTCACTCATGGGCCGGCTGAACTCATCGCGCAGTGTCACGTTCTGGTAGTTGCCGCCGCGCTCGATCTCGCGTTTCGCGCTCTCGAATTGTTCGCAGGTGGCCACCGAATCCGGACCGTCGGGAGTGCCGCGCAGCCCGAAGTCGTAGACGTAGATCTTGAGAGAGATGCCGCTGGCGTTGTACGTGAACGCGCGCCCCATGCGCCGGTCGCTGTAGCGATTTTCGCCGGAGAAGCGCAGCGGTCCGATGTTCTGCGGCAGCTTGAATGGCGACGGCGCCAGGCGGACGGTGTTGTCGCCGAGCGGAGCAGCCAGCGCGTTGGCGGCGGGCAGGCACCACGACGCCAGCAGCACGAGCAGCGTCGCGCCGCGGCGGATCATCGTGCCGTCCCCGGGGTGCTGCTGCACAGCAGGCTCCGCCGTTCGCCGCGAGGTAGTTTGGCGAGCTCGCGCACCGCCGCGTAGAAGCGCGGCAGGTCGCGTTGCTCCCCGGCCAGCAGCCGCTCGAACCCCGGCACGCAGTCGTAGTAGGTAGCCAGCGAAGCCAGCCGGGCGTTGTTGGGCTTGCCGTCGAGCTCCGCCGCCAGGGTGGACTCCGTGCCGAAGCGCGCATCGAGCGCGCGCAGCTCGGCCACCAGCCGGGCGAACACCTGCGCCTTGCGCGCACGCATGACTTCCGGGCCGATGTTCATGCCGTAGAGCGCCGTCAGCTCGCCGCGGAAGCGCGCCACCAGCGCCACCCCTTCCGCCTGGCGCGCCCGCCTCTTCTGGTATTTCGCGAGCTCCGCTTCGCGCCCGTGGAACTTCAACCAGCGCGCCAGGCCTTCCTGTTCCACGGTGACGGCGAAAGCCTCGTTGAACGCGGTGTCGTCCTGGATGTACACGAGCTGGTGCGACAGCTCGTGGAACATGATGGAGGCCAGCTCATCGTCACCGTAGATCATCATGGTGTTGAGGATCGGGTCGTTGAACTTGCCGAGCGTGGAATACGCCGGTACTCCGCCGACGATGGTGTCCAGCCCGTCGCCGCGCAGGGTTTCCGCGAAAGCCTCGGCGCTCTCCTTGCGGAAATATCCGCGGTACGCCACGCAACCGACGATGGGAAAGCACCATTCGCGCGGGTCCACCGAGAATTCCGGCGTCGCCACCACGCTCCACACCACGAACTCGCGCTTGAGGTCGGCGTACGCGGTGTAGCTCTTGTTGTTAGGCAGCGCGAGCTCGCGGGACGCGAATGCGCGCGCCTCGCGAACCACCGAGAGGCGCTGCTTGAGCCTGGGGTCCGCCGCCGGATCGTCCAGCACCCGCGTGATGGGCTTGCGGGCGGTGAGGATCTGCAGCTGGCCCTTGGCCGCCTGCGCCACGTAAGTGGTGCCGCACCCGGTGAGGCAAAGGCCGGCGGTGAGCACTAGAGCAGTACGAATGGTTACCATGCGCGCCATGCAAGTGTACTTGGTGGGCGGCGCGGTTCGGGACCGGTTGCTCGGGCGCGAGGTGTCCGAGCGCGATTGGGTCGTCGTGGGCGCCACACCGGGTGAGCTCGAGCGAGCCGGGTACATTCCCGTGGGCCGCGACTTCCCGGTGTTCCTGCATCCGAAAACCAAGGAAGAGCACGCGCTCGCGCGGCTGGAACGCAAGATCGGCCCGGGCTATCGGGGCTTCGCCACCGAGTTCGCACCCGACGTGAAGCTCGAAGACGATCTCAGGCGCCGCGATCTCACCATAAACGCCATGGCGCAGGACGACGCCGGCAACATCATCGACCCCTACGGCGGCCAGGCCGACCTCGCGGCGCGGCTGTTGCGGCACGTGTCGGAAGCCTTCGCGGAAGACCCGGTGCGCATCCTGCGCGTGGCGCGCTTCGCCGCTCGTTATGCGCCGCTGGGGTTTCGCGTGGCCGACGAAACGCTGGCGCTCATGCAAAAGATGGTCGCCGACGGCGAAGCGGATGCGCTCGTGGCCGAGCGCGTGTGGGCCGAAACCGAGAAGGCGCTGGCCGAGCCCAGCCCTGACGTATTCATCACGGTGCTACGCGCCTGCGGCGCGTTGAAGGTGATCTATCCGGAGATCGACGCGCTGTTCGGTGTGCCGCAGCCCGCGAAGTGGCACCCGGAAATCGACACTGGCATCCACCAGCTCATGGCGCTGCGTATGGCCGTGAAGCTGGGCGGTGGCCTTGCGGTGCGTTTCGCGGTGCTCATGCACGATCTCGGCAAGGCGGCAACGCCCGCCGACAAACTGCCCTCGCACCCCGGGCACGAAGACGCCGGCGTCGCGCTGGTGCAGCGGCTTGCCGACCGCCTGCGCGTACCTAACCACCTGCGCGAGCTCGCGGTAATAACGGCCCGCTATCACACGCACGTGCATCGCGCCGCCGAGCTGCGGCCCGCCACCGTGCTCAGCACGCTCGAAGCATGTGACGCCCTGCGCCGGCCCGAGCGCTTCGCGGAGTTCCTGCTCGCCTGCGAAGCCGATGCGCGCGGTCGCCAGGGCCTGGAGGACCGCGGCTACCCGCAGCGCGAATACTTCACGGCGGCGCGCGCCGCCGCGGCCGCCGTGACGCTCACTCCCGAAGAACGCGCGGGACGTTCGGGAGAGCAGATCGGCCAGGAACTTCGCCAGCGGCGCATCGCCGCCGTCGCCGCGCTGAAAGGCCCGACTGCCGATTCCTAAACGCCCGTGTTGGTCATTGCATGGGCGATCGCCGCCACGTGGCGATGGTCAGTCCCGCAGCACCCGCCCACCACGGTCAGCGCCGGCAGCTTGCGCTGGAGCGACCGGTATTCACCGGCCAGCACCACGGGATCGCCCGCGTCCAGGTCCGTCGACGCATCGAGCTCGGCGTGGCTGCGCCGCGATGCGTTCGCGCGCAGGCCGCGCACGCGCCGCACCTTCGCCCCAAGCTCATCCAGCACGTCTTCGAAGTGCGAGGGATGCGCGCAGTTGATCATGTAGTACACGGGATACTCATCGGTCTGCGCGTCGACGCGCTCGATCGCCTCGGCCAGCGGTTGACCGGACGGTAGTTTGCCGTCGGTCTCCACCGTGAACGACAACGCCACCGGCATGCGGTGCGCCCTGGCCGCCATCGCGATGCCCAACGCTTCCTCCACGTAGTTCATGGTGAATGCGCCGATCATGTCGGCGTCCGTCGCCGCGAAAGTCTCGACCTGGACTGCGTGATATCGCATCGCTTCGGCGGCAGTCATGCGCGCGTCGGCGCGATAGCCGTCGCCGCGCGGCCCGAGGTTGCCGCTGATCACGATCGGCGTGGCTGGCGTCTCGAGCAGATCGCGAACCTCGAGCAGCAACCCGACGCTCACGCGATTCGCATCCGCCAGGGCAGCCGCGCCATAACCCAGCTTCGCGCCCCAGTCGGCATTCGCGCGCCAGGTCGGCGCCTCGAGCACGATGCCCACGCGGCGTTCGAGTGCGATGCGCGTGTAGGTTTCGAAATATCCGCGCAGGCGCTCGACACCGGCCGGAGTTCGCAGCAGATCGAACGCGGCGAAATGCGGCAGCTCCAGCTGATCGTGGAACACCAGCGTGGTCTCGAGACCTCCGTCGGTGAGGAACAGCGTATTGCGCAGCTGTGGCAATCGATGACGGTACTTGCTCATGACGGCTCTCCGATGGCCGGCGCGGCTTGTGCGTTGGCGTCGCGGCCGAGCAGCATGCGGGCGTACTGCGACGAAGCGCCGCGGAAGAAGCCCTGCTCCGGCGCGAAGTCGCGCGGGTTGTGCCAGGTGCCTAACAACATGTCGAACAGCGGCAGGTCGGAGTAGTTGCCGGCGTGTACGCCGCGCGCGTGATGCCAGGAATGGCTCTCCGGTCGCTGCACCAGCACGCCCATCCACCGCGGCGTGCGCACGTTGGCGTGCTGGAACACCGACAGGAACGTGGTGACGCATACCGTGGCGAAGACCGCCTGCGGCGCGAGGCCGATCAGCGTCAGCGCCAGGCTGAACAGCGCCGTCCAGCCGGCCATGTCGAGCGGACTGAACCAGAACGCGCCCCAGGTATCCAGTCGCTCGGCGCTGTGGTGCCACTGATGCGAGTAACGCCACAGGGTATTCGATCCATGCAGGCTGCGATGCCACGCCCAGACTCCCGCCTCGTAGAACAACACGCCGACCGCAGCGCCGGCCAGGGTGCCGAGGCCGGTCAGGTCGAACAGCTGAAATTTCGCCAGCCACTGCGCCCACAGGAAAGGCAGATAGGACGAGACGGCCATGTAGACCGCGAAAGCGAGCAGGCCCTTGATGCGCCAGGCACGCACGCGGGGCAGGACGCGCGCCGGAAAAACGGCCTCCCAGAGCGCGAGACCGGCAAAGATGGCGATGACGGACAGGGTCAATGGGTCGAGCAGCAGCTCGAGCGGCGTCGGCATGTCGAAACTCCTTATTCGGGGGCGCGCAAGGTAAAGTGCCCGCCGCGATAGCACTCAAGCCTCGCCGGCCACGAACCTGACGTTTCCGCCATGGATGCCCGGACCAAACCCGCCAGCATTGCGATCCTCGCCCTCCCGGAAGTCGGCGTGTCCACGGTCTACGGCATGTACGACATGTTCATGTCGGCGGGCAGGGACTGGGGATTCATCGTCGAGGGGAGTCCGGGCGTCTCGCTGATCGCGCCGCGCGTCATCGCCACCACGCGCGAGCCGTTTGCCGCGGGCAACGGCATCACCATTCATCCCGATGCCACGCTCGATGAGGCCGGCGTGCCCGACGTCGTGTGCGTGCCGGAATTGCTGGTGGCTCCGGGCGAGCCGCTCGACGGACGGTTTCGCGCCGAAGTGGAATACCTGAAGCGCTGCCACGATGCCGGCGCCACGCTCGCCACCGCCTGCTCGGGCGCGCTGCTGCTCGCCGAGGCGGGGTTGTTAGACGGCCACGATGCCACCACGCACTGGGCATACTGCGACGTGCTGCAACGGCGCTACCCGAAGGTGCGCGTGCATGCGCAGCGCGCGCTGGTCGTGGCGGGCGCGGAGCAGCGGCTGGTGATGGCGGGCGGCGGAACTTCGTGGCTCGACCTGGCGCTGTATCTCATCGCGCGGCTCGCGGGTGTCGAAGCCGCCATGCAGGTGGCGCGCATCAATCTCATCGACTGGCATGCCGTCGGCCAGCAGCCGTTCGCGCGGCTCGCACGCACGCGCCAGACCGACGATGCGGTCATCGCGCGCTGCCAGGGCTGGATCGCCGAGAACTATGCCGCCGCGGGGCCGGTGGCGCAGATGACGCGGCTCTCGGGTCTCGCCGAGCGCTCGTTCACGCGGCGTTTCCGCGAAGCCACCGGCATGGCACCGCTGGAATACGTACACACACTGCGGCTCGAGGAAGCCAAGCAGATGCTCGAATCCGGCGAACATCCCGTGGAAGGCATCGCCAATGAAGTGGGTTACGAGGATGCCGCGTTTTTCTCGCGGCTGTTCCGGCGCAAGGTCGGCCTCACGCCGGTGCAGTACCGGAGGCGTTTCGGAAGTTTGCGGCGCAGTCTGACGAGCGGCACGCAATGAAGCTCCGGTAGACTGCGCGCCCCATTTCGGACGACAAAACACGCGCATGTCCTGGCTCGAAGCAATCATCCTTGGCCTGGTCGAAGGCATCACCGAATTCCTGCCGATCTCGAGCACCGGCCACCTGATTCTCACGCAGGCTTTGTTAGGCCTCGAAGGCGCGGCGGTCGATCGCCACATCATCATCATCCAGGGCGCCGCCATCCTCGCGGTGTGCTGGGAATTCAGGCAGAAGCTCCTGCACACCGCGTTCAGCCTGCACAACGACGCGGTGTCGCGCCGCTTCTTCGTCAATCTCGTCATCGCGTCCGTGCCGCTGGCGGTGCTGGGCCTGACGTTCGAGGACCAGATCAAGGCCGTGCTGTTCAACCCCGTGTCGGTGGCCATAGCGCTGGTGGTGGGCGGCGTGATCATCCTCTGGGCCGAGCGGCGCCAGCACGAAGAGCGCGTGCAGAATGTCGATGAGCTCACCACGCTGGACGCGGTGAAGTTAGGTCTGTTCCAGGCGCTGGCGTTGATTCCAGGCACCAGCCGCTCGGGCGCGACCATCATCGGCGGGTTGTTGAGCGGCCTGTCGCGGCGCACGGCGGCCGAGTTTTCGTTTTTCCTCGCCATCCCCGCGTTGCTGGCGGCCACCGCCTATGACATCTACAAGGCGCGCGACGCGTTCACTGCGGCCGAGGTCGAACCACTGATCGTGAGCTGCGTGGCGTCGTTCATCAGCGCGTTGCTGGTCACCAAGCTGCTGCTGCGGTTCGTCAGCAGGCATTCGTTCGCGGCGTTCGCGTGGTATCGCATCGCCTTCGGCGCCATCATCCTCATCACCGCCTATACCGGCGTCGTGCGGTGGTAATGGGGTCAGGCCTCGCCACCGCATTCAGTGATGATCCAGCGACGCAGCCATGAGGTCTGACCCCATTTGCTAGGAATCGGGGAGTGTCCCCATTTCTCATTCCCCACTTCCGTCACCGAAAAGCGCCACTTCGTCAAAAATTCCTTTTCGGGGCCGCGCAGTCTGCGGAAACTCGCAGCCATGAGATTCCACTTCGAAAAGTTCTACCAGGCAGTCAATGCAAAGCGCGAAGAGCGCGCGGCCTCGTGGCGCCAGGTGGCGCGTGAGATCGGCATCGGCAAATCCACACTCGCGCGCATGGCGCAGAACAAGCGCCCCGACGCCGACGGCCTCGCGGCCCTGTCGTTCTGGGCGGAACTCAATCCCGCGGATTTCGTCTCGGTGGAGCAGCCGGTCAGCGTGACCGTGGACTGCTCCGCGACCGCGGGAAACGCCATGACGGCCTAGAACGGATTCGCCGCCCAGCGCTTGATCTTCTCGTGATAGCTGCGGCTCGACTGCAGCCTGGCCCCGCCCTGCAACACCACGATGAATTCGCCGTGGGGCCCGGTCTCGAGCTCATGGACGTGGCGCACGTTCACGATCAGCGATCGATGGATGCGCAGGAACATCTGCGGATCGAGCGACGCTTCGAGCGTCGCGATGGGAACGTGCAGCAGGTGGCGCGAAGCCTTGAGGTGCAGTTGCACGTAATTCTCCGCGGCCTGCACGAACAGCACGTCTTCGATATTGACGAACGAAATCTTGCCGGCCGATCGAAGCGCGACGCGCGCCAGGTATTTCGGCGGCGCCGAGAGCTGCTGCAGCAGCGACAACACGTTCCGGTTGTCCAGGCCCTGGATGCTCAGGCGCTCGCGCACGCGCGCCAGCGCCTGCTGAAAGCGCTCGCGCGTCACCGGTTTCAATAGATAGTCGATGGCGTTCACCTCGAACGCCTGGATGGCGTACTTGTCGTGCGCCGTCACGAAGATCACCGGCGGCATGTGCTCCGCACCCAGCGCCTTGAGCACGCCAAAGCCGTCCATCTCCGGCATCTGCACGTCGAGCAGCAGCAGATCCGGACGCCGCTCTTTCACGGACTCGACTGCCTCGGCGCCATTGCGCGCCTCGGCAATGGCCGTGATCGCGGGCTCCTCTTCCAGGAGCATGCGCATTCCGGCGCGCGCCAGCGGCTCGTCGTCGACGATCAATACGTTCATGCGGGTTCCACGAAATGAAACGGCAGGATCATGGTAACCAGCGCGCCGCCGTTGGGGCCGGTCTCCGTGCGCAGCTCCGAAGACTCGCCGTACAGTTGCTTGAGGCGCGCACGCGTGTTGGCGAGCCCCAGGCCAAGCCCGCTGCTGGCGCATCGCTCGCCGAAGCCCGGACCATCGTCCTGCACCCCCACGTGCAGCGCATCCGCGACGCGCGCCGCGCGGATGCCGATGACCCCCGGCGTCGATCGCTGACCCACGCCGTGGCGGATCGCGTTTTCGACGAGCGGCTGCAACGCCATGTGCGGCACGGCGGCGTCGAGCAGGTCGGACTCCACGTCGAACTCCACGCGCAGCCGGTCGGAGAACCGCAGCTGCTCGATGGATAGATAGAGCTTGAGATATTCCAGCTCGCGCGCCAGCGTGACTTCCTGTGCGTCCATGTCGGCGAGGACTGCGCGCAGCAGGTCGCTGAATCGCGCCAGCGTCTCCTCGGCCTGCTGGCCCTTCTGCTGCCGGACCAGCACGACGATGGCGTTCAGCGTGTTGAACAGGAAGTGCGGCTGCAGTTGCGCCTTCAATGCGCCGAGGCGTGCCTGCGCCACCTGGGTTTCGAGTTGTGAGGCGCGCAGGTCCGAGCGCAACGCGGCCTGCGCGCGCTCCTGGAAGCGCGCGTAGTTGCGAATCGCGGTCTGGATGCTGAGCACCACCCAGTAGGTGACCACGCCGGTGTGAAATCCGAAGATGAACAACAGCGTGAACTCGCTCTTGACCGTGATCGGCGGCGAGATGGGCCAGAACTCGTTCCATGTGAGATGGAACGCGGCCTCCAGCGACAACCGCAGCAACTCCCAGGCGATGCTCAGGCAGAAATGCAGGGCGATGAGGCGCGGCAGGTGCTGGCGCTCGAGCGGCCAGCGGCGCCCGGCCCAGACGATGAGCGGCGTGAGCAGCGCCGCCAGATAGATGTTCACCGACCAGTAACGCAGGTCCTGCCACGGGTTCGGGTCATCCCAGTAGAAACGGCGCGTGACGTTCTGCGCAAAGTAGATGAGACCCACCAGCGTCCAGGCGAGGAAGTAGAAAATCCAGGGCCTGGATTTGCGCGCGTTCATGGGACGCCGAGCTTAACTCTCAGCGACGCGGGTCGCTGAATACGAAGTCGCGCGCTTCCTGCGCCTTGTGGCAGGCGTCGAAGCATCGCGCCTTCGCCTGTTCGGGCGTGAGTCCCCGGGTGGTATCGCTGTCGGTGAATAAATTGAAATACCAGCCGCCGGTGTCCGCGTGAGCTGTCGCGTCCTTGCGCATGACCGCCACGTGCGCGACGCGGTCTTCGCGCCAGACGCCGTCGTCGCCGAGTTTTGCGTGGAGTTTCTCGTCGACGATGATCGATCCGTCGCTGAACCCGCCCCAGCTCGCGAGCGCCTGCTCGTTCGCGTAGTGATGGCGCAAAGCGCCCTTCGATTCGAACTTGAACTTGGCGACGGTCCAGGCGCGATAGCCGGATGGGAAAAACGCGCGGTCCCCGGCCGCCGCGACGGCAATGATGCCTGCCAGGCAGATGAGCACTGCCGCCATGGCCTGTCTTGCGAATCGCACCGTCATGAACTGGAGATACCCGATATCACGCGGCGCGGAGAAAGGTTGTTTGACGAACTGGCCGAATTTGTTGACCAGTCGGGGGAACTAAATAGGGGCAGCCCCCTTTTCCTAGCAAAAGGGGTCAGTCCTGAATCAACGTGTCGCGCAAGAAACTGCGCATTGACGCGCGATTCCCGAGGGACCCAGGACTCCATCTGGGGATTACGTTCTTCCCATGCCAAGGCCACCGCGCACGATTGTCGCAAATCACTGCTATCACGTGATCAACCGTGGAAATCAGAAGGCTCGGATCTTCCACTGCGAAAGCGACTATTCAAATTTCATCGCGGTCATGAACGAAGCGCAGAAGCGCGTTACGGTTCCCATCCTCGCGGCTTGCCTGATGCCAAACCATATTCACCTGGTCGTGCGGCCTCTCAACGACGCAGATCTTGCGACCTGGATCAGCTGGCTGTTTACAACCCATGTTCGTCGACATCATCGAAAATACGACAGCACCGGACGACTCTGGCAGGGACGATATAAAGCCTTCCTCATCCAGGCGGACCATCACTTGCTCGCCGTTCTGCGTTACGTGGAACGAAACGCGCTGAGTGCGAAGTTGGTCGCGCGCGCAGAAGATTGGCCATGGGGGAGCCTGTATTGGCGTTCGATACCGACGCCTCCCCTACCGATGGCGCAAATCCCGATTGCACTCCCAAACTATTGGAGTGATTTCGTCAACCAACCCATGACGAGCGCGGAACTCGAAGAAATACGCACGTGCGTAAATCGCCAGCGTCCGTTTGGAGCAAAGGAGTGGGTCGACATCTCAGCTCGAGAATTGGGAGCAGAATCTTCGCTCACCCCACGCGGGCGACCTCGACGCGCCCGATGAGGCCTGACCCCTTTTGCTAGGAAAAGGGGGCTGCCCCCTACAGACTCAGGGTCTGCGTGCTGAATCCTGTTAGGGGAGACTCGTAGCCGCGGCCCAGTGCGATGACCTTGAAAATCTCGCCCATCTCTCCGGGCAGCAGCAGGCGTCGCGCCTCGCCGGCGAGCTTCGCCTGCAGGCGCGTGTCGTCACCGGCCTGCTGCATTCCGGCGGCGAGCAACGATTCGATGCCGGCGCCGATGAGAAACGCCGCCTGGCTGGCGAAGCCCAGCACCTCGAGCCCGGCGCTGTCGGCGGCCTCGGCAACCTTCGTGAAATCCACCCACGCGGTGATGTCCTGCAACCCCACGTTGACGAACGGATTGTCGTGCGCGCGATGCCGGAAGTGGCAGCGCAGCGTGCCGGTGGCGCGGTCCGGGTGATACAGGTGCGCTCGCGGCAGTCCGTAGTCGATGAGCAGCGCGACGCCCGCGTCGAGCTGCGCCGCGAGACTGGCCATCCACGGCTGAAACGCCAGGCACACTTCCGACACGTAGCCATCGGGCAATGGCAGCGGAAGCGCCTCGACGATGTCGGCCACGGCGTGCATGAGCTCCGGCGACGGCGAGGTTTCGCGCCATTCGAAGCCGTCCTGCGTGAGCCCGACACCGAGCGCGCGCACGTCGATGCCGCCGGGCCGGCTGCGCAGGATGAAGCGCTCCACCGGCATCGCATCCAGCACTTCGTTGGCCAGCACCACGCCGCGCATGACGCGCTCCGGCCAGCGGTCTAACCACTGCACGCGCGCCGCGAGCTCGCGCGGCAGTTCCGCGATGCGGGCGCGCTGGCGCCCGGCGAGATCGGCGCTCACTTCGAGGATGGAGTAACGCTCCGGCAGCGTATCGATGGCGGCAAGCTCGGTGAGCACGTCGGCGGCCATGCGCCCGGAACCGGCGCCGAGCTCGAGGATTTCGCCGCCCGTCACGCGCAGCACGTCGGCGCACTGGCGCGCGAGGCAGCGCGAGAACAGGCTGCCGATCTCGGGTGCGGTGACGAAATCCCCATTGCTGCCGAGCTTGGTGGCGCCGGCGCTGTAGTACCCGAGTCCCGGCGCGTACAACGCCAGGCGCATCCAGGCATCGAAGCCGATGACGCCACCGTGCTGTTGCATGAAGGCGCGGATGTGCTCCACCACACGCCGCGAATGCGCGAGCTCATCGGCGGTCAGCAGCGGCAGGGTTGTGATGGACGCGGGAGAAGTCATAGAGTGCGGACGATGCAGGACAAGGACGGCAGTCTAGCGGGCAAGACGGTGCTCATCACGGGCGGCGCGCGCCGCGTGGGCGCGACCATCGCGCGGATGCTGCACGGCGCCGGCGCCAACCTGGTGGTCCACTACCGCAATTCGTCGAACGACGCCACGGCGCTCGCGGCCGCGCTCAACGCCGCCCGGGCGAAGTCCGCCGTGACGTTCAAGGCGGACCTGCTCGACCTCGGCAAGCTACCCGAGCTCGTGGAGTTCGCCGTGCGCAGCTTCGGCTCGCTCGACGTGCTGGTGAACAACGCCTCCACGTTCTACCCCACGAAGATCGGCGAGATCACCCCGGAGGCCTGGGACGACCTGATGGGCAGCAACCTCAAGGCGCCGCTGTTCCTCTCGCAGGCCGCAGCGCCCGCGCTGAAGAAATCCGGCGGGCTCATCATCAACATCGTCGACATCCACGCGCTGCGGCCTTTGCGCAACTACACGGTCTATTGCTCCGCGAAGGCCGGCCTGCACATGCTCACGCGCTCGCTGGCCAAGGAGCTCGGACCCGAAGTGCGGGTGAACGGCATTTCACCGGGGCCGGTGATGTGGCCCGAACATGGCGGCGACGAGTCCGCGCGCAAGAAGATCATCCAGCGAACCATTCTGCAGAAGATGGGCTCGCCCGAGGACATCGCGCGCACCGCGCTGTTCTTCGCGGCCTCCGCGCCATTCATCACCGGGCAGATACTGGCGGTGGACGGCGGCCGCAGCGTGGCCTGGTAAGCAAACGGCGCAGGGCGCCGCGTTCAGGACAGCGAAAGCTCCACGGGCGACATCGTATGCCCGTTGCCATCGAACTCCTTCCACAACTGGCCGATGGTCTTGTTAGCCGTCGGGTGCATCACCTCCGGCGCGATCTCCGCCATCGGCCCTAACATGTACGGCCGCTTGAGCAGGTCCGGGCGCGGCAGCGTGTAGTCCGTGGTCTTCTCCACGCGATCCCCGTACAGCAGCACGTCGAGATCCATGGTGCGCGAAGCCCACTTCGGCGCGTATCGCGGCCGGCCGCATTGCGTTTCGATGGCGCGCAGCCGCGCGATCACCGCGTCCAGCGGCTGCGGGGTCGTGAAACCCAGCACCAGGTTGATGAAGTCCGGTCCGTCGAACCCCACCGCCACGTTGCGATACGCGCGCGAGAACACGACGTCATGCCAGGAATGCCGGATATCGGCACAGGCGTGGGCCAGATTCTTTTCCGGCTCGAGGTTGCTGCCCGCCGCGACGAATACGCGCACGTGGCCGGGCTTGAGGATGTTCATCTGACTACTTCGGCAGGTCGGCGCGCGTGCGCAGCACGGCCACGCCCACGTCTTTGGATCCGCGGATGGCGCCGGGCTTGTTGATGGACAGCCGCACCCACTCGATGCCGAACTCCTCGAGGATGAGCAGCGCGGTGCGGTGCGCCAGCGTTTCCACCAGCTTGAAATCCGAAGCTTCGACGTACGCGATGAGCCGCTTGGCGACCTTCTTGTAGTCGAGAGTGTCAGCGACGTCGTCGCTGGCCGCGGCGCGCGTGCAGTCGACGGGCATTTCCACGTCGAGCACGATGGTCTGCTTGATGCGCCGTTCCCACTCGATGAATCCGATGATGCATTCGACCGCCAGGCCGTGCAGAAAGATGCGATCGCCCTTTTCGGTCGCCACCGAAGCCGGGATCGTCACCGTCTTGGGTCCACTGCTCACGATGTCACGCGCCATTCGATGATTCTTCCAATGACCCCA
>DASTXR010000147.1:0-47657 GCA_035765415.1 Steroidobacteraceae bacterium | reverse complement strand
GAGGCCCAGCTTGAACAGCGACCAGCCTTGTTTGTAGAGACTCTGCGAGAGGAACGCGGCCTTGTCGCCCTTGCTGACGACGTATTGATAGGCGCTCTCGGCCGCGCGGTAGTCCTTGGCCGAGAACAGCAGCTCGCCGCGACGGAATTGCACCTCGTCGAGCTGTGGCGAGCGCGGGTATTTGCGCAGGATCTCGTCCAGCGAGCTCAGCGCCTTCTCGGGCTGGCCCGTGGTTTCGTAGGCGCGCGCCAGCTGGTAGAGCACCTGGTCGTTGCGCGGGTAGTCGGGATAACTCTTGAGCAGGCTGGTGTAGAGCTTGATGGCTTCCGCGCCCTGCATGTCGATGGTGGACGCTTCACCCGCGAGCCGTTCGCCCTCGCCGGCTTCCATGTTGAGGTCGCCGAGGCGGCGCAGCGCTTCGGCGCGCAACTGCGGGTCCGTTTTCTGCAGCTCGAGGAAGCGGCGGTAGTTGTCCATGGCGCGCGCGGCGCTGGCTTCCACCTTCTGATCCTGCTGGACCACCACGGGACGTGAGCCGAGCTCACCGATGGTCTTCTCTTTTTTCTTCGGAGCTGCCGCGGCGCTGATCGCAACACCGGCGCACAGCGCAACCAGAATGGCGAGGCGCTTCATTTGGGCACCGCTTCGTCGGGCGCGGGCGCCGATTCCGGCGCGGGCGCGTTGTCCGGCGCGGACGGCACCACTTCGAGCTCGCCTTCGGATTCGGTGGCGCCTTCCGCCGGGACACTTACGTTGCCGCCGCCGATGGCCGCGCGATCGTAGATGGACGCAAGCGCGAAACGCGCCTGGATCTGGTACGTGCCGATGCGTTCCTTCTGCTGCTCGAGCTCGGTGCGCGCCAGCGATTCGAGCAACAGGTTCTGTTGCTGGGCCACGCCCGCGAGGCGCGCCTGCGCGGCATCGAGCCGGACGCGCAACGCCTCGACGCGCGCGGCGAACTGGCCGGTGTTGTCAGGCATGGAGCCGCGCGCCTTCTGCACGCGAACCCAGCGGTTCTGCGCCTCGCGCAATGCCTGGTCGAGGTCTTTCAGCGTGCGGCGTTCGTTCCACACGCGCGCCTTGAAGGATTCGGCGAGCCGCCAGTACAACACGCCCTTGGCAAGGCGCGTCTTCTCGCGAATGGCGTTGGTCTCTTCGTCGTTGGGCGCCACCACCAGCGCCGCTTCGAGGCGGACGATGCGCGCCCACTGGTCGCGCTCTTCGGGAGTGCCCAGCGCGGCGACATCCTGCGACGCTTCGATCTGGTCGAGCTGGCCACCGGCGGCGGCGCGTTCCGCGCTGTACTTGTCGAGACGCCCCGAAGACAGCACCGCATCGGCTTGCGGCACGCGTTCCGCGTACGCGCGCTCGCGCGTCTCGAGCATGTCGTCGAAGGCGACGACGCTGTCCTGCCATCCGGCCAGCGTGCTGCCCATGAACGCGAGGTCGCGGTAATTCTTGAGGCCTTCCTGAAAATCGTGCCCGGCCAGCAGGTGATAGAGATAACGCGACTGCGCCGCGTCCGGAACTTCCTTGAGCTGCCAGAACCAGCCCACCTGGTTGTTGGCGTCACGCTGCAGCAGCTTGTCGAGCATCGTGCCGTCGTCGATCTCGGCGATGGATGCATCGAGGTTGACGGTTTCGGTGTCGAACGAGCGGATGGCCAGCTCGTAGTTTTCGGCAGCCTGCGCATTGGCATTGAGCTTGGCGAAGGCGTAGGGAATGGCGAGATAGGCTTCCTGCACGGCCGAGTCGAGCAGGTTGCGGTCGCGCAGCTCCATCCACGGCGTGAGCGCATCCTGGAACTGGCCTTCGGCGGCGTCGGCCCAGCCCACGCCTAACAAAGCCTTGTTGGAGAACGGGCCGTCGAGCCGGACGCGCTGCAGGATGGGTTTTGCCTGCGTCGGCTGGTTGTTCTGCAGGTAGGCGTAACCCAGCGCGAGATTGGCGCGGTCGCGCAGCGAACGCAGCTCACGGCGTCCGGATTCGACGGTGCCCACCGCGGTCAGGAAAGGATCGGCCTCGGTCACCAGGCCCTTGCGCACCAGCGCGACGCCCAGGTTGTACTGCGCATACGCCAGCCAGTCGGTCTGTTCCTTGCGCCCCTTCCAGTTGTTGAGCAGCGCGATGGCTTCATCGAAGCGCTGCTGCCGCATGAGGATGTTGCTGAGCAGGTGCAGCCGTTCGGCTTCGAGGTCGGGCGTCAGCCGGCCCCGCACTTCCTTGATGGCGCGCTCGGAGCGGTCGAGATAACCGCGTGCGTACCAGATCTTGCCGAGATAGAACCACGCGCGATTGCGCACGCCCTCGGGCACCGACTGGGTGAGCAGGGTTTCGAAGCGTTCGCCGGCCTCGTTGTGCAGGCCGAGCGATAGATAGAGGCCGCCGAGCAGCAGATTCGTCTCCGCGTCGTGGTGCGGCATGCGCTCCCACTGCCGGTAGGCCTGCAGGCGCGTCATCGCGTCGAAATCGTGGCCCTGGTAGTAATAGAAGAGTGCGTCGCCGAAATGCAGGTCGCGCACCACCGTGGGCGACAGCTTGTCGACCTCCTTCTTGGCGGCCATGGCCGGTGAGACCAGCGCCGGCGAGAACGCCAGGGCGCCCACTGCGACGGCTATGCGCGAGAGCTTCAGCACGCGTATGCCTTATTCCCAATCCTTGATGGCGAACTCGGGCTGCGCCTTGCGCTGGCGATCGGTGATCTTGAGCTCGAGGTATTTCGCGCCCACGCCCTTCTCGAACTTGAGATTGGCGCCGCGCTTGTAGTCGCGGTCGTTCGGGCCCTTGCCGCTGAAGAACGCGACGAGCTGGTGTTCGCCGACCTTGAGGTTGCCCAGGTACACGCGGTGGACTCCACCCTTGAGCAGCGCCTCTGCCTCGCGCGGCGTGTACATGTAGTTGGCCACTTCCTTGTTGTCGATCTTCAGCGAGAGCGAATCGAGCGCGAAGAACTCGCCGATGTCCATGGAGACGAACACCGCCACCTGCGTGTTGGCCGGGAACAGCAGCTCTTCTTCGAGGACGAACAGCTCCTTGTTGAGGTCGACCACGTCTTTCTTGAGGTCCTGCACCGTCTCGTCGAGCGCGCGCGTGTCGGCGGGCGGTTCGGCGGTGACGGCGATGTCGGAGCCATCCGCGGGTAATGCATCGGCGGGCGGCGCTTCGGCTGCCTGGGCTGCGGCATCTGCCGGCTGCTCCCCGGCGGGCGGCGTGGCCTGGGGATCCTGCGCCAGTGCCGGCAGCGCCAGGATGGCCAGCGCCATCCAGACGCAGCGGAAAGATTTGGTGGTTAGCGGCATAGGGTTACTCGTCGGCTTATTCGTCTAGAAGCGTGCGCAACTCGCGCACGTACATGGCTTCATCGCGGGACTTGAACTCGCGGTGCGCCACGCGCAGCACCCCCGAGCGATCCACGATCAGGATCATGGGCAGGCGGTCGACGCGAAAATCGCGCCCGGTGTTCTTGGCGGTGGCCACCAGCAACTGGAAACCGACATCCTGGGCGCGCGCGAATTTTTCGGCGCGCGGCAGGTTGTCGTCGAGATTGACGCCGATGACGGTGAGGCCGGCGCTGCCGTAGGTGCTGGCGATGCGGTCGAGCGCCTCGAGCTGCGCGCGGCAGGTGTTGCACGAGCCGCTCCAGAAGCTAACTACCACCACCTCGCCGCGGTGCTCGGAGAGGCGCACGTTTTCGCCGGACAGCCCGCGCGCCACCAGGTCGGGCGCCGGCTGGCCGAGCAGTTCGTGCTTCTCGGCGGCCGTGGCCGCGGCGCCCGCCAACGCCAGGGCGAACGCCAGCGCAAGCGCAGCAAAACGCGCGTGCAAGGCGGCCTTAGGCGCAACTAACAAACAAGCGGTCACGGTTGGCTCAACGTAAAGGGACACCGGGCAAGCGAATCCGGATGCGACGAAATCTGACGCGGGAAACCTTCCCATAGCCCACTTAACAATGTCAACGAAGCGCGCCGCCGTTTGAGAAGTGGATCGTGACGAGGAATGAGTGTCATGTGGGCTGCACAAATGCCAAGGGAGCGTCGGCCGCGATGTCGCGTGTTGCCGACGCTCCCTTGAGGTTCGATCCGATTGCGCGGCGAAGCTCAGGCCGGGTTGCTGATGGTGCCCTGACAGACCGGAGCGAGGATCGTCAGGGCGTCGCGCGCCGCGACACCGCCCAGGCCATGGCGCGGGAAGAACGCGGGCTGATCGAAGTTGGCCTCTTCGCCATGCAGCGCCATGTAGTTGAGCAGCACGGTCTCCACCAGCAGGTTCACGGCATTCGCCGCCGGGCTGGAACTGGTGGCCACGGCGCCCGCCGGGGTCATCGAGCCGATCTGCCTGCGCGCATCGTTGCGGAATGCCACGCGGCCGGTGGGCCGGTGCACCATCACGATGGACGCGGCCGTCGACTGGTTGTCGCTCATCCAGTCGAGCTTGCCGCGACCGTCGACGGTCATGTTCGGCGCGCCGCTCGCCGACAGCGAGCCGTCGCTGAACACGTAGATCATCAGCGGCTTGTTCATGCGGCGCGCGTATTCGAGACAGGCGCCGATGCAGCGGCCGGCGCGGAAGTTGCGGTTCTCGCCCGTGTTGCGGCCCTGGCCGTGATAGTCGTAGCCGCCCATGGTGACGGTGCCCGCACCGGCGTAACCGTTGATGACCATCTTCATGACGGCCGCGGTCTTGCGGAACTCGCCGTCCGCGGCGTACTCCGCGTCGGTGAAGATGCCGGTGGGACCCTTGATGTCGGGATCGAGATCCGGGTTCAGCGTCGCCGGCGTGCGGAAGCGATCGGCAAGGTAGGTGGACTTCACGTAGCCGCACTTCACGAGCTCACGCAGCACTTCGTCCTCTCCACCGCTCGCCAGCCTCGGGTCGATGAGGTCGGTCTTCCGATGGCCGAGACGCGTCATCGACTCGAGCACGTAGATGGCGTCGTTCGGGCCGGAGGTGGCGGCCGGGAACATCGAGGACAACTCGCCGGTGTCGACGAGGCCCGTGACGTCGCTGGCGCGATCCACTTTCGTGGGGCGCGCGGCCGGATTGATGAGCGCCGCGGGCGCCATCGAGTTGCCGCCTGAATCGGTGTTCTGCGAACCGATCAGCGTCAGCAGTTCGCCGTCGGCGCCGATGCGGTTGATGCCGTACATCGGGTTGTGCGGATTGTTGCCCGTGTCGTTTTCCGAGCGCGCCGCGATGCCGAAGGCATTGGTGTTGGCACGCGTGGCGGCCTGCGTCGAGGCGAGCATGCCGCGCAGCATCGCGCCGTCGGAATGCCAGGGCGCGCCGAACTCGGTATTCACGAAGTTGTTAGTGGGGCTCGCCGCGTTGGCCGAACCCGGCGTCATGTTGCCCGGCAGCCCGAGCGTGGCGTAACCCTGCGTCGACAGGAAGTTGAGCGGATCGCCGGCCGCGCCCAGCAGGATTTCCGAACCGTTGAGGTTCGCGCCACCGGCGAGATCGAAGCAGATGAAGGGCACTTTGCCCGCACCGGAGGTGATGGCGCAGATGTCCCGCGCGAATTCCTCGAGCGGCTCGGTCATGGCCCGGGCCGGACGACCCATGAGCGCACTTAAGATCGCACCACCGGCAACGATGGCGGGTCCCGTGCGGAAGCCTTGCGCGATGAAGTCACGACGCGACACCGGCGTCTTGTGGCTCTCGTGCCGGATGGGCTCGTCGAGTCCCAGGGTGCGCGGGCTCTTCTTGAGGATGTACATGACTCTATATCTCCCTACTGAATCAGCGTAGCGCCGCTGCCGAGAACGGCACCGCACGCTGCTTTCATGACCGTACGACCACCCGCAGCGTTGTTGCCCGTGGGGCCGTCGACCAGGCGATTGACCAGGCCTGGCGTGAAATACTCCTCAGCCTGCGGGTCAGGGGGGAGATGCGCCGGGTCATAGAACCCGGTCAGCAACTCCGCGCGGATCTGCGCCTCGGTGACCTGGTCGTCCATGCCGGCGCCAACCGCCTTGGTCATGAGCGCGGTGATGAGCAGGTTGCGATTCGCCGTGTTCGGGCTCGCGGACGTGCCGAACACGGCGGCGCCGGTGCCCGAACCGTCGAGCGATCCGAAGAACGAGGCCCGCAGGCCGTTGTCATCGACCATGACGTTGCAGTACTGCATCGCGAGCTGCGCGAGCGCGGTCTGCTGCGCGGGGCCGAAGGCGCCGAACTTCTCGATCGACGGCAGCGCCTGCTTGACCAGCGTGTAGGTGTCGCGCACCCGGGCGTTGATCATCGGCACTCGCGTGATCTGCGACAGGGTCGCGTTGATCTCGTCGAAGGTGCGCAGGCCCACGTCCGACTCGGGTTCGAGGTCCGCGGGCGGCGGCAGCGTCGGCTCCGGCGGATCGTCCGGGTCGTGGCTGAGCGCGCCGATGCGTTCGAACGACAGGAAGAACACGTCTTCGACGATGTTCTTGTCGATCGCCGCGACCGTACCCACCCTGGACAATTCCTGCCCGGCGCCGGCGGTGTAGTTAGCCGCGGTGACGGCCGTGTTGAGCGGCACGTAGGCCTGGCCGGCGCGCAACTCGCCGCCGTTCACGCCGATGCGCAGACCGGCGATCGGCACGTTGGGCACCGTGACGTTCGGCGCCAGGCTGATGAAGGTCGGCTTGGTGAACTGCAGGCCGTAGCTGTCGAGCTGGGTGGCCTCCAGCATGATGTAGGCCTGCGGCACTTCCGGCAGCAGGTGCGAGACGTTGAACAGCATGAAGTACTTCTCGCCGACGCCGGCGTCGAAGTTCTGCAGGATCTGCGTCGGCGTCAGCGCGCGGTTGTGGATCGCAACCATGCGCATCACGCCTTCCCACTGGCGGTCGGACGAGGTTTCGTTGCCGAGCACCAGCGCGAAAGTGTCGTCCCAGTCGGCGAGGCTGCCACCGCCGCGTGCGTCGGCGTCACCGGTGTACATGCCGTTCACGTAGATGCGGCGGCCTTCGACCGGGCTGAAGGTCATGACCACGTGCTGCAACGCTGCCTGCGCGTCCATGTCGGCGGCGCGGGTCTGCAGCGGCGGGGTGCCGTTGCCGTTGGTGCGGTCGCTGCGCGTGTAACCCTCGTACTGGTACATCTGCTGCGCCAGCGTGGCATTGCGGAAATCCGTGCCCGCCGAGTAGCTCACGATGTATGCGTCTTCCTGGGCGACGTTGGCGTTGTTGACCCACGCCTCGATCGTGAACTCACCGGTCGACTTGATGAGATCGGCGAGTTTCTTCGAGGCGGAAGCCGAGCCCTGCGCCTTGCCACCGGCCTTGATGTTGATGCCCCAGCCGCCGACCCACGTCACGTCTCCCGACAGCGTGAGGCTGAGCGCCGGTTCGTGACCGCTGGTGTCATAGGCGATTCCGCCCATGCCGGTCTTGAATTCGTACTTGGCGATCGTGGCCGCTTCGTAGCGGTTGCCACCGGCCGCGACCGTGCCGTCGTACAGCGTCAGGCCCTTGGAGATGAGCAGACCCGGCGGCACGTTGGAGATAGGAATGAGGTCGGCGAATTCCTGCACCGCGGCCTGCATCGTGTCCGCGTTGATTCCGCAACCGGCGTTGCCCCAGCAGTTGTGGAACTCATCGCGCAGTCGCAACACCAGGCGCGAAGTGGCCGGGTTGTCGAGATTGATCTTCGACTTGATGGCCGCGTAGGCCGTTTCGATGGCTTCTTCCGTCGGCGTCGCGGGAGCAAGCGGGCCCTCCGCGAAGAACGGCTGCTGCTGCACCGCCGAGTTCGACGAATGGCAACGCACGCAGTTCGCGGTGGTGGCGGTACGCACCAGCTCATACAAAGAGGACTCGGCGAAGAGCGCTGAAGACGCCGGGAAGCTCTTGCTGCCGCCGACTTCGCGGATGACCGGAGCCTGCAGCTGGATCTGGGTGCCGCCCGTGGCCGACGAACCGGCCCAGTTGCGGATCCAGACCGTCAGCGTGTCACCGCAAGCCGAGGGTGACTGCAACCAGCAGTTATGGCCGCCCGCCACCTTCGCGACCATGCGCGACTGATCGGGCTGCGTGAGGTTCACGATCGTGTTGGCCGCCTGGTAGGCGAGGTTCACGTCGTCGTTGCGCGCGAACATCGGAGTCTGGCCGCCGGCGCCGTGGCACGAGCCGCAGCGGTTGTTAGCCTTGATGTTGTCCCACAGGTTGAGGCGGAAGGCCTGCACGTCGGCGTTGGCCGCGGCGGGACCGATGTAGTTGTTGACCGGCGGCGCCTCGGTGATGGGGTTGACCACCGTCGGAGCTCCACCACTCGAGCAACCGGCCAGGATCGCGACCGCCGTGGCGGCCGAGAACCAGCGAATGACTTTTGACTGCATAGCGTTCATGTGTGTTTCCTCACTCCTCGCCCATGCAGTGCACAGCGGTTTCGGCGAAGACCTGCTTCAGCCGGTAACCGTTGGCCTTGAAGTTGGTGACGAGCTCGCGGACCTTGTCGCGATCCGCGGTCACCTGGGTCGGATCGGCGATGGCGCCCGGCGCGCGGAAGCACACGGTCTTGAAGACCTTCTCGACCTGGCATTGGGCGAATGCATCGCTGTTGGCGAGCTCAGCACCCATCGACTTGGCGCCGGTGCCGCTTCCGGGCGTCGCACCCCAGCCGAGCAGTGAGTTCTGGCCGACGCGCCAGCGGTTTTCCCAGTCGGCATTCGTCGTGATGTAGCCGGGCGGGAAGTTCGTGTCGTTGTTGAAGTACTTCGGATGAACGACGGCGGCGTTGTAGACCAGCCGCATCGTGCCCGGCGCCTCGGCCGAACCGTTGTCGAAGTCGTAGTGAGCGAACGCCTGCGCGAACGGATCCATGCCGCTGTGGCAGCCGATGCAGTTGTTCAGGAAGATGCGGCTGTCGCCGCCGGGGCTGCGGCTCACGTCCTGGCGGATGCGATCCGGCGGCAGCGAGGTGTCGAGCACCTGCTCCATGTCGCGGCACAGGTGATTCATCAGCGTGAAGCGGAACATCGCGCGGTTGGTGCCGTCGACGAAGAAGGCTTCCGAGGCGGCGCGCGAGGTGATGAAACCCGCGGTGGCGTCGGCGGGAATGCCCTGGATCGACGACTGCAAGCCGGGCGTCAGCGCTTCGAACAGGTTCACGGCGTTGGCTTCCGCGGCTTCGTAGTGCGCGTTGCTGGTGGCCGAGGCCGCCGGCGTGACGCCGCTCACGGTGTAAGTCAGGTCGGCGGACAACGCGGTGGTGAAGTTGACGTTGTCGCGCACCATGCCGATGAACGTGGCGACGTAGTCGTTGAGCGGCGCGAACACCGTCTGGTCACGGTTGGTCCACGGCACCGCCATGTTCTTCAGCGTGACGTTGTAGAAGGATGGGGCCTCCACGGCGATGAGCGCGGCGTCGAGCGGACGCTCCGCCGCCACCAGCGCCGTCATTTCATCCAGCGTCGCCTCGCTCGGCGGCACGCCGGCAATGCGATCGTAGATTCGCTTGGCCTGGTCGCGATCGCTCGCCGATGCGGCTACTGCCACGCTCGCGAGCAGGATCGCAAGGCCGACTGACTTCACTGTTGAAACCTTTGGGGTATTCATTTGCCTCATCCACATCCCTTTTGACGGACGCAGTATTACCCGGCCCGCCAGCACATCAGTCTGTCTCCGCTGGTCTACGTCTCTAAGCGGCGACAGGCCCATTAATTACGTACTCGAAGTAGTCTTGGGCCCAAGGACTGCGAACCGCGTCACGCCGCATGCCGCCGCGGGGCCCTAACTAACAGCTGACAAGAAAACCGCGTTGCGGCTCTGTCTGCTGTGACGTTGTCGGCAGATCGACGTGGCCTCAATCGGGATGATTGCATTACGTCACATGCCTGTGCGCCACAGCACAGTCGTTGACAGTGGAGGATGCTGTGAATCGACTTCTCGAAAATTCCAACCGGAACACGCTCGGACGGCTGGCCGCGGGCCTGCTCGTCACCGTGGCCGGAATGCTGGCGGCCTGCACCCAGGGTCCGGGTGGCGGCGGCATCGGCCTCGCCAGCGGCCAGGAGCCGGATCCGGCCACCGTCGATTTCCCGATCTTCTACATCCGCCACCAGATTCCGGAAGACCAGGACAACGTGACGCGCGTTCGCCCGTTCGTCGAGGATGACGACTACTCGGCCACGCTGTGGAAGCGCGACCGCGCTTCGCCGGGTGCGGCGGAAGTGGAGATCACGGCGAGATTGCGCACCCCGGCCTTCGAGTCGTTCGGCTTCGACGCCGAGTCGCGCTTCGACATCAAGGATCTCGCCGTCGCGCCCGACGGCCTGCACGTGGCGTTCGCCATGCGCGGCCCGCTCGACGATTTCGACGAGGACGAGATTCCGACCTGGGGCATCTGGGAATACAACATCCAGACCGACACGCTGCGCCGCGTGATCAGCTCGGACATCATCGCCGACACCGGCCAGGACGTCGCCCCGTCCTATCTACCCGACGGCCGCATCCTGTTTTCGTCGACGCGCCAGCGCCAGTCCAAGGCCATCCTGATCGACGAAGGCAAGTCGCAGTTCGAAGCGGCGACCGAGGCGCGCAACGAATCCGCATTCGTGCTGCACGTGATGAACGCCGACGGCACCGACATCCACCAGATCTCGTTCAACCCGAGCAGCGACCTGTACGGCCAGGTGATGCAGAACGGCCGCGTGCTGTTCACGCGCTGGGATCGCGCGGGCCGGGACGGGTTGCACCTGTACACCTCGAACCCCGACGGCACCGATACGCAGCTTCATTACGGCGCCGTGTCGCACCTGACGGGAACCGCCGATCCGGCCACCGGCCAGCCGACCAACATCGAGTTCATGCGCGCGCGCGAGATGAGCGACGGACGCATCATGGTGCTCACGCGCCAGCGAACCAACGTCGACTTCGGCGGCAATCTCACCATCATCGACGCCACTCGCTTCGTCGAGAACACGCAGACCACGATCGCGGCGGCCGGCACGCCGGGCACCGCGCAGAGTCCCGCGACGCTGAACGACGTGCGCACGGTTCCCGGCCCCTCCCCGGGCGGCCGCTTCAACTCCGGCTTTCCTCTCTGGGACGGCTCGGGCCGCATTCTCGTGAGCTGGACGCAATGCCGCCTGCTCGACACCGTCGATCCGACGCGCATCGTGCCCTGCACCTCCGACAGGCTCGCCGATCCGGACGCGCAGACCGCGCCGCCGCTGTACAGCATCTGGATGTTCTCGCCTGCGCAGAACACCATCCTGCCCGTCATGCCGCCGGTCGAAGGCGTCATGGTGACCGAGGCCGTGGCCGCGCAGCCGCGCAATCCGCTGCCGGCCGTCATCGTCGACAAGAAGCCGCCGGCGCTCGACGCCGACCTCTTCGCCGAAGGCGCGGGACTGCTCTCCATCCGCAGCGTCTACGACATCATGGGCTCCACGGGAGCCGTCAGCATTCCGAACATCTCCAACCCGGCGAATACCGGTCCGTATAACAGCCGCCTGGTCCGCTTCATTCGCATCGAGAAGCCGGTATCGATTCCGGACGACGACGACATCGCCGATCCTGACAACGCCGTCTTCGGCCCGACGGGCGTCATGCGCGAGATCGTGGCCTATGCGCCGGTGGAACCCGATGGTTCGGTGCGCATGAAAGTGCCCGCCAACATCGCGTTCCAGATAAGCCTGCTCGATGCGAACGGCCGCCGCGTGAACAACGCGAACAACTCCGACAACCGGCATCGCTCCTGGTTGTCTGTGCGCCCCGGCGAAGTGCTCGAATGTAACGGCTGCCACACGCGCAGCAATACGGCGCCGCTGGTTCACGGCCGCAAGAATCTCTTCCCTGCCGCATACAACGGCGGGAACGCGGGACCTTTCCCCGGAGCCGTGGACACCATCTTCGCCGAGACCGGCGACACCATGGCGCAGGCACGTTCGCGTGCGACATCGTCCTGTCCGGATTCGACGGGCGTGGCTCGCCCCACGGCGTGCGGATTGCTGTCGATCACGCCGAGCGCGGATGTCATCTACGACGAGATCTGGACCCGGGGAGCGTTGCCCGAAGCATCGTTTGCCTGGAGCCACCAGGACCTGACGACTGCGCGGCCGACCAACGCGAACTGTTACCCGTGGACCCCGGCCTGCCGCATCACCATCCACTACCAGACCATCGGCGCACCACCGCGTCCCGGCCACATCATGCCGCTGTGGACGGTGGACCGCGTGCCGGCCGACCCGGCCGGAATCGACACGAACGGCGATGGAGTGCTGGAGCCCACTTATAAATGCACGAGTTGCCACGATCGCGTCAGCGTGATCGCCGCCGTTCAATTGCCGGCCGCATCGCTCGAGCTCGCGCCGGGTACTGCCTGCAATGCCCAGAACCTTTTCGACAACACGTACTGCCAGTTGCTGAGGCCGCGCGATGAGTTGACGCTGGATCCAGGCGGCGCTGTGGTCACACGCCAGAGCCTGGTTCCGCTGGATGCGAACGGGCAGCCGACGCAGATCATCCCGCTGATCAGGGCGCCGATGAACGCGAGCAATGCGCGCGGCTCGCCGTTCTTTAACGTAATGAACACGGCGCCGCATCAAGGTATGCTCTCGCCCGCTGAACTGCGCTTGCTTTCGGAGTGGCTGGATATTGGAGCCCAGTATTACAACGACCCGTTCCCGCCGACTCCGGAATAGTTTCAGCGCGCTCGCTCTCTTCGCGTGTTTTTTCTCAGTCACGGCGCTCGCAAAGCAGACCGAGGAGGAAAAGGCCGCCAAGGCAGCAGCGGCGCAGGAAAAGCTGCTCCAGGTCTTCATCAGCGAGCCCTACCTCGAGCTTGCGACCGGCCCCGGCCGCGGCTATCCCGTGTTCCACGTGGTGCCGCGCGAACAGTCCGTGGATGTGCTGCACCGGCGCACGGACTGGTTCAAGGTTCGCGACGAACAGGGCGTCGAAGGCTGGGCGCGCGCGCGCGACATGCGTCGCGCCAAGCTCGCCGACGGATCGCCGTTCGTCTTCAATCTTGGCGACCGCGCCGGCTTCACGTCGCACGACTGGGAGCTCGGCATCGGCGGTGGCGACTACGGTGGCGCGAATCTCATCAGCGCGTATGGCGCCTGGTCGCTCACCGACAACATGAAGGTCGAGATCACGCTGTCGCAGTTCCTCGGCAATTCGTCGAACGGCTACAAGGCCGAGGCCGGAATCCTGCACGTCATCGTTCCGGAGTGGCGCATCTCGCCCATCCTGGAGCTCGGCACCGGGGTGGTTCATACACAACCGCGCGCCACTATCGTGCTTCCGGAAGACCGCACCGATCAGACCGCATACGCGGGCGCGGGAATCCGCGCCTATCTCACCCGGCGCTTTTTCTTGCGCGCCGACTATCGCTGGCACACGGTATTCACGAGCCGCGATGACAATGAGGAGTTGGAAGAATGGAAAGTCGCAATCGCCTGCTTCTTCTGAGCAGCGCCCTCGCAGCGACGCTGCTGCTGTCCGGCTGCGCTTCGCTGCGCTGGCCCTGGAACAAGGACAAGCAGATCGAGGAGCAGCAGACCGAAGCCGAGGCCGCCGAAGAGGAAGCGGAGGAGCAGGACGTGTCGCCGCCGCGCGTCATCGAGCCGAACGTGGCGCGCCGCAAGATCAAGACACCCAGGATCGACAACGAGAACTGGGAAGTCGGCGTGGGCCTGGGGTTCATGTCGATCGAAGACTTCGGGACCAACGTCACCTACGCCGCGCAGCTCACCTACCATGTGACAGAAGACTTCTTCTTTCGCGCCGACCTGGGGCAATCCACGGCCGGCCGGACCAGCTTCGAGACGCTGGGCGGCAACATCGAGCTTCTGACCGGAGATGAGAGACGTTTCACGTATTACAGCCTCTCGCTGGGCTACAACTTCCTACCTGGCGAGGTATTTATCGGTCGCAATCTCGCCATGAACAGTGGTTTCTACCTGTTGGGTGGCATTGGCAGCGTGGACTTCGCCGGCGACAACCGGCTGACGGTCAACTTCGGCGCGGGATACCGCGTGCTGCCCACCGATTGGCTGGCGATACACATCGGAGTGCAGGACCGCGTGTTCGACTCCGACTTGTTAGGCGAGACCAAGGTCACCAACAACATCGAGACCCTGCTGAGCGCGACCGTCTTCTTTTGACGGAGTGAGCACCATGACGGCACGTACACTGAAAGGACTGGCTAAAGGATTCGCGCTCGCGGCGGTATTCGTGCTGCCCGCGTTTGCCGCGTCGTCCTCGGGCCCGGCCCCTGCGTTCCAGCTGTCCGGCCGCGGCGGCAAGTCCGTCGACCTCGCCCAGCTCAAGGGCCAGGTGGTCATGATCAACTTCTGGGCCACGTGGTGCGGCCCGTGCCGGCAGGAAATGCCGCTGCTCGAAGACATCTACAAGAAATACAAGCCGATGGGATTCACCATGCTCGCGGTCAACGTCGAGCCGGATTCCAAGGCTGCCGAAGCGTGGCTCGCGAAGCTCAGCAAGCCCGTGACGTTCCCGGTCGCATTCGACACTGACAGCAAGGTCAGCAAGATGTACAAGGTGGCCGGTATGCCGAGCACCGTGTTCGTCGACCGCAAGGGCAACATCCGGGTCATGCACAAGGGTTACAAGCCCGGCGACGAGAACTTCTATCTCACGCAGATTCGATCGATGTTGAAGGAATAGGAGTCATCGGTATGCGCATCCGTGGTTTGATCCTGATCACCCTCGCCGTGTTGTCGGCGGGCTGCAGCTCGATCGAGCCATGGGTGAAGCCCTACGATCGCGAGAATCTCGCCGATCCGATCATGTCCTTCTCGCGCGCGCCCATCTCCCAGGACTTCCTCGACCACGTGTTCGAATCGCGCGAAGGTTCGCGCGGCGCCACCGGCGGCGGTGGCGGCGGCTGCGGATGTAACTAACAAGCAGCCGCTCGATGAAATTCCCACATACACGCCTCGCCGCATTCGTCATAACCTGCTTCGTGGGCGCGGCCCATGCCGGCGTGCTTCCCGAAGATCGCGCCGACCTCCTCTACTTCCGCTATGACGGCGGCGGCGTGGAGATCACCGGCCCCTCGGTGCTGGTGCGCAAGAGCATCGGCGAGCACGTCTCCGTGGCCGCCAACTACTACATCGACATGGTGTCGTCCGCGTCCATCGACGTGGAGACCACGGCGAGCCCCTACGAGGACGAACGCACGCAGGGCAGCCTGTCCATGGATTTCCTGCATGGAAAATCCACCTACAGCGTCGGCTACGTGACCAGCGACGAGAGCGACTACACCGCCAAGACGCTGTTCGGAAGCATCAGCCACGACATGTTCGGCGACCTCACCACCATTTCGTTCGGCTACAAGGAAGGCCAGAACGAAGTGTTCCGCAACGTCATCATCGACGACGTGAAGATCAACGACCCGACCTTCGCCGAGGAGATGAACTCCAAGAGCTTCAGCGTCAGCATTTCGCAGATCATCACCAAGAACATGATCATGTCGGGCCAGTACGAGGTGATCACCGACGAAGGTTTCCTGCGCAGCCCCTATCGCCAGATACGTTTCTTCGTCGACCCGTTCACCCAGGACACGCAGCCCGAGGTATATCCGAACACGCGGTCGAGTAATGCCGCATCGGTCCGCGCCAAGTACTTCCTGCCGTACCGCGCCGCCATCGACGGCATGTACCGCTTCTACACCGACACCTGGGGCGTGGTCGGCCACACCGGCGAGCTCGGCTACGTGCACCCGCTCGGCGGCCACTGGATCTTCGAAGCCCGCGCGCGTTACTACACGCAGACCAAGGCCGACTTCTACGAAGACATCTTCCCGCGCGCCGACTACGCCAACTTCATGGCGCGCGACAAGGAACTCGCCACCTACGACGCCGTCACCGCCGGCCTCACCGCCACCTACGAATTCAAGATCGACCGTTTCCCGTGGCTGGCCAAGGGCGCGCTGAGCCTGCGCTACGACTACATGACGGTGAACTACGACGATTTCCGCGATGCGCGTTTCAGCCTGGGAATCTTCGGCGTCCCGCCCGAAGACCCGCTGCAGCCCGGCACCGAGCCGCTGTACAAGCTGAACGCCAACATCATGCAGCTCTACATCTCCGCCTATTTCTAAGATGTGTGGGGACAGACTTGAGTCTGTCCCCGCCCGTCGACGCCGCGCCGTCAATAAGCCGTATTACGTACAATCGGCGTCGCGATTGCAGGAATTACACCGCTTTCATCAGTGAATCCGGGCATATCCGCGCCTAACATCCCGGCCCGCGTGAATCACTTAGGCCGTTCGCTAATGCAGCCCGGCAAGGTACCGTTACCGGGAATTCTCCCAATTGACCCTCGCGCGGGACAGGCGTATCTCTCGAACCCGCGCACCCTGCCGTGCGCAACGGATCTAGCTAGGGGGACAAATGGATTGCCTCGTTTCGCGCGCGACGCGCGTCGCCCGCGCATCGCCGTGCCTTGCCTTGTTAGGCCTGGGCGGCACCCCCCGGCGATTGTGAGACTGACATCGAAGGTTGCGGGCATCGTGGCGGTCGGCGCTCTTGCGGCGGCCGCCGGGATGTACGTGGCCAGGGACGGCAGGGGGCCTCCGCGCGACAGGACGCGCGCGGAGGCCTTTCTTTCAACAGCGCCCGCTGATGCGGCGCCGGCTGCCCGCACGCCTGCCTCCCCGGTCGCAAGCACGCCGGACATCGCCACCCCGACCGAACCGGCAATCACGATTGCGGAGCTGGAGCTGCGCCTCGAGGCCAGCGATCGCGACGACCGCAATCGCGTGCTCGAAGCCGCACTGCCCGCCATGGTTGCGCAGAATCCGGAAGAGATCGCGCGCTTCGCCGAGTTGCAGGCCGATCCGCAGTTGCGCGAACTGCTGGTCCGCCAGGTCGCGCAATTGTGGGCGAAGACCGACGCGGAGCGCGCGATGGCCTGGGTCACCTCGCTGCCCGACTCACCCGAGCGCGTGGCCACGCTCATCGACGTATCGCTGACCGTCGCGCTCACCGATCCGCAGCGCGCCGTGTCGTTGCGCGAACCTGTGGTGGGCAACGTCGAGCCCGACGGTGTGCTCGAAAGCCTGGTGCAACAGTGGGCGCAGACAGACTTCGACGCCGCGCTCGCCTGGGCCGATGCGCGGCCGCGCAACGCCCAGCGCGACAAACTACTGCAGCGCCTGGTGTACGTGCGCGCCGCGAACGGCGCGCCGGACGAAGCCGCGCGACTGGCCGACACCGCCTTCGAAGACGGCGCGCAGAAGGTGGAAGCCATCGCCAGCGTCGCCCGGCAATGGAGCCAGACCGATCCCGCGGCGGCCAACGCCTGGCTGGCGGGGCTCGACGACGCCACGGCGAGATCGGTGCGCCAGCAACTGGCGCCTGCGAATCCGTCGATGTAGCCGATCAGCGTTCCAGCGACTTGCCGAACTGCAGGCCACCGTCGTGCAGGCCGATGTTCGGGTTGCCCTTGCGAATGTCGAGCATCTCCGCGCCCGCCAGCATCACCGGGCCATAGCCGTGCGCGGCGAGCACGTGCACGGGGCGATACATGTAGAACATGGGATCCCAGCCGACGCCCGTGCCGACGCAGGTGCCTTCCACCTGGCCCTTCTCATTCACCTTCGCGACCACCGCATTCCAGCCGATGGACACCGCGGGGCCGAACGCAAGGCCATCGAGCCAGCCGCGGTTGATGCCGCGCGCGATGGCGAACACGAACATCGCGCTGGCGGAAGTCTCTTCATACGATTCACGCCGGTCGAGCAACTGGTGCCAGCGGCCGGCGTGACCCTGCGCCGCGGTGATGCCGGCGGCGTGCTCACGGTACAGCGCCAGGATGCGCGGCCTCGCGGGATGATCCTCGGGCAGCACCTCGAGCAACTCCACCGTGGCCATGATGGCCCAGCCATTCGCGCGCGCCCAATGAAAGGCCGGATGGTGTTGCATCTCCTGCACCCAGGCATGCATGAACAGGCCCTTCTCCTTGACGAACATTCGGTCGGCGAACTGCAGGATCTGCTTCGCCGCGTCGTCGTAGTACCGGCGATCGCCCGTGAGCTTGCCCGCCTGCGCGAGGCAGGGAACGCTCATGTAGAGGTCGTCGAGCCACAGCGAGTTCGGCAGCGGGCGGTTGCGCGCCAGCGTGCCATCCTGGAGGCGGAACTGTTTCGTGGACACGTAATCCACGTAGTTGTCGATCCACGGCCGCAGCTTCCGGTCGCCCAGGCCCGCAAGGTCGGCCTTTATCAGCGCCGCGCACATCGCGCCGGAATCGTCGAGCCGCGCCGGCAGCAGGATGGATCGCAGGCCCAGGCCATGTTTCGGCATCGGGTAGTTAGCATGCGTGGTGCCGGCCGGCAGATTCTTCTTCGCATGCGCGGCCAGCGTCGCGATGGCGGATACGCGCTCCTGCACGTAATCGGTGTAACGCCTGTCGCCCGTGGACTTTGCGCTGTTCAGCATGCCGGCGTAGGTGACGCCCCATTCATAGGTAAGGATCTGCATGTCGGTGCGCGCCAGCGCCACCCTGGCCGGCAGGCGCCGCAAATCGGGAACCGCCGTGCCCGTCTCGCCATCGATGACCTGCACCGGCGCGGCTTCACCCACATAGGCGTGCACCCGCTCGAGCGTCTTGCGGATGGATTCCACGGTCGCGAGTTCGTAAGGCGTGGGGTAGTCGACCTTGAGGCGGCCGGAATAGACGCCGGGCTCCACCTGCGGCGAGGTGTGAATCTGCGTCGGCGTGGACTGCGCGCCCGCCTCGGCGGCAAACAACAGCGCGAGGCACATGAAGAGACGAACGACGGCGGTCATGATTGCGGCGGCTCCAGCCCCTTCGAATAGAAGACCTTGCCGTTGGGCGCGACCGCCACGGCGTCCACATCCGGGAGCGTGTTGATGAATGCGATGCCCTCTTCCGGGCCCATGATGAACACACTCTTGGTGAGCGCATCGGTGCGGGTGGCGCTGCCGCTGATGACGGTGACGCTGCGCACCTTGCGCGCCGAATCCCCGGTCTTCGGGTCGATGATGTGGTGGAACCGTTTGCCGTCTTCGTCGAAGTAGCGCTCGTAGTCGCCCGACGTCGAAAAAGCGGTGTCCGTCAGCGGCAGCCGCAGGAACACCTTGCCTTCATGGTCCGGGTCGCGCACGCCGACCACCCAGGGCTTGCCGAAACGATCGCCGATGATGCGGGTGTCGCCGCCGGCATTGACCATGGCCCGCGTGATGCCCTGCTTCTGCAGGATTTCGATGCCGCGATCCACCGAGTGGCCCTTGGCAATGCCGCCGAGGTCGATGCGCATGCCGGGCCGCGTGAAGAACACCGTGGTCTTCTTCGCGTCGAGCACCATGTGCCGCCAGTTGATGCCCGGCAATGCCTTGTCGATGGCCTTCTGGTCCGGGTGCACGCCTTTCTTGAAATCGTATAGATAGCCGACGCTGGCATAGGTGATGTCGAAAGCGCCGCGAGTGAGCTCGGAATATTCCGCCGACACCTGCAGCAGCCGGAACAGCTCCGCGCTGATCCTGACGGGATGTTTGCTGCCTTCGCGGTTCACCTTCGAGATCTCGGTGTCTTCCTTCCACGTGCTCATGAGGCGATCGATGCGCTTCATGTCGTCAAACACCGACGTGATGGCCGCTTCGCCACGCGCCTTGTCGTCGCTCCACAACTCCACCGCGCAACGCGTGCCCATGATGTTTTCGTTGCGCGTCATCCAGTCGGCGCGCACGGCACCGGGCAACAGCGCGACGGCGAGGAACCCGATGGCGCGCAGCCGGTCGAAAGTGCATGTCTCAGTTCGCATGGTGGCGATTATGCCGCATGCGTTAAGCTCCCGGCCTTCAAGGGGCGCCCCTTCCAAGGAATGACCATGAATCGAGTTCTCACAACACTGTTCTTCGTCGCCGCCGGCGCCGCCGGCATCGCTCCACCCGCGTTCGCCGATGCCCGTGAAGAAGCGCGGCTCATCGAAGCTTCGGGAGTTCTCGAAGAGCTGCGCAGCCAGCGCGACACGCTCATTCCCGATCGCCTGATGGCGCGCGCCTATGGCATCGCCGTCATTCCCAACGTCGTGAAGGTCGCGGCGGTGGTGGGCGGGCGGCGCGGCAGCGGCGCCATGGTCGTGCGCGATTCCAACGGCCGGTTCACGAGCCCCATCATGGTGTCCATCACCGGCGGCAACGTGGGCTGGCAGATCGGCGTCCAGGCTACCGACATCGTGCTGGTGTTCACCACGCGCAAGAGCATCGAAGGCATCACCGACGGCAAGCTCACGCTGGGTGGCGACGCCTCGGTCGCGGCCGGCCCCGTCGGTCGCGCCGCGTCAGCGGCCACGGATCAGAACTTCACCGCCGAGGTGTATTCCTATTCGCGCAATCGCGGGTTGTTCGCCGGTGTGTCCATCGACGGCAGCGTCATCGCCATCGACACCAAGTCGAACAACAAGCTGTACGGCAAGACGGCGCCTGCCAAGGAAATCATCGCCGGCGCCATCACCACCGACGCCGAAGCCGCCCAGCGTTTCCAGCGCGCCATCCTCGCCAGCACGTCGGCGGGGTCGCAACCGGGCGCGGCGCCGAAGAGCGCCGCCATCACCACGCCTGACACCGCGGAAGCACCACCCGCCGGCGGCACCCCGCCACCTTCGGGCGCGCAGACCTTCCCCATGGAAGACGCTGCGCCGGGGGCGGAACCGCCGCGCTGATCCACGCACGGCGTCGGCCAATTCGTCTTGTCCAATCGAGCGGCGGCGTGAAAACGACCGCCGCTTTGTTTGGGCGTTACATAATCGATTCATCTATATACGAGCCCGGGAGCGAACATGCGCGAGCAAAACATCGAATACCGCGACGGCGAAACGCTGCTCGAAGGATTTCTCTGCTACGACGAATCGCAGCCGGGACCTCGTCCCGCGGTGCTCCTGAGCCACGCCTGGGGTGGCCGGAACGACTTCGTGGAACGCAAGGCGCGGCGCCTCGCCTGGCAGGGTTACGCGTGCTTCGCGCTCGACAACTACGGCAAGGGCAAACGCGGCACGACGCCGGATGAATGTGGCGCGCTCATGACGCCGTTCATGAAGGATCGCAAGCTGCTGCTCAAGCGCCTGCAGGCAGGGCTCGCGACCGCGAAGTCCATGCCCATCGTCGATTCGCGCCGCATCGCCATCATGGGTTTCTGCTTCGGCGGGCTGTGCGCGCTCGACCTTGCGCGCAGCAATGCCGACATCCGCGCCGCGGTCAGCTTTCACGGCATGCTGAAGCCTTCCGGCCTAACGGAACCGAAAGTACAAGCCAAGGTACTCATATTGCATGGGTATGACGACCCACTGGCGCCACCCGAAGACGTGCTGGCCGTGGCCAAGGAATTCACCGACGCGGGCGCCGACTGGCAGCTTCATGCCTATGGCCACACCGTGCACGCGTTCACGAACCCGGCGGCACAGGACCGCAACGCCGGCATGCAGTACGACGAAGCCGCCGATCGGCGATCGTGGCATGCGCTCGAGGAGTTCCTCGGCGAAGCGCTCAAATAGGCGGCGACCAGAAGATTGCCCCGGAAAATTGGGGAAAGTCAGGTTTGCGTGCTAGCGTGGTGACGGACTTCGAAGAAGGGTGGCCTGCGTGAAAAAGATATCGGTAGTCCTGCTCGCCGTCGTCAGCATCGCATTCGCAGGTTTCGCGGAAGCCGCCAAACCCAAGAAACGCACGCGCAACGCCAACCGCATCGGCGCGTATGGCGGAGCGCTCGTCGGCTACAGCAACTTCTCCGGGGACCAGTCCGGGTTCGAAGATGCGCTCGAGCGCACGTTGATAGGCACCGGCGCCGAAATCCGCAACCTGACCTCGAGTACGCAGGACTCCGACATCGGTTACCAGGCCATGTTCGGCTATCGCTTCCTTCGCTACTTCGCCGCCGAGATCGGTCTCGCCCAATTCGGATCCCTGGAGTCCAACGCGCGAGGCGAACTGGACTTCGGCGACGGGTTCGTGCCCACCTCCGTCAAACTATCGTTCACCGCGGGCGGGCCTATCTTCTCGGCGGTCGGCATCCTGCCTATCGGCAACAAGTTCGAAATCTTCGGGCGGGCCGGTTACATGTTCACCAGCTCCGAGCGCGAATTCAGCGCCAACGTCGACGGCGAGCACAGTTCGTTTGGCGGCGCGAAGGGTGATTCCCAGGATCCGGTGTACGGAATCGGTTTCTCCTGGAACATCAACCAGGTCTATTCGATCCGCGGCGAATTCCAGAAGCTCGATTCGATCGGCGATGCGGCCCGCAGCGGCGAAGAAGACGTCACGGTCATGGGCCTCGGGCTCATCATCCGCTTCTGATGAACGGGCGCCACATCAACGCCGTGGGCATCTGTGCGCTGCTTGCCGTGCTGAGCTCGGCGTGCAGCGGCACCGACGCGCCGGGCGCGTCGCCGGCGGCAGCGGTGCGCATCGGCAATGCGTTCGTTGCCACTCCGGTTGCCGAGTTCCAGGAACCGTGGGCCATGGCCTTCCTGCCCGACGGCCGGCTGCTGGTCACGGAAAAGAAAGGCGCGCTCAAACTACTCGACCTCGGAACCCGGCGCGTCGGCGACATCACGGGCGTTCCCCGGGTCGCCTATGGCGGCCAGGGCGGCTTCGGCGATGTGATCCTGCATCCGGCGTACGCCAGCAATTCCACCGTCTATGTCAGCTATTCCGAGCCCGGCGATGCGGGCACGAACGGCGCCGCCGTGGCGCGCGCCCGCCTGGCGCTCGACGACAACGGCGGCGGCAGCCTGCAGGATTTGAAGGTGATCTGGCGGCAGGTCCCGAAGGTCGACAGCCGTGGCCACTGGGGTCATCGCATGGCGTTCGGGCCCGATGGCATGTTGTGGATCAGCTCGGGCGAACGCCAGAAATTCACGCCGTCGCAGGACATGAAGAGCAATCTCGGCAAGGTCATCCGCCTGAACGACGACGGGTCGGTACCGAAGGACAATCCGTTCTTTTCGCAGGGCGGCGTCACGGCGCAGATCTGGTCGCTGGGCCATCGCAACCCGTTGGGACTGGCGTTCGCGCCCGACGGCAAGCTGTACGAACACGAGATGGGCCCGCAGGGCGGCGACGAGCTCAACATCATCGAGAAAGGCGCGAATTACGGTTATCCCACCGTCTCGAACGGCAATCACTACAACGGCTCCGACATTCCCGACCACTCCACGCGTCCCGAGTTCAGGGCGCCACTCGTCACCTGGAACCCGGTCATCTCGCCGGCGGGTTTCATCATCTACACGGGAAAGATGTTTCCGGACTGGACCGGCGATGGCTTCATCGGCGGCCTGAGCTCCCAATCGCTGGTGCGCGTGGAATTCGGCAACGGCACCGCGCGCGAAGCACAACGATTCGACATGGGCCGCCGCATCCGCGAAGTGGAACAAGGCCCCGACGGCGCCATCTGGCTGCTCGAGGACCAGCGCAACCTCACCGGCGGCCGGCTCCTCAAACTGACCAATTAAGAAATGGGGACACTCCAAGAAATGGGGACACTCCCCAATTCCTAGCAAATGGGGCCGCACCTCAAATATCTGATTCCTGCAACGTGCCCGCGTCTATCTTCTCGTTGATCTCGCGCGCGCGCCGCTCCACCTCGGAGAATTCGCTGCCGGCATCGCGCTGTATGATGTCTTGCGGGGTCTCATAAGGCTGGCACTGCGTATCCCAGGCGCAGCGCGATTTCCTCCACGAAGTGAGCACATCGCAGTCCGGCGCGCGCAGACAAGCCGCCAGCAGCCACGACCATTCGCGCCGCCTGCTTTCCGCCGCGTCCTTGAACGCGAGATTCGCAGCCGCAGCGCCGATGCGTGCGAGGGCCTCGGGATCACCCGTGCGAGTTGCTTCGACACTCAGCCTCCTGATCTCCGCGCGCATCTTGCGCGCGCGCTCCGGATCCTCGTCGTGCATGCTCGACAGTGACTTGACGGCAGCCTCTGCCGCCAGCGCATTCGGATTGTCGATGGCGCGCGCCGCCTCCATCCATTCCTGGCCGTTGCCAAATGGCGCGTCTTCGGCCCGGCTCAATCGATCGCACCGCTTTTCCAGCAGCGTCATGTCGTCGGCCAGATGAAGCGAACGCATGCCGGCTACGCGCTCGCGTGCTTCGTCGAGTGTCCGACGGCGCGCAGGTTTGCCCGGACGTTCCTCGATGAAATACGTCGGATAAACGAATTCGCATTCGTTGAGCGCGAGCGCCAGCCAGTACTGCGCATCGCCATCGCCGCGCTTCGCCGGCCCGATCGCGCTCTCGGCGAAAGCCCAGTAGTCATCGGACTCGCGCAGGCGCTTGCTCCAGTTTGGACCCGGCGCATCGGCCGAGGATGCAACCTCCGCATTCATCTCCTTCGGGATCCCTTCGGCGACCCGCTGCGCGCCAGCGTCCGGCGAGGTGGTTTCGCGAGAATCAGCGGCGCCGGTCGGGGCTGTAGCGGCAGCCGTGCCGCGCTCGCGCGCGTCGCGGACTAACCACCACGCGGCCGCGAGCAGCAACGCAACCGCGACGACGATTGTTCGTGGATGCTTCATCGGGCCACCTGCTTCCTGGCGGCAATGATGCCGGCCGTTGTTTCAACGGACAACGCAGGTGAGCAGGGTTGGTGTCAGATCGCCTCGAGCAGCTTTTCGTCGTCGTTCTTCGCGGAATTCACTCGCGTGCTCACCTTGTGCGCGCGAAGTTGCGCGGCGGGGATCTGCAGGAGCGCCGCCCTGGCCTGGTCGGGAGTACCGGTGAGCCACGCCTCGATGTCTTCCTTGCGCAGGATCGCCGGCATGCGCTGCGTTTCGTTGTCGATACCGGCCATGAGATCGTTGGCCGGCAGCGTGATGATGGCGAAGCTCTCGACGACCGTTCTGTCGGCCCTGACCGAACGGTCCCACAGCGCGGCAAACGGCATCACTTCGTCGTTGGCCAGCCCGATGAACCAGGGTTGCCTGGGCGCGTTGGGAATCAGCTGCCATTCGTAGAACCCTTGCGCCGGCGCGATGCAGCGCTGGCCCTTTTTCCACGCGTCGCGAAAGGCCGGCGACGCTTCCAGCGTCTCGATGCGCGCGTTCATCGTGGGGTACTTGGGGGTCTCGCCTTTGAGAAACGGCGGGATCAGCCCCCAGCGCATCATCACGCCTTCACGCTCCCCGCCATCCGCGGCCGAAGCCATGCGCACCACCGGCACTTCGCGGGCCGGCGCGACGTTGTAGCTCGGGATGTCTTTCCAGCGCTGGCGCTTCACGCCGAGCGCTGTTTCCGACTTCGCCTGGCTCGCGAGGATGTACCGTCCACACATAGGGACGGGAGCTTAGCGGCTTGACCCCCGCAAACAAATGGGGACACTCCCCATTTGCTAGCAAACGGGGACGCACCTCGATGAAAGACCCGCGTGTCGCCGAGGCCCTGGCCTGGCTCAAGAAGCACTCGAAGAAATCCGTGCGTGACGGCATGGCGCGATATGCCATTCCGAACGACAAGGCGCTCGGCGTGCTCATGGGTGACATCCAGAAGCTCGCGAAGCTGCTCGGGCGCGATCACGCACTGGCGCTCGCGCTCTGGAAGACCGACGTATACGAAGCACGTCTGCTGTGCGCCTACGTCGACGAGCCCGAGCGCGTCACGCCAGCGCAAATGGATGCCCAGGCTCGCGACTTCGACAACTGGGCTGTGTGCGACACGCTGTGTTTCGCGCTGTGGGTACAGACGCCGCACGCGTTCAAGAAGATCAGGCAGTGGGCCAACCATCGCGATGAATACGTCAGGCGCGCGTCGTTCGCGCTGCTGGCGAGCATGGCGTTGAAGCACAAGGAATCGACGGACGCCGACTACCTGCCCTTCCTGCCGCTCATGGCGAAAGCGGCGACCGACGAGCGCAACTTCGTGAAGAAGGCCGTGAGCTGGGCGCTGCGCGGCGTGGGGCGGCGAAGCGTCAGGCTCAACAAGGCTTCGCTGGTGCTGGCGAAGAAGCTGGCCGCGTCGAAGGAGCCGGCGCCGCGGTGGATAGGCAAGGATGCATTCCGCGAGTTGTCGAGCGCGGGCGTGCAGAAGCTCCTGTTGAAGCGCGCGGCGAAGTGAGGTCCGGCCCCTTTTGCTAGGAAATGGGGACTGTCCCCATTTAGAGGGTCTTGCTGAAGTACACGACGCGCTCGGTCTCCTTGAACCCGAGGGCGCGGTGCGCGCGTTGGCTGCCCTCGTTCTCCAGCAGCGCGTCGGAGGCCAGTTCGCGACAGCCGCGCGCCTTCGCCCAGTCGCCGATCGCATCGAACAGGCGTCGCGCGACTCCGTGCCGACGTAACGACGGGATCACGTACACGCCCTCGACGAACCCGACCGGCGATGTCTCGGTGCCGTTGACGTAATCGCTGCGGATCGAGCCTTCGATGAAGCCGATCGGCTGGCGCTTTTCGTCGTACATCATGAGCTGCAGGAACCGCTCGGGCTGAGCGAGCGAAATCGCCATGTAGCCGCGATGCTCGTCGGCGGTGGCGTCCGGCCACAGCGCCATGCGCATATCCAGCCAGCCGGACTGGTCGAGCGAGCTGCAACGTTCGATAAATGCGGCCTTCAACGACATGACAGGAAGGGTAACAGGCGGGCCTCGATCCCATACAGTAGGGCGAGGGCTCGGGTACTGGGTGGACGATCGGCGGCGGTCCGGAAAAAATCCGCGAATGCCCCTGCCCGCCAGCGCCATCGACAAACTTTCCGACCACTCGGGCTCCTACGTCATCTGCGTCACCTGTGACCAGTGCCGGCATGCGCGCGAAATAGACCCCCGCATCCTGGCTAACATCCTCGGCTGGAACATAACGCTGACACAGGCCTGTACCCGGCTTCGCTGCTCGAAATGCCAGTCACGCCGCTTCAAGGTGGAAATCGCCTTCGATCGCAAGCCGCGGGGATGGCGGGCCAACCCGTCCTGACCGGAAATATTTGCCCACCGGCGAAATAACTTTCCGGGTCGCGACAGTTGAATGATCAGGCATGACCAATTCCGCACCCGATCTCCAGACCAAGAATGCCCGCCTGGGGTTTGCACCCCGGGGCTCCAGCTTATGTTTCCACGTGCAGGCGGGCCTGGGGTTCGAGGCCGAAGCCATCCTCTTGTTAGGCACGCAGACCATTTCCACGTGGGTGTCGTCCGAGCTCGTGGGCAAGTCAGCCACCGTCGACCTGGTGTCGGCCGGCCAGTACCAGCTTCAGATCACCTGCACGTTCACGGAAAAAATTCTCACGAATGTCACCATCGACCTCGAGATTCGCGCGAAAGGCGCAACGCTCACGTCGAGGAGCAAGAATTTCACCGGGAGCGCGCCCGGCCGCGCGCGCGCCATCGTCGACGTCTACCTGCCGTGAGGCAGGCTCCCGCTATTCGGCGTTGAAACGCAGCTTGCTGAACACGGCGCGCGGCGCGTCGACGCAGTCCACCTGGCCCGCCGTGCCGGCGCGCTGCACCTTCTCGACGGTCACGGTACACGGACCGACATCGATGGGCGGCACGATGCGCCCATTGAGCACGAGATAGGGCACCAGGCTCGGCGCCTCGTTGCCATCGATGACCGGTACTCGCAGCAGCAGGTACTGGTCGTCGCCCGCGCCATATTCGAGCAATGCGGTTCGTACGCCGTTCTCATACGAATACAACCCGGGCGCCACCGAATGACGGCCGGCCACGTCGAGCGGCAGCGAATATTCACGACCCGCGTACGTGAACGTGGCGGTGCCATTTTTGAACGTCGCCTCCTGGCGGCGCGCACCCTCGCCCATGCGGGTGTTGTGCATGCGCCTGCCAGGCGCGGGCACGGTGGTCGAGGTGACTCCGGAGGGAAGCTTCGCCAGCGTGAGCATCGCCACGGGCGTGCCCGAGGCAAACCCCACGCGCTGCAGGTAGATAGACAGTTTCTGGCCGGGTGGATACACATCGAAGCCCAGGCCACCGGGCAAACCTGCCATCACCCAGTATTTCTTGCCGGCCTGCTCGAACTGCAACTCGGGCAGCTCGCCGCCGAAGTACATGTCCACGAGCTCGCCTTCCATCCCGCGACTGCTCAACCAGGAACTGATGAGCGGGCGGAAGCGGCTCGACGGCTGGCGCTTCTGGCCGGTGAAGGTGGCGGTGGTGGTGTACCACTGCCCCGATGCGACGAGCTCGGCCTCGTCGTTCAGCGAACGCGGAGCGCCACCCATGATCTTGGCCAGCGTGGACGGTGTGTAGGCCGATTCATCGGTATCGCTGGCGCCGGATTGCGCGGCGGCCAGGAGCAGCGAGACGAACAGCGCGGCCGCGAAGCCGCGGCGCAAACCACGTTCCATCAGGAGGAAGCTCCAGCGAAGATCGCCTCGATTTCCGCGGTGTCGTTCGGCCGCACGACGCGGCCTTTTTCCACGCCGCTCTCGATGTAGATGAGCGTGGGCCACAACTTCACACCGAACGAGCGCCCGAGCGGTTTTCCCTTGCCGTCTTCCACCTTGATGTGGCGCACGGCCGGGTGGCGCTTCAGCACCGCGGCGATGTTCGCCTGCGCCGCCTGGCAATAGCCGCACCACGAGGCGCCGAATTCGAGCACGGTGGCTCCGGGAAAGGCGTCAACGTCCTGACGCGTGAGTTCGTTCATGCCGTAATCCTAGGTGAAAACATGACGCCTGTGTTGTTACTCGAACTACCGGAATCTCTTACGTATAAATGCAACCGGCTGTCGCTGGACAACGACAGTCGCCGGCGCGAATCTGTCGCCTCTTGTGGAGGTCTCCATGGGCACTAACAACATTGTTCTGGTCCACGGGTTATGGATGACGCCCCTCAGTTGGGAGTTCTGGGCGCACCACTACACGGAACGTGGATTCAGCGTGTATGCGCCGAGCTGGCCCGGTATGGAACGCGACGTTCGAGCATTGCGTCGCGCCCCGGAAACGTACGCAAACATCGGTTTCAGGCAGATCGTCGACCATTACGAGAAGCTCGTCATCGATCTCGAAAGCGCGCCAATCCTCATCGGGCATTCCTTCGGCGGACTCGTGGTCCAGGCATTGTTAGACCGTGGGCTGGGGGCCTGCGGCGTGGCCATCGCATCGGCGCCCATCAAGGGTATCTGGACGTTGCCCTATTCCACGATGCGAGTGGTCACGCCGCAATTGATCAACCCGCGCAACAACCGGCGCTGCCTGCCGCTCACGCCGGCGCAGTTCCACTATGCGTTCATGAACACGTCCTCGGCCGAGGAATCCTTCCGCATCTTCCAGCGCTACGCGGTGCCCGGTCCCGACCACGTCCTGTTCCAGACCGAGCTCGCCAACTTCAATCCATTCGCCGAAACCCAGGTCAACGTCCGGCGCAACAATCGTGCGCCGTTGCTGATGATCGCCGGCGGCAGCGATCACCTGATTCCGCCGCGCATCGTCAAGGCCAACGTGAAGGCCTACCGCAATTCCACCGCGATCACCGAATACAAGGAATTTCCGGATCGCACGCACTTCATCATCGGCCAGAGCGGCTGGCAGGAAGTGGCCAACTACTCGATCGAGTGGGCCCTCGACCAGCAGACTCTCATCGACCGCGAGCGGCGACGCGTGGCGCGCGAGCTGCATGCGCGGCAAGTGGCGTAAATGGGGACACTCCCCATTTCCTAGCAAAAGGGGCCGCACCTCGGATGGGGAGGTCCTCAGTTCCTATTCTTTGCAACCGGGGTCGAGGCACGACGTTGGCGCGTCAGCGCGTGAAGAAGGACAGGCTTCCGGCGCGAACATCGAGGGCGGCGCAGCGCGAGGCGATCAGCGCGCAGATCCTCTTGGTGGTTCCTTCCTACCGTGTGCGTTTAGTGCGCCATTCAACCGAGCGCTGACAGTTCAGGCGCGCCGCCTCGCACAAGCGAACGCGAGTGAAGGAATGGGGACAGTCCCCAATTCCTAGCAAAAGGGGTCAAACCTCACACGACCACGTCGCGATGAATCGCGGCACCTCACGAGGTCTGACCCCTTTTGCCCGCGAAGCGGGGAATTGGGGACTGTCCCCATTCCTTCACTCAAGCGCGCCCTCCGTTTCGCGCCGGAAGCCTGTCCTCCTTCACGCGCTGACGCGCCAACGGCGTGCCTCGATCCCGCTTGCAAAGAACTCGGAACTTACTTCGAGCGCCCGGTAGGAAGTTGGATCCTTCCCCAGCCCCGTCCCCTTTTGCAGCAAATCAGGAATGTCCCCATTTAGCCGTCGCCGATCTCGAAGCGGTGGCCGGCGTATTCGCTCTGGAAGAATTCGATGTTGCGGCCCGTGCACCGCAGGACTTCCGATTCTAGGTGCCGGAACTCCGCCGTGCCGCGCTTGAACGCATAGAAGCCACCGATGGAAGTCACCATGACGTCGCCCGCGCCCACCACCGTGGACTGGCCGTAGCCCGCCAGCAGCACGGCGCGGAGGTTGGCTTCGGGCGCGAGCTCGATCTCCCACCGCACGGTCTGATGCGAAGACAGCACCAGGACCATCGGCCGGTTCGTCGGCCTAACTAATACGCTGACCGGTTCGTCGGACTGCGGCGGGTAAGGCGCCCGCATGGTGACCGCCTCGTAGACGCACACCGCCTCTTCCCGCGCCGCGCGCGCGATGCCGGAACGCAGCGGGCCGCCGGAGATGACCGTGAGCCGGTTGTTCTCGGGGCGGGCGCCGGGCGCGGACTTGGGCGCCGCTTCGCGCGCGGCCTTCACGGCCGCGGATTCTCCGCGTCCGGCGTCTTTGCGCTTCAGGTAAGCCGCGAATTCCATGGGCCCGTATGTCATCGAAATCCTTCATCACAACGGCGGCAGCCGCCATCTCTATGTGTCACGAGCGGAGGAATCCTCCCACCGTGGCTACTACCTATCTACTATCTCACCCCTTAGGGCTATCTAATAATCCGAAGAGCGCCTCGGCCTCGATGGGCTTGGTCAGGTGATGGTCGAACCCCGCGGCGCGCGACTCGGCCTTGTCGGTGTCCTGCGCCCACCCCGTGATGGCTATCAGCAATACGCCTGCGCCCGCGGGTGTCGCCCGGATTTTCCGCGCCACCTCGTATCCGTTCGCCTTGGGCATTCCGATGTCGAGCAGCGCGACGTCGGGCCGGAGCGCGGTGAAGCTCTCCAATGCCGAGTGGCCGTCGTGCGCCAGTTCCACCACGTGCCCTTCGAGCCGCAGGATGATCGCGAGGCTTTCGGCGGCATCACGATTGTCGTCGGCGACCAGGATGCGCTTGTTCGACACCCCGTTCACCGCGCGCATGGATTCCGCCGCGGGCACGCCTGCCGGTGCAGCCACGCTGTTGGGGAGCCGCACGGTGAACCGGCTGCCTTTGCCAACGCCACCACTCGCCGCTTCGATGTGGCCTCCGTGCAGATCGACGATTCCTTTCGCCAGCGCCAGCCCGATCCCCAAACCACCGGCCGCATGCTCCTGGGCCGAACGAACCTGCGCGAACATGCCGAACACCTTCGGCAGGTCCTCGGCGGCGATGCCGATGCCGCTGTCTTCGACGCTCATCGTGAGCACACCGTCGCGCTGCGCGGCGGTGACGCGGACCTCACCCTGCGGATGCGTGTACTTGGCAGCGTTGGTGAGCAGATTTGACAGAACTTGAGCGAGCCGCAGCGGATCCGCGTTTACCTGGAATTTTTCCGGCACGTCGATGACGAGCTGGTGGCGCCGCTCGTCGAGCAGCGGACGCGCGGTCTCGACCGCGGCGCTGAGGATCGACTGCAGGTCGGTCTGTTCCTTGCGCAGCTGCAGGGTCCCGTGCGTGATGCGCGATACATCGAGCAGGTCGTCGAGCAGCAGCGACATGTGCTGCACCTGTCGTTCGATGACGAGGTTGGACCACCGCTTCTGCGCATCGGTGGCGGCATCGCTGCGCGCGATGGTGGCGGCCTGGCGGATCGGCGCCAGCGGATTTCGCAGCTCGTGCGCCAGCGTCGCGAGGAACTCGTCCTTGCGCCGATCGGCTTCCAGCAGCTCGCGCTCCTGCAGCTTCCGCTGCGTGATGTCGGCGAACCAGACCGCGAGATCGCCATCGAGCGGCGAAGCGACGACGTGGTACCAGTTGCTGTTGGCGTCCGCCTCGGTCTGGCGTTCGATCTGCCGGACCTCGTTGTGCTCGAGCGCTTCCACGTACATGCGAAACCGCGCACGATCGTCCCAGGCCCGCGGCAACACCTCGGTCACCTTGCGACCCGTGATCTCGCCGCTCTTCACGCGCATCACGGCCGAAGCCGCGGTGTTGAGGAACACGAAGCGGAAATCGACGATCTGCCCGGATTCATCGCGCGCCGGCGACAGGATGATGAACGGCACTCCCGAGGATTCCAGCACCGACTGGAAACGACGGTCGCGCTGGCTCACCAGTTCCTCCGCGCGAGCGCGTTCGATGAACACCGCTGCCTTGCGCGCGCAGATGTCGGCAAGTCGGAATTCCCGCTCGCTGGGACGACGCGGCACCGGAAAGTACACGGCGAGCGCGCCGAGTATTTCGCCGTCGCGGCTGATGAGCGGCGTCGAATGGATCGAGCGCATGCCCGCGCTACGCAGGGATTCGCGCATGCCGGATGTGATCGCGTCGGTCTCCGAGTCCGCCACGACGACACGCATTCGTTCCGCGAACGCGAGGCCAGGAGCATCGGCGCCGATGCTGGCTGCCACCTTGATCGAGCCGCTTCGCGCGACGTAGGTGCTGATGGCTCCGTGGGTCGCCGAATGCATGCGCGCGAACGTCGACAGGATGAGCTTGAGCTGCTCGGGCAATTTCGGAACGCCGGCGAGTGTCGCCGACAACTCGTGCAACTCGTGCAGATCGGAGAGCTCTCGACGCGAGATCGAGCGGTAGTAGTCGCCAACCAGGATCACCATCAACGAGACGACGGCCGCAGCAATCAGCGCCACCTGTTCGGCCGAATTCGGACTCATCAGGGAACCGGGCGCTTTCATGGCCGCGGAGTTGATGAGGCCGACGACCGCGACCAGCACTCCCGGCCAGCGGCCCGCGACGCTGGTCGCCAGCACGATCGCCGGAATGAAAAAGATGAACGTGACGCGCGACTGCGTGATCGGAAAGATCGCCCAATGCAGCGCCACCGCGACCAACGCCAGTACGGCGGCAAAGCCGAAGCGGCGCGTCGCCGTTTTCTCGAGCCAGGGCCACAGGCGGGCGAAACGGAATTGGGCGATGCGTGAGATCAGGGGGTCACCTTCTACGCGTTTCTCAGGCGCGAGATTACCCCGGGCCGTGTCCCGATTTCAGTCCTATCCATCAGCCGGCGTTGGCTTGGGCGCCAGGGGGGCCAACGGCGGTGGCTGTCCGGCGTGTTGTGTGAGGCCTTCATCGATCCACGCCCATTCGGGCGCCTGGGCCGTCCAGATCGTGGCGTCGGGCCGGGCCAGCGCGGTGTCATCCAGCGCCCCATTACGCACGATGATCAGGTGCGGACGCGCTTCGGCTTCACTGAAAATGTGCGTGCCGCAAGCCGGGCAGAAACGCCGGTGCATGATGTTGCCGCTGTCGGCCACACTTCGGTAATCGCGCAGTTCGCCTTCGATGGCGACGGCGTCGCTTGGAAAAACCACGTTGACCGTGGCATTACCCGCGCCGATGTACTGGCACACCCGGCACCAGCACAGCCGCATGGCAATGGGCTGCGCCGAGATGCGAAAGCGAACCGACTTGCAGAGACAACCACCGGTGTAAACCATGCCGGCATTTTGCCGTTTTTCAGGACACGTATACTGCCGCGCATGAAACTTTACTGCTGGAACGTCAACGGCATTCGTGCGGTTGTAAAAAAGGGCACCTTTCAGAAATTCATCGCCGAGCACAAGCCGGACATCCTGTGCCTCCAGGAAACCAAGGCCGAGAAAGGCCAGGCGGAAATCGACCTGCCGGACTACCACGAGTACTGGAACTCGGCCGAAAAGAAGGGTTATTCGGGCACCGCCATCTTCTCGAGGCAGGAACCCATCAAGGTCATCAACGGCTTCCCCGATGCCTTCGCGAAAAAATTCACGTTTGCCGACGAGCTCAAGCGCGACTCGTGGAACGAAGGACGCGTGATCACCGCGGAGTTCGAGAAATTCCACGTGGTCACGGTGTACACGCCGAATGCCAAGGACGACCTGTCCCGGCTGAAACTGCGGCACGAACATTGGGATCCGGCGTTCCTCGCCTACTGCAAGCAGCTCGACAAGAAGAAGCCCGTCATTTTCTGCGGCGATCTCAATGTCGCGCACACCGAGCTCGACCTCGCCAATCCGAAACCGAACCGCGGCAAGAAAGGATTCACCGACGAGGAGCGCGAAGGATTTCAGAACTTCGTGGACGCGGGCTTCGTCGACACCTTCCGCATGTTCACGCAGGGCAACGGCCACTATTCGTGGTGGAGCCATTTCGCGAATTCGCGGGCCCGCAACGTGGGATGGAGAATCGACTACGTGCTCGTCTCCGGAGCGCTCAAGAAGCACGTCAAGGAAGCCAGGATCCACGCCGACGTCATGGGCTCCGATCACTGCCCCGTGAGCATCAGGCTCGATATCGGTTGACACGCCCGCGGTGGCGTTCTTATATTCACCCATATGGGTGAATATCAATCTGCGCAGCTCGACGGCGTTTTCAACGCCCTTTGCGACCCGACGCGCCGCGCCATCCTCGCGCGGCTCGGCGACGCCGACGCGCGCATCACCGAAATCGCCGCGGACTTCCCCATCTCGCTCAACTCCATTTCCAAGCACATTCGCATGCTGGAACGCGCGGGCCTGCTGCGCCGGTCCATCGTCGGCCGCGATCACGTGCTCACGCTGAACGCCGCCCCACTCGCCGAGGCGCAAGCCTGGATCGAGAAATATCGCCGCTTCTGGGAAGACCGGCTCGCCGCCCTCGATGCCTTCGTCACGAAGAAGAATGCCGCCAGGAAAAGGAAACGCCCATGAATGCCGCCATCGACAATCCCCTGGCCACAGCCGCCGTGGTCGTGCGCCGCACGATCGCCGCGCCGGCCGAAGACCTGTTCGACGCCTGGCTGGACCCCGAAGCCATGGTGCAATGGATGCGCCCTAACAAGGTGCGGCGCACCGAGGTGCGCGTCGAGCCGCGCGTGGGCGGCAGCTACGAGATCCTCATGCTCATCGACTCGGGCAATGTCACGCACAGCGGCGTGTACCGCGTCATCGACCGCCCGCGCCGGCTGGTGTTCACGTGGATATCGGGGCCCACCGAGAACCGGGAAACGCTGGTCACCGTGGACTTCGTGCGCCAGGACCAGCGCACCGAAGTCATCGTGACCCACGAGTTGCTTCCCGAGAGCGCCATGCCTTCGCACAACAACGGCTGGACTTCCAGCCTCGCGCTTCTCGAGGAGCTCTTCCAGAAAGGACGCGTCGAATGAACGCCCCTGGCAACGCTCTCCTGGCGCAGAAGACCGCGATCGTCTATGGCGGCGGTGGCGCCATCGGCGGCGCGGCGGCACGCGTGTTCGCGCGCGAAGGCGCTCGCGTGTTTCTCGCCGGCCGCACGCAATCGAAACTCGAGGCCGTGGCGCGTGACATCGAGGCTGGCGGTGGACGAGCGGAGTTCGCCGTGCTCGACGTGTTCGACGAGCGCGAGGTCAACGCGCATGCCGACGCGGTGGCAGGCACAGGCGGCATCGACATCATGCTCAACGCCGTCGGCGTCGCGCACGTCCAGGGCCAGTCTTTCGCCGAAACGACGCTCGCGGATTTCGAAACACCGATCACGCTCACCGCCCGCGCGCAGTTCATCGCCGCGCACGCGGTGGCGCGGCACATGATCAATCGCTCGCGCGGCGTGATCCTGACACTCACCACTCCCGGCGGCCGCATCGCGGGCAAGGGGTTTCTCTCGAACGGCGTGTTCTCCGCGGCCACCGAGGCCTTCTCGCGCCTGCTCGCCGCGGAGCTCGGCGGCCATGGCATTCGCGTCGTGTGCCTGCGGCCCGATGCGCTTCCGGATGCCGTTGCGCTGTCCGGCGCGCGCGAAGTGTTCGAGGGCGTCTCGAAGCGAATCGGCATGCCCGTGCATGAGATGCTCGCCGAACGCGGCCGCAAGGCCACCTTGTTAGGCCGGCTGCCGCGCCTGGCCGAAGTGGCGGAGTTCGCCGCGTTCGCCGCCTCCGATCGCGCCGGCGCCATGACCGGCGCCGTCGCCAATCTCACCTGCGGTTCCCTGGTCGACTGACGGGAGACTGATCATCGTGTCCAACATCCGCATTACCGCGTTCAAATGGGTTCCACCGCGCGCTCAAGGCCTCGTGAAGGATCTGCGCGTGCGCTGGGCGCTCGAAGAGGCGTGCCTCCCGTATACCGAGAAGCTGCTCGAGCTGGGCGAGCACAAATCCGCGGCGCACAGCGCCGTGCAGCCCTTCGGCCAGGTCCCGGTTTACGAAGAAGACGGCCTCACGCTGTTCGAGAGCGGCGCCATCGTCATGCACATCGCGCGCAAGTCGCCGGTGCTGATGCCCGCGGACGATGCCGGCGCCGCGCGAACGCTCACGTGGATATTCGCCGCGCTCAATTCCGTGGAACCGCACGTGCAGAACCTGACTACCATCGACCTGTTCTTCGCCAACGAGGAGTGGGCGAAGCAGCGGCGTGCCGGCGCCGAAGAGATGGCGAAGGCGCGGCTCGAAGCCGTCGCCGATTCCCTCGAAGGGCGCGATTACCTCGAAGGCAGGTTCACCGCGGGCGACCTGGCGATGACCACAGTGCTTCGTCTCTTGCGGCACACCTCGCTCGTGCAGGACCTGCCGGTGCTCGCCGCCTACCAGCAGCGTTGCGAAGCGCGGCCGGCGTTCGCGCGTGCGCTCGCGGCGCAGCTCGCGCATTTCGAGAGGAACCAGCCGAAAGCCGCGTGATGCGTCAGAACGGTGTGCCGATGAGGAAGTGCCACGCCGACAGCTCGCCCGCCAGCCGGTAACCGAAGCCCAGTCGTGGTGCGTCCCAGCGCCAGAGCTTGAATCGGGCTCGCGTCGCGAATGTGAAGCCGAACTCGGCCTGGATGGATTCACCGGGGCGATCGCCCACGGGCGCCGTTGGCGGATCGAGGATGACATCGACGATCGCATACAGCCCGAGCTCAACCTCGCGATCCCCCAGTTTCCAGCCGATGCCGCGCGTCACATCGGCGCCCTGGCGCAGGCGCAGGAACTCGTCGGCCGGCAGATCCTGCCGGTAGCCCACGCCCGAGTAGTTGAGCTCCGTGCGCACGAAACTGTCCCAGCCATGCCAGTCGCTGTGGCGCTCGAGGCGCAACCCGACGCCATACAACCAGCCGTCGATGCTGCTCGATGCCACGTTGATGCCGCCACGCGCGTAGGGCACGAAATGCCAGTCGTTGCGCAGCAGGTGGTCGAACTCGAATCCCGGCACCAGGCTGAAGCTGTCCACGCGTGTGGGAATGCCTTGTGTCAGCACGTCGAACGGCTTGAAATCGAAGAAGCCGAAAGTCAGCGGCATCTTGAAGCGCACGCCCAGCGTGTCCTCGTCCACCTCGCGAAGTTCTCTTGTGTACGTGAAGCGATAGATCTGCAGCGTACGGCCGTCGAGGTCATACACGCCCGATCCGAGATCGGCGGCGAACACGTAGTTGATCGACTGGCCGACGGCCTCGTCTTCACGCGTTTCCGCGGTCTGCGCGCCAGCGCTGGTTGCGAGCGCGAGAATCAGGATCGCGCCGAACAGGCTCTCGCTTCGCGGCATGGTTCACCGGGTGATCGGGGAGCTCAACAATGCCACAGCGGGCGTGAACCGGTCATGGCCCAGGGACCTATGGCATGGAGGGCGACGCGGAGCGCTCGACGAGTCGCGGCTGGAAAAGCCGCATGCCGGCACCCTTCGCGTGCTTCGCCCTGCCAAACTTCTCCTGCAGCGCGTGTCCGACCTGCGCGGCAATGCGTTTGCCCGCGGCAAACTCATCGGGATCGCCGTAATAAGCCTGGATCGGACGATCCAGGACTTCGATATCGTGTTCGCTCAGCCAGTAGCGCAGGAATTCATCGCCACGCACGTGATTCGGAGTGTCACGCGCCGCGAGACTCTTGGTGGCGGCGAGCGGCAGGGTGCTCACCAGCTTGTCGTAGACGAAGCGATGACCATCGGCCAGCTCGAGCATATGGGCCGCGGGCGCCACGCTTGTCACCTGCGCGCCCATGCGCAGCTCACCGCGAAGCAATGGCCGCAGAGTGCGCACCGACGGTGGCGTGCCGGGAGTCGATGCGCGCGGCGCCAGGTCCGGCGGCCGCCAGCGGGCAACATGGATCAGCGTGGGGTCGCCACCTTGCGCGCCGGGACCCGTGCTGCACGAGATGTAGAGCGCCTTGCCGGCAGACGGCGCGGCTTGTCGGTCGCCATCTGCACCAGCGTCTTCATCGCCCAGAGCGCCGCCATACGCAGTGCCCATTTCGAGATCGTGCGAGTAATCATGGAAATGCTCCAAAGAGGTTCGTCGCTCGAGCAGCAGACTGTGTTCGCCCAGATGAAAAGCCGCCGACATTCCCGCAGGGCCGGCGCCGATGATCAACGCTCGCCGGCGCTCGGGAGCTGAGACGCCCGGCGCCATCAGCGAGGCGACGTGACGTCCGCGACCTTCTTCTTGAGCAACACGCCCACGAGGATTCCCGAGAGGATTGCCGCAAGCGTCGCCTGGAGAATGGCTTTCATGGCTCGCAGTCTCCCGCATGGCGCGGGCGTCGACTGTCCGCCGACGCCGCGCTTGCCTGTAAGCCGCGCTCCTATCTAATGGCGCGCTTACTGCAGCGGCAGCACGAATCTCAGGCTGCCGGCCCCTCCCTCGCGAATCTCCGATTCCTGCTGCGTGTACGAGAGCCCGAGCGTGAAGCCACCCGGCGTCTGGAACTGCAGCCCCGCTTCGCCCACGACATGCGTGCGATCCAGGTCCGAGCCGATGTTCATGGGAGCGGCCCCGGGTGACGCGCCTTCCAGTCCTGCGTGCACGCGCGTGCTCGTGCCGGAAACGAATTGCAGCAGGCCGACGCGCGCGAAGGTACGCAGCGACGCCCCGCTGCCGAAATTCGCCACGTAGCGTCCGCCGATCGCGGGCTCCACCCACAGATGGGTCTCGTGATCACCGTGGATGACGGCGTTTTGCGATTGCGCCCCCTGCTCGGTCATGTCTCCATATTTCAGGAACGAAGTGCCCAGGCTGAAGCTCGGCTGCAGCACGAAACCACCGGAGCCGACCTCGTACGTATAGTCGAGCACGTTGCTCAGGAACATGAGGTTGCGTTCGCCGCTCGCTTCCGTGGCTTCGGTCACGCCTAACAACCGCGATACCGACTGGGAGTTGTGGCCCAGCGCGAGCGTGGCGCCAATCGACCCCGCACCCAGATCGCGGCGCGTGCTGGCGCCGAACTGGATGAACTTGCTGTCGGACGTCCACAGCCCGTTGAAGCCGCTCGTCCGATGGTCCTCGAAGTCCAAGCCGAAGCCAAAGCTCCAGGCGCCGTCGCCCGGCACCTGCACTCCCTGCGAGATGCTGTAACTCTCGTCTTCGGCGGCCGGGAACCCGGCCCACGTCTTGCGGCTCGACGGGTTGTCGTCGTAACGAACCCAGTAGCAGCCGGTCTCGTCGCCCGCGGTCTCGCCGATGGTGGTGGTGCCGCAGTTCTGCAGGTTGCGCGCGAAACGCTGCACGCCGTTGAGCGCCAGCACCTGCTGCTCGGCGTAGAACTCGGTGCCGAGCTGCGTGAGCATGAACGCGTAGTCCTCGAGCGAAGTTTCGAGCACGGCCGCGGTGATGGTGTCACCGAGACCACCCGGATCGCCCTGCACCTGCACGCGGTTCAGGTATTCACCCACCGCCACCCGGTTGCCGATGAGGCCTTCGGCCGCGAAGTCCACGTCGTACAACACGCCGAGATCGCTCGCGCCCTGGTTACGCACCCAGTAGTCGATGACGATGGACTCCTGGGGATTGAACGCGATGCCCAGATCGTTGGCGCCACCCGTGGCGGAATACAGTGGATAGAACGAGACGCCGCTGCGGATGTTCTGTGTGTTCAACAGCGACACGTTCACGGTGCCCGCGACATGCGCCGTGCCCGTCGCCGAGATGCGATCGCTCTGGCGCGTGGCGAGGTTGATCTCCATGTTCGACGTGCCCGTGGCCGACTGCACGAAGCTGCCGGACAGGCGCGTGTTCATCGCCTGCCTGTCGGCCCCGGGCGAGATCACGCCATCGTTGCGCAACACGTTGCTGGCGGCGCCCAGGTTGATCGTGTTTGCGGTGTAGAACGTGCCGTCGACGTGGTTGGCGAAGCCATTGGCGCCCGCGCCGAGATCCACGTTGCCGATGACGGTGCCGTGATTGGCAATGGAGTCGCCGCCCGCGCCGCCGCGGAATGCAAACCCCTGCAGGCCGGTCAGCGTGCGCACGGTCCCGCGGTTGGTAAAGCTGTTGGCTGCACCGCCGTCGTAGTACACCGCCACGCCGTTCTCACCGCCGAGCAATTGATTGCCGGCCGCGAGGGTCGCGGTGATGTTGCCACCGAGGCCGTTGGCGCCCGTGCTCTGCGCAAACAACGCCGTGGAGAACTCGCCCATCGCGGCGATGTCGCCGTTGAGCGCGAGATCGATGGCGCCCGCCGAACCTTCGCCGCCGGCGCTCGCCGCGAACGCACCGTCGACGAAGCCGCCACCGCCGCCCACGCTCTGCGCGAACAGGCTGTACGCATGATCGCCGGACGTGGCGATGGTGCCGTTCTGCTCGAACAGGATGTCGCCGCCGTCGCCACGGTTGGCCGCGGACAGCGTCACCGACGGAGCCGCGGCATCGGTGAACACCGCGCTGCCGCCGCCGCCAATGGACTGCAGGAACACGCCGTGGGAACGCAGGCCCGCCGTGACGACGTCGCCGGTGTTCTGCACTTCGAGAACGCCGCCATCGCCACTGGCGCCGTTGCTGCCGCCTATCGACACGTTCAGGCCATCCACTCCGAGCACGCTGGCGATACCGCCACCGGCGCCCACGCTCTGGAAGATCATGCCGATGGAGTTGTCGCCGGCGGTTTCGACGTCGCCATCGAGATCGAGGCTCACATCGCCGCCCGAGAGCACGGAGCCGCCCGCACTGCCGAACCTCAGCGAGGGCACGAGCAGCGCGTGCGCGCTTGCGGCCTGCGCCGCCGCGCCGGCATCCAACTTCTCGCGGCGCGCCGCTTTCGCCGCCTGCGCGGACTCGTCGCCACTGGCCAGCAGCGTCAGCGCGCCACCACCACCACCGATGGACTGGAACACGCCGCCGTGCGCCGTCACGCCCTGCGTCCGCACCGAGCCCGTCTGCGTGTGGTCGATGTCGCCGCCTTCTTCCTGGTTGCCGTCCTGGCCGCCGAGCGTGAGCGATGTCACGTCGATCGAATCGAAGCTCGAGTTCAGCGCCAGGTTGGCGCGCCCGCCGCCGCCGCCGATGGACTGCACCAGCGCGCCCGGGGTGTTGTCGCCCTCGGTCACCAGGTCGCCGTCGTGCAGCGACGAGATGTCGCCGCCACGGTTGTTAGTGCCCGACACGCCGCCGAGCCGGCCTTCCACCTGCACGTCATCCACGCTGCCCGCGGCATCGTTCAACACGAGGTTGAGGTCGAACGTACCGCCACCACCGCCGATCGCCTGCACGGCATTGGCCGCGCCGTTGTTGCCGGCAACGCCGAACGTGCCCGTGTAGTTGAGCGTGACGCGGCCCGCGTCGGAATCCTGCTGGTCCACACCGCCGCCGTTGAATTCGATGACGGGCGCGCTGTCCGTGCCATCGGGCAGCGGGATGAGATTGAAGATCTGCGGCGGCAGTCCCGGCAGGCTGCTCACGCCGCGGAAATCGAGCGCCAGGTGGCCACCGCCGCCGTTGATGCTTTCGGCGACCACTGCATGCGAGTTCTCACCGAACACCGTGATGTTGCCGGAGTGGTTCACCGTCACCTCGCCGCCGAGGCCGCCCTCGCCTCCCTCTCCGCCGAACGTGGCCGACATCGCGCCGGCCAGGACCATGGTCGCCGGGTTCGTCGATGCGCCGAAGCCGATGCCGGCGTTGCCGCCGCCGCCGCCGATGGACTGCGCGAAGATGCCGTGCGAACGCGCGCCGTGCGTGACGATGCGGTCGTTGTTGTTCACCGTGACGTTGCCGGCATCGTCGCCGTGGCCGCCGGATCCGCCGAGCGCGATCATCGCCTCGTTCGCGACGTCACCCTGCGCGAGCACCGCGTTGGCCGCGAGCGCCAGGCCACCGTTGCCGCCGCCGCCGCCGATCGACTGCGCGAACACACCGTGGGCCTCCTCGCCGCCGGTTTCGATCAGCGAATCGTTGGTGACCGTGACGTCGCCCGCCGTGCCGCCTTCGCCACCCGAGCCGCCGACGCTCAGGTTCACCAGCGTCGCCTGGCCCTGGCTCGATGCGCCGAGGTTCGAGGTGATGATCGAACTACCGTTGCCGCCGCCGCCTCCGAGGCTCTGCGCGAAGATGCCATGCGCCGCGCGGCCACCGGTCGTGATGATGCCCGTGCCTTCTTCATCGGCGACCGCGCTGTTGACCACCTCCACGTCGCCGCTCGATGCGCCGGTGCCGCCGGTGCCGCCCACCTTGATGGCGATATTGGTGGCTTCCTGGTTGCTGGTGAGCGCGATGATGCCGAGCTCGAGCATGAGGCCGGCGTCGCCGCCCTTGCCGCCGACGCTCTGCGCGCGGATGCCCACCGATTCATCGCCCGTGGTGTCGATGCGCCCTTCGTTGGTCACGGTGACCGCATCGCCGGTGCCGCCTTCGCCGCCGCTGCCGCCGAGGTTCATCGAAACATTGCGCGAGTTGCTGCCGCGCGTGATGCCGGCGCTGACGATGGCGCCGCCTTCGCCGCCGCCGCCACCCACCGACTGCGCGTCGATGCCGAACGAGCGACGGCCGGAGGTCACGATGGTGCCCGTGTTGTTCACGATGACTTCGTCGGCTTCGGCGCCTTCGCCGCCCACGCCACCCATCTGCACCGAGAAGTTGGCGCCGCCGGCGCCACCGCCGATGGACGTGTCCAGCTGGGCGATGTAGCCACCGAGTCCGCCGCCGCCGGCGATGGACTGCGCGAACACGCCATGCGAGTCGTCGCCGGTAGTTTGAATGACCGCGTCGTTGTCGACGCTCACGACGCCGGACGTTCCGCCGATGCCGCCATGGCCGCCCACGCCGATCGACACCTGGTTGGCCGCCTCCATGAGACCGTGGCGTTCGAGCGCGCCGCCCGCGCCGCCGCCGCCGCCGACGCTCTGCGCGTAGATGCCATGCGCCGCGATGCCCTGGGTGCGGATCGCACCCGAGGCAAACACTTCGACGTCGCCGGCTTCGCCGCCGACTCCACCGTCGATGCCGACTTCCATCGAGGCGCTCCAGTCCTGGCCATCCTGCGCCTCGCCGTCGGGACCGCTCGGGCCCTCGCCCGAGACCTCGATGGAATTCGAGCTGCTGTCGCCGCCGCCATTACCCACGCTTTGCGCACGGATGCCGATGGAGCGATCGCCTTCGGTCGTGAGCATGCCGCTCGCGTTCACGAATACATCGCCGCCGGCGCCGCCCGTGCCGCCGGAGCGCCCGATACCGATGTCGACGCCGCGCGCCGACCGCGGGCTCGTGACCATGTCCATGCCGGTGCTGCCGCCGCCGCCGCCCACGCTTTGCGCGAAGATCGCGTTGGAGACGTCGCCTTCCGTGCTGATGTCGCCGGTATGGACGACATCGACGCTGCGGCCGATGCCGCCGTTACCCGTGCCGCCACCCAGCGCGATGTTGAATGCCTTGGCATCCTTGTTGTTGCCGAGGCCGATGTTGAACGTGGCGCTGCCGCCGCCGCCGCCCACCGACTGGGCCACGATGCCGGTGCTGTTGTCGCCCTCGGTGACGATCGTGCCCGTGTGCCGCACGTCGACGATGTTGCCGTCACCGGCCGCGCCGCCCGAGCCGCCCACGCCTAACATGACTGCCGTGACCGGACGATCGCGCGTCGCGGGCGCGGTGTTGCTGAACAGGAAGTTCATGCCGGCGTTGCCGCCACCGCCGCCGATCGACTGGGCCGTGAGTCCGTCGGCATTGTTGCCGGACGTCGCAAGCACACCCGCCCCGAGCGCGCCGCGCGAGACGAACACCGCGCCCGCATCGCCGCCCGTGCTGCCGCTGCCGCCGACACCCGCCGTGATCGGATTGCCATTGATGGAGCCGACGCCCGACACGTTCATGCCACCATTGCCGCCGCCGCCGCCGATGCTCTGCGCGAGTACGCCGTTGGCGCGCTCGCGGAAACCCATCTGCTCGAGATCGAAGGCGCTCGGGTTGTAGTCGGGATCCACGCCGGGGTCCGCGATGTCGCTGCCATCGACGAGGATGTTGCCGTCGCTGAACAGGCTCACCGCGCCGGCGTTCGCGCCAGCACCTGCGCTGCCGCCCACGCCGAGCGCGGCGTTGTAGCCGCGCGTCTGGCCCGCGTTGCCGCTGACGTTGAGTGCGCCGTTGCCGCCGCCACCGGCGACGCTCTGCGCGAGGACGCCGAATGAATTGCTGCCGCCCACCGCGATGTCACCGCGCTGGTGCGCGACCACGTCGCCGCTGATGTTGCCGGCGCCGCCGAAGCCGCCGATGCCGAACACCAGGGATGGCGTCTGCGCGTCGCGGCTCGCCTGGATGCCGCCGCTCACGTTCATGCCGCCGTTGCCGCCGCCGCCGCCGATCGACTGCGCGAGGAAGCCGATGGCGTTCGCGCCCACGGCCGAGATGCTGGTCGTCGCGCTGGCCGTCACGTCGCGGCCTTCACCGCCCGCGCCGCCGAAGCCACCGACGCCGCCGACCATCTGGCCGTCCATGACGATGCCACCGGACACGTTCATGCCACCGTTGCCGCCGCCGCCGCCGATCGATTGCGCGCCGACGCCGAATCGCTGGTCGCCCACCGACGCCACATTGTCAGCCGTGACGTCGAGTCGCACGGCGCCGGCATCGCCGCCCGATCCGCCGAAGCCGCCCACGCCCAGCGTGAGTCCATAGGAATGCCCCTGGCTCGGGCTTGCGAGCGCGATGCCGCCGCTGATGTTGATCGCGCCGTTGCCGCCGGAACCGCCGACGCTCTGCGCGAGCACGCCGTTCGAGCCCTGCGTGATCTCACGTCGCAGCACAGCGTCTTCGACGAAGTAGTTCACCGCGCCGTGGCCGGTCGCGCTGACGTCGCCATCCACCGTGGCGATCACGTCGCCGCCGTCACCGCCACCGCCGCCGAATCCGCCGAGGCCGAGCGCCGCGGAAAACGCCGTGCCGCTGGTGCTGCCGGACAGCGCGCCCGAAATGTTCATGCCGCCGTTGCCGCCACCGCCGCCGATGGATTGCGCGACCACGCCGTCGGAACTGGCGCCGGTCGTCGTCGTGGCGCCCGTGCGCGTGAGCGTCACGAGATGGCCATTGCCAGGGCCGCCGCCGAATCCGCCCACGCCGATGGCTGCCGCGGCCGTGGACTCCTTGGCGATGGACAGGGCGCCCGAGACGTTCATGCCGCCGTTGCCGCCGCCGCCGCCCACGGACTGCGCCAGCACGCCGGTGGACGAATTGCCGGTAGTTAGTACGGCGCCCGTGACGGTGCCGGTCACGGTGGCTGCCTCGCCGCCCGCGCCGCCGAATCCGCCGACGCCGACGCCGAGCGCGCCGCCCGGCCCCTTGGACAGCGAGAGTGCGCCCGAGATATTCATGCCGCCGTTGCCGCCGCCGCCGCCGACGCTCTGCATGAGCACACCGAAGCTGCGATCGCCGCCGGTCGCCGTGTTGCCGGTGACCGTGCCGACCACCGCGGCGCTGTCGCCACCGCCGCCGCCGGCGCCGCCGACGCCGACCGCGAGCGCGCCCGAACCATTGTTGCCGGCGCTGACGGCGGCCGACACGTTGATGCCGCCGTTGCCGCCGCCGCCGCCCACGCTCTGGAACAACACGCCATGCGCGTCGTCACCGAGCGTCGTGAGATTGCCGGTGAGGCTCGCGTCGACCGCGCGCCCGTCACCGCCGCCGCCACCGCTGCCCCCCAACCCTAACGCCACCGCGCCCGCACCCGTACCCGAGGCCGCGAGCGCGCCGGTCACATTCAGCCCACCGTTGCCGCCGCCGCCGCCCAGGCTTTGCGCCACGTAACCCGTGGAGCGATCGCCTTGCGTGTAGAGATCGCCGGTCACGGTCGAACTGACCGCCGCGCCGTCGCCGCCGACACCGCCGGATCCGCCGAGGCCCACCGACACGGCGCCGGAACCCGAGCCGGACCCGGTCAGCGTGGACGACACGTTCATGCCGCCATTGCCGCCGCCGCCGCCCACGGCCTGCACGAGGATGCCGCCCGCGTCGGCACCCGTGGTGACGACGTCGCCTTCCATCACCAGGGTAGTTAGGCCGGCATCGCCGCCACCGCCACCCGAGCCGCCGAGGCCGACGGTGACTCCGCCGGATCCCGAGCCGCTGCCGGCCACCGTGCCGGTGACGTTCATGCCGCCGTTGCCGCCGCCGCCGCCCAGGCTCTGCACGACCACGGCCGTGGCGTTGGCGCCCTGCGTGCCCGCATCGCCCGTCACCGTCGCCGTGACCACGCCGCCGCTGCCGCCGCCACCGCCCGCGCCCCCCAGGCCCACGGACACACCGAAAGCCGTGCTGCCTGCGCCGCTCACGGCGCCCGAGACATTGAAGCCGCCGTTGCCGCCGCCGCCGCCGACACTCTGCGCGATGATGCTGCTGGCGTTGTCGCCCGCGGTCACGACATTGCCAGTCACCGTCGCACGCACTTCGCCGCCGGTGCCCGCGCCGCCACCCGCGCCTCCCAGGCCCACGGCCACCGCGCCCGAGGTACTACCCGAACCGGAAATGCCGGACGAGACGTTGAAGCCGCCGTTGCCGCCGCCGCCGCCGATGCTCTGCACCAGCACGCCGTCGGAATCGGCACCGAAAGTCTGCAGATTGCCGGTCAGCGTGGCCGTGGCGAGCGATGCATCACCGCCGCCCCCGCCCGAGCCGCCGAGTCCGACGGACACGGCGCCCGAGGTGCCGCCGGAACCCGAGATGCTGCCGCTGACATTGAAGCCGCCATTGCCGCCGCCGCCACCGATGCTCTGCGCGGTGAGGCCCGTCGAATTGCTGCCCATCGTCACGATGTTGCCGGTGACGCTGGCCGACACCGCACCGCCCGCGTGCGCGCCGCTGCCGCCCGAGCCGCCGAAACCCACGGCCACCGCGCCGGAGGTGCTGCCGGAACCGGATATCGCGCCCGACACGTTGAATCCGCCGTTGCCGCCGCCGCCGCCCACGCTCTGCGCGAGCACGCCGCCGGAGTCGTCGCCTTCGGTGAGGACGTCGCCCGTCACCGCCAGGGTAGTTTGATCGGACGCGCCGCCCGCGCCGCCCGAGCCGCCGAACCCGACGGCCACGCCGCCCGCCCCGCTGCCGGCGCCCGTGATGGCGCCCGCGACATTGAAGCCGCCGTTGCCGCCGCCGCCGCCGATGCTTTGCGCGACCACCGCGGTCGCATTGTCACCGCGCGTGTGCGCGGAGCCGGTGAGCGTCGCGTTGACGATACCGCCCGCGCCGCCGCCGCCGCCCGCGCCGCCGAGGCCGACCGACACGCCGGCCGCGCCCACGCCGCCGCCGGCGATCACGCCCGCGACGCTGAATCCGCCGTTGCCGCCGCCGCCGCCCACGCTCT
>DASTXR010000146.1:0-59592 GCA_035765415.1 Steroidobacteraceae bacterium | reverse complement strand
CGCGAGCGGACTGGCATGACACCGAGCGAATTTCGCCGCCAGGATTATGCGTTCTACGAACGCCACGCGTAGGTTTGGCCGAAAATTACAAGTGCAGGCAGCTAGGCTCAGCTACGCTCTATCTAGGTGATCCTAGGGAGTACGTCATGCGTCGTCTCGTGGCAACGGCATTCTTAATTGCGCTATCGACCCTGCTCCACGCAGCGGAACCCAAGGCCGACGGGTTGGCCGAGCTTCGTTGGTTGGTCGGCGAGTGGCGCGGCGTTGGCGAGGGCGATCCGGGTACGTCCGGGTCGGAACGACACATCGATTCATTTCTCGATGGAAAATATATCCGCGCGTCAGGTCGTTCGGTGTATCCCAGGCAGGAAAAGAATCCGAAGGGAGAGATCCACGAGGAACTCGACGTCTGGAGCTTCGACCGTGCCCGATCAGCGATCGTCTTTCGACAGTTCGATACCCTTGGGTTCGTCGGCACCTATGTTCACGACAAAGCGTCGAGCAGCGCCGATCGTTGGGTCCTGACCGCCGAGTTGCTCGAGAACGTGCCGAAGGACTGGAAGGCGCGCTACATCATCACGCGCAAGTCGAATGATGAGTATCACGAACAACTGGAGCTCGATCCGGACGGAAAGGGATTCAAGCCGTACGTCACGAACCGCTTCCTCAAGATGCCGAGCAAGTCATAGCTCAGTCTGTGTTCGTACTCGACATCGCGCTTCGCGTCGCGGTCCTCTCCCAGCTAGCCTTCATAGCAGTGCTTCTGGTGCGCGCGGGTTGGCCCCTGACGCTCGCGCGCGCGTTGGCCTTGACGTTGGTCACCGGCGTCGCGGCCTACATGTACTGCTCGAACGGCCAACACACACCGACCGCATTGAGCGTCCCACTGATCACGCTTTGCATCCTGATTCCGCCCGTGTTCTGGCTCTTCGCGAGCGCGGCGTTCGACGATTCGTTTCGATTGCAGCCTTGGCACGCGGTGCCTGTCGGCGCCGCGCTGGTGCTGGGGCTTTCGACATTCCTCAATCCGGATGCCTCCTGGGCCGTGGCAGCCGGACTCACCGGCCGCATTCTTTCGCTTGCCTTCATCCTCGCAGCACTCTGGATCGCTTTCCGAGGACGCGGCCATGACCTGGTGGAAAGTCGGCGCAAGTTCCGGGACTGGCTAACGGCAATCCTCGGTCTCTACATGCTCGGGATCGTGGTTGCAGAGATCGCACTGCTCGGCAAGGAGCCAACGGCATGGGCGAATACGCTCAACGTCGGAGCGATACTCATCGTCGCGCACTTCGCCGGCCATGCTCTTTCGAACGCGCGTGTTCGCGCTTTGGAAGCGGTGCCGTCCGCGGAATCAAACCCAGTGCAACCGGAGGACCGCGACGCGCTCGCGCTCGCGGCCTTGCGCGAAGCGATGGAAGTGAAGCTCGCCTACCAGGAGAACGGGCTTACCGTGGGCGGGTTAGCCTCGAGGATCGGCCTCCAGGAGTACGCCCTTCGCCGACTCATCAATCAGCGCCTTGGTTTTCGAAACTTCAATGACTTTCTAAATCGCTATCGGATCCGCGACGCGTGCGCGCGTCTGCGTGCGCCGGCGACCGCGAAGCTTCCCGTACTGACCATCGCGCTCGACGTAGGGTACAGCTCGATTACGCCCTTCAACCGCGCCTTCAAGGAACTCCTCGGTATGACCCCTACCGCCTACCGAGAAGCGAAGGAACCGCCGTCAATCTGAGCGATTTCGAAATCGCACAATGATTTTTCGCTTTCGCTGAGCCCCGCTCAGTCCAAAAGCCGAGATTTCCCTTGCCGGGCTAGCCGGCGAGTGGAGTCGGGCATGAAAGAACCGTGGGAGCTAATTGGCGCGATCTTGATCGGGGACCTGTTGCGGTACGTACTGGGTGCGGGCCTCGTGTTCCTGGTGCTGTGGGAGTGGCTGGGGAAGCGGCTGGCACACCGGCGAATCGCCAATCACTACCCGCTAGCAAGGCAGCTTCGGCGAGAGTTCATCTACTCGATGTCGACAGTGCTGATATTCGCGGCCGTCGGTTTCGCCGTCTATGTCCTCGCGCTCAATGGCTGTCTCACAATCTACACGGATGTCGATCAATTCGGCTGGCCGTACGCCATCGGAAGCACGTTGCTTCTCATCGTCCTGCATGACGCGTACTTCTATTGGACACACAGGCTGCTTCATCACCCATGGCTGTTCCGACATGTGCACGCGGTCCATCACCGCTCGAGGAACCCTTCGCCTTGGGCGGCGTATTCCTTCCATCCGCTCGAAGCGCTGATCCAGGCAGCGTATCTGCCGGTCGCGCTTTCACTACTGCCCGCACACGTGACAGTGCTCTTCGTAGTCATGGTGCACATGATGCTGAGAAATGCGCTTGGCCATTCGGGGTTCGAGATCTATCCACGCAACGGTATGCGCAACATGCCTTGGCGCTGGCTGACGAGCACCACGCACCATCAGCTGCATCACGAGCGAATGGAGGCGAACTTCGGCCTGTACTTTCCTTGGTGGGACCGATGGCTCGGCACGGAATACATGGACTACAAGGACGTGTTCGACGCGGTGACTAGTCGCAAGGAAGCGGCGAAATGAAGAACCGAGTCTGGATTTCCGTGCTCTTGGCCTCCGTCGCACTTCAAGTCCACAGTCAAGAAATCTTCGGCGAGTGGTGGACGCCTGGCTTCAACGCACGCGTACTGATTTATCCCTGCGGCGAAAAGGCCTGCGGCAAGATCACGTGGGCATGGGAAGACCGGCCGCCAGACATCGCCGACGAAAAGCCGCTCGTTGGGCAGATCATCTTCGCTGGCCTGCAGCGCAAGGAGAGCGCGTGGGAAGGTCGCATCTACAATCCGGAAGATGGCCGAAGCTATGCAAGCGAGGTAGGAATCCTCACGTCGTCCACGCTTGAGGTCAGTGGGTGCGTGCTGATGTTCTGCAAAAGGCAGGTCTGGCGAAAATTCGATTCGAGTCGCTGTCCGGAAGTTACCCCTTGACCTATAGGTAAGCGATGGCTTACCGTAAGCCATGGCGAACATTGCAGCGATCTTTGTCGCACTAGCCGATCCATCGCGCCGTGAAATTTTTGAGCGCGTCGCTCGAAGTCCGTGCGCGGTGGGTGAGCTAGCAGATGCTCTTCCGATTTCCCGTCCTGCCGTATCCCAGCACTTGAAGGTGCTCAAGGATGCCGGGCTATTGAAAAGCGAATCGCAAGGCACTCGCAACGTGTACTACCTCGATGCTCAAGGCATCGTGGCGATGCGCAAGTACCTGGACGGCTTCTGGGGCGGCGCGCTGGAATCGTTTAAGGCTGTGGCGGAGAGGAAGAGGAAATGAGTCCGAGTGTACGCAAAGAAGTGGTAGTAGCCGTCTCTCAGGAGTTCGCCTTCAAGGTGTTCACGGAAGAGACCACAAAGTGGTGGCCGAAGGAGCATCACATCGGTTCATCACCGCCGGTGCGAGAGGTGATTGAAAACACCGCGGGCGGTGCCTGGTACGCGATCAGCGAAGACGGCTCACGATGCCCGATAGGAAAGGTGCTTGTATGGGACCCCCCCAAACGGCTGGTGCTGGCTTGGCAGATCACGGGCGACTGGCAATACGACGAGTCATTCGTGACCGAAGTTGATGTCCAGTTTGAAGCGATCGGCGCCGAGCAGACTCGCGTGAAGCTCGAGCACAGGGACTTAGCAAAGTTCGGGACGCACGAGTCCGCGGTGCGAGGGGCCTTCGAATCCGAAGGGGGATGGTCGATGACGCTCCGATCGTTTGGGGAGTGCGCCGAAAGATTGCGTCAGCTCGCTGCCTGAAGAAGAGTCTCGCAACAGAGGTGCGGGCTGATCAAACTATGATTTTGATTCTCACGCGCACTCCCACTAATTGTTACTCATTGGGCTGAGAACGCGCTTCGCTGACCACAGTGACTCTGCGAGATATCAGGCCATACAGTCCCGGCAAAACCAGCAGGGTTAGAAGAGTCGACGACACAATACCGCCAATGACGACGGTAGCGAGCGGCCGCTGAACTTCCGCACCAGGACCGACATTGAGCGCCATGGGAAGAAAACCCAGAGAGGCGACGAGCGCCGTCACCAGGACGGCGCGCAGGCGCCCGAGAGCGCCCTGCGTGATCGCTTCATCGACGGTTCGGCCATCACGCTCGAGCGAGCGGATAAGGCCCACCATGACGAGACCATTCAGTACCGCAACGCCGGACAGCGCAATGAACCCAACGCCTGCGGAAATCGAAAACGGGATGTCGCGAATCCATAGCGCGAAGACACCCCCGGTCAGCGCGAGCGGAACACCGCTGAAGATCGCAATTGCGGCGCGCATGGAACCGAATGAAAAGAAGAGCAGCGCCAGAATTATAAAAAGCGCCACGGGCACTACGACGCTAAGGCGCTGAGCGGCGGAAATCAGCTGCTCGAACGCTCCGCCGTAGTCGATCCAGTATCCGGCCGGCATCACCAGATTTTCGTTGAGGCGTTGCCGCATTTCTGCCACGAATCCCCCCAGGTCCCTGCCACGCACGTTTGCGGTAACCACTACTCGACGCTTTCCGTTTTCACGATTGACCTGGTTGGGGCCCGTGGTCTCGACGATTTCAGCCACCTCGCGCAGAGGGACGAATTCGGGCTCGCCACCATCCCAATTCGCTCCGCGAGCAACTTCGTCCTTGGAATCCGACGGCGTGCGTGGGATTGGAAGGTCGGCTAACCACTCTGGGCTCTGCCGTAGCTGTTCCGGCAAGCGAACGACGATGTCAGCGCGGCGATCGCCTTCGACGAACTGTCCCGCGACGGTTCCTCCGACGGCGGTATTCACTGCACGCTGAAGGTCGCGAGGATTCAGGCCATATCGCGAGAGTGCCTGACGGTCTGGGTTTACCACCAACATGGGCAGTCCTGTCGTCTCCTCAACGCGCACGTCTGCTGCGCCTGGGACTCGCCGCGCAATTGCTGCCGCCTTCTCGGCAAGCCGGTTCAACACTTCGAGGTCGTCGCCGTTGACCTTGATGGCCACGTCCGCTCGCACACCCGAAATCAGCTCATTCATCCGCATCTGAATCGGCTGAGTGAACTCGTAATTGTTTCCGGGAAGCGACCGTGCCGCGACTTCAATTTCTTCGAGCAGTTTCGCCTTTGGCTTGTTCGGATCCGGCCAGCCGTCTCTGGGCTTGAGCATTACGAACGTGTCCGTCATCGAGGGAGGCATCGGATCGTTCGCCACCTCAGCGGTTCCGATGCGACTGAAGACTCGCTCCACTTCAGGAAGCTGCGCGAGCCTTCGATCGAGCGATTTCTGCATGTGCACAGCCTGAGTGAGGCTGGTACCCGGTATGCGCAGCGCGTGAACCGCGACATCACTCTCATCGAGACTTGGCACGAACTCACTACCCAGCCGCGTGACCAGTAGTCCGGACAGCACGACCAGGATGCCGGCGCCCGCCAGGACAGGAATCCGATGCGCCATCGACCAGCGCAAGGCCGGTTCATAGCGGGCGTGGATCCAGCGCATCGCGCGGTTCTCGTGCTCCGGGACTTTTCCCCCCATCAGCAATGCGACACTGGCCGGAACGAACGTGAGCGACAGCACCATGGCGCTCGCCAGAGCGAGAACGACGGTGATCGCCATCGGGTGGAACATCTTTCCTTCGATCCCGGTGAGCGCAAAAATCGGCAGGTACACCGCAGTGATGATTCCCAGGCCAAACAGGCTCGGACGAATCACTTCGGCGGTGGCCTTCGCGGCAAGCTCGAGTCGCTCATCGCGATTCAAAACGCGGCCCAAGCGCATCTGGGATTCGCCAAATCGGCGCAGCGCGTTCTCGACGATGATGACTGCGCCATCGACGATGAGTCCGAAATCGAGAGCACCCAGGCTCATCAGATTTCCTGAGACACCTCCGCGCACCATTCCCGTGATCGTCATCAACATGGACAGCGGAATGACCGCGGCCGTGATGAGGGCCGCACGCATGTTCCCCAGCAGCAGGAACAGGACAACGATCACGAGCAAAGCGCCTTCCACTAGGCTCTTGCTGACGGTCGCAATCGTCCTGTCGACCAGACTGGTCCGGTCGTACACCGCCTGAATCGTGACGCCTGCAGGCAGGCTGCGCTGAATCTCGGCGACGCGCGCCGCACAGGCCCGCGATACCGCGCGACTGTTTTCGCCGATGAGCATGAACACCGTGCCGAGGACGACTTCTTCGCCGTTCTGGGTCGCGGCCCCGGAAAACTACTTGTGTAGAGTCTCATTTCGTGTGTCACTGCGTCTCGAGATCTGACGCTGGAAATGATCCGGCCGCCTAACTAATCGATTCATGCAGGGCAGTGCCGCGCAAGATGAGATGCCCGTCGACCTGCTTTCAGCAGCGCACATCTGGCTTGCGTTTGATTCTCGGCCTTGCATTCCCGCGTGGACGCATGACCAAAGGCGACATCCGAAAGGGTTGCAAACGCACCTTTCGCGATTGCTGAACGATCTCCGTCACGGCTGTTCCTGGATCTGTTGGCAAGCTGAAGCGGGGCAGCATATGTTTGCGGTATGACCCTGCGGCTTTCGCGGACTTTCTTTGGCACGGCCTCACTGGAGCGCGAGTACCAGGGTTTCCGCGTCGCTCTGCGGCGAGCTACCGTTGCGCCGGAAGCGGTGCCGGAGCATTCGCATGAGACTGCACACCTCATCCTCGCGATCGACGACGAATATTTGAGCGGAGCGGTCGGCGCGACGGCGTGGAGCGGGCCGTCCATGCTTATTTACAATCCGCCCGGAACCTTGCACCGGGACCGATTCGCAACTACTGGCGGGCGGTTCCTGTCGATCGACTTCCCGCAAGGTTTCGAGCCGCGGGGCATCCTCGATCCAGTGATCATCCAGACGGGGGCGGCGCGCACGCGGGTGGCTGAAGTGCTGACCGCGTTGCTTGAAGATGCGCCGGTGCTGGAGGCCGAAGACCGACTGCTGGGCCTGTCCGCGACGTTGGCTAAGGACGCGGAGCCAAACCTTTCTGCACCGCCCTGGCTCGCCATCGCGCTCGAATCCATCGCGGACCTGGCGAACGACGCTGGACTGCGGGTGCATGACATCGCTCAGATCGCCGGCGTACATCCGGTCCATCTGGCGCGGGTTTTCGCGCGACATCTCGGATGTTCGCCTGGGCACGCGATTCAGCGGGCCCGCGTCGAGCGGGTAGCGGCATCGTTGACCAAGCGCGGGACCCTCGGCGATATCGCTCACAAGTGTGGCTTTGCAGACCAGGCACACATGACGCGGTGCTTTCGCTCTTTGTACGGCACTACCCCGACCGGTTTTCGGGCAGCGTTCGACAAAAGTTTGTCCACCCATGTTTCATCCGTTCAAGACGCCGCAGCGTCGCGGAGATAGGGTGTCAGACACAGAACCTCAGCGAGATACTCGATGCGACATCCGTTTGGTAACGCCGCAACGGCTGCAATCTTCATGCTCAGCGCAACCATGCCCGCGCTTGCGCAGTCCGCGGCGACAGACCCATTGAGTGTCGCACCTGGTCCCGCTCCGACCCTGGTGGCAATGGACGCGGCGATACGGGCGGGCACCTTCAACCAGATCACCAGTGTCATCGTCGCGCGGCGCGGGCACATCATCCACGAGCAATACTTCGATACAGGCGGCAGTGATGCCCTGCGCAACACGCGCTCGGTCACAAAAACCGTCACCGCAATGCTGGTCGGTGCAGCGATATCGCGCGGACGGCTATCCGGAGTCAAGGAACCGGTGATGCGCTGGTTCAAGGAAATGGCGCCCTTCGCCAACCCTGATCCGCGCAAGGAAGCAATCACGATCGAGGATTTCCTCACGATGAGCTCGCTTCTGGAATGCGACGACCAGAATCAGTTCTCGCGCGGCAACGAGGAGCGCATGTACGTGATCGAAGATTGGGTGCGGTTCACGCTCGACCTGCCCATCAAAGGTTTTCCGCCGTGGACGCCCAAGCCAGCCGACTCTCCTCATGGACGCGCGTTCAGTTACTGCACCGCTGGCGTGACAACACTCGGCGCATTGCTCGAGCGCGCGACAGCACAGAGCCTCGACAAGTTTGCGCATGAGACCTTGTTCGGTCCGCTGGGAATCAAAGGCGAGCGCTGGCCACACGCTCCGACTGGCTTCACTCAAGGCGGCGGAGGATTGGAGCTGCGCAGCCGCGACTTGCTCGCGCTGGGCGAGTTGATGCGTAACCAGGGACGTCGCGATGGCAAACAAGTCCTGCCGGCCGCGTGGGTCGAGGCGATGATGACGCCCCAAGCCCGCGTCGATGACAGCCGTGGCGACTATGGCTACCTCACCTGGTTGCCCACACTCAAGGCAGCCGGAAAGACTTTCCCGGCGGCCGGCATGTACGGAAATGGCGGAAACAAAGTCCTGGTTATCCCGACGCTCGAGATGACGATTGTCGTCACCGCGACGAATTACGGGGTAAGGAATGCCAATGGCCTGTCGGAGCGCCTCGTGACCGAGTACATCTTGCCCTCGCAGCTTCCCGGCAAGTGAGCGCCTGGAATTGATCGCGGGTTGCTTCGGCAAGCGCAGGCATGCACTGGAAGCCGAGCAGGAACGCAGGTTAGTGGCGGTAACGATCGCGTGGCACTACAACACCGGCGCGAAGAAACTCCAAAGCCATCTGGAGCGCACGATCCGTGCCCGACGCGACCTCGGAGCGCTCGTTCTTGACCCACAGGTCCGGCGTGATACCAACGCCCTCCCAGGACACGCCGTTGACGTCGCGAAACAGATTGATCGGCACCGTGACTTGCCAGTCGTTCGGCAGCACTCTGGTGACGATGTCGGCCATGGCGCCCGCCGTTGTTTCGCCGACGATGATCGCCTGGGGTACGGCGCGTAAAGCCAGCGCAAAATTCTCAGCGGCGCTGATGCTGCGACTATTGACCAGTAACACGATCGGCCTGGTGAACTGCAACGGCCCCGCCGGCGCGAGGCGCCACTCCACCGGATCCAGAAAGGCTGGGGGAACGCGGCCAGGCCGGCGCATAGCCACCGTCATGTAGGGCCGCGCTGCCACTACGAAGCGACTGGCGATGGCCTGGCCAACGCGATCGTCACCGCCACCATTGTTGCGAACGTCCAGGAGGAGGCCTTTGGCATTTTTCAGCGCAGCGATGGCCTGGTCGGTGGCGCGTGCACTCGCATCGAGATCGCGGAATCTGCCGATGTGCAGATATCCGATTTCACCGGGCAACCAGCCGTAGTGAATCGCTCCGTCAGCGGCCGACTGCAGTCCGCGCACGGCATAGGTTTTCGCCACCAGATCCAGCGAAAACTCGCCGTTGTCGAACGGCCCGACACCAATACTGCGTCCGCCCGATCGAACCTGGCGCTCGGACTTGGGATCGCGCACCGACACATGCACATCGTTCAGAAGTCCGATGACCTCACCCATCAATGCCCACAACTCGTCATCCTTCGTCGAAGGGCTGACCCGGGGGCGGTACACGCGATACACCGCGTCCCAATCAACGTGCTTCACGCCAAACAGCGCGTAGCCCTCGTTGTAGATAGCCCAGAATTCCTCGAAGACAGCTTCCGGCAAACTCAGGCCTTCCTTGCGGGATGAAGGCGGCTGTATGAGCGCATCGATCAAGGCCTGACCGTTGGCGCCGTTGGTCAGGATCACGATGCCGTCGCGGCTCTCCCTGATGAAACCGGCAAACGCGCGGTATTCGCCGTTGTTGCCGTTGTGGCTGACCAGCGTCGTCCCGCCGAGATCGCTGATCGCCCATCCCAGGCCATAGGACGTGGGGAATGGCGATTCCCCGGGGGGAACCGGCGACTGTGCTCGCAGCATGTCGTCGTAGGCAGCGCGTGACAGACCCTCACCCTTGCACACGAGCGACAGGAACCGGGCGTAATCCTCCGCAGTCGTCACCAATGAGCTCGCGGCCATCGCGCGCTCGGACAAGTTAGTCATGTCGCGGCCGCTGTCGGGCCGCTTTGCGCTTCGGTATCCGCGCGACGGCACGGTGCCGCGGGCCAGCGGATTGACGAAAGTCGAGTTCGGCATCCACCGGCCCAGACGCGCATGAAACAGCGCGGCAAGCGTACGGCCAGTCTTTTTCTCCACGAAAGCCTGCAGCAACTGGAAAGCCTCGCCCGAGTAGCTGTAGACCGTACCGGGAGGAGACTTGAAGGGAATCGGCGCGACCCGCCGATGAAAGTAGGTGGACTCGTCGACCCAGTTCGGCAAGCCGGTGCGATGGGTGAGAACCATGCGCGGTGTCAGCTTGGCGTATGCAGCCTTATCGGGGATCCGGGCATAACCAAAGGTTTCGGCCATCGGTCGGTCCAGATCGATGATCTTCTCCTCCGCCAATTGCAGGACCAGCCAGGCGAACACGGGCTTTGACAGCGACGCCGCTTCGAACACGGTCGCTGCCGTGACCGCCTTCGCCGGATTCAGCGATGCGTGGCCCGCCACGAGCGATTGGCCGTCCAGCTCGCAGTTTGTCAGCGAGGCCATGGCGATGCCCGGGACATCAAAGGCATTCAGAAGGCCTTCGAGCTCCTCTCGTGTTGGCAATGGAGGTGGCGCTGCGGCGGCATGCTGGCCCAACACCGCGGCAATGGCTGCCAACGCAACCCACAGGCTCATCAGTCTCTTCAAGACAAACTCCTGCATCTTCGGGCACCGCGCCCTGTCGCTGCGGATCATAGCGACAGATTTTCATCCGTCGCTGGCAAGGGGCCGCGACGATCCATCCGATTCGAAGCCGCGGTTTGATTCGACGTCGAACTCTCATTGGCGGCGCGCACGCGCAACGCTCTGTCCAGCGAACTACTGGCGATCAAGACTCTCCAGTCCCTGCAACAGCGCGCCTCGCGGGACGCGGTCTGGCGCCTCAAAGCCCGGTATCGGCCGCGTCGAACCAGCCAACTGCCTGTCCACGTCGGCGGGAAATACGCCGTGCGAAATCACGGCGCCTGTCCGGATGGTCGTCCGCATCCGGCTTCTCCGGAAGCGAAGTAGTTGGCGCCAGTTTCCATAACACCTGAACCGATGTCCCACTGATGTCCCCCGGTGTCAGGCCTTGTATTAAGGCTCGCTCGTCGCATCGTGCGGCCCGTCTCGACACGGCATTCCTAGCAGGCTCTCAACACGCGTTATGAGTCGTGGTTCATGGTTGATACGCAGTCGTTGATGCAGATTGCGCGGCTCTCGGCGGCCCGTTGGGTTCGCCCTAGCAACATTAGACAGTACTGGAAGGGCATAAAGATGGCTGACAAGTGGACTCGGCGCCGAAGCGCGCGCGGAGCGGGCGTTGCGCTCGCATGTATTTCCTCGTACGCGATTGCGCAGACGGCGAATGAACCTTCGGAAGGCGAAGCAGAACTCCTGGAGACGGTCGTGGTCACCGCGCAGAAGCGCGAGCAGGACCTGCAGGATGTGCCGGTCACCGTAACTGCGATCGGCGCGCAGCTGCTGAAAGATTCAGGCGTGCGCGACATCAAGGATCTGACGCTCCTCACACCCGGCCTGCTCGTGACCTCCTCCCAGAGTGAGGTGTCCACTACGGCGCGCATCCGCGGCATTGGCACGGTGGGCGACAACATCGGACTCGAGTCCTCGGTGGGCGTCGTCATCGACGGCGTGTACCGGCCGCGCAATGGCGTTGGTTTCGGCGAGCTCGGCGAACTCGAACGCATCGAAGTACTCAAGGGTCCGCAAGGCACGCTGTTCGGCAAGAACACCTCGGCCGGCGTCATCAACGTGATCACGAAGCGCCCGGAGTTCGAGTTCGGCAGTGACGTGGCAATCAGCGGTGGAAGCTGGGACGCGCTCGACATGGGCGGTTCGGTCACGGGTCCCATCATCGATGACCAGCTTGCGGGACGTTTCTACGTCTCGCGCCAGAAGCGCGATGGCTACTACGATGTGAACACGGGCGATGGCACGCGCACAGCCACGCAGGACGCGAACCGCGACGCCGTCACCGCCCGTGGACAGTTGCTTTTCACGCCGTCCGATGACGTGAGCGCACTCTTCATCGCCGACTATGCGCGGCGCTCCGAAGACTGCTGCGCAGCCGTCCAGATCAACGACGGCCCTTCGGCGGCCCTCATCGATGCGGTGGCCGCGGACTCGGGCGTCTCGCGGCCGGCTGATCCGTTTGCGCGCATCGCATACCTGGATCGTCCGACGGACCAGGACATCAACGACAAGGGACTTTCGGTCGAGCTCGGCGTCGACACCTATTTCGGCCAGCTCACGTCGATTACCGCCTGGCGGCAGTTCGAAGCCACGAACGGCCAGGACGCGGATTACACGACAGCAGACATCGTGTGGCGCGACTCCGCCGGTGCGAACGGCAACGAGTTCAATCAGCTATCCCAGGAGCTGCGCTTCTCGGGCGAAACCAACCGGCTCAACTGGCTCGTGGGCGCCTTCTACGCCGCGGAAGATCTCGACTCGAATATGAATCTGACCTACGGCGCGGACTTCGAGACTTACTACAGTCTCGCGCTGTCGGGCGGCACGGCGCCGACGCTGGTGAATACGCTGACCGGCCTGCCGGCGCAAAGCGCCTATGGCGCGGGTGCTGGCTACCAGGATCACTTCGAGCAACGCTCGGATTCCCTCGCACTGTTTACGCACAACACGTTCCGCTTCACCGAGAAGCTCGCCGCCACGGTTGGCGCGCGTTACACGCAGGAAACGAAGGATCTCGACTCGGCGTATACGAACTCGGACGGCGGTGCGGGCTGCGCAGCCTCGCGCGAGCGGTACTCGGTGATCGCAGGCGCGTTGCCGGCCGCGGCCGTGCCCGCCTGGTACGCCTTCGGTTGCGGCGCGTTCGCCGATCCTATCTACAACAACCTGACGACATCGCAGAGCATCGATGAGGACGATTTCAGCGGAACGCTGAAGCTGGCGTACAACTTCACGCCGCACCTCATGAGCTACCTGTCATATGCGCGCGGCTACAAGGCGAGCGGCTTCAATCTGGACCGCGAGCGCAATCCCGTACCGCCCACCGGTGTACCGGGCCCGCCGTTGTTCACGGCGGACTCCGACACCAGCTTCAAGCCGGAGATCGTCGACTCGTACGAGCTCGGCACGAAGTTCCAGACGTCGGGCCGGCGGTTCCGCATGAACACCGCGCTCTTCTCACAGGACTTCCAGGACTTCCAGCTCAACACGTTCACGGGCACGGCCTTCGTGGTCGTCTCGATTCCGGAAGTGACTTCGCAAGGTGTCGACTTCGACTTCGACATTGCGCCGATCGAGAACCTGGTGTTCAACGCCGGCGTCACCTACGCGAAGACCGAATACGGCGATTTCACGCCGCCGTTCGCGTCGCTGTATCGCCTGCCGAACGCCCAGATGTCGTTCGCGCCGGAATGGTCGGGCTCGGTGGCGGCGACTTACGAACACGACATCGGCAGCTCGCTGCTGTGGCGCTTCAACGTCGGTACGAAGTACACCTCGGAGTACAACACGGGATCGGACCTGAACCCGGCCAAACTACAGGATGCGCTCACGCTCGTGAACGCACGCTTCGTACTCGGCTCGCAGGACAAGCGCTGGATGCTCGAGGCCTGGGCCCAGAACCTCACCAACGAGGAGTATTACCAGGTGGTGTTCGACGCGACGCTGCAGACCGGCACGTACGATGCCAACCTCGGCGCTCCGCGTTCGTACGGGCTCACCGCGCGATTCAGCTTCTAGCTCTAACTGGCAGCGCAGGGCCTCCTTCACCCGGGGCCCTGCTGCTGCAGGTCAGGCAACCTGATTCCTTCCCGCCCGCTTGGCTGCGTACAAGCGGGCATCGGCCGTGTGCACCAGCTCGTCGAGCTCGGCGGAGCCGTCCCATTGCGCGACGCCGATACTGATAGAGACGGCAAGATCCGGATGTGTTGCCTGCCACTCGTGCGCGGCAACGTTTGAACGCAACGCGTCGCAGAACGCCATCGCGTCGGCGCGAGTCATGCCGGGCAGGATCAACGCGAACTCTTCACCGCCGATGCGTGCGACGAGGTCGCTCTGCCGACAGCTACGACGCATCAATGCGGCGCACTGCCGCAGTGCCAGGTCGCCCACGGGATGGCCGAGCTCGTCGTTCACAATCTTGAAGTGATCGAGGTCGGCGATCGCGATACTGAGCGGACGGCCGACGGCCAGCGCCACGTCGATCTCAGCAGCAAGCCGCTGCGTGAAACAGCGTCGATTGGCGACACCGGTGAGCGCATCTTCCTGGGTCTCGCGCTCCAGCCGCTGGCTCCGTTCTCGCAGCACTGAAATCAATCGCTCCTTTTCCGCGTTCGCTTTCTCGAGTTCTTCGGTGCGTTCGGTCACGCGCTCCTCGAGATGCCGTCGATAGTTCTCCAGGTCCTCGAATGCACGCGCATCGGCGAGTGCACCCGCAACCTGCTCGCCAAGCTGCCGAATCAGATGCAGATCGGCCGGTGCGTAAGTGCCGGTCTGGGTGTGCTGCACGCTGAGCAGACCTAACACGATCCCGTCGTTGACCAGGGGCACGGCCAGCAACGAGCCGGTGGGCTTCTCGGTCGCCTCCGCCCGTTGCAGCAACTCCGGTGGCGCATGCCGCCAATCCTGGACGAGCAGCGGCTCGGCGCGAGCGATCAGCCAGCCGAACAACCCCGTGTCGACGGGTTTCAGACGCGCAGGCATTCGGACTTGCTGGCGCTCGTGCAAACGGATGTCCATCAGGCGACGTTCGCGATCGACGAGTACGAGATACAGCTCATCGAAACGGAACAACGCCCGGGTCTCGACCAGGATGCGTTCGGCGAGATCGTCGACACGGCGCGCGCCCTGCAGCTTGAGACCGGCTTCGAACACTCGGGTCAGCGGCCCGCGGTCGGCCTGAACTGTGTCGCGATGCGAACCGATGCTGTTGAAGCTCAGCACGAACAGCAGCATCAGCCCTGCGAACAACCAGAACACCGGCGTGTTGCCACTGTTGTAGAGCACCGCCGCGAGCACGCCCGCCGGCACGAAGATGAGGTCCGAAAGCGCATAACTGGGCGTGACGATGCGCCGCACCTCGCGTCCATCGAAGTGGAAGAACAGCATCATCAGGCAGATGTTGACGGCCTGTGCGGTCAACGCCATCGCGACGAGCGGCATCACGTCCGTCGGGAGAAGCCCGGCGAGCGGGTGCCGGCCACCGCAGGCGAGATAGACCTGGCCGGCTAACATCAACATCAACGCGGTCATCGACGCATTGTGGATGGCGCGCAGCGATGCGACCTTGAGCGAGCCCTGGCTGTAGCTGCGGCTGACCAGTGGCCAGGTCAGCGACGCGGCACCACAGATGCTCGCCGCGACCGCCGGATCGAACACCAGCAACAGGCCGATGTGCGGCAGACGTTCCATCGATATCAACCCGAGTCGCGGCGCCCGCAGGCCGAACTGCCACACGAACAGGCAGGCGCCGATGCAGAGGAGCACGACCCACCACGATGGAAAGTCGACGGCGCGCAGCGCGACCACGACCGTACTGACTGCTACGCAGGCGAGCAGAATCGAGTAGATGGCCAGCGCGCCGTAACGAGAGCGCATGCGGTAAGTGCTTCACTGATGCGGTGATGCCGCGACCGGGCCACTGTGGCATGGGCCGGAAAAAGGGGAAAGTGGCGAAACCCGAAGCGGCCTTTCGGGCCCCAGATTTACAGGAACCACGATGCCAAGCACACTGATTGCCGACATGCGGAACCTCCATCGCCCCGCGTGCTACCAACTACCGCGAGAATGAACATGAAGGTCAAAACATTGCTGCCGCTCATGCTGCTGTTGGTCGCCTGCGATCGGCAGGTTGCGCCAGCGGCCCCTGAACCTGGAAAACCCGCCCAGACCCCGGAGCAGGCTGCTCCTGTCGCAGCGGCGCAAACACCACAGGAGTTCTGGTCGGGCTTTCGAGTTGCGGCGCTGGCCGACGACCGCGCTTCGCTGCAGGACATTGCGCGGTTTCCCTTTGTCACGCGCGGAACAACTGACGACGACGCGAACATTTCTCACGACGAGGCGGCGTTTGCCGGCCTGATTCCGAAGATATTCGCGCAGGACACGGGGTTGAGCAGCGAAGGCGAGACGGTGCGCCAGTACATCGAACGTCATCCGGAACTGCCGCCGATCGCTACGGGTGGCGGGCAGTCCGTCCCGGTGGAGCAAGGCGCAACCCAGTTTGCCGCGGGCCCGCTGAACTTCGAAAAGGTCGGCAATCGCTGGTATTGGGTGTCGGCGTATCTCGAATAAGGAAGTTAGTCATGCTGAAGCTCGGTAGCAAAGGTGCTGATGTCGCGCGCATGCAGACGCTGCTGAATTCGCTGCTGAAACCCTCGCCGCGATTGGTGGTCGATGGGGATTTCGGCAAGAGGAGCCATGACGCCCTGGTTCTCTTCCAGGCAAGCCGGCGCCTGACAGCCGACGGCGTGGTTGGCCCAAGAACCTGGGAAGCGCTGGGGCAGCAGCCGCAACCCGTCGCAACCGTGGTCACTGTGGCCAAGGACACGCCGGCGAAGCCCTGGATGGCAATCGCGGAAGCCGAGGTGGGCGTGCGGGAGAATGCAGCAGCGGGCCAGCACAACAAGCGCATCCTGGAATTCCACAAGTCCACCACGCTGCGCGCCACCGAGGACGAAGTGCCGTGGTGCTCGTCTTTCGTCAATTGGGTGATGGTGGAATCGGGCCGCACGGGGACCAAGAGCGCGGCAGCAAAGAGCTGGCTGAATTGGGGCACCGAACTCGACACGCCGCGGCTCGGAGCCATCACGGTCATCAAGAAGAAAACGGGCGGCGCCGACAAGGCGACCGGATCGAGCTCGGGTTTTCACGTGGCTTTCTACGTGAGCGCAACTGCCACTCACCTGCGTTTGCTCGGCGGAAATCAAAGCGACTCGGTCAAGTACTCGAACTTTCAATTGAGCAAGTACGACGTCAAGGGTCATCGCTGGCCTAAGTGAGCCCGGGCGACTGCCGCGCGTCCGATTGCTCAGGCTCCGCAGGACTCGCGAATGATGAGCTCGGTCGACAGCATTTCCGGCCGCGTATCGCCGGTCCAATCCAGAAGTTTCGAGACCAGCATGCGGCCGGCCTTCGGAATGTCCTGCTGCACGGTGCTCAAAGTCGGCGTGCTCAAGCGGCTCAGGAGGTTGTTGTCGTAACCGACCACCGATACATCCTTCGGCACGGACAAGGAAGAGCGATGGAGCGCGCGTATCGCACCTAGCGCGATGAGATCGCTCGCGGCCACGATTCCATCGAATCGAACCTTGCGGCGGACGAGCGCGTCGACCGCCGCTTCAGCGGACTCCGCCTCGAACTCCACGCGGCCAATCAACACGTCGTCTATCGCGATTCCGGATTCCTGAAGCGCCTCGGCGTAGCCGCGATAACGCTGCGTGGCTTCCGGGTCGCTGCCTCCCAGGAACAGGATCCGCTTGCGGCCGAGCTTGAGCAGATGCTGGGTGGCGCGTTTTCCGCCGAGCATGTTGTCGGTACCGACAGTGCAATATTTCTGACCGGGAATCTGCGCACCCCAGACGACGAAGCGGCTGTCCGACTCCGCGAGCCGGTTGAACTCATCGTGCAGGGCACCCTGGCCCAGAAAGATGACGCCGTTGGCCCGCCCCGTCGTCGTGGCGTGCACCAGGTCCTCGTAGTTAGCCGGAGTGAGATGGCTCACGGTGAAATCGCAGCCACGGTCGCGTGCGGCTTCGCCGATGCTCGCGAGCAATTCGAGGAAGAACGGATGTGACAGCGGAAGCGGACGGCCACGCACGCGCGGCGTGACGATGGTGATCGATCCTTCGGCGCCGATCGGACTGGCGGGCATGTGACGGCGAAATTCGTAGCCGTGTTTGCGCGCCAGCGCCCAAAGCTCCTTCTTCTTGGAGCCGCTGATCGACGGATGATCGTTGAGTGCCCGCGAGACCGTCGACACCGACACCTTTGCGAGCCGGGCCAGCTTCTCGAGCGTGACCGAACCATTGCCTGCTTTGTTCGAGGGGCTCATTGCCGATCAGATCCTTGCACAGGTGGACTTGATAACGCTAACAACCTGGAGAACACGCCCCCGCACAATACCTATTAACGCAAATTTACGCAAAATCACCCCCAGCTATTGCGCAACTTTTCGCAATGTCGGTAGTGTATTCGAACAGATTCGCCGAAATCGCCTACGTAGCGAACGCAAATCTACGCAAACTGTACAAGGGGGCTCATGAAAATTCTCACAAGACAGCCGTTCGAACGGCTAACCAACACGCGGGCTTTGTTCACCATCATCGGTGGCTCCGTCCTGATCAACCCCGCCTTTGCGCAGGAGCCGGCGGCTGATGAAGTGCCCGAGGTGATCGTCACGGGCATGCGTGCATCACTCGAGACCTCGCAGAGCATCAAGCTCGGCTCCGACACCTTCGTCGATTCGATCACCGCGACGGATATCGGCGCGTTCCCCGACAAATCGGTCGCAGAAGCGTTGCAACGAGTGCCGGGCATCACCGTCTCCCGGCTGCAGTCGAGCGATGACAGCAACCACTTCTCCGCCGAACCGGCGACAGTGCTGATCCGCGGCCTGACCTTCGTGCGCACGGAATTCAACGGCCGTGACAGCTTTTCGGCCGACGGTTATCGCGGGCTCAACTTCAACGACGTGTCTCCCGAGCTCATGGCAGGTGTGGACACCTACAAAAACCAGACTGCCGAGATGATCGAAGGCGGCATTGCCGGCGTGGTCAATCTGCGCACACGCATGCCACTCGATGGAGACACCCGGACAATTGCGCTGACCGGCCGAGTCAATTACGGCAGCCTCTCGGAAGAACCGACTTACGAAGCTTCGGGCGTGTTCAGCAAGACCTGGGACACCAGCAACGGCCGTTTCGGGCTGCTCGCCAATGCCGCGTATTCGAACATCGTGACGCGGACCGAAGCGGTCAACATGACCCGCATCACCACGTTCTGCTCGGATTATCCGCAGGTCGGCGGCGCATTCCCGGCTGCGAATGTCGATGCAGACGGCAACGTTGTCTGCAACAGCAATCCCTATGGCGGTTCCGGCTGGCGCTACGCACCCGGCCAGGTGAACTTCTCGCAGGTCGACTACGACCGCACGCGTTACGGCGCTGCGCTCACGCTGCAGTACGAGAACGATGCGAAGAACCTGCAGCTAACACTGACCGGCATCGACTCGCGTTACGACAATCCGTGGATCGAACGCAGTGCCAACATCAGCTGGCCCACGGGCGCCGGCTTCGGTACGCCCGTGTGGGCGCCGTTCGGCGCGCCGGCCTGGCGCCCCGTCACCGGCAACTTCACTTTCGGCGCCGACGGCATGCTGGATTCGGGCGTGATCGGCCAGCCTGCGGACGTCGCGGGATTCTTCGAAGGCACCAATGCCGCGAACATCAATCACGGTTCGGCGGTGGCCGGCTTGCCGTTCGTGAACGGCAGCGCGGCCTGCGGCGGCACACCGTGCCTCACCGGCTCGAATGTCAGCAACGAATCGCGCATCTTCGACCACGAGGAGCAGACGCAGGACTTCTCGTTCAACGTCAAGTGGGACATCAACGAAAACGTCCACACCGGCTTCGACGTGCAGTACATCAAGGCGAAGACGAACAACTACGACATTCTCGTAGCCAACAACAGTCTCGCGCAGGTGGACTACAGCACCGACAGCAACGGCACGCCGAGAGTCGCGCTCTCACCCGGGCCGAACGTGAATTACGCCGCGGGCTTTCTCGCGAACCCGCATAACTACTGGATGCAATTCATCCAGGACCACTGGGAAGACAATGACGCCGACGAGCTCGCGGCGCGTGCGGACCTGGAATACGACCTCGGCAGCGGCGGCTGGCTCAGCTCGCTCAAGGCCGGCGTGCGATTTGCCGACCGCGAACAGAAGGTGCGCTACTCGAGCTACAACTGGGCACCGATTGCGCCGGCCTGGGGCTGCAATGGCCCGGGATTCAACATCGACAACACGACGGCCGCGCCATATCCAGCGGCTTGCGGCAATCCCAATCCCTTCAACGGTTATCCGGCGGGCATCTGGGAAACGACAAGCCTTGCGGGGCACTACGACGGCAGCGTGTTCAACAACGACCCGCTGGTGTTCCTGAGCCGCGCCGCGCTGCGCGACTACGACCTGCACACCGAAGGCCTGGCCGATCGCAACGTCAACGCACCGCAGGGCTGGAATCCGCTGTGCGATCGCACCGCCAACGTCGAGGGCGAGGGATGCTTCACCTCACCCGAGATCCTCGACGTGCGCGAGAAGAGCAAGGCCGCCTACCTCATGCTTCGCTTCGGCGGACCCGACGCCAATCTCGGCAACGTGAACGTCGTGGGTAACGTGGGTGTCCGCTTCGTTCGCACCGAAGTCGAGAGCCATGGCCAGGTCAGCTTCCCGACGGCGCAGTGGTACACCGACGCACAGGCTTCGGGTCAGGGCGCCTGCAACCCGGCCAACAACGGCGCCAACCAGGCCACCGACATCCAGTGCTGGCTGACGCCGGCGCTGCAGGCGTTCAGCAGCGGCACGGGCACGGCCAACACGCTCGACAAGGCATACACGAACGTGTTGCCGAGTTTCAACGTGCGCTTCGGGTTCACCGACAAGCAGTTCATGCGCTTCGGCTACTCGAAGGGCATGTCGCGCGCGGACTTCGGTTTGCTGCGAAATTCCGTCGCGATCAATGCGCCGCCGATCGATACCAGCAACAGCTCGCCCTACCTGATCCGCAACGCTCAGGGACAGGTCACGGGTTACAACTTCGTGTTCGCCGCCGAGGCGGGATACGCGGGCCTCGAGCCGACGGAAGCCGACAACTTCGATCTTTCCTACGAAGTGTACTTCGACAGCAGCAGCTCGTTCTCGCTGGGCCTGTTCTACAAGCGGCTGGAGAATGCGGTGGCATACGGCCGCGCGATCCGTGAAATCGAGAACGCCGGCAGTACGCAATCGGTGACCATCCGCGGCCCGAGCAATGACCCGAACAGTGCGGGCAAGCTCAAGGGATTCGAAGTGGCGTACCAGACGTTCTTCGACAACCTGCCTGGCGCGTGGGCGGGCCTCGGCGTGCAGCTCAACTACACGCATACGGACCAGGAAGACATCAACAACTCCAATCTCGCGGTGCAGGCGGGCTATCTACCGGGCAGCACCACGGCATTCGGCGGCGGCAACAACAGCTCCACCGGTGGCCAGGGCAATGCCGGCAACCCCCTGTCGTTCACCAGCAATGTCATCGACTCGCACCGTCTCGCCGGCATCTCCGACGATTCGTTCAACGTCGTTGGCATGTACGAGTTCGGCAAGGTGGGAGCGCGGCTGGCCTATAGCTGGCGCTCGGAGTTCCTGACGGCCAACCTGGACTGCTGCATCGGCCTTCCCGTGTGGCAGAAAGACAATGGCTATCTGGATGGTTCGGCGCGTTACGCCATCAACGACAACCTGGAGTTGTCACTCGACGTCTCGAACATCCTGAACACCACGGCCGTCACTCAGCAGCAGGTGTTTGGCGATTCGACGCTGACTCCCGGCGCGAACCCGGTGAAGCTGGATTCCGGCTGGGTGCGCAACGATCGGCGATTCCAATTCGGCGTGCGGTTCAAGTACTAGCGCCGCTTCGGGCGCCGTTCGGTCCCCCCGGCGGCGTATTGCCAGCGGCTCCGCCGCGAACCAATCGCCGCCCCTTCTAAAAAGAAGGGGCGGCGTCCGACTCATTTAAAGAGGAACGTTGATGCAACCAGCACCCTTGCGCATCGTGATCGTCGGTGGCGGCTCGGCCGGCTGGATGTGCGCCGCAGCCTGCGCGCAGGTGCTGCATCCGCAGCGCTACTCGCTGACGCTCATCGAATCGGATGACATCGGCACCGTTGGCGTGGGCGAGGCGACGCTGCCGGCGCTTCGTGAATTCAACGAACTGCTCGGCATCGACGAAGCGCAGTTCATGCGCGAAACCCAGGGCACATTCAAGCTCGGCATCGAGTTTCGCGATTGGGACAGGCCCGGCGAAAAATACGTGCATCCGTTCGGCTCGTTCGGCCAGCTCTGGGGCGGCATCGAGTTCCAGCACTTCTGGCTGCGAGCGCGCCAGCAAGGGCTCGCGCCGCCGCCGATCGCAGAATTCTCCTGCGCGGTGCAGGCGTGCTCGCGCAACGCTTTCCAGTTTCCCGATACGCACGGCATCCGCTCGACGTTTTACGGTTATGCCTATCATTTCGACGCCGGGCTGTACGCGGACTTTCTGCGCCACTGGGCACGGGAGCGTGGCGTGTCGCGCGTGGAGGGCCAGGTAGTCGACGTCACGCTGACGAGTGGCGGAGACATCGAGTCGTTGCAACTCAAGTCCGGCCAGCGCGTCACCGGCGACTTCTTCGTGGACTGCAGCGGATTCCGCTCACTGCTGCTCGGCGACAAGCTGCAGGTTCCCTGGGAAGACTGGGGCCCCTGGCTGCCTTGCGATCGCGCCTGGGCGGTTCCCTGCGAGCGTTCGGCCGACTTCACGCCCTACACGCGGTCGACCGCGCGACCAGGCGGATGGACCTGGCGCATCCCGCTGCAACACCGCACCGGCAATGGCCACGTGTTCTCCACCAGTTTCATGAGCGAGGACGAGGCGCGCGCCACGTTGTTAGCCGGCCTCGATGCGCCGGCCCAGGCTGAACCGCGATTGCTGAAGTTTCGAGCCGGTCGCCGCGCTCAGGCGTGGAAGCGCAACTGCGTGGCGCTCGGCCTCGCGAGCGGATTTCTCGAGCCACTCGAGTCAACGAGCATTTTCCTGGTCCAGAAAGCCATCCAGGACATGTTGCGCCTGCTGCCGTCACCCGAGGCGCCGCGTGCGGATGAACGCCTGGTGCGCGAGTTCAATCGACTCTCGGACGCGCTCTACGAACGCATCCGCGACTTCCTGATCCTGCACTACACCGCGAATCGCCGATGGGGCGAGCCGCTCTGGGACCACGTACGCAACTACGCACTGCCCGACAGCCTGCGTCACAAGATGCGGTTGTTCGATGTGCGCGGCCATGTCCCCTACTTCAAGGACGGATTCTTTTCGCGCGATAGCTGGCTGGCCGTGCTCTTCGGCCAGGGGCTCATGCCGCGCGGATACGACCGCCTCGCCGACTTCCTGCCGCGCGAACAGCTCGATGCCAAACTACGCGAGCTGCACGCCCGCGTGGCCGCGGAGGTCGCCGGCATGCCTTCTCATGAAGACGTGATCACGCGCTACTACAGTGATTCGCGTTTCACGCCGCGGGCGATGAACCTGTGACCGCCGCGATCAGCAAGCTCGTGATCGTCGGCCGCGACGCGCCCGTGTGGTTGTCGGCCTGCGTCATGCAATACGCGCTTGCTCCCACCGGTGTCGAAGTCACCGTGGTTGAGCTGCCGGCACAGGCGCAGCCCGCGGACGTCTGCATCACGCTGCCGGCCATCGAACCGCTGCACACGAGACTGCGTATCGACGAGTCGCGGCTGGTCGCCGCCACGCGCGGAGCGTTTTCCCTGGGACGCCGTTTCGTCGACACCACGGGAAACGCGCCCGCATTCTTTCACCCGCATGGTTCCGTTGGCTCGCGCATCGACAAGAAGGAATTCCTGCCGCACTGGCTCGTCGCGCGTCGTCGAGGTCTGGAGAGCGATTTCGAAGCGTTCTCGCTCGCCGCAACCGCCGCGCGACAGGGCCGCATGCTGGTGCCGGATGCGGCCATCGACCGGTTCGGATTCACCGACTATGGCTACCATCTGCCGGCGATTCCCTATGCCGCCTGGCTGCGGCAGATTGCCTTGCGGCGCGGCGTGCGATGTCACGCCACACGCACACTCGACGTGCGCCTCGACGACGCGATCGGGATCTCGACGCTCGTCCTCGATGGCGGCCACCAGGTTTCCGGTGACTTCTTCCTCGATGCGACCGGCAGCGAAGCACTCGTCGCGGGCGCCCTGGGCACTGGAAGCGAGAGCTGGCGCGATGTTTTCACCGCCGACCGCGTGCTTTCCGCGCTGGGAGCCCTGCGATCGCCCGTGCCTATCTACTCCGAGATTCGCGCGCAGGCGTCGGGCTGGACAGCGCTGGCCTCGAGCCAGGTCTGCATCCACACGCAACAGGCATACAGCAGCGAGCTCGTGCCCGATGCGGCAGCGCTCGAAGCCGCGGCGAGCATGTCGCTGCAAAACGTGGTGATTCGCGGGCGCCATCCGCGCCGCCGGTTGCGCGCCTGGGAGAAAAACTGCGTGGCGCTGGGAGAGGCGGCCTGTGTTTTCGATCCGCTGCACTTCGTCGACTTGCACGCGCTGCAGGTGGGCCTCGTGCACCTGCTGCCCTTGTTTCCCGTACAACCCGACTTCGACACCGAGCGCGACGAATACAACCGCAACGTGCGCCACGCCTTCGAGCGCATGCGGGATTTCCAGAGCGCGCACTACCATCTCAACAGGTATGGCATGAGCCGCGACGGCAATTCGTCGTTCTGGTCGCGCTGCCGTGCAGCGCCATTGAGCGCCGAACTCATTCACAAGATCGGCGCGTTCCGCGCCCGCGGCGAAGCGGTGGACTATGAAGACGAGGCGTTCACCATCGATGACTGGCGCTCATTGCTGATCGGCCACGGCGTTCTGCCTGAAACCCATGATCCGGCGGCCGATCGCACCGAGCCCGCGCTGTTGAATAGCGAGTTGCGTCGCCTCCTGGGGTTCATCCAGCAGAAAGTCGAAGAGCAGCGTTCACACACTGACTACCTTCAGACCGTGTGCGCCCCGCCGCTGCCCACGCCACGCATCGGTCAAGCCTCACGTATCCAACAGTAAGACCAGGAAATCAGATCATGCCGAAGCAGTCACAGGCCGCTTTATGGGGCCTCGTATTCACGACGTTTGCAGCTCACGCTCTTGCCGCGGGCACGAATGAAGTGGCGGCGCCAGCGCGCGCCGGCACCTGCGTGGACTCGCCCCGGGCCGTGCTCACGGTGTGCCTGGGGGCCGATGCTCGCGGGCCTTACTACGAGGTGTATCGCGGCGATCGAACCGTGATCACGCACGCGAGACTGGGCCTCGTGCTCGACGGGTTTGGCAATTCGCCCGCAAGTCGCGTCGCCAATGCTCGACGAACCCAGGTGGACCGGCGCTGGGAACAGCCCTGGGGTGAACAACGCATCATCCAGGATCGGCACGCGGAACTTCGTGTCACGTTCACCGGTGCGGACGCAGAGCTCACCGAGCCCTTCGAAGTGGTCGTACGTGTGTTCGACGATGGCTTCGGCTTCCGCTACGAGTTCAATCAGATCGCGGCGTCACGCGATGTGGCGATACTCGACGAGCTCACCGAGTTCCGGCTCGCCGGAGCCTGGGATGCCTGGTGGTACCCGGCACGCCATCCCGACCGCGACGAATACCTCTACCGCCGCGCGCACCTGCACGAAGTGCACCTCGCGGAAACGCCGCTGACGCTGCAGTCGCCGGGCCTCTATCTATCCATCCACGAAGCCGCGCTCGTGGACTATGCCAGCATGAACCTGCGCCGCACCGCGGAGCGCACGCTCAAGGCCGACCTCATGCCGTGGTCCGACGGCGTGCTCGTTCGCAAGCGCGGACCGTTCACCACGCCCTGGCGCATGGTGCTGGTCGGCGCCACACCCATCTCGCTGGCGGATTCGCGCATCGAGCTGAACCTCAACGAGCCCGCCCGAATTCGTGACACCTCCTGGATCGCCACCGGCAAGTACGTGGGCGTCTGGTGGGAAATGCACCTGAACCGCACGACGTGGGCGAGCGGCGAAAAACACGGCGCGACCAATGCCAACGTGAAGCGCTACATCGATTTCGCGGCGAAGAACGGTTTTGGCGGCGTGCTCGTGGAAGGCTGGAACCGCGGCTGGGACGGAGACTGGATCGCCAACGGCAAACACTTCAGCTTCACCGAGTCCTATCCGGACTTCGATCTGCCGCAGCTCGCCGCGTATGCACGCGAGCGCGGCGTGCGCATCATCGGCCATCACGAAACCGCCGGCGCGGTTGCAAACTACGAAAACCAGCTCGAAGCGGCCATGGCGTTGTACGCGGCGAATGGCGTCGGCGTGGTCAAGACCGGCTATGTGAAACCCAATGGCTCCATCGAACGCACGCAGGACGATGGGACCGTGGGTCACGAATGGTTTGCCGGTCAGTACCGCGTGAATCACGAGATGAAGGTGGCCGAGGTCGCCGCGAAACACCGGATTTCGATCGACGCACACGAACCCGTGAAAGACACCGGGCTGCGGCGTACCTGGCCTAACATGCTGAGCCGTGAAGGCGCGCGCGGGCAGGAGTTCAATGCCTGGGGCCGTCCCACCAATCCACCCGAACACCTGACGATCCTGCCGTTCACGCGGTTGCTGGCCGGGCCCATGGATTTCACGCCGGGCATCTTCGACATCACGTTCGGCAAGACCGATGTGAACGAACGCGTGCAGTCGACGCTGGCCACGCAGCTCGCTTTGTACGTGCTCGTGTACAGCCCCGTGCAGATGGCAGCGGACCTGCCGGAGAACTACGAGAAACGGCCGGACGCCTTTCAATTCATCCGTGATGTGCCCACCGACTGGGAAACTTCGCGGACGCTGCAGGGTGAGATCGGCGACTATGTCGTGATCGCGCGCCAGCAACGCGGCGCATCTGACTGGTACCTCGGCGCGACCACCGATGAAAACGCACGCTCGCTGGCCATCCCGCTCGATTTCCTCGAGCGCGGACGGAAATACGAGGCGCAGATCTATCGCGACGCGCCGGACGCAAGCTACCTCGTGAACCCGGCAGCGCTGGTCATCGAGAAACGCAGCGTGACGTCGAAAGACCGCATCGACGCCGCACTGGCGCCGGGTGGCGGACTCGCCGTGCGGTTCCGCGCGCTTTGAGCCTGACTACTCCGGCTTCCTGAATCTCAGCACCACGAGTCCTGCGAGGAACCAGCCGATGGCGCCGATGACCAGTGCATAGGAAGGATCGCCGTCTGCGAAGACGTCGAGCAGCATGGCCAGCACGCTCACCGCCAGGAGCTGCGGGATCACGATGAAGATGTTGAAGATCCCGATGTTCACGCCCATCTTCCGTGACGGCAGGTTGTTGGCGAGCATTGCGTAGGGCAGTGAGACGATGGACGCCCACGCAAACCCAAGCCCGATCATGGACACCAGCAACCAGTCGGGGTCGCGGATCAGCATCATCGACAGCAGGCCAGCGGCTCCCAGCCAGAGATTGATTCGATGCGCCACGCGCACGCCAAAGCGTCTGACGAAGTAGGGAATGATGAGTGCCGCCACCGTGGCCAGCGCGTTGTAGCTGGCGAACAGCACGCCGACCCAGTTGCCCGCGGCCTCGTACCCTGCCGATCCGGGACTGCTGGTCCCGAAGTGCAGTTTCGCCACGGCCGGTGTCGTGTACACGAAGATCGTGAACAGCGTGAACCACGAGCAGAACTGCACGACAGCGAGCCTGCGCATGGTCGCGGACATCGAATCCAGTTCGCCGAGTATGGTCGTGAATGCGTTCTCGGTCCTGAGGCGGCTGGCCGTCAGCAGGAACACTCCATACAAAATTGAACCGATCACGAGCACATACAACGCGGCGCGCATGCTGGCGAGGTAGCCGGCAAGCAGTCCCGCGAAACCCATCGCGAGCCATACCCACGCATGACGGCGCATCTTGTCGGGCGAGCGGTCGGACGAACGCTCGAGCTCGGGGCCATCGAACTTCTCGAGCATTTCCGGCGGATATTCGCGCGTGGTGAGGGCGGACCAGCAAACCGCACAGAGCAGCAACGTTGCGCCCACGTAGAACGCGTACTTCACCGAATCGCTGACTTCGCCCGGCCCCGCAAGCGAAGACACTCCGAGCTGCGCCATCAACCAGGGCAGCAGGCTTCCGACGACCGCGCCCACGCTCGCAAAAAACATGTACATGAGATAGCCGCTCGACCGCTGTTCGGGCGACATCTGGTCCGCCACGAAAGCGCGAAACGGCCCCATCGTGAGATTGAGCGACGCGTCGAGAATCCACAGCGAGAGCGCCGCCATCCACAGGGTCATCGCGTTCGGCATCGCGACGAGCGTTGCCGCCGCGAGCGCCGCGCCGATCAGGAAATAGGGCCGTCGCCGGCCGAGGCTCGTCCAGGTCCGATCCGAGTAGTAGCCCACGAGCGGCTGGACCAGCAACCCGGTGATGGGGCCCGCGAGCCACAGCAATGGAACGCTGTCGAGGCTCGCACCGAGGTTCTGAAATATGCGCGTCGCATTGGCCTGCGGCAGCGCGAAGCCGAACTGGATGCCGAACGCTCCCAGACAGATCTTGCAAACCTGCCACGTGGATAGATGGGGCTTCGAATCCACGCGCGCTATCGCAGCCGCGCGACAAAATCCTGCATGAACACCGGGATGTCCACTTCGAGCGCCACATCGGAATTCGGGCTGGCTCCGGCGATGGGACGCGTGAGCCCGTCGTCTGCGACTTCGACTCGCAGCGACACGAGTTTGTATGCCCTGCGCGGGTTCACGAGCTCCACCGCCAGGACATCAAACAACGTGGGGTCGTTGCCTTTCCAGTGGTTGGTATAGCGCCAGATCTGGTCCAGCGAGCCGAGCGTGTCATTGAGCGGCGTACCGCGCGCAAAGATCTGCACGCGCATTTCGGGCGTCAGCTTCAGGTCCGCGGTGGAGTCGAGTGGCGCCACGAGCAACGGGACGCCCGAAGTGAACACGGTGCGCGCGGCCTCCGCGTTCGATTTGATGTTCCACTCGGGCTCGGGTTTCGAGCCCGGCGCGTAGCCGCGATGGATGGCGCCACCCATGAGCGAGATGGCGCGGATCTTCTTGCCGATGCCGGGCTCCGATTTCAGCAGCGCCGCCATGTTGGTGAGCTCGCCCACGGCGATCAGCGTGATTTCGCCCGGACGTGCATTGATCTGCCGGCGCATGAAGTCCACGCCGCCATCGAGATGCAGGTTCGGGGATGAAAACCCTTCCGCCCATTCGACCTGCTTCATGTATTGAGTGGCGGTGGAGATGCCGGCATACACCGGGACGCGCGCCCATTTCGTTCCGGCGACGTGCAGTAGTTTGGCGGCGAGCCTCGCGCGCGCCGCCGCGTCGCTTGATACGGTAGTGACTCCCAGCAGCTCGAGCTCGGGCCGCCGGATCAGCGCCACCAGCGCGTAGGCGTCATCGATGTCGGTGCCGATGTCGGTATCGAATATCACCGGCGCCGGTTTGCCAGCCGGCGCGCCATGCGCGACAGCTCCCGCGAGGAGCAACAGAAACAGACTGATACGCATGGCCGCCGAGTATAGGCGAGCGCTTCAGACGGAGGTCGATTCCCAGAGGATCCGCGCCTGCGCGGCGATGATGTCCGGACGTTCTTCGGGCCAGAACAACTTGGCTCGAGGAAGCCTGCGGACGCCGCGCGAATTGCCAAAACTGCGATGCAGGTAGTCCGCGTTGGATGCATCGAAGATCGTGTCGTCGACGCCCCACACGATACGCACGGGCACGCGGCACCGCTGCAGCTCGGGCTGGATGCCGGCCAGGGCATTTCGTCCAAGCGCAACGGCGTAGCGATGAAGCGCGGCTTTGCGCTCCGCGGAGTCCATGAGCGGCGCGAAGTACATTTCCAGCGCCTCATCGGTGGGATGCGCCGCGTTGGCGTAACACAACCCACCGATACCGTCTTTCGATCGCGCCAGCGTGTGATCCGCGTGCCAGGGTGCCAGCCACTCGTCCACGAACCGCCCCTGCCGGGCGAGTTCGATCACCGGCAACATGGCAGCGGGCGGGCTCTGCATTTCCGTATCCCCGTTGGTCAGAAGAAGGCTGCGAACCCGCGTGGCGTGCCGCACGGCAAAAAGCTGCGCCACGGCGGTTCCGCTGTCGTTGGCAATCACGTCGACGGCTGGGACATCGAGCGCATCGAGCAGCGACGCCAGCATCGTCACCTGCGATTCCGGACCCACGTCCTGATCCTGGGCGGCGCGCGTGTGGCCCATGCCGAGAAAATCGGGCGCGATGCAAAGGGCGTGCGGCGCGAGCTGGTCGATGACGTCGCGCCACTGAAAACCGTTGAGCGGAAATCCATGCAGGAGCAGCACCGCGCGCCCTCGCCCTCGCGCGACGTACGCGATTTCACCGAGCGGCGTGCGCGCGAACTTGCGTGCCGCCGCGAACTGCGCCGCATCGAGCCTGACGGGAACGCGTTCTGGAGCTGACGCGCTGTCGCGCATCGCACATGCCGCCAGCGACTGGATTGTGAGCAAACCTCCGCTCAGCGCGAACAGGTCTCTGCGTGTGTACATTTCCATGGCGCGTATTCCGCCACCGAAAATCCGCCGCCGCTGTCGAAATCTTTAGCTATCCGGAGCTAAAGATTTCGACAGCGCGCGAAGCACGCGCGTGGCTTATTACACGGCATGAAAACCTGCCTACGCCGAAAGCTGCTGCTCACCTGTATCAATGTCGCCATGCTGGCCGCGACGCTCGCGACCGCGAACGCCTCCGACCATCTCGACACGGCTGCCGTCATTGCCGATCCCGCGAGCGACATCGGCGACCTGTACGCCTGGACATCGAGTGATGGCAGCAAACTCAACCTGGTGATGACCATCGTCGGGGGAAAGTTCTCCGACCACGTGCGTTACGAATTCCACGTCGACAGTGGCAGGACGCTGGGAAATTCCACGGCGACCGTCACGTTGTCCTGCGAATTCAACTCGGCGTTCGCGCCGGATTGTCGTCTGGGCGACGCGGATCGTGCGCGTGGCGATGCCAGCGTCGAGTCCGGTATCGAAAGTGAACGGCGCCGGTTTCGCGTGTTCGCGGGCTTGCGCGATGACCCGTTCTTCAACAACGTGCGTGGCACGCGCGCTGCGCTCAACGTCGCGGGTGCCGCGATGGCGAGCCGGCCAAAAGATGAACGAGGCTGCCCCGCCTTCGACGCGGCAATCGCCACGCGCATCCGCGATGAGTGGCGGCACACCGACGGCCATGCGGGCGCCAACTTCCTGGCCGGCTGGAAGACCGCTGCGCTCGTCGTCGAAGTCGACCTGGATGCGGTGAGCGGTGGCGGCCCGTTGTTGGGTGTGTGGGCCACGACGACGGTTCGCGGCAAGACGCCGGGACACGAACGCACGCTCGAGGACGGCGTCCCGATCGATCGCGTCGGCCGGGTTCTGACCGGCAACGCATTGCTGGGACTCTTCGATACCCAGGACGCCAGCAATGCGCGGAAGAGCGAGTACAACCGCGCGCCGCGCGAAGCGTGGTCTTCGTTCGCGCCGGATATCGCAGCCGCGCTCGCGACATACGATGCCTTCGATGGTGTGTGCGGCAATCAATGGCAGGCGGCGCGGGATAGCGCGTCCACCTCGCGCTACGAATCGCTGGCCCGGCTACTGGCGGACGATCGGCTCTGGGTGAACAGCGCGGCCCGCACTTGCAGGCAATACCTCGCCGCGGAGTTCAACCACGTGGGCAAAGCGAACCACGATTGCGGCGGGCGCACGCCCAACTACGATGCCGTCGACGTGTTCCGATCGCTGCTGGTCAACGGTGGGCTCAACGGAATCGACGACGGTGTCGAGCGCGACGATCGACAACACTCGGATTCAGGATTCCCGTTTCTCGCCCCGCCCGTCCTTCAGGGCGCAGACGAGCCCCTCGGCAAATACAAAGCCCAGGGCCGAGACCACACCCTCCTGGTCGAGGCCGGCGCTGCTGATGGCTTCCCCCAGCGGAGCACCGGCTCGGAGCGCCGATAGATAAGAGAAGGGACCTGCCATGAGTTTGCGGACTTCGACGCCATCGATTCTCGCGCGGACCATGCCGCACTCTGCACCCTCTGATTGTCCCACTGGTGGCGCATTGTCAGCTTGGTTGGTGTGCCAGACCGTGAAGACCGGGAAGTCCGAAGCGAGCAGCGCCAGCGAGGGTTGCAGCGTGAAAACGAGATGCTCGAGCTGGCTGGGGCCAAAGTGGGCAAGCACTTCGGCCGGGAGCGCCGACTCGATTCTCATCACTGAAGCCTGTTCTCGCGACCACTCGAGGCGCGCAAGGTCCGCCAGCCAGGCGTAGTCGCTGCCGTGAAGCTGCTCGAGCAGAAACGCAGGAAAGTCGCGTCCCGTCCAGTGAAGGTCGCCGCTGCGGGACGGATACCGCGCGCGGTACTGCGCGCAGAGCTGGCGGAAGTAGTCATCGCCCACGCGTCTGCGAACCACCGGAAAGCTGCTCTCGAGCGCGGCGCGAAACGAATGCGTGCTGTTGTTGCGGTAGATGGCGAGGTTGCCGGCGGGTCGCACCGGGCACGGCGCCGCCGGGTCGCGCAACGCGGCGGCAAATGCGTTCTGCATTTCACGCAGCGAGGCCACGAGCTTCTCCCAGGATCAGATCCGCGCGCCGGCTTTCCGCGACCAGCGTCGCGAGCGCCGGAATGTTGGTGTCCCATTCGACCAGGGTGGGCACGGCGCCAAATCGGCGGACGGCCTGTCGATACAGCCGCCACACCTCTTCGCAAACCTGAGAGCCATGATCGTCGATGAGTACGTTGCCGTTGCGCGCATGACCGGCCACGTGGATCTCGGCGACGCTGCCGGCAGGAATTCCGTCGATGAAGGAGTGGGCGTCGATGCCAAGGTTCTGCGAGCTCACATAGATGTTGTTCACGTCGAGCAGCAGTCTGCACCCGGACGTGGCGGCGACGGCGGCGAGGAATTCCCATTCCCGCAGGTGTGAATGCTCGAATGTCACGTAGGCCGACACGTTTTCGATGAGCAGCTGCGTGCCGAGGAAATCCTGGGCATCGGCAACCTGGCGCGCGAGCAGGAGCGCGGCTTCCTCCGTATAGGGCAGCGGCAGCAGATCGTTGAAGAACTCGCCGCCGGCGTGACCCCAGCAGGCGTGCTCGGAGACCAGGGAAGGCTCGAAGCGCGCGATGGCGCGCTTCACCCTCGTCAGATGTTCGCGATCGACACCGTCGGCGGACCCAAGCCCCAGGCCGACACCATGCAGGCTGAGCGGATAGTTAGCCCGCGCGCGTTCGAGCGCACGCACGGCCGCGCCGCCTTCGTGGAAATAGTTTTCGGTGTGAGCTTCTATCCAGCCGACCGCAGGACGATCGGCGATGAGCGCGTCATGATGAACGGCCCGAAGGCCGATTCCGGCGCGCGCCGGAATCGGCTCTCGCACACCTCGTGTTTCGAGGCGTGGCATGGGCAATTACATGGCCTTCTTTTCGGAGACCTTGCCGCCCATCTTTTCGCACTCGCCTTTCGGCACGTACTTCCATTCATCGGCTTCCTTGTCGGCCTTGGCCTGGCCGGCGCAGGAATGTTTCGAGGTCGCGCAATCGTTCTTGCCGGCTTCGGCGACACCCAGGCACTTTTCCTTGGCGCCTTCCTCGGCAGAAGCGGTCGCGGCGCCGAGCGCCAGCAGGCTGCCGACGGCCGACACCAGCGCGATGGTCTTCAGATTCATGAGACTCCTCCAGAGTTTTTGTCATTGAAAAATGCTTGATCGACCGGGTAAGGACCCGGCGGCAGTCGGCTTTATTTCGCAGCAAGGGCCGCCGGCAAAAATATAACCCCGGACTTCCGGGCGGCATATTCCCCGGGCGCGGGTTCGGGGGCAACCATTTGCATTTCCGCGACAGGCGTCGCCGATTACTGAACTTCCAGGCGTGGCAAGGCGTCGAAAGCCACCGATAACCGCAGTGCGTCACTCCGCGGTGGATGGGTGCCGAAGCTGGGCCGGTATCGCATCGAACGCGACCGTCAGCCGCGGCGCACGGTCTTCGTACGGCACCGTGCCGTGCCACAAGTAGGAAGGGAACAGCACCAACCGGCCCAAACGAGGTTGGAGCACGCGGCGCGGTGTGAGACCGAGCTCGAGCTCGGCCGGCGGCTCTCCGAACTGAATGAAGCCGGCGCTGCTGCCCTCGCGCGGTTGGGTTACCGATGGCGGCAGAGAGACATAGAACGCCGAGCTGATCCAGCCTTCCTGGTGGAAATGGTTGATGTGATGCCCCGTGGACTCGAGGCGCACGGACCATGATCCGCTGAAGCGGGTGCGCGCGGACTTGCGCTGCAGGAACGGATGAGTGGCGTCGTCCGGAAGCGCTTCGACATAGTCGTTCACGGCACGCTTGAGCGCGTCGCGCAACGCGACGATCACCGGATCCTTGCGCCCGAACAGAACGCCGGAAGTCTGAGATCCGGTGCGCAGACTCTGATTCACCGGTGCGCGCCGCGCGGTGTGCAGCGGCACGAGCGTCGTCTCGAGCGCCCGCAGAAACTCCGCCTCATCGCTGAAGCCGGCCGGCACCTCGATCGCGACTTCGGAGACGAGGCGCTCGTAGTCGCACAACCAATGCTCGCGCGCCTCGCCGAGCAGCCGCCACGCGACGCCGAGGTATGCGAGCGCCGCCTGGTTGTGACGCTCGCGCTCCAGGGCTTCGAGCGCACGTGCGACTGCCAACTCGGGTTCTCGGGCCTTCAGCAGGTGGCGCATGTACAGATTGAGCATGCCGGGATCCGAAGGCATGGCCGCATGCGCGGCGGCGAATAACGCGCCGGCAGCCACGGACTCACCCAGCGCCTCGAGCGAATGCGCTTCCATTGTCATGAGCGACGGCGTGTCTTCGCGCGATCGCAGGTCCCGGATGTGATCGAGCGCTTCGGCCGACGAGCCGGCTTCGACCAGGAAACGGATGTATTCGAGGCGCAGCGGCGTATTGGTCGGCTGAGCGGCGACCGCAGCGCGAAAGGCAGCCCGCGGATCTTCATCCGGCGCGAGGGTTGCTCCGTGCTCCCACAATATGCGCGAGAGCAGCGAGTGGCCCGGCACATACGCCGGCGCCGTAGCGATCAATCGCCGCGCCTGCGCGAGCGCGCGTCCCGGCTCACCGAGATCGAGATGTGCGCTGGCTTCGGCATCGTCGATCTCGGGACCCGTGAAACCGGCGCGGCGCGCGTTCGCGTAGCAGAGGAGCGAATCCGTTGCGTCGCCCAGCAGACGCCGGACGACACCGAGGCTCGTCCAGGCCGCTCCATTGCGGGCATCGAGCGACACCGCGCGCCGCAGCGCCTCCTCCGCGCCGTCCAGATCTTTTAACGCGCGTCGCGCGGCTGCGAGGGACTGCCAGGCGGGTGAAGACTGCGGGCGCAGGGTCACGGCGCGTTCCAGCGCCTCGCATGCGTGCACGGGATCTCCGCTTTCGCGGAGCGCGAGCCCGAGATTCATCCAGCATTCGCCGTGGTCAGGCGCGATCGCGAGCGCGCGCCGATAACACCCGACGGCTTCGGCGAGACGGCCGCCGCGACGCAGGAAGTTGGCGTAGTTGCCGAGCAGACGGGCGTCATTGGGTGCGCGGGCCAGCGCGCCTTCGAAGGCGATCGCGGCGCCCGCGTCGTCACCGAGAGTCCTGCGGCACAGGGCCTGCAAGTGCAACGCGTCGGCGGAACCGGGAGCCTTCGTCGCCACGTCATTCGCAATGGCCGCGGCTTCTTGAGTGCGTCCCTGCTGCAGCAGGGTGAAAGCCTGATTGAGTCGCGCGGCATCCGCCGCGGTCATTTGAGTCGCTCGACCTTGATCATCCGGCGGATGCCGTCGACATACATCCGGTATCCGCGAAACTGTCCGCGTTCGATCCTGCCCGAGTAAGGTTTGTCAGGCGCGAGTCGCAGGTTCGCGGGCGTCGTTTCCGTCTCGCGCCACACCTGGCCGTCGGACATCTGGAAAACACCGCGGCCATCGACGCCATAAGTCGCCGAAGTGATCTGCACGCTCACAGGCTCGTGGTATTCAGCCGGACGCTGGTCGCGGAGATGTTCCGACCCCAGGCCGGCCGGCGTATCGGTTTTCGGCTCCGCGGGCGAAGCCGTGGTGCCGCTGCGATGCAGCGCCGCTTCGAGGCATGCGATGTGAGCGGCGGGATCCGTTGCGTGAGCCAGGCGACAGGCAGCCACAGCGTCGGCGCCATTCTGCGGGACCGTTGCCGCCAACAAGAGCCAGGAAGTTAGAAGCTGCATCCGGGAATTTCGAAAACGGGGGCGGAGATCGCTCCGCCCCCTATCTTCCAGCGGGACTTTCGTCCCGACACATTACATCCGCACGTCGACCCCGAAGAAGTACCGGCGACCGAGAACGTCGTAGACCGACGGATCGGTGTTCGACTGCACGTTCGGTGTGTACAGCCGCGGCTCCTGATCGAGCAGGTTGTTCACGCCCAGTCGCAGCGTGACGTTCTCCTTGATGTCGTAGCGTCCGGACAGATCGATGTACCAGGTCTCCGGCACGCCCGTGTTGGACACACGTGAACCGCCCGTGATGACGTTGGCGTGGATCATGTTGTCGATGTATCTCACCGCAACCTGCGCCTGCATGTTCGGGCGCGAGTACGAGGAGATCAGGCTTCCTTTCCACTTCGGCGTCGCGGTGCCCGTCGTCGAGCCGATCGAGCCCATGAAGTCGTTGACGGGATCCGCTACGGAGGTCTGCTGCTCGAACTTCTCGAGCCAGGTTCCGACCAGGCGGAAGTCCATGTTGCCGGCTCCAACGGCGAAGCCCCAGTCCGTGGTCAGGTCGATGCCACTGGTCTCGTAGAACGCCTGGTTGCGCTGCAGCTGCTCCAGCTCGATGACGCCGCCATTGTTCGGGTCACGATTGAACTGTGCGCACCAGTCATTGTTGATATCGAACGTGGGATTGGCGTTGTCGCGGTTGTAGCAGCGCTGCACGATGGTGACAGCACCGACTGCGGCGATGACGTCTTCCACGTTGATCGACCAGTAGTCGAGCGAGAACGACAGCTTCTGGAGAAGCGGCGACTCCCACGGCGAGCTCACCACGAAGCCCGCGGTGTACGAATCGGCCGATTCCGGCGTCAGCTCCGGGTTGCCGCCCGTGATGCCGTTGAACTGTCCGCTGGGCTGCACGAAGCTGGCTCCACCCGCCACGGAAGACTGCGCGGCGCACAACGCCTGGATCTGCGCAGCATTCGGTCCATTGCGATACTGCGCCGCAATCGCGCCGGTCGTGTTGCAGGGATCCGAGTTTGTACCGGTCGGGAAGTTGTTGAGCTGCGGGCTGTAAAGCTCTGCGATGTTCGGCGTGCGCACGGCCTTCTGGACACCACCGCGGAAGCGCACCGAATCGGTGATGGACCAATCCAGATTCGCCTTCCACGTCTCATCAGCACCGAACAGGTTGTTGTCCGTGACGCGGATGCCGGCGATGAAATCCAGCTTCTGGACGCCCGGGAGCCCGGAGAGCAACGGCACCGAGAACTCGGCGAAGTAGTCGATGAAGTCCAGTTCACCGTTCACCGGCAACTGCTGGTTGAAGCCGGCCACGAGGCCCGGCTGCAGGCCGCTGTCCGGCTTGAAGTCGAACGTCAGGTCGCGGTAGCCCGCGCCGATCGCGGTCTGCACCATGCCCGCGGGTAGTTCGAACAATTCGCCATTGACCACGGCTTCGACCACGTTCTGCTCGATGACCGTGAGATTCTTGGCCTCCAGGCTGATGTAGTCCTGACAGGCCTGGCTGATCGGCGCATTGCCAAACAGGTTGAGGCCGCCGGCACACAGCGAGGCTCCACCGTCTGCCGCGTTCAACAAGGTCTGCGTGCGGTCGCGACGGACATTTCCGCCCTGGATTTCATTGAGCACCGAACGACCGTAGGTGGCGTACACGTCGTAGCTCCACTTCTCGGTGATCGCACCCTTGGTGCCGGCCACGAGCTGCCACACATCATGCGTGTTGTATCCCGTGCGGCCGCCCAGGTCGGTGAAGCGCTTGTCGAAGGCGAACGGCGCCGTGGTTTCGTTGACGGTCGCGGTCGCAGGATTGTCGGTGCGGCTTGCGAGCAAGGTGCGGATCTGTGTCGGAAGGAACGGGTTGGTGACCGGGACAGTAAAGCCCGTCGTGCCACCCGCGGGAGTCGCGGCCAGCTCCTGCAGCGCGTTGTAGTTCGTGTAGTTCAGGCGAACGTAGGGCTGGAAATGCTCGGACATGTCCATCGAGATGTTCGAGTAGAGGCTCCAGCGCTCCAACGGCAGAACCAGGATGTTGTCTGGTTCGAAGTTGTAGGAGAACACGTCCGGATAGAAGTTGGTCGCGATGTAGCTGTCGGGACCGGTGAAGCCGACCACGTCACGCGGGCTGCCCTGAACACCCGTGCAGAACAGCGAACCATCGGGGTTGAACCCGAAACCCACGCCGCCACCGTTGTTGTTGCACTGGTTGGCGCCGAAGGCCGCGGCGACCGCGCCGGTGCTCGGCGTGTTCGCGCCCGGGACCCACGAGCCGCCCGGGAACGTGCCGGTCGTCGTGCTCGCCTGTTCCGAGAACGACCGCGCATCCTTGTACATGTCGTCGCGTTTGAAATAGCTCGCATTGAAGACCGCCGAGCCACGGTCTTCACCGAATGTGCCGCCGAAGGTGAGATCGGCAGTCACTTCCTTGCCATCACCTTGCTCGGTGACGTGGTAGCTGCTGTTGGCGCCTACACCGTCGAAGTCCCTCTTCATGATGAAATTGACCACACCACCCACCGCGTCCGGGCCGTAGGTCATGGCGGCGCCGCCAGTGATCACTTCGACGCGATCGATCAGCGCGGCCGGGATCGTGTTGATGTCCACCACCGAGCCACCGTTGGAGCCGCCCATGGCGCGGCGTCCGTCGACCAGCACGAGATTGCGGGTCGGGCCGAGGCCGCGCAGGTCGATCTGCGCACGGCCGTTGAGACTCGGATTGTTCGATTGCGAGCTTATGCCGGGCACCACCTGCGGCAACGTATTGAGGTAGTGCTCGACAGTGGTGTGGCCGCTGCCGATCAGTGTTTCCTGATCCACGGTGACGAGCGGGCTTTCCGCAATAGCGTCGCGCCGAAGGATGCGGGATCCCGTAACCACAATGGTGTTGACTTCTTCGATCTCCGGGTTTGGTTTCGCGGCTTCCTGTGCGAACAGCGGTACGGCGGTTGATGCGGCTGCCGCTGCAATTGCATAGCGGACGGCCTGCCTGATGAGACAGCTTCGGTTCATTGACTTCTCCTGCAAGAGAACTTGTTGTTTAGTGAGAGCTCGGCCCATCGGCGTTGCTCCCATGCAACGAGTAACCACGTACGTGGCGAATTGACTCGCACATTCCGGTCTTGGCCGGTTTCCCAAGTGCGAACGCCCCGTCACGGGTGTCGTTTCATGCCGTTGAGGCTACTGCGATCGGGGCGGCGCTACAACAGGAATGTCGTTCACGTGCAACGAAAAACATCGGTGTGGGTTCAAAACAATTCACTTGATAGGCAGACCACACGGACTGGCCTGTGACCGCCTAGCCAGTTTCACAGAACCCGGAGCCGGGTTATGCCCGTCGGGGATGTTCCCGGCAGCGGGCGGCGGACCGGCTTTCGGGCGTGTTATAAGGCCGCATCCGCACCGGCTACGACACGATGAGACGACTCTCGCGCCTGGGCTAACTACATGGTTCACACGGCCCCTGCGGCAACAAGGCCTGCCGCCTCGCTGCCGGGGTCAAAGGGCCGGGTTCACACCCGGCCCATTTTTTCGCGCCCGCGAATTCAGCCCGGCGTGTGCTGGTCTGGCGGCATGACGTGGCTTTCGATCCACGCCTGCACTTCGGCATTCACTTCACGCACGTCGCGCCCGGCGGCGTCGATGGGCGGCCCGATGATCACGCGAATCGTGCCGCGTTTCTTGAGCACCCCGCGCCGCGGCCAGAAATACCCGGCGTTGTGCGCGACCGGCACGATCTTCCGGTTTTCCTGGGCGGCTAACAAAGTGCCGCTGGACCCATAGCGGCGTGTTTCACCGGCCGCCATGCGTGTGCCCTCGGGAAACACCAGGATCCACGCACCGCGCGCCATCCGGTCCTTGCCCTGCACCAGCACCTGGTTGACGGCCGACGCGCCGGCCTTGCGATCGATGGCGATGCAGCTCGCCAGCATGCATCCCCAGCCGACGAAAGGAATCCACAGGATCTCGCGCTTCATGACCCACACGAGCGGCGGGAACAGGATCATGATTCCGAAGGTCTCCCACGTCGACGAGTGTTTCATGAAGATCACGTGATTGCCTTCCGGCAGATTCTCGCGGCCCTCGACGGTGTAGCGGATGCCGCAGAACACGCGCGCCGCGAAGAACACCACATGAGTCATGACGCCGGCCATCCAGAAGCGGCCGCGGAACGAGAGAAACGGGCAGACGACGCAATACGTGAATGCAAACACCAGCATCCACGCGTACAGGAAGACGTTGAATATGAGCGACCCGAGCATCTGCATGGATATCTTCCGGCGGCGGTTCAGCCCGGCAGGCAGGACAGGTCGGCGATGCGCGCGAACTGGTGGCGCACCTGCGCCAGCAGCGCGAGGCGATTGCGACGCAACGCCGGGTCTTCCGCGTTGACCATCACCCCGTCGAAGAACCCGTCGACCGCCGGGCGCAATGTCGCCAGCCGCGTCAGCGCCGCGCTGTAGTCGCGCTTTGCCACGGTGCGCTCGACTTCCGGGACGACGCCCGCCAGGGCTTCGTGTAATGCCTTTTCAGCCGGCTCGTGCAATGCGGTGACGTCGACCGTGCCCGCGGCGCCAATGTCCGCTTTCTTCAGGATGTTGGAAATGCGCTTGTTGGCCGCCGTGAGACTTCCCGCTTCCGGGAGGCCCAGGAATTTCCCGAGCGCCGCGAGTCGCGAGGCGAAATCGAGAGGCGACACGGGCGCGCTCGAGCGTACCGCGTCGAACATCTCGGTGGTGACGTCGGCGACGCCGGCGGCGCCCCCGCTGTCGAGAAAATAAGCGCGCAGGCGCTCGACCATGTAGTCCCACACTTCGCCTGCCGCCGCCGCGTTCTGCACGGGCTGCAGCGCGCACGCGCGGATCACGAGCGAGCGAAGGTCGAGGTCGATGCGCTTCTCGACGAGGATCCTGAGCGCACCGATGGCGGCTCGCCTGAGACCGAAAGGATCCTTGGTGCCGCTCGGCTTTTGACCGATGGCGAAGATTCCCGCGAGCGTGTCGAGCTTGTCCGCCAGCGCCACGGCCACGCCTGGCCCGGTCGCCGGCAGTGCGCCACCGGCGCCGCGCGGCAGATAGTGCTCGTCGATGGCCGCGGCCACATCGTCCGGTTCGCCATCGGCCGCGGCGTAATACCGACCCATGATTCCCTGCAGCTCCGGGAATTCGCCGACCATGGACGACAACAGGTCGCACTTGGCGAGGCTTGCGGCGCGTTCGGCCTTCGCGCGATCCGCGTCGATGAGCAGCGCGATTTCACCGGCCAGAGTCACCACGCGGCGCACCTTGTCGCCGACGGAACCGAGCTTGACCTGGAACGTGACCGCGTCGAGGCCGGCAAGGCGCGCCGCGAGCGTCTGCTTGCGGTCCTGGCTCCAGAAGAATGCGGCGTCGGACAACCGCGGCCTGACGACACGTTCGTTGCCGGCGCGCACCTTGGCGGGTTCGCGGCTCTCGATGTTGCTGACGGTGATGAAATGCGGCAGTAGTTTGGCGCCGGCCTGCACGGGAAAGTATCGCTGATGCTGTTGCAGCGTCGAGATGAGCACTTCACGGGGCAGATCGAGAAAACGCGGCTCGTATGAACCGGCGATGGCCGTGGGCCATTCCACGAGCGCGGTGACTTCGTCGAGCAGCGAATCACTGAGCAGAGCCTCGCCGGACAGCGATTCGGCGACCGCGACGACCTGCGTGCCGATGCGCGTGCGGCGCTCGCCGAAGTCCGGGATCACTTTTCCTTTCTCGCGCAATTCCGTTTCGTAGTCGGCGGCGCGCGCCAGCGCCAATTCCTGCGGCGCCATGAAGCGGTGGCCGCGCGTCGCGCGCCCCGAATCGGTGTCGAGAATGCGCGCGGGAATCACATCCGCGCCGAACAGCATGACCAGCCAGTGCACCGGGCGCACGAATTCCGCGCTCGAGGAACCCCAGCGCATGCGCTTCGGGATGGGCAGCGCGTCGAGCGAACGCTGCACGATGGCCGGCAACAGCCCTGCGGTCGCGAGACCCGGCTTCGATCCTGCGAAAAACAGGAACTCACCCTTGCCTTCGGTGATGCGCGTGAGCTCGGCGACGCTCGCACCGCATTTCTCCGCGAACCTGGTGGCAGCGGCGGTGGGCTTGCCGTCCTTGTCGAACGCGGCGCTGACCGGCGGACCCTTGAGCTTGATGGCTTGAGCGGGCTGCATCGCGGCGAGGTCGCGAACCAGCACGGCGAGCCGGCGCGGGGTCGCGAACGAACGAAGCTCGCCATGGGGCAATCCGGCTTCGGCGAGACCGGTGCGAACGCCCGCGGCGAAAGCCTTCTCGAGTTCGGGCAGCGCGAGCGGCGGCAGCTCTTCGGTGCCCAGTTCCACGAGGAAATCACGCGCGCTGTCGCTCATGCCTGCACCTTCTCTGATTTTCCAGAGGGGGCGGCGGCCAGCATCGGGAAACCGAGCGCTTCGCGGCTATCGTGGTATGCCTGCGCTACCGCGCGCGCCAGTGTGCGTACGCGCAGAATGTATCGCTGGCGCTCGGTCACGGAGATCGCCTTGCGCGCATCCAGCAGGTTGAACGTGTGCGAAGCCTTCATCACCTGCTCGTACGCCGGCAACGCGAGCTTCGCCTCTAACAACTTGCTGCAGGCGGCTTCGTGATCGTCGAAGTGTCGCAGCAGCACCGCGGTGTCCGCGTGCTCGAAGTTGTAGGCGGACTGTTCCACCTCGTTCTGGTGAAAGACATCCCGGTACGTGACCCGGCCCAGGGGTCCGTCGGTCCAGACGATGTCGAAAATGCTCTCGACACCCTGCAGGTACATCGCGAGGCGCTCGAGGCCGTAGGTGATCTCGCCGGTGACGGGTTTGCAGTCGAGCCCGCCCACCTGCTGGAAGTAGGTGAACTGCGTGACCTCCATGCCATTCAGCCAGACCTCCCAGCCCAGTCCCCAGGCGCCGAGCGTGGGCGACTCCCAGTTGTCCTCGACGAAGCGGATGTCGTGCACCCGCGTGTCGAATCCGAGCGCCCGCAAGGAACCGAGGTACATGTCGAGGATGGACAGCGGCGACGGCTTGATGACGACCTGGAACTGGTAGTAGTGCTGCAGGCGAAATGGGTTGTCGCCATAACGGCCGTCGGTGGGGCGGCGCGACGGCTGCACGTATGCCGCCGACCACGGCTCGGGACCGATGGATCTGAGGAAGGTCGCCGTGTGAAACGTCCCGGCGCCCATTTCCATGTCGTATGGCTGAAGGATGACGCAGCCCTGTTCCGCCCAGTATTTCTGCAGCGCGAATATCAGGTCCTGGAAAGTGCGGGGCGGTGTGCCCAGCGGCATGTCGGCGAGTGTCGAGGGCATTGTTCGGGTGCGCGTTTTGGCCGGCGCGCAGTATAGCGGTGGGGGGCCGAAAACTACTGCAAATTCAGCGTTCCGCGGCCCTACAGGCTGACCACGCGAATCTCGTAGACCTCGGAAATCGCGTTGCCATCCCACGCGTAGCGAAGGTGCACGCTCTGGCGAACGTTCTGTACCAGCCGTGGCCGGAAAATCGCGACGCATTCGCCGCCGTTACGCCGCACGCTGTCGAAAGCGATCCCGTTCGAACCCGCGTCGCGCAGTTCACGTCCTAGCTTCTGCGATGCTGCGTAACTCGCCGGATCGTAGACGTCCGGCATCTCCATGCGGCGGGAGCGCAGGTCGTGCAGATCGCAGGCGACGTCGGCGAGATAACAGCGCATCTCGAGCTCGATCGACGGCTGGCTGGTGGCGCGCAGAAAATTCTCGCGGTGAAAACGCGTCTCGGCAATCGCGGTATCGATCGATTCGGCCGCGTAGTACGCGCCGAAATGTCCATCGGTGAAGCGGGTGCCGGGCGGCGACAGGTGGGTGAATGGCGCCATGACGATGGAAGCGTTCGGGCCGCTCACGCGGTCTGCCACGGGCACCAGGTGCAGCTCACCCACCTGGTTGCGAATGCGTGGATTCGTAATGGATTCCAGCTCGTACAGCGCATCCCAGTCGGCCGGATCCGCGACGCGCTCGAACAGATGAATCGTGGGCAGACGGCTGGCCACGATGCGATGGCACGGCGCGAACTTCACCGCCTTCACGGTGTGAATGACATCCACCATCCCTGGTTCCTCGTGCAGTCAGCCGGCGTTATCCACGCTGGGCATCGAGGTACTGGCGCACGACGTAGAGGTCGGCAACCTGCCCGGACAACATGCGCTCGAGGGCCGACCGGCCGCCAAAAGGCGCCGCGGTATTGGGCTTTCGTATCCACGCGTCGGCGATCTGCGGGTCGGGCAGCAGGATCTGCAGCGACTTGTAGATGCCGAGCAGATAGGAAAGGCGTTCGAGCGTGTCGCGCGGCAGGCGCGGGTTGCGTTCCCGTCGCCACTTGAAAAAGGTGGATCGCGAAGCGATGCCTAACAAGGTGAGCTGGTCGGCCACGGTCAGCCCCCACGCCTCGGCGATGTTGGCGAACGCCCGCAAACCGGCTCCGCCGAGCGAGGAGACTTCTGACCGGCCGGAACTGGGGTTACGAACCGAGCTGGCGACGGTGAGACTCATACAGTGCTCCTGTAGTTCATATATGGACTATACACGGCATGCATCCATATGGGCACATTTTGCCGCTTCATCGGAGTGCGGCGCGCAAAGCAAGGGCATATTTCTGAGCCAAAAAAGCGCAATATCGGCCGCGCTCGCACCAAATTCGTGCATGAGCCGGGTCGGAATGCGTCTAAATCATTGATTTAAAACGAATCAACGGCTGGCACAGCGAATGCATTGAGACCGAGGCTTAAACCCTTCCCAGAGGATCTCTAACAATGAAACCCGCAGATGTAATCAAGTTGATCAAGGACAAGGAGGTCAAATACGCCGATCTCCGCTTCACCGACACGCGCGGCAAAGAACAACACGTAACGATCCCCGCGAACCTCGTCGACGAAGACCTGTTTCGCGACGGCAAGATGTTCGACGGCTCGTCCATCGCGGGCTGGAAGGGCATCAACGAGTCGGACATGATCCTGGCGCTCGATGCGAGCACCGCCGTCGTCGACCCGTTCTTTGAGCAGACTACGGTCAACATTCGCTGCGACATCATCGAACCGGCAACCATGCAGGGTTATGAGCGCGATCCGCGCTCGCTCGGCAAACGCGCCGAGGCGTACCTGAAGTCCACCGGCATCGCCGATGGCGCGCTGTTCGGTCCCGAGAACGAATTCTTCATCTTCGACAGCGTTCGCTGGAACAGCAACATGAACGGCACGTCGTACGAGATCGACTCGGGACAAGGTGCCTGGAACAGCAACACTGCTTATCCCGACGGCAACAAGGGCCATCGTCCCGGCATCAAGGGCGGATATTTCCCGGTGCCGCCCGTCGACGCGTTCCAGGACATCCGCTCCGCGATGTGCGACGCGCTCGAAGAAATGGGCCTCAAGGTCGAAGTTCATCACCATGAAGTGGCGACCGGCGGCCAGTGCGAAATTGGCGTGGGTCCCGGCGGCCTGGTGAAGAAGGCCGACGAAGTCCAGATCCTGAAATACGCCATTCACAACGTGGCGCACAGCTACGGCAAGACGGCCACGTTCATGCCGAAGCCGCTCGTGGGCGACAACGGTTCGGGCATGCACGTGCACCAGTCGCTGCAGAAGGCCGGCACGGCGCTGTTCGCGGGTGACAAATACGGCGGCCTTTCGGACACCGCGCTGTACTACATCGGCGGCATCATCAAGCACGCGAAGGCGATCAACGCTTTCACGAATCCGGGCACCAACAGCTACAAGCGCCTCGTCCCGGGCTTCGAAGCGCCGGTGATGCTCGCGTACTCCGCGCGCAATCGTTCGGCGTCCATTCGCATTCCCTGGGTGTCGAACCCGAAGGCGCGCCGAATCGAAGTGCGCTTCCCGGATTCGGCCTCGAACCCCTACTTCGCTTTCGCGGCGATGATGATGGCGGGCCTCGACGGCATCCAGAACAAGATCCATCCGGGCGAACCGGCCGACAAGGACCTTTACGACCTCGAGCCTGAAGAAGCGAAGCACATTCCGACCGTGTGCCACTCGCTCGACATGGCTCTCGAACACCTCGACAAGGATCGCGAGTTCCTGACCCGGGGTGGCGTGTTCACCAACGACGTGATCGATGCTTACATCGGTTTGAAGACACAGGAAGTCACGCGCTTCCGCATGTGTACTCACCCGGTCGAGCTCGACATGTACTACAGCTGCTGAGGCGGCGCGTGAGGCGGAAGCTGGCCTCGGGAACGGAAGAAGCGGGAAAACTCCCGTCGACCGCGCCCGCCAGCGTTCCGGCCTCGCGATGGATCGATCGAAGGGCGGCGGCGGCCTCTTGTGGGCGCCGCCGCTCGCTTTTTCGGGCTGCGTTTTGGTCCAGTTCAGCTCCAGGGTTTATGCTCCAGCCACATGAAACGCTCGTGCCTGGTCGTTCTGCTCGGATCGCTGTGCGCGGTGTCCACCGCGCTGGCCACGACTTACGTGCGCGTGGAGAAGGACGGCACGAAGACGTATTCCGACCGGCCCATGCCCGGCGGGCAGCCGATAGACCTGCAGCCAGCCCAGACTTATTCGGCGCCGACCGCGAACGCGCCGCCCAGGGCGAATCCGGGAAATACGCAGGAAACGGATTTTCGCTACGAGAGCTGCTCGGTCACGCCGGCGAACGACAGCACGCTCATGAATCCGGAGTCCGTGTCGATCTCGGCGAACACGAATCCGCCGCTGCGCGACGGCCACTACATTTCCATGACCGTCGACGGTCAACAGGCGGATGGAACCTTGCTCGTCATGTCTCCCGTGAGTCGGGGCACGCATACCGTCTCGGTCACGGTCACTTCATCCAGCGGCGCAGTCCTCTGTTCGTCGACCTCGGCGTTCCATGTTCAGCAGCCCGGTCTGAATTCGCCGGCGCGCCAGCGCGCGACGCCGCCGCCGAGGCCCCGCCCGCGCAACTAACTACCCAATGCATGGCCGGGGGCCTGCATGGCGGTTGAACACTTCCTGCCCTCCGCGATCGCGCACTTCGAGCCCGCCGATCTCATTGGTGCGCTCACCACGGGCATCGTGATGCTCGATTCCGACCTGTGCGTGGTGTACGCCAATGTCGCGGCCCAGGACCTGCTGGCCGTCAGCGTGAATCAGGCGCGCGGCAAACCATTCCTGTCGCTGGTGCTGGAAGCGGATTCGCTCGGCGGCCTCATGCGTCGCGCGGTGGAAACCGGCGAAACGCTGTCGGAGCGCGAGATGTCCGTCCAGGCCGGCCCGCTGGGCCGCGAGCATCGCGTCATCGACGTCACCATGACGCCGCTCGACAGCGAATTCGACCGCAAGTACCTGCTGCTCGAGATCGCCGATGCCACGCAGCGCCAGCGCATCACGCGCGAGAACGAGCTGATCTCGCGACTCGACAGCAGCCGCCAGATGGTTCGGCAGCTGGCGCACGAGATCAAGAATCCGCTGGGCGGCCTGCGCGGCGCCGCGCAACTGCTCGAGCGCGAGCTGCACGAACACCTGCGCGAATACACCGGCGTCATCATCAGTGAAGCGGATCGCCTGACAGCGCTCGTGGATTCCATGATCGGGCCCGCGCGCGCGCCGCAGAAGGCGCTCATCAACGTGCACGAGCTCTGCGAACACGTGTACCGGCTGCTGCGCAGCGAAGCGCGCGGCGGTGTTCTCGTGGAGCGCGACTACGACCCCAGCCTGCCGAATGCCGAGGTCGACGCAAACCAGATCATCCAGGCGCTGCTCAACATCGGACGCAACGCGCTGCTCGCGATCGGTGAACGCGGCCGCATCGTCATCCGCACGCGCATCGCCGCGAACGTGAACATCGGCGCGACCCGTCACAAACTCGCGGCAAGCTTGTCAGTCGAGGACAACGGTCCAGGAGTGCCTCCCGACATCGCCGACACAATCTTCTTCCCGCTGGTCACCGGCCGTGCCAACGGCACGGGACTCGGCCTCGCGGTCTCTCAGGACCTCGTGACCCGCCACGGCGGCCTCATCGAATTTGAAAGCAAGCCCGGGCGTACGGTGTTCACCATCCTGCTGCCCTTACCGGAGAACGCATGAGCGTCGACCCAACTTATATGCATACCTCGCCACCGCCCACTGCAACCCAGCCCGCCCTGCGAGTCTGGCTGGTGGAAGATGACGCTTCCATTCGCTGGGTGCTCGAGCGCGCGCTGCGCGCCAGCGGCATGGTGCCGCGCGCCTTCGATTCCGCCGAACCCGCGCTGGCTGCATTACGCGCCGACGCACCCGATGTCCTGCTCACGGACATCCGCATGCCGGGCAGCTCGGGAATCGACCTGCTGCGCGAAGTGCGAGTCGCGCATCCGACACTGCCGGTGATCGTCATGACCGCGCACTCGGATCTGCCGAGCGCTGTCTCGGCCTACGAAGGCGGCGCGTTCGAATATCTCCCCAAGCCGTTCGACATCGACCAGGCCGTGGAGCTGGTGCGCCGCGCCGGCCAGACGGCGCGCCGCGGTGACGAAGCGCCGGCGCAGACGCCGGAAATTCCAGAGTTGTTAGGCAAGGCGCCGGCGATGCAGCAGGTGTTCCGCGCCATCGGCCGCCTGTCGCGCTCGAGTGTCGCGGTGCTGATCACCGGCGAATCCGGCACCGGCAAGGAGCTGGTCGCGCGCGCGTTGCACGAGCACAGCCCGCGGCAGGCGAAGCCATTTGTCGCGCTGAACACATCGGCAATTCCCGCCGAGCTGCTCGAATCGGAGTTGTTCGGCCACGAAAAAGGTTCGTTCACGGGAGCGGACACGCAGCGCCGGGGCCGCTTCGAACAGGCCAACGGTGGCACGCTGTTCCTCGACGAGATCGGCGACATGTCGACGCCGTTGCAGACCCGCCTGCTGCGTGTGCTCGCGGAAGGTGAGTTCTACCGTGTCGGTGGACAAACACCGGTCAAAGTGGACGTACGCGTCATCGCCGCGACGCACCAGAACCTCGAAGAGCGAGTCGAACGCGGCATCTTCCGCGAAGACCTCTATCACCGCCTCAACGTGATCCGCATCGAGCTGCCGCCGCTGCGCTCGCGAACCGAAGACGTGCCTGACCTGCTGGGACATTACCTGCGCCAGGCGGCGAATGAGCTTGGCACCGAGACGAAGTCGCTGGCGTCGATCACGCTCGAGCGCCTCCAGGCATACCGCTGGCCCGGCAACGTGCGCGAGCTCGTGAACCTGTGCCGTCGTCTCACAGCGCTGGCTCCCGGCAGCGAGATTCAGCTTCAGGATCTGCCGTCGGAGATGCACATCGTCACGCCCGCGGCGCAGACCGACTGGGCCGCCGCCCTCACGTTATGGGCCAAAGCCCAGCCGCACGATGGCACTGTCGCCTGGCTCGATCAGGCGCTGCCGGAGTTCGAGCGCGTGCTGATTCGCGTGGCGCTCAATCGCACTCATGGCCATCGCCAGGAAGCCGCGCGCGTGCTCGGCTGGGGACGCAACACGCTGACCCGGAAGCTCAAGGAGTTAGGCATGGCGGACGATGAGTCTCTGCCGTAATAGTGTGGGGACAGGTCGTCTTACGCCCTGTCCCCACTCAAGTAGCGGTGGCAGGACAGGTCGTTTCACCCCCCGTCCCCTCTCGAAAACCCTGGCTATTAGGATCACCCCCAATTGCACTCTTGGCGCAACGGGACAAGTATTCGCGGCGAGGGACATGTCGGTTCGCGGCTTTGATGCGTGACTGATAGCGCTATCGTTCGGGTGATTTCACCGCATTTTTCCCGGGTTTTGCCCTAAAGGGTGACATAACCGAAGTGGCGCGTGATTGCCGTCGCGAATCGGGAATACCTTTGTTTCCAGTGTCCCGGGCTTGTTCCATTCTTTGTCCCTATCAGGGTTCCGGACAAAATTTCTTCGGTCCGGCGAAGAGAGGAAACATGCAAGAAATTGTCGTCCAAGCTACGAAGTACCCCGAGATCGTGGTCCAGGGACAGCGCTACGACTACACGTCGGACATCGTTCTGATCGTGGTGGGAGTTGTCGCTGCCGCTGCCTTCATCTGGCGCTATTCGGTAGCGCGCCGGGGCAAGGATTGATTCCTGTCGATCACTCGCTGCGTGCGGGCTGAATGTCCCATCAGTCCGTGCGCAGCGAGCCAACCAGTTCGGAAACTCCGCGCAGGTTGTTCAGTTTGAGGTAGTCCGCCACGCCCGCATTGATCTTGCGGCAAAGAAGCGGATCGTAGAAAAGCGCAGTCCCGAGACCCACCGTCGTCGCTCCCGCAATCATGAACTCCAGCGCATCGTCGACCGTGGTGATCCCACCCTGACCGATGATCGGCACGTTGTGCTTTCGCGCGACCTCGTAGACCTGGTGAACCTTGAGCAGCGCGATTGGCTTGATCGCCGGACCCGACAGGCCACCCTGGACATTGCCGATGACCGGCCGCCGTGATCTGACGTCGATGGCCATGCCCATGATGGTGTTGATCACCGCCAGTCCATTCGAACCCGCCTCGATGCAACGTCGCGCGTTTTCCCGGATGTCCGTCTGGTTCGGCGAAAGCTTCGTGATGATCGGTTTGTTAGTCGCCTTGCGGCAGGCCTCCACCACTTTCGCCGACATGTCCGGGTAGTTGCCGAAGGCGACGCCGCCTTCCTTGACGTTCGGGCAGGAGATGTTGATCTCGATGGCGTCGATGGGCGAGTCGTCGAAGCGCCGCGTGACCTCGGCATATTCCTCGATGGTCGAGCCCGACACGTTCGCGAAGAAACGCGTCTCGCTGAAATCGAGTGTCGGCAGGATCTTCCGGACCACGTGCTCCGCGCCGGGATTCTGCAACCCGATCGCGTTCAACATCCCGGACGGCGTTTCATAAACGCGGTGCGGCCGGTTGCCGAGCCTCGGGCTCCCCGTCGTTCCCTTGAGCACGATGGCCCCCACGTCGCGATTCGAGAAGCCCTCGACGCGCGTGTACTCCTCGCCAAAGCCCACGCAGCCGGACAGCAACACGATGGGGGAATTGAGCTGCATGCCGCAGAAGTCGGTCAGCAGCGGGTTGGTTACGTTCTCAGCGGCAGCGGCCATGGCGCGAATTGTACGGCGCACCGGCCGAATCCTGAAAACCAGGCTCAAAAAAAGGCGGCCCCGCTTTCGCGGGGCCGCCAGTGGTGCTCAACTGCTCGAACTTACTCGATGTCGGTCGGATCGTTGAAGATCGTCGTCAGTCGGATACTGCCGTGACCGCGCTGCGGGAAGCCCGCAGCACTGCGATTTCCCGGATCGAGGTTCGACGCCGTATCGTCCGGCGGGAACAACACGAGCTCGTTCAGGAACTCGAAGATCGAGCCCTTCTGCGTTTCGGACAACGCGGCGAAGGCGTTGCGCGAAGCAGCCGCTTCGCCACCATGACGCAGGATGACCTCGCGCAGGTTGATGCTGCGTCCGTCATGCCCGTATGTCGGTGAGCTGCCCACGCCCCACAACGCTTCCGTCATGAAGTGCGTCTGCAACGTACCGTCAAAGTTGCGCTCATGGAATCCCGGACCGATGTCGTGCCGCTTCATGTCCGCGTAGAAATTGCGGATGAAGAACGACTGGCGATTCGGGATCTTGATGGTGGGGAACCCTGAACCATCGTCATTTTCACTGACGAGCAGCGATGCCACTGCATACATCTGGTTGAAGATGCCGCGGTTCGGATCGTATGTGGTCTCCACGTCCGCAATGCGGCGATCACGAGTGATCACCATGTTGGGGATGTGGCAGGCCGTGCAGCCGATCTGGTTCATGAGGTTCTGGCCTATCTGCGCATTGTTCGTGTGCAGATAGGTGCCCGCCTTGAAGTAGTTGAATAGATAGAACTCCATGAAATCCACGATCGAGGTGGGAATCTCGTTGAACTTCCCATCGAGGTCGGGATCGTCATTGACGGTGTTGGGAATGGCTCTCTTGAACCTGTCCTTCGTGCCATCCAGCACCATGCCCGTGGGGGTCACTACACGTTGACCCGCCGCTGCAGCGATCGTGATCGGATCCACAGCCTGCAAACCCATCTCGTCGTTGAAGGCGCCCACCACGAACTCGCGAATCGAAATGGTGTCGCCCTGCGCGAAGAATGGCTTGACCCGCAGATCCGCACCCACGCCAACGACGAGGGAGGTGTCCACGGTGCCATTCGCAAACGCGCGAATGGAGCCGAAGCTCACACCTTTCGTCGACAAGGGTTGCGTGACCGTCTGCCGTCTGCTGACCGCAGCACCGATCGCGTTCTGACGCTGGTCGCGCAGTTCGGTGGTCATTTCATCCGCCAGCATTTCCTGCAGTCCGAGGCCGAACAGATGCGGCGCGTCGCGGCTGTCTGGCTTCGTGAACACGTCGCCGCCGAAACCAGCCGAGCCGCGTGGCCTTCCATGGCAACCGGCGCAACTGTCGACGAGACCGGCACCGATCGCCGGATTGCTGTGGATGTTTCCCACGCCGTCCTGGGCGCGTGGGCCAAGACCCTGGGCGTCAGTGAATTTTCTCTGGAACAACTGGCGTCCGCGCCGGATTGCCCGGGCGGGGTCGCGCAACATGATGAAGGTCGAAGATCCTGGCGTCATCGAATTGCCGACGCCTGCACCGATTTGCTGTTGATAAGACTTGAATATTCCCGCGTTCTCCGTATTTGGTGTTTGTGTGTTATCTGTAAGTTGTGCTTCAGCGGTCTCCATGCTGCAGACAGCCGCAGCAAAGACCGCAAGCACCGAAAGGTGCTTCCTGGTATTCCCGAACATTGATTAGCTCCCTTACGCCACTACCGTGTGGCGGTTGCTGTTAAACCGTGACCAACAACTACGTTCATCCGATGAACAAAACTGAGCAGGGACAATTTGAGCGGGGAGAAGAGTACTCCTGCGCTGATGAGACCGCATCTATTCTTCTTACAGAAAAATCAGCCTTTTCAACCGGGTGGCCTTAATGCAGTGAGGCGCGTAAATGTTCCCGAAATCCAAATTTCGTCCGGAAAGCGCGCCCTGTAGGATGCGGCCCCCATGCACATCACTACTTTCGCCTACATCCTGATCGTCCTCGCCGCCGTTCCTGCCGCTGCCGCCGATCCCGCAAACGCGCCCACGCCCCAGTTCACCGCCTCCGACGACATCCCCGAGCGCACCGGGGAGGACGACGCCTACGCACTTTATGAAGTGAAGGTCGGCGGCGATCCGATGACCGGCCCCGAACAGATCGCCCGCTGGCACGAGGAACTGAAGGCCGGACGCGCGCGGGCCGGCGCACTCGTGGGCAGCAATCTCGCCTATCTAGCGCTGACTCCTTCCGACTGCGCGGCGGCACGCGATGCGCTCCGCAAGGCGGATGAGCTCGGCAGCGACCAGGCCGCATGGCAGCTCGCGCAACTCGCCAGCAACCCGAGCTGCGGCGAAGCCGAGGTCACCTCGCGCGAACAGTGGCTGAAGAAGGCCGTGACCCTCGACTATCTAGTTGCGGCGCAGCGGCTGATCGAAATGTATTCGCCGGCGGGCGCGCGAACCGATCCCGTGCAGCAGTACGTTTACGCACGCGTGGCGGGCGGCTACTGGGAAGCGGTCTACGGCAAGCAGGGCAACCCGGACAGCCGCGCCGGTTTCGACGTCGCCGATCTTCAGGCCATGGAGAAGTCGCTGTCCGCGGCCGACCGCAAACGCGCGGAAGCGGAAGCGACGCGGATCCTCACGCAGATGCTGAAGCGACACGAACGTTTTACACCGACTCAGCCCCAGGAATTCAGCCGCGGGGGCCAGGCGGCGAAGGCATCGCGTGGCTGGGGTTTCACGGCATACACGCTCGACTACTACCACGAGTGCGCCTGGAATCTCGCCAGCAACTGCCGCGGCGCCCAACGCCTGGCCTACGTCGACCTGTCCAACAACGAACAGGACTTCATGTCCTGCAAGGCCGACCTGCAGCCCAGGGATTTCGTGACCGGCAAAGCCGCCAGTCTTTCGCGCATTGCGCTCGTCGGTCCCAAGGCCACGCGCCGCCTGGTGCTGGGCGACGTTTACATTCAGCCTGACAAAGGTTCGATGACAGTCGCGTGCACCGCCATCCCGCAACTGGCGGCGAACGCCGCGGCGGGCAAGTGCCGCGCGCGTCTCGAAGGCAGCATCGACGCGCAGCAGTTCTATCCGGCCTCGGCCAAGAACGCGGGAATCGAGGGTGACGCCGTGGTGCGCTTCTTCGTTCCGCCGGGCAGCGAAGTCGCGGGCGATGCGGAAATCGTGCGCTCCAGCGGTCATCCCGCGCTCGACGGCGCAGCCATCGATACGATTCGCAGCGGAAAATTCAAGAAGGAATGCGACTATGGCCTCTCCAGCATTCGCATCGCGTTCAAACTACAGGACTGACGCACGTCCCGGATGTTTCACGTCGTCGTCTTCGAGCCGGAGATTCCACCGAACACCGGCAACCTGATCCGCCTGGCCGCCAACACCGGTTGCCAGTTGCATCTCATCGAGCCGCTCGGCTTTCGCCTCGATCGCAAGTCCGTGCGCCGCGCCGGACTCGACTACGACGAGCTGGCCACCGTCCACATCCACAAGAATTTCGCCGCCGCGCGGGCGGCGATTTCCGGGCGGTGGTTTGCGATTGAAACCGGCAGCGGGCGCCGTCACGTGGACGCGAAATTCGCGGCCGGAGATGCACTGCTGTTCGGATCGGAGCGTCGCGGCCTGCCGCCGGAAGTGCTGGGCGCCATCGAGCCCGGGCACATCCTTTCGCTGCCCATGCTCGCGGGTAATCGAAGCCTCAATCTCGCCAATGCCGCCGCTGTTGCGGTGTACGAAGCATGGCGTCAGCTCGATTTCGCGGGTAGCGAGGCTGTTGCGCCGTCGCTCACTCCACCTCGGGGCGGATGGGGCGCGTCATGAGGTCCTTTACGACATCCTTCGCCGGCTCGTTTCCGTAGAGCACGCGGTAGATGCCGGCGACGATCGGCATGTCGACCTTCTCGCGCTTCGCGACTTCGTGCACGGCGCGCGCCGCGGAGTAACCCTCGACCACCTGGCCGATTTCCTTCAGCGCCTCCTCGACACTCTTGCCGCTCGCCAGCGCGAGGCCGAAACGCCGATTGCGCGATTGATTGTCGGTGCTGGTCAGCACCAGGTCTCCCAGTCCCGCGAGGCCCATGAAGGTTTCCGGCTGTGCGCCGAGCGCCACGCCGAGACGCGTGACTTCCGTGAGGCCGCGCGTGATCAGCGCGATGCGTGTGTTGGCGCCGAAACCCAGTCCATCGGAAAGGCCCGCACCCACCGCGAGCACGTTCTTCACCGCGCCGCCGACTTCCACGCCGACGATGTCGGTGGACGTGTACGCGCGAAAATTCGAGGCATGCAGGCTCTTGGCGAGCTGCGCCGCGAACTCCGCGTCGGGCGAGGCGATGGTCATGGCGGTCGGCAGGCCCATGCCCACTTCGCGCGCAAACGTCGGCCCGGAGAGCACGGCCACCGGGTAACGGTCGCCGAACACCTCGTACGCCACCTGGTGCGGTAGTTTGCCGGTGTCGAGCTCGAAACCCTTGGTGGCCCAGGCCAGGCGCGCGTCGCGCGCCAGCAGCGGCTTGAGTTGCGTGAGCAGCGCCCGCAGCGCGTGGCTGGGCACGGCGACGATGATGGCCACGGCGTCTTTCACCGCCGCGGCGAGCTGCGTGTGGATTTCGATCGCGTCCGGGAACCGCGCGTCGGGTAGATAGCGGCGGTTGTGACGCTCGGCGCTCATCTGCGCGGCATCGGCCGCATTGCGGCACCACAGTCGCGTCGGATGGCCGGCGCGCGCGAACTGGATGGCGAGCGCGGTGCCCCAGGAACCCGCACCCAGGACGGCGACCGGTTCTTGCGCGATGTCGTTGCTGGGGCTGTTCACGGCGATGCGCGCAGGCGTGGCAACCACGCCTGCGCATCACGCGATCAGTTTGCCGGGCCTTGCGCGGCAGCCTGGGCCGCCTGCTGCTGGAGTCCACGTGCAAACAGCTGGTCGAAGTCCACCGGCGGCAGCACGAAGTTCGGGAAGCCGCCCTGTGTCACGAGCTGCGAGACGGCCACACGCGCGTACGGAAACAACACGTTGGGGCAGATGGTGCCGATGGCGCGGCGCGTGTCGTCGGCGGTCAGGCCGCGCATCGCGAACAGGCCGGCCTGCTTCACCTCGACGAGGAACGCGGTGGTTTCACCCTGCTTGGCGCCGACCGTCACGGTCAGCACCACTTCGTTGAGCTCGGGGGCGACGACGCTGGCCGTGGTGTTGATGTCGAGCGAGATCTGGGGGCTCCAATTGCCTTCGATGCGCGGACCCTTCGGCGCTTCGTAGGAGCAGTCCTTGAGGTACACGGACTGGATCGAGAGCATCGGGCCGGTCTGATTGTCGGTTGCCGCGGGTGCGGTCTGGTTTTCCATGATCATTTCCTTAGCTTGAATCTGTTGAAAGAGATCAGCGGCCTAACAACGCGTCGAGTTTGCCCGCCTCTTCGAGGGCGTGCAGATCGTCGCTGCCGCCCACGTGCTGGTCGCCGATGAAAATCTGCGGCACCGAACTCCGGCCGCTGCGGTTGCGCATCTCGGCGCGCTTCTCGGGCGCCGATTCGACGTCGATTTCTTCCACGGTCACGTCCTTGGCGGCGAGCAGCCTGCGCGCGCGCTCGCAGTAAGGACACCAGCTCGTGGTGTACATGACTACCGATGGCGTGCTCATCACGCCGCCTTGGTGATCGGCAGGTGTTCGGCGCGCCAGCCGGCGAAGCCGCCGCGCAACGAAAATGCTTTCGTGAAGCCCTGGAGGTTGAGCTGGCGGACCGCCGCCGCCGCGAGCGAACCCGACTCGTCGTACACGACGACCGGCTTTTCCTTGAAACGCTTGAAGTTGTCGCCGGCCGACAGGATCTGGTCCGAAGGCAGCTGCTTGGCGCCGTTCACATGTCCCGCGGCGAACTCCTCGGGCTTGCGGATGTCGAGCACCAGGGCGCCCTGGTTCATGAGCCGGATGAGGTCCTGCGACGAGATCGCCGCGAACGCCGAGGCGCGAACGCGCGCTTCGTAGGCGACCACGACCACCAGCGCCAGCACCGCGGCCGACACCATGAGAGGGTGATGCGTCACGTATTCGATCAGTCGTTCCATGAGTCCTTGGAGTCCGGGGGTCGCGAAAAAGGGAGCGCATTATAGCGGCACGCGCTCTTTTCGCCGATTTTCGCGAGGCCGCCTCTCTAGAATATGCCCATGACGATTTCCCCAAGCCGGCTTGGCCGGGCGCTCTGCGCACCGCTCATCCTGACGCTCAGCCTGGCGTCGGCCGCGCCGGTCGCCGACGACCCGAACCCCGCCAAAGCCGAGGCGGAGCTGAAAGCGGTCCGTTCGCAGATCGACAAGGTGAAGGCGGAGATGGAGCGCGACGCGGGCCGGCGCGACAAGCTCACCCGGGAACTCGAAGAGACCGAAAAGACCGTGAGCGGGGCGCGCGGCGAGCTCGACAAGCTGCGGCGCGAACGCGCCGTGCATACCGCGCGGCGCGCGGAACTCGCGGCGGCGCGCCGCGTCGAGGAATCCGCGCTCGGCGAGCGCCGCGCCGCGCTTGCCGGCCAGCTCCGCGCCGCGTCCATGATCGGCCAGGAAGAGCCGCTCAAACTACTGCTCAACCAGCGCGACCCCGCGCAGACCGGCCGCGTGCTCACCTATTACCAGTATTTCGGCCGCGCGCGCGCCGGTCAGATCGCGGCCATCAACTCGCACATCGCCGAGCTGGCGACGCTCGACGCGCAGGTGGCCGGGGAGGAAGCGCGGCTGGCGGCGCTCGAGGAGCAGCGAAAAGACGAGTTGTCGCGGTTGCAGACCGCGCGCGAGCGCCGCGGACGCGCGCTGGTGTCGCTCGAGGCGGAGTCGAAAAACCGGGCGCGCGAGCTGGAACGGCTCAAGGACCAGCAGGGCGGCCTCGAAAAACTGGTACGCGAGCTGCGCCGCGCGCTCGAGCGCATCGACAAATTCCCCACCGACAGCAAGGACGCCTTCGCCAGGTTGCGCGGCAAGCTGGCGTGGCCGGTCGCCGGGAAAGTGCTGGCTTCTTACGGGCAGACCCGGGCCGGCGGGGTCAAATGGGACGGCGTGCTGCTGGGCGGCGCCCAGGGCGCAGCGGTGCGCGCGGTCTACCACGGGCGCGTGATATACGCGGACTGGCTCTCGGGACTGGGTTTGCTCACCATCATCGACCACGGTGACGGGTACCTGAGCCTCTATGGCCACAACGAGAGGCTCTACAAGGAAGTGGGAGAAAAGGTGACGGCCGGGGACACCATTGCGACGGTCGGAGACTCCGGCGGGCGGTCGACGCCCGCGCTGTATTTCGAGATCCGCCGGGCGGGAAAGCCGGTCGATCCGCGGCCCTGGTTCAAAAGCGCTTCTCCCTAGGGGCAGACGGAAAAATCGCCAACTGCATCAACGCTATGCAGCCGCTATTGGGGGATGGTCGCCAACCGATGACTCTCGAAAACTCCATGGAGCCCTACGCGCAGCTGGTGCGCTCGCTTCTGCCGCGGGCCGCCTCGGTAAGCCTGTTCGACAACAGCGGCAAACTGCTGTGGAGCAGTGCGGTCAGCAACAATCCGGACCTGTTCGCGCTGGTGCTGCAGGCCATCGCGCAGATCGAGAGCTCTCCCGGAAGAACGGGCGACGGCGACGGGCAGCACTGCGCGCTCGCCGATGACGGCCCGGCCTATCTATTCTGGCTTCGCGACGCGGCCGGCAATGTCGCCGCGATCGTCGCCGTGGTCTGCAACCGGCTCAAGGTCGACGCCGACGTGCTGCCGTTTTCCTACGTTCACGATCACCTGAAGCCGGCGCTCGAGCTGTTGCGCCGCGACCTGCTGGCGCGCGCCGACATCGACATGCTCAATGAATCGCTGGTCGCACGCGACAAGGATCTCGAGCTCCTGCTGTCGGTCACCGGCAGCCACCCGGCGGCTTCCGGCGCCGACGACCTGCAAAGTTTGTTAGCCAACGCGGCCGGGCACCTCAAGTGCGTGCTGGCCGGCATCGTCGTGCCCGACAAGGGCCTGGTGCTCACGCATCCGGAGAACGGCGACGTCAGCATCCTCACGCGCACGCAGAAGCAGTTGCTGGCCATCACTCAGACCCGTCGCGACCCGCTGGTCATCAACCGCATCGCGACGCAGGCCGGACAGGTGGCGATTCCCTATCGCATCCTCGCCTGCCCGTTGCGCCAGGGCAGCGGCCGCACCTCCGGCGTGCTGGCGCTGTTCCGCAAGCTCGAAGCGCCGGAATTCATCGGCCGCGACGTGCACCTTGCCGACCTGCTGGCGCGGCGCGTGGCGGCCAGCATCGAAACCAGTTACGACACGCTCTCGGGTCTGCTCACGCGCGCCGCGCTCGAGCAACGCGTGAAGCTCATGCTCAGCGAAGGCGATCCGCGCGGGCAGCGCTGGAGCCTGCTGTACGTCGACATCGACGAGCTGCACGTCATCAACGAAAACTTCGGCATGCACGTGGGCGAC
>DASTXR010000145.1:0-3814 GCA_035765415.1 Steroidobacteraceae bacterium | reverse complement strand
TTTCCTGGCGCGCATCGACTGGAGTGCCGAGGCGCAACCCGCGCCCTGAGCGACCCCCATGCCTGCTGCCGCCGATGTGCTGACCGGCCTCACTACCGCCGAGGCGCGCGCGCGTCTCGCGCGCGACGGGTTCAATGAGCTGCCCTCGTCGGGCAGGCGATCCGGCGCTCAGATCGCCGGCGAGGTCATGCGCGAGCCGATGTTCGCGCTGCTCATCGCCGCCGCGGCTATCTACGCGCTGCTCGGCGATCGCGCCGAGGCGATGGTGCTGCTGGGGTTCGCGACCATCTCGGTGTCCATCGCGATCGTGCAGCAGGGCCGCAGCGAGCGGGCGCTGGATGCGCTGCGCGAGCTCACCAGTCCGCGCGCGCTCGTGGTCCGCGACGGTGCGCGCGTGCGTATCCCAGGCCGCGAAGTGGTGCGCGGCGACGTCGTGGTGATCGCCGAAGGCGATCGCGTTCCGGCCGACGGAGTGCTGGTGGCCGGGGACCACGTCGAGGTCGACGAGGCGCTGCTGACCGGAGAGTCGCAGGCCATGCGCAAACGCGTGGCAGACGGAATTCCCGATTCGCTTTCTCCTCCCGGAGGCGAGAATGCCTCGCAGGTCTTCTCCGGCACGCTGGTGATCCGCGGCACCGGGCTCGCCCTGATCCTGGCCACCGGAAGCGCCAGCGCCATCGGCGCGATCGGGCAATCGCTGTCGGGGCTCGAAACGGAGCAGCCGAGATTGCAGCGGGAGACACGCCGCCTGGTCATTGCGTTCGGTGCGGGCGGGCTCGCGATGAGCGTGCTCGCGTTCCTGTTGTACTGGCAGCTGCGCGGCTCGTGGCTCGAAGCGTTGCTGGGGGCCATCGCGCTCGGCATGTCGTTGCTGCCCGAAGAATTCCCGCTGGTGCTCACGGTGTTCATGGTGATGGGCGCGTGGCGGCTGTCGCGATCGCGCGTGCTGACGCGGCGGGCGGCCGCCATCGAAAGCCTGGGAGCCGCGACCGTGTTGTGCACCGACAAGACCGGGACGTTGACGCGCAATCTCATGTCGGTGGCGCACCTGCAAACCACGGACGCCACGTGGGAACCGGACTCGACGCCGCAGCACATCGTCCGCTCGGCATCACTGTCGAAGCTGCTCGCGGCCGCGACACTCGCGAGCGATGCGCAGCGGCTCGACCCGATGGATCGCTCGATCGCCATGCTGAGCGATGTGGTCGCGCCGTCGGCGGCGGGCGGCACACTGTTGCGGGAATACCCGCTGCACGCCGAACTGCTCGCGGTCACGCGCGTGTGGGATTTCGGGGCGGACGGCGACATCCGGGTCGCCGCCAAGGGGGCGCCGGAAGCCATCGCCGGACTGTGTGGCATGGCGGCGCCGGAGCTCGCGACGCTGCGTGGCCGGGTCGACGAACTGGCGAGGCGCGGCATGCGCGTGCTGGCGGTGGCCGGCGCCAGCGCATCCGGCGTGGAGATGCCAGCCGCGCCTTCGGCGTTCGATTTCCGTTTTCTCGGCCTCGTCGGTTTCGCCGACCCTCTGCGCGAGTCGGTGCCCGACGCGATCGGCGAGTGCAAATCGGCCGGCATTCGCGTGCTCATGATCACGGGCGACTATCCGGCGACCGCCAGCGCCATCGCGCGCCAGGCCGGCATAGATCATGGCGAAGTGTGCTCTGGAGATGCCATGCGCAAGCTCGACGACGTGGCGCTGGCGAGCGTCGTGCGCGAAGTATCGGTCTTCGCGCGAATCTCCCCCGACCAGAAATTGCGCATCGTCAACGCACTCAAGGCCAACGGCGAGATCGTCGCGATGACCGGCGATGGCGTCAACGATGCCCCGGCGCTCAAGGCCGCGCACATCGGCATCGCGATGGGAGGGCGTGGCACCGACGTCGCCCGCGAAGCCGCGTCGATCGTGCTGCTCGACGACGATTTCGGTTCGATCGTGCGCGCCGTGCGGCTCGGCCGCAGGATCTACGACAACCTGCGCAAGGCCATGGGCTACATACTGGCGATCCACGTGCCCATTGCCGGCATCGCGCTGCTGCCCGTGTTGTTCGGCTGGCCGCTGGTGCTCACCCCCATGCTCATCGCGCTGCTCGAGCTCATCATCGACCCGGCATGTTCGGTGGTCCTCGAGGCCGAGGCCGAAGAGAGCGACGTCATGCGACGCCCGCCGCGCCGGCCCGATGACAGGCTGCTGACGCGCGCGCTGATCGCCTGGAGCGTGCTGCAGGGCGTCGCGGCGCTGGTATTCGTCGCCGCCGTGTTCTTCATCGCGATGCTGCTGCCGGCTTCCGAGGAGAAAGTGCGCACGCTCACTTTCGTGACGCTCGTGGGCGCGAACATCGCGCTCATCTTCGTCAACCGCACCTTTTCCTCGTCGCTGCGCGCCGCGCTCGGCCGGCCGAACCGCGTGCTCGGCTGGGGGCTCGCCATCAGCGCGGGAGTGCTCGCCACGATCCTCTCCTGGCCGGCGTTGCGGGGGTTCTTCTCGCTCGCGGAATTGCGCGCCGACGAGCTGGCGATGTGTTTCGCCGCCGCTGCGGCATTGTTGCTGCTGCTGGAAATCGCCAAAACGGCCTGGCGGCGCAGCCTCGCCGCCTGAGCGCCGCGTCAGTTCAACCGGCGCGATGCGCGCACGGTAGTTTGCCCGGGCTCCGCCGGTTCCACCGTGAGGCCCAGCCATTCGGCGAGGTCCAGCATGCGCTGATTGCTCGCGAAGACGGTGCCAAAGATGGAGCGGAAACCCTCCTGCGCGGCGTAGTCGAACAGCATGCGGCTGAGCGTCGTACCGATGCCGCGGCATTGCCACTCGTCCGCCACGGCGACCGCGAATTCGCAATCGAGGCCGTTGGGTTCGGACGCATAACGCGCCACGCCGATGATCTTTTCTTCCGGCCCCGTGCCGAGCACCGCCACCAGCGCCATGTCGCGGTGCTGGTCCACGTTGACGAGGCGCGCGACGAACTCCGCGGAGGGCTCGCGCAACGTGTACATCAGCCGTTGAAAGCGCGATTCGGGCGACAGGCTCATGATGAACGCGCGTTCGCGTTCGGCGTCGTCGGGACGAATCGGGCGGACCTGGTATTCCACGCCGCCCGCCATGCGCGCGGCACGCGGCCAGGCATTGCGGTGCGCGATCACCGTCCGGTGGCGGGGATGTGCTGGAGATCCATCATCATGCGCACCAGTTCCGCCACGGACTGCGCGTTCATCTTCTCCATGACGCGCGCGCGATGTATCTCGATGGTTCGTGGACTCACGCCGAGCTGATTCCCGATCATCTTGTTCTGCAGGCCTTTCGTCATGAGATCGAGGACTTCGCGTTCGCGCGGAGTCAGCGATTCCAGATGCGCCTTGATGCGCGCGTGCTGGCCGAGGGATTGGCGCAGCTCGGCATCCTTGGCGATGGCGCGCTGGATGCGGTCGAGCAGGTCCTGGTCGCGGAACGGCTTCTGCAGGAAGTCGAACGCGCCGTGCTGCATGGCCTCGACCGCCATCGGAACGTCTCCATGGCCGGTCATGAAGATGACGGGGATCACCGCGCCACGCAGGTTGAGCTGCTGCTGCAGCTCCATGCCGCTCATGCCCGGCATGCGGATGTCGAGCACCAGGCATCCGAGCTGCGAAGGTTGATAGGCGTCGAGGAACTCCTGCGCGGACGCAAACAAGGTGCAGTTGAGCCCCACCGATTTGAGCAGGGCGCGCATGGCATTGCGCACGCCCGCATCATCGTCGACCACCATGACCACGGCTGATTCATTCTTGTTCAAACCCGTTTCCTCCTGCCGGCAGGCGTACATTGAAACTGGCGCCGGTGGGT
>DASTXR010000144.1:0-31879 GCA_035765415.1 Steroidobacteraceae bacterium | reverse complement strand
GTAGCGTATTGCTGCCTTGCACCAAAACGTCAGATTTTAATGAAAACAATTATAAGTATTTATTGACAACGCGAAATACGGCGCTGCAAGATCGCCTCACTTGGGATCGACACATGTGTCTCGCGGCGGCGGCCGCGATGCATCTGTAACTTTGTTAGTGGGGGGAATTCATGTCGCATCGTCAGGTGAAGCGCGTGCGTCGCGCTGCTCGTACTGCATTGGTTACCGCGGTCTCGCTCGATCTGTTGGCCATTGCGCTGCCATCACACGCGCAGAATGCGGATCAGGAAACCTCCGCTGCAGACGCGCTCGAAGAAATCGTGGTTCGCGGCGTGCGCGGTGCGCAGGAAGCGGCCATCGAGATCAAGCGCAATACGATGGAAATCACCGATTCCATCGTCATGGAAGACATCGGCAAGCTGCCCGACGTCACGATCACCGATGCGCTTCAGCGCGTCCCGGGCATCCAGATCTCGCGCGCCGCGGGTGAAGGCTCGTTCCTGGCGATCCGCGGTGCGCCGCAGATCATGGCCACGATGAACGGTGAAAGATTCATCACGGCCGAGAACATTCTCGACAGCACCGTGAGTTTCGAGGACGTGCCGGCCGACCAGATCACCGGGGTCACGGTCTACAAATCGCAAAACGCCACGCTGACGGATGGTGGTCTTGGTGGCCTGCTCGACCTGCAATCGATACGCGCGCTGAAGCTGCCGAACGAAGGCCTGACGCTCGCCGGCGCCGCGCAGGCAGGCTGGGGCAGCATCGCTGACGGCGTCGACCAGAAATACAGCGGCCTCGTCGGCTACAAATTCAACGATCGCCTGGCGATGTCGTTGTCGGGCTCCTTCAGCGACAGTGCCGCGGCGAGCTCCTTTCAGTCTGCCGAACTCGACCTGGTCGACGAATTCTCCGGCTGGATCAACCCCGGGAATCTCCCGGCCGGCAACCTCAACGGCGACGGCGACGCGACCGACGAGTTCCTGATTCCGAATGGCTGGAACACGTCGGTGAACTCGCGCGAGTATTCGCGCGAACGACTGGGCCTCGCATACAACTTCGACATGGAGCTGTCCGACTCCATGGAACTCATCGCCGACGTCTTCTACAACGACATGGACGAAGCTCAGCACGGCCAGCAGTTGTTCGTGAACGGCAACTTCGGTGGACGCCAGGTGTTTCGCCCGTACACCGTCGGCACGGGACAACCCTCGGTGCTCGATTCCTTCGACACCGACGACCTTGCCAGCCGTGACAACTTCGTGACCGAGTTCACCGGTTACACCAACGGCCTGCGCGGCGGCGTTCAGTCGGTATTCCGCGAAACCCATGCGCTGAACACCAATCTCGAATTCCGCTGGGGCAAGGGCGAAAAATTCTCGAGCGCCATGCGCTGGGTTCACGCGGACGCGGAGCGGGAGTCGCGCGCACTCACCGTGGCCCAGCAGACGGATACGCAGTGTTTTCCCACCACGCAGGCCCAGGCGGACGCGGACCAGTGCACGGAAATCAATCCATTGGCCATTCCGACAACACTGTCGTATCAGATTTCGAACGGGCTTGGCTCCGACCAGATGAACTACGTCATCGGCGACCAGCTGCGCAGCCTGGCGTCGGCGCCGACGGCGTGGCGCCTGCACTCGAGCTGGCTCGAACGCAATTCCACGGACGCGAAAATGGACGTGCTGCGTTACGACGGCAACCTCGATTTCAATGAGAACTTCAATCTCGATTTCGGTCTGCGCTATTCCGAGCGCGACATGAACGAGAAGCGCTCCGACTATTTCTCGCCGTCGGGCCTGAACGGCCTGCTCGCGAAATACCAGGAGGTGGGCTACGGAATCAATCAGACGTCCAACACCGCGGGCTTCGACTATGACCCGCTTCCGCGGTACACGCTGGCATCGCCCGAACTCGCCGGCTTCGTCACCAATGTGAGCGAATTCGGCGTGAACGGACTGGTCACTGGTTTCCCGATGATCAACACGCGTGCGCTGGAGCATCCTGAATCCATCCGCGATGCGTTGTACGGCGAGGGCCAGTACATCGACGCGCCGGATCGCACCTATGGCGTGGAAGAGGCGCAGTCCACGTTTTATTTCCAGGCGAACTTCAACGCCGGGATCTCCGACACCGTCGGCATGTCCGGCAATGTCGGTGTGCGTGTGGTGAACACCAACATCCGTGTGTTCCAGAACCTGACCGACGGAACGCAGCTCGATCCGCGCATCCTCGCGGGCAGCGATCCCAACCACACCGCTTACACCGACCTCGGCGACGTGTACACGTCCACCGATCGCACGCGAGCCCTGCCCAGCTTCAACCTCAACTTCGATTTCTCCAACGGGCTGCGGCTGAAAAGCGCGTACTACGAGACACAGGCGCTGCAGCCTCTCCAGAACCTCGGACGTGGGCCCATCACGTTCTACAACGGCGAACAGATCGGCGAGACCTGGCAGCGCGTAAGCAGCATCCAGCGGCTCGGCAATCCGCGACTCGAGCCCTGGCTGTCGCGCTCGCTGTCCACCAACCTCGAGTGGTACTTCCGTGAGCATTCGCTGCTGTCCGCCGGCGTTTTCTACACCGACGTCGACAGTTACACGTTCACTCGCGTGGGCACGGATGCCACCGCGCCGGATTCCGACGGCGTGGTGCGGTTGGGCGCGCAGACGCTGGACATCGCACAGGGTGAAGGCGCCAGCTATTACGGCTTCGAATTCCTTTACAAGGCGACGTTCGATTTCCTGCCGGGCATCCTCAAGAACACGGGCGTCGATCTCAACTACACGTTCACTCCCAGCCAGGCAGGCAAGGATGCAGCGACGGGCGAGAAGATCGTGCTGGCGGACGGTTCCGACGCGCCATTCAACGGCACGGCTGAGAACCAGGTGAACCTGGTGCTGTTCTACCAGGACAGCCGGTTCCAGGCGCGCGTGGCCGCTAACTACCTCAGCAAGCAATACCAGGGCACGTTCAGCCACTGGTCGTTCTCGGCTCCCAACTCCGGCCTGCCGCAGTGGCAGGACGACACCCTGTATATCGATGCGGGCGCGTCATATGACTTCACCGAGCACTTCCAGGTGTTCCTGCAGGGATCGAACCTGACGGAAGAAGCGCCGACGAACTACGTGCAATGGCCGGACGCGCATCTGAACTGGAACCAGTACGAGCGCGTGATCAGCGCCGGGGTGAGGGCGAAGTTCTAAACTCAAGCGTTCCCCAAGTGCGCTCGAGTTGGCGGGGCAGCCATGCTGCCCCGTCTCCTTTTCCAGGACGGGGATTCCGTGGCAGACAACCGGTTGAAATCGATCGTGATCGTCGGCGGTGGAACCGCCGGCTGGATGGCCGCCGCCGCGCTCATCGAGCGTTTCGGCGCCAACCGCCATACACGTATCACGCTGGTGGAATCACCGGAAATCGGCACGGTCGGAGTCGGCGAGGCCACCGTGCCGCACATCCGCGAGTTTCTGCGGCACCTCAAGATCAATGAGGTGGATTTCGTCAAGCGAACCAGCGCCACCTTCAAGCTCGCCATCGGTTTTGAAGGCTGGGCCGGCGAAGGCACGCAATTCTTCCATCCGTTTTCCGAGCATGGCGTGCCGTTGTTGGGCACATCCTTTCAGCACTACTGGGTCAAGGCACGGCAACTCGGCAAGGCAGAGGTCATCGATCGGTACGCGCTCTCGGCGGAGATGGCGCGGGTGGGAAAGTTTGCGATGCCGAAGTCGAGCGGCGGCACGGGATTCCTGTTCTTCAACTACGCGCTGCATTTCGACGCCACGTTGGTGGCGCGATACCTGAAGAGCTGGTCGATCATGGCCGGTGTCAAACATGTCGAGGGCCGGGTCGCCAACGTTCAGTTGCACGGCGAGTCCGGCCATGTCGAATGCCTCGAGCTCGATGGCGGCCGCAAAGTCGCGGGAGACCTGTTCATCGACTGTTCGGGATTCGCCGGACTGCTCATCGAGAAGGCGCTGCACACCGGTTACGACGACTGGACGCAGTGGTTGCCCTGCGATCGTGCGGTGGCGATGCCTTGCGAGAGCCGCGTTGCACCCGCGTCGCATACTCGCTCGATCGCCTCCAGGGCCGGATGGCAGTGGCGCATTCCACTCCAGCATCGCGTCGGCAACGGTTACGTTTTCTGCAGCCGCTATTTGTCCGAAGACGAAGCGATGACCACGCTCAGGTCCAGTGTCGAAGGCCCGGCACTGGCCGAGCCGCGGCTGCTGCCATTCCGCACGGGAATCCGCCGCAAGATATGGAACAGGAACGTGTTCTGCCTCGGGCTCGCCAGCGGATTCCTCGAGCCTCTCGAATCGACGAGCATCTACCTCGTGCAACGCGGCCTTCAATACCTGACGGGCAGCTTTCCGCAGGCCGTCCCGAACATCGCGCTGCAGGAAAACGTGAACGAACGCAATCGCCGGCACTGGGATCACATCCGGGATTTCATCGTTCTGCACTACAAGCTCAATCGGCGCGATGAACCGTTCTGGCACGAATGCCGCGCCATGAGCATTCCCGACAGCCTCAGCGAAACCATCGCGCTGTTCCGCGAGACTGGCCGCTTCCGCCAGGAATCCATCGAGTTCTTCCGTGCGAGCTCCTGGCTGTCGATGTTCGCGGGGTTCGGCATCCTGCCGCGCTATTACAGCCCGATGGTGGACGACGTTCCCGAAGTCGATGTCATCCAGGAGCTGGAAAACATGGCGGCGGGCATCGCGGCCACCGTGGCCGGCGCGCCGACGCACGAGGAATTTATCCGCTCCAACTGCGCGACCGCCATGCCCGTGCAAACCGCTGCGAACGGCTGAGTGGGCCAACGATGGCGGCATTCGACGTCAACCCGTCGATGAGCGTGCAGGTTCAGCGAATCGGCCGCGACCGGCTGCCGGTCATCATCATCGATTCCTTGATGCTGGATCCCGCGCCGTTGATTGCACGAGCGGCCGAAGCGGTGTTCATCGACGCGGGCGCGGTGTATCCCGGCGTGCGAGCACCGGCGCCCAAGGCCTATGTGGACGCCTTGCTTGCCGCGACGTCGAGCGTGATCGAGGAGGCCTTCGGTGCGCCACCCGCGGAGGAGCTCGAGCTGTGTGCGTTCTCGATGGTGACGACGCCGCCAGTGGAACTGCGGCCCATTCAACGCATCCCGCACTTCGACGGCCCGGATGAAGAACGCATCGCGTTCCTCCACTATCTATGCGCGGCTCACCAGGGCGGCACATCTTTCTACCGGCATCGCGCCACAGAGCTCGAACGCGTGACCCCCAACCGCGTCGAGGGATACCGCGCCACCGTCATCGCCGAGCTCAGGACGGAATCGTCGGCGCAGAAGTACGTTGCCGACGACACGCGATTCTTCGAACGCATTCACACGGTCGATGCCGCGTTCAACCGGCTCGTTGTCTACAAGGGCAACGCGCTGCATTCGGGCGATATTTCCGGGCGAACCGTGCTCAGTGAGGACCCGCTGCGCGGGCGGCTGACCGTCAACGGGTTCGGCTTTCTTCCTGGCGGCTAGTTCGCCGGACGGGGCCCGGTGGATTCGCGGCACACCATGCGATAGGGAATTTCCATGCTCTTGGGCGGCGCTTCGTCGCCCAACGAGCGGAACAACATGTCCGCGGCCTGGTGAGCCATCTCGTATGTGGGCTGATGCACGGTGGTCAGGCGCGGCCAGATGACCTGCGCGACATAACTGTCGTCGAAACCGGCAACCGACAAGCGGCTGGGTATGGTCAGCCCCATTTCATGCGCGGCCATGATGGTGCCGGCGGCCATGTCGTCATTGCTGGCAAACACCGCAGTGGGCCGTGTCGCGCGAGACAGCAGGCGCCGGGCGGCGGCCAATCCCGAATCGAAAGTGAATTCGCCGCGGTCCACGAGCTGCGGGTCGACGTCGAGCCCGTGCGAACGCAGTGCCAGCGTGTATCCCAGGTAGCGCTGTTCGGTCACGGGATGTCCTGGCGGGCCATTGATGAAGCCAATGCGCTCGTGGCCAAGCGCGATGAGGTATTCGGTCATCTCGCGCGCCGCGGCAACGTCGTTCATGAACACGCAGGAATAGGCATCCAGGTCGACGGTGGGCGCGATGCGCACGAAGCGGATGCGGTGCTTCTGCAGTTCCGCGAGCACTTCCGTGGAGTCCGACAGCGGTGGCGCGAGCACCACGCCGTCGAGATGCGACTCGAGCACCAGGCCCGCCAGGTCGCGCACGCTCGACAAATCCGTTCCCTCGCAGGGATGCACCAGCAGCCGATAGCCGCGCGTGTGACAGCGCTCGAGCGCGCCTTTTTGCAGGTCGACGACGTAGTTGGCGCTGGGGTTCTGATATATCAGCCCGATGAGATTCGAGCTGCGGCCCGCGAGACTGCGTGCTGAAAGACTCGGGTGGTAGTTGAGTTCTTCAACCAGCTTGAGCACTCGTGCGCGGGTTTCGCTGCGGACATTTGGCTCGCTGTTGAGCACACGCGAGACAGTCTTGATCGACACCCCCGCAGCCTTCGATACGTCATGAATCGTTATTCGGCTCATACGAAGTCCCCCTGACTGCACAGAATTGTCTTGTTGTCAGACAGCGTTGTCAAACAGCGCGCGGAGTCTGCAGACCGCCACCACCTTTACCTTAATAACTGGTTAGAATCCCCGGCCCAATTGGTTGACAGCGTTGTCTGCGCGGGCGCAGTCTTCGCGCGTTCTTTCGGAGCGAGATGGTGACAGTCAATACAGCGCTTCCCGGCGCGGATTCCGAGCGCGATCAATTCGACCGCTCCGCGGTGCTGGGACTGGTAGCCGACGTCGGCGGCACGCACATCCGCTTCGGCATTGCCGTCGGTGGCTCCAGCACCGATGGCATCCACGTTCACTGCGTTCGTCGTTACGCCGTGCGCGCCCACGAATCCATCGCTCATGCGGCGCACCATTACCGCAGCGATACGCCCGGCGTGCCCCAGGCCCTCAGCCGCGCGGCGTTCGCGGTCGCCGGCCGCGTGGACCACGATCAGGTACAGCTCACCAACAGCGCCTGGTCGTTCTCGACGCGCGCGCTCAGCGAGTCTCAACAGTTCAAGCACTTGCATGTGGTCAACGACTTCGAAGCCGTTGGTCACGCCGTGGGCGCGCTGCGTGCGGACGACCTCAATCCCATTGGCTCGCAGCGCCTCTCGCTGCCCATGTCCCAGGGCGTCTGCGCCATCGTCGGCGTAGGTACGGGCCTCGGGGTGGGCGGCGTGGTCGCCAACGCCGGGAGCTTCACCGTGCTGGCCACCGAGGGTGGACATGCCAGCTTCGCGCCCTCGAACGAGCGCGCCATCGAGCTGCTGCGCTGGTTGCGCAAGAAATATGGGCGCGTTTCGGCCGAGCGCGTGCTCTCCGGCACCGGCCTCGCCAACATCTACCTGGCGCATTGCGAAGTCGAAGGCCAGCGGGTGGCGGAGCTGCCGGCGGCGGAAATCACCACGCGCGCCGCCAACGGCAGCGACGCGAATTGCGTCGAATCCGTCGGGCTGTTCTGCGAGTTGTTAGGGTCGTTCGCGGGTGACCTGGCGCTCATGCTGGGCGCCTGGCAGGGCGTGCTGATCTGCGGAGCGATGCTCCAGCATTTCGATCGCCCCATGCTCGAGCGCCGCGTGCGTTCCGGCTTCGAAAACAAGGGAAGGTTCATGCCCGCCATGCGTGGCGTGCCGGTCGAGACCATCTGCCATCCGCACGTCGAGTTGCTCGGCGCTGCCCGGCTGCTCCTCAATTCGTGAAACATCCAGTCCAGAAATTCGTACTGTTCGGTGCCACCGGTGATCTCTCGCAGCGAATGGTGTGGCCGTCGCTGTACCACCTCTGCCGCGAGAAGCTCGTGCCGCCGACGCTCACGTTCGTCGGCTCGGCGCGTAATGCCATGCCCAACGACGAATTCCGCAAGGTCGTCGAAGGGGCGTTGCGCAAGCACGTGCCCGCCGAATACCTCAAGGACGATGCGGTCTCCGACCTGCTGACGCGTATCACCTACGCGCCCTTCGAGGCCGGTGACGGCAGCGCGAAGGGCACCGAAGCGCTGCAGAAGGCGCTCGCGGGCAGCAACCGCATTCTCTATTTCATGGCGACGTCGCCGAAATTCTACGGGCCGACCTGCCTCAGCCTCGCAGCCGCGGGCCTTGCCTGCGAGTTCTGCCGTGTCGTGCTCGAAAAGCCCATCGGCCACGACTACGCGTCGAGCGTCGACATCAATGAAGCCGTGGGCCAGGTGTTCCACGAAGATCGCATCTTCCGCATCGACCACTATCTCGGCAAAGAGGCGGTGCAGAACCTGCTCGCGCTGCGCTTCGCGAACTCGCTGTTCGAGCCTCTGTGGAATGCTTCGGCAATCGACAACGTACAAATTACGGTAGCTGAGACCGTCGGCCTCGAAGGCCGTACCGGCTACTACGACGAATCCGGCGCACTGCGCGACATGGTGCAGAACCACATGCTGCAGCTCGTCGCGCTGGTCGCGATGGAGCCGCCGCACCTGTTCGAGCCGAACGAGGTTCGCAACGAAAAAACCAAGGTGATGCGCAGCCTGCGTCCGATCACCGCGGCCACGGTCGGCGCCAATACCGTGCGCGGGCAGTATTCGGCGGGCAGCAGCGGCGGCATTGCCGCTCCGGGCTACAACGACGAGAAGGGTGCGAAAGGCGGCAGCGAGACGGAAACCTTCGTCGCGCTGCGGGCCGAGATCGACAACTGGCGCTGGGCCGGTGTGCCGTTCTACCTGCGCACGGGCAAGCGAATGCAATCGCGCCGTACCGACATCGCCATTCAATTCAAATCGGTGCCGCACAACATCTTCGCCGCCGACGAGCCGATTCTGCAGGCCAACCGGCTGGTCATTCACCTGCAGCCGCAGGAAAGCGTGACGCTCGAAATCCTCAGCAAGCAGCCCGGCCTTGAAGGCGTGCGCCTGCGCGAAGTCCCGCTCAACCTTTCGCTGCCCAAGGATGAGAGCGGCGGCCGTACGCGCATCGCCTACGAGCGTCTGCTGCTCGATGCACTCAAAGGGAACACGACGTTGTTCGTGCGCCGCGATGAAGTGGAGGCGGCCTGGCACTGGATCGACGGCATCCAGACGAGCTGGCGCTCGACGCGCCAACTGGTGAAGCCGTATCCTGCAGGCACCTGGGGGCCCACGGCCGCGATTGCACTCACCGAGCGACACGGCCATAGCTGGTACGAGTGATTCGTCTTAAAAGAATGGCGTCTTAAAAGCATGGCCACCCGGAAGCTCAACGACACCATCATCGAAGTCACCGAACGCATCGGTGGCCGATCCGCGGCCGCGCGCGGTGAATATCTCGAACGCACACGCAAGCGCAAACTGGTCGAGCCGGCGCGCGGCAAGCTCGCCTGCGCCAACCTCGCGCACGTCATGGCCGCATCGGGCGTCGACAAGCCGCAATTGCAGCAGTCGGTCATTCCGAACATCGGCATCGTCACTTCGTACAACGACATGTTGTCGGCGCATCGGCCGTACGAGCCGTATCCGGAAGTCATCCGTGCCGCGGCGCGCGTGGCGGGCGCCACTGCACAGGTTGCCGGCGGCGTGCCCGCCATGTGCGACGGCGTCACGCAAGGCCGGGCGGGCATGGAACTCTCGCTGTTCAGCCGCGACGTCATCGCGCTGGCCACGGCTGTAGCGCTGTCTCACGAGGCCTTCGACGGCGCGATGTTGTTAGGCATCTGCGACAAGATCGTTCCGGGGCTGTTCATCGGCGCGGCATCGTTCGGCCAGATGCCCATCATCTTCGTGCCGGGCGGCCCGATGCCGAGCGGCATGGCCAACAAGGCCAAAGCCGAAGTCCGCCAGCGGTACGCGGAAGGCATGGCCACGCGCGACGAACTGCTGGCGGCGGAGATGGGTTCGTACCACGACGCCGGCACCTGCACGTTCTACGGCACCGCCAATTCCAACCAGATGCTCATGGAGCTCATGGGGCTGCACGTCCCGGGCGCCGCGTTCGTGGCGCCCAACACACCGTTGCGTCATGCGCTCACGGTCGCGGCCACGCAGCGCGTCGCGCGGACCACGGCGCTCGGCTCAAGCTACCTGCCGTTCGTCGAGGTCATCGACGAGCGTTCGTTCGTCAATGCCATCGTGGGTTTGATGGCCACCGGCGGCTCGACCAACCATGTGATCCACCTGGTCGCCATGGCGCGCGCCGTGGGGCTCACTGTTACGTGGGACGACATGGCGGACATCTCGCGCGTCACGCCGTTGATCGCGCGCGTGTATCCGAACGGCGAGGCCGATGTGAATCAGTTTCATGCCGCGGGCGGCATGTCATTCGTGGTTCGCGAGCTTCTCGATGCGGGCCTGGCGCATGAATCTGCGATGACCATCTGGGGCCCCGGCCTGTCGTCGTACGCGAAGGACCCGTTCCTCGTCGACAACAAGCTCGTGTGGAAAGAAGCTGCGCAGAGTTCGCACGACGAAAAAATCCTGCGGCCCGTGGCGAACCCTTTCTCCGCGGATGGCGGGCTCAAGCTGCTGCGCGGCAATCTCGGCCGTTCGGTCATCAAGACCTCGGCCGTCGATCCGAAATATTGGGACATCACCGCGCCGGCGCGCGTGTTCGAAAGCCAGGAGGCCATGGGCGCGGCGCTCAAGGCGGGGATCGACGGCGATTTCATCGCCGTCGTGCGTGGTCAGGGGCCGCGCGCCAATGGCATGCCCGAGCTGCACAAGCTGATCCCGGCGATGTCGGGCTTGTTAGCCAAGGGCCGGCGCGTGGCCATCGTCACCGACGGTCGCATGTCCGGTGCTTCGGGCAAGGTGCCCGCGGCGATTCACCTCACGCCCGAAGGCGCGGCGCAGGGCCCCATCTCGCGCTTGCGCGACGGCGACATCATCCGGCTCGATGCGCGCGCCGGTGTGCTCGAAGCACAGGTGGATGCCGCCACGTTACAGGCCCGCGAGACCGTCAAACCCGAAGTGTTCGACACCACGTTTGGCGTGGGCCGCGAACTGTTCACGCGCCTGCGCGAGGGCGCCAGTGCGGCGGACGAGGGCGCCTCGATTCTCTAGGCGCTCGGGGCAGGCCTCGTCGAAAGGGTCGTTTCCGAGGTCCCAATCCCGAAAAAGGCCGTACTCGACACCCATCCCGGGGGATTTCAGGTCGAGGCGGCGTGGATGCTGCACCGCGAGTCGATGGCCGGTCGGTGCCTGCCGGTGTTAGCTCCACCGCGCCGCAGCGGCGCATTTCCCAATCGCTCTATACAATGTGCCGCTCACGGGAAGGGGCAACCGAATATGAAAACGCGCGCAGCCATTGGCTGGAAAGCCGGCCAGCCACTCGAAGTCGTGACGCTGGATCTCGCGGGACCCAAGACCGGCGAGGTGCTGGTCGAAATCAAGGCCTCCGGCGTCTGTCACACCGATGAATTCACACGCTCGGGCGGCGATCCGGAAGGGTTGTTCCCGGTCGTCTTCGGCCACGAAGGCGCCGGAATCGTCGTCGACGTCGGCCCCGGCGTCACCACGCTGAAGAAAGGCGACCACGTCATCCCGCTGTACACGCCGGAATGCCGGCAGTGCAAATCCTGCACCTCGCACAAGACCAACCTGTGCACGGCGATCCGCGCCACGCAGGGCCAGGGCGTGATGCCGGATGGCACCAGCCGCTTCTCCATCGGCAACGAGAAGGTGCACCACTACATGGGCTGCAGCACGTTCTCTAACTACACGGTGCTGCCGGAGATCGCGCTGGCGAAAATCCGCGAGGACGCGCCGTTCGAGAAGGTCTGTTACATCGGCTGCGGCGTCACCACGGGCATCGGCGCGGTCATCAACACCGCGAAGGTGGAGCCCGGCGCGAACGTCGTGGTGTTCGGGCTGGGCGGCATCGGCCTCAACGTCATCCAGGGCGCGCGCATGGCGGGCGCCAACAAGATCATCGGCGTCGACGTCAATCCGAAGCGGAAAGCCATGGCCGAGAAGTTCGGCATGACGCACTTCGTGAACCCCAAAGAAGTTCAGGGCGATCTCGTCCCGTTCCTCGTGTCGCTCACCGACGGCGGCGCCGACTACTCCTTCGAATGCGTGGGTCATGTCGATCTCATGCGCCAGGCGCTCGAGTGTTGCCATCGCGGCTGGGGCGTGTCGGTGATCATAGGGGTCGCCGGCGCCGGCCAGGAAATCAAGACGCGGCCGTTCCAGCTCGTGACCGGGCGAGTGTGGAAAGGCACCGCCTTCGGCGGTGCGCGCGGCCGCACCGACGTGCCCAAAATCGTCGACTGGTACATGGACAAGAAGATCAACATCGACGACCTCATCACGCACGTCATGCCGCTCGACAAGATCAACGACGCCTTCGATCTCATGCACAAGGGCGAATCCATTCGCTCCGTGGTTACCTTCTGAACAACTAACAACGACGAGGGAATGCTCATGGCTGTCAAGCTTCATCCATCGATCGACAAGGGTCTCAAACCCGGCGCCAAGAAGTTCAAGGGCGGCACGTTGACGTGCCACTGCACCTCAGATCCGGTCACGGTCACCATCAAGGGCAACGTCGCCCACAACCACGCCTGCGGCTGCACCAAGTGCTGGAAGCCCGCGGGCGCGAAGGTCTCGGTGGTTGCCGTCGTCAGCCGCGACAATCTCGCCGTCGCTTCCAACGAGCAGAAGCTTGCGGTCGTCGACGCCAGCGCCACCATCCAGCGCCACGCGTGCAGCGGTTGCGGCGTGCACATGTACGGCCGCATCGAAAACCAGAACCATCCGTTCTACGGCCTCGATTTCGTGCACGTGGAGTTGTCGAAGGAGAAGGGCTGGGCAAAACCGGAGTTCGCGGCGTTCGTGTCCTCCATCATCGAAGCCGGCGCCGCCAAGCCCAAGGAGATGACGAAGATCCGGGATCGCCTGAAGAAGCTGCGCCTGCCGCCGTACGACGCCCTGTCGCCCGCGCTCATGGACGCGATCGCGACGCATGTCGCGAAGCAGAAAGGCACCCTCAAGGTCTGATCCCGGAATCCAATTGGCGCTACTAGCAACGATCTCCCAGCACGCCTGCTTCGGCGGCGTGCTGGGCTATTACCAGCACCCTTCGCAGGCCAACGCGGGTGACATGCGATTCGCGGTGTACACGCCGCCGCAGGCGGCGGCGGGCCCCGTGCCCGTGCTCTATTACCTCGCGGGCCTGACCTGCAACGAAGAAACTTTCGTGACCAAGGCCGGTGCGATCGAGCACGCGGCCCGCCATGGAATCATGCTGGTCGCACCCGACACGAGCCCGCGCGTACAGCTGCCCGGCGATCGCGAGTCGTGGGACTTCGGAATCGCCGCGGGCTTCTACCTGGATGCCACGCAGGCGCCGTGGGCGTCTCACTACCGCATGTACAGCTACGTGGTGGACGAGCTGCCGAACATCATCGCCGCGAACTTCAAGGCAGACATCGCCCGCAGCGGCATCATGGGCCATTCCATGGGCGGTCACGGCGCGCTGACCATCGCGTTGAAGAACCCGCAGAAGTACCGGTCGCTGTCGGCATTCGCGCCCATCGCGGCGCCGATCCAGAGCGCCTGGGGCATGAAGGCGTTCACCGGCTATCTCGGCGCGTACCGCGCGGCATGGTCGCAATACGACGCCACGGAACTGGTGAAGGCCGGCCACAGGTTTCCCCGTGGCATCCTCATCGACCAGGGCACGGCCGACAAATTCCTCGCCGACCAGCTCAAGCCCGAGTTGTTAGTGGCGGCCTGCAAGGCGGCCGGGCAGGAAGTCTACCTGCAGATGCGTGAAGGCTACGATCACGGCTATTTCTTCATCCAGAGCTTCATGTCGCAGCACCTGACCTGGCACGCGAAGTTGCTGGGCGAGCGCGCGTGAGCATCTCGATTGCGGCGCCTCAGCGCCGTGACAACGGTCGGTAGAGCAGCGCGAACAACACCAGGCAGATGAGTGTCGCGGTGAGCACCGGCAGCGTGGACCACGCGATCACGAACACGCAGAACGCGCCGCCGACCACCGCAAGCGACAGCTCTCCGCGCACCTGATATCGCCAGGCCGCCGCGCAGGCGCCGAGATAGGTGAGCAGCGCGAACAGCGTCGATGCCTCGGCCAGGTAGCCGAACTGCTTGCCCAGCGTGGGGGCGATGGTCATCGCGATGATTGCCGTCCCTAACAAGCCTGCGATGATGAGTCCCGCCACCGGGGTGTCGCCGGCTCGCGTGCGCGCGAATACCTGCGGCAGCAGGCCGTGATCGGCGGCGGCGCGGCTCACCTGCGCCGTCATGAGCACCCAACCCGCGAGCGTGCCCAGCGCCTTCAGGCCGCCACACAGCGCCACCAGCGGACCGGCCACCGGGCCCATGAGCTTCGCGGCGGCCAGCGCGAACGGCGCATTGGAATTGGCGATGTCGGCGGCCGGCGCCAGGCCGAAAATCACGACGCTCGCGGCTATATAAATGAGCGCCGCGACCAGCACGCCGGCAATCGTGGCGATGGGTACATTGCGTTCCGGATCCTTGACCACCGCTGCAGCGACCGATGCGCTCTCGAGACCCGTGAACGCCCAGAACACCAGCGCCAGCGAATGCGGCAACGCCTTGTACAACGGTTCGCCGCTCACGTTCCACGACGCGAGGAACTGCGTGGCGTCGAAAGCCGTCCAGCCGATGGTGATCACCAGCAGCAGGGGAATCAGGCCGGCGATGAGCAGCAGCCCGTCGAACTGGCCCACGAACCGGGGACTCACCAGGTTGACCACGGTGACCAGCCACAACAACAGCACGGTGAACGACGCTCCCTGCACGGGGCCGGCACTGAACTCGAAAAAGTTGGCGAGGTAGTCCGTGAGATAACTCGATGCTGCCGTGGCGATCGCCACGTTGCCGATGAGGCAGGCCGCCCAATACCAGAGGCTGGACTGCGATCCCCAGAACGGGCCGAAGGCGTCGAATGCATAGGTGGCGGGCCCGCCCGCCATGGGCTTGCGCCGCGCGAGCCGGGCAAACAACAGCCCCAGTGCCAGGGCGCCGATCGTGCCTATGACCCAGCCGAGGACCGTGAGACTGCCGACACTGGCCAGGGTTGCCGGCAGCAGGAATATTCCCGAGCCGATCATGTTGCCGGCGACGACTATCGTGGCGAGAACGGGGCCGAGCTTGCGAGGGCCGGCCACTAACTACTACGCCCGCGCCGCCGGATTGCGCGACCAGCCCGCGGCGGGAGGCGGTGAGCCGGCACATTCCGGGATCAGCGCCCGCATGCGCCTGCCGAAGCTGCGCAAGGCAACTTCGCCGGCCGCGAGCGGGCCGACGCGATAGCTGCCTGACGCCATGCCGTCCTGCACGCGCTGGATGAGCACGGTGTCCTCCGCATTCACCTGGCGGTTGATACGCCAGTTGCAGTAGCGCGCCACGCGCATCTCGCGCCGATCGTCGGGCCGTGCGTAACCGATCTCGCGGATCAGGCATTCGGTGGGCGAGACAGGCAGCCACTGCATGATGTCGACCTGGTCGGGATAGACGTCGAACGCAAAATTCGGCCAGAGCTTGAAATAGACCCAGGAGCGGCGCTTGTCGGCGGCCAGTTGCGGAGCGTCGGGCAGGTACTTCTGGTACATGCGCTCCGGCCAGTTGCGCGAGGGCTTGTCGGTGATTTCTCCCGACATGCGGTCCACCCACTCGCTGGATTCGACGCGATAGCTCGCGCCAAACAACCGGGTGAGCCCGGGGTGCGCAACCGGGATGTGCAGGGCATCCGAGTAGTTGTCGCCCACATTTTTCCAGTTCACCGTGCGCGGCCGCAGCGTCACGCGACCGATGGGCTCGAGCTTTTCGAATTCATGCGTGGCTATTTCGCCGGCGTAGGGTTGCAACATCTCCGCCACGCTCGGGCCGCCACCCTGCACGCGCGCGAACACGAAGCCCGCGTAGATCTCCATCTCGACGGGCACCAGCGATTCGCGCGAGATATCCAGATGTGGAAACGCGCTGCGGTCGCCGGGCGACGCGAGCTTTCCTTCGAGGTCATAAGACCAGGCATGGTAGGGACAGATGATGCGACGGTTGCAGTGGCCACGCGGGCCATCGAGCAGGCGCGAAGCGCGGTGCCGGCACACGTTGTGAAACACGCGGACCTGGCCGTCGTTGCCGCGCATGGCGAACAACATCTCGCCGATGAAATCGAACACCTGGTAGTCGCCCGGGTTCGGGATCTCAGAGACGTGGCAGATGACCTGCCAGGAAGGGCGAAAGACTCGCTCGCGTTCGAGCGCGAAGAACTCAGGGTCGGAATAGGCCCAGGACGGCAGGCTGAAATCGTCGACAGTCGGCATGCACGGAGTCTGCATCAGCCCGTGCGGGAACTGAACACCTCAGTGCCGCGTGGCGGAGGGCACCCCGAAGCGAGCGAAATCGCTCTCGGACGCGGGAACGCTGGGAGGGGCGATGACGCTGCCGACGCGCACACGCTCGATGAGCTGCGTCATGTCGTCATTCAGCGTGGTGTTGTGCTTGTTGAGATCGATGCCCTGCTGCAGGTAGCCGATACAGGTGGGGAAGTCGTCGCGGATCAACGCTTCGAGACCGCGCTTGAAAGCCTTCAGCGCCGCGGTTTCGTCCAGGTCTTCGAGAGGCGCCCAGACGGCCAGGGAATCGTTGGGCTGCGACATGGTGAGGTACAGCAACCCGAGTTGCAGCCGCGCGAAGTGAAGCTTGGGATTGATCTCGAGCGCGGCGCGCATCGCCGCCACGGCTTCCGGATACTCGCGTCTCTGCGCGAGCTCGGCGCCGAGCAGGTAACGCAACTCGGCGTTTCCCGGGTCGCGCAGGATGGCGGCTCGCAATCGCAGCAGCTCAGGAGATTCCATGGAGTCCGTCCGCCCCGAAATTGCGCGCTAGCATAGCTCAGGGTCATCCAAAGAGTTCATCTGTTTGCACGGCCCGGGAACACGTTATGAAAAACCTCCAGGCCGGCAACTGGTTAGTCGAAAAAAGGGCTTCGCATGGGGTTGAGTCATGCGAAGCCCGCGGCGCCGGATGCAGTTTTCGGGAAGAGACCGGCGCCCAATCTTCGAGTCGGAATCAATCGCCGTACAGGCGGATGCCGTAGAAATAGGTTGCGAACGTCGTCAGCCCGACCGTGCCGCTCGAGCCGAACGTGAAAGTCATCGGCCTCCTGAAGAACTGGGTCGCCTGCGTTTCCGACAAGCCGAAGTTTTCGATCAGCGACCGCTTGCTGACGACGCCGCCGATGCAGGACCGCGACAATGTAAAGACCTTGAGGTCCGACTCGGCGGGCTGCATCGTGTGGAAGTCGACGAAGGTGCTCAGGCCCAGCGAAAGAACGCCACCGAACGGCAGACCCGTTGCCGGATCGATGAGGGTCGGGTCATCGAGCACATCGTTGTCGATGGTGATGCGTGCGTTGGCGATGAATGTCGCCGTTGCCGGCGCGGCAAGAAGGTTGTCCCACTGCACCTGGATGAACGGCGTGAGCGCGAAGCACACCAGCGACTTCGTGGCCCGTGCGGGGAGCCTGATCGAACCGAGGCCCGCCTCATTGAACGAAGTGGTGGCGGGCGCGGCATTGGCCGGGACGCAGCGCTCGAATTCCGGATCGCTGCCGGTGCAGTCATCCACCACGACGACGGGCACCGTCTGGGCAAGCCCGAGGTAGGTCACGTTGCGGCCAAACGAGTCTGCGTCACCGACGTCTTCGATCGTGGGCGCCGCAGCGGCGGCCAGGTTCGGGACGAGCAGCGGCGGCATGCTTGCGCGATTCGACGGCCTCTTGAGCTGAGGCGGACTCAGGATGTCGGGTGAGTTCTCGATGGCGGGAGATCTGGCGGGAGCTGCCGCTGCCGACAGGGAAACAACGGAGATTGCCGAAGCGGCAATCAGGGCTATCCATTTCATCGTGGTCCTCCTGGACATTCCGGCGGCGAAGCGCCGCGCTGCCGAAACTTAATCGGAGGAGTACGCACCGGCTGACCGCCGGCGCTGCGAGTATCGAAAGTTGTGACTTATTCCCGGTGAAAGGTTCTGCGGTGCAGCGTGCCTAGGAGCGGTTCGCGATAACGTTCACGCGGGGAGTGGCCAGCCACTGCGGTACTGGCGACGGAGCAACGCGTCGGAGTCCGGCACGTTGGTCACCTTCATGTTCGCGCCGTCGTACTCGATCTTCCTGCCGGCGTTGAGCGCCGCCACGCCTAACAACATGATCTCGGTGAGTTTGCCCGAGTACTCGAACGGGCTCGTGGTCTTCTGCGTGCCACGGATGGCGTCGATCCAGTTCATCTCGTGGCTGGTGGTGATGCGCGCGTAGGTCTCCTTCGGCTTGCCCACGCTCTCGTGCAGCGATTTCGGCAGCAGGCGCGGATTGAATCCGTAGGTGTCGTGCAGCAGCTTGCCCTTCGTGCCGATGTACAGCACGCCGCCGCCCTTGTTGAGTTCCTCGTCACCCATCTCCACGGGTTTCGGCGGTGTGAGGCCGCCGTCGTACCACGTCATCTTCACGGCGGGGCGCGCGCCCTTCGCAGGGAATTCGTAGTACGTGGTGGACGCCATCGGGTACGTGTCCTTGTTGTACGGCGTGGAGGTGGTTTCGATGGTGGTGGGGTAGTCGAGATCCAGCGACCAGAACGACGAGTCGATGAGATGCGCGCCCATGTCGCCGATGGCGCCCACGCCCCAGTCGGTCCAGCCGCGCCAGTTGAACGGGTGGTAGATAGGGTGATATTCGATGTGGCGCGAAGGCCCGAGGAACAGGTCCCAGGCGAGCTTGTCCGGCGGTGTGTATGCACCGAAGGAGCCGGCGGCGCGCGTCATCACGCCGTTCATGTTCCAGGGCAGGTCCTTTGCGTTCGCGGGCAACGGCGCGGGCCGTGGAATTCCCTGCGGCCAGTAGGCCAGCGGCCGATTGGTCCACACGTGTACTTCGGTGACGGTGCCGATGGCGCCGGACTGCATGTATTCGTTGACCAGCCTGGCGTCGTCGGAAGAATGACCCTGGTTGCCCATCTGCGTCTGCAATTTCGACGAGCTGGCCTTCGCCGCCAGCCGGCGGCATTCCTCCACCGACCACGCGAGCGGCTTCTGCACGTACACGTGTTTGCCGAGGTCCATGGCCGCGAGCGCGATGTGCGCGTGCGTGTGATCCGGCGTCGCGATGACCACCGCGTCGATGTTCTTCTGCTTCGCGAGCATCTCGCGGTAGTCGGTGTAGCGCCTGGTTTTCGGCCACTTTTCCTGGAGCTGTTGCCAGCCCTTGATCTGCGCCTGTGCCTGGGCCTTGATCTTCTCGTCGGTGGCCTCTGCCAGGCGCTTGTTAGCCGCTTCCAGCTGCTTCGGGATGTCGGCGTAGCGCGCATCCACATACGACCAGTCCACGTCGCACATGGCGACCAGGTTCATGCCCGACAGCGCCTGCATGTTCGCGCGGCCCATGCCGCCCACGCCGACACCGGCGATGTTCACGCGATCGCTGGGCGCGATGTGGCGAGGTCCGCCGAGCACGTGGCGCGGAACGATGGTGAAAGCGGCGGTTGCAAGCGCCGCATTGCGTACGAATTGCCGGCGTGGAAGCTTCATTTGGATACCGCTCTTCGGGGGCTGGGTGCCGTCGATATACCAAATCCCGGCCCGAGATGCTGCCAGAGGAAGTTGTCGATGGCGCTCATCACGAGCATTTCGCTGTCCGCCGACCAGTAGGAGTGGCCTTCGTCTTCGAGCGAGATGAGCTCGGTCTTTTTTCCGGATTTTTCCAGCGCCTTTTTCATGGCCTTCGATTGCGCGATCGGAACCACGAAGTCGTCCGTGCCGTGGATGAGCAGCACCGGGATCTTGATCTTGCCGGCCTGTGCCACCGGCGAGACCTCGCGCAGCCGGGCTTCGTCTTTGTCCGGGTTGCCGATGGCCTTCAGCCAATAGGTGTAGCCCTCCGAGTCCGATCCCCAGTTGCGTTTGCGCCAGCCAATGAAGTCTTCGAGATCGGAGACGCCGGCGATGGAAACCGCGCACTTGTACAAATCGGGTGTCAGCGCCGCGCCTGCGAGCGCGGCATAACCACCATAAGAAGCGCCGACGATGCAGACGCGCGCCGGATCCACCGAGCCCAGGTCGGCGAGCGCCTTGACCGCGTCGGTCAGGTCGTCCTGCATCCTGCGGCCCCACTCGCCGTAGCCGCTTTCGGCAAACGCGCGACCGAAACCATCCGAGCCCCGGAAGTTAGGCTGGAATACCGCGTAGCCGCGTGCCACCAGGTACTGGACCCAGGGATTGAACTCCAGCGAGTCGCGGGCCTCCGGGCCGCCATGCGGCATGAGCACCAATGGCAATTTGCCCTGCGGGCCCGAGGTGGCGGGTGAGGTGAGATAGCCGGACAGCGGTTTGCCGTCACGCGCCAGGTAGTTGATGACCGTGGCCTGCGGGCGCGCCGTGTCGATGAGCGCACGGCGCGTCACGCCGATGAGCTCGATGTTCTTCTTCTCGACCTGGTAGTAGTAGTAAGCCGGCGGATCACGCGGACCTTCCACCCACAGCAGGATGGACTTGCCGTCTTCGGAAGTGTTCCACGTGTAGACGTTGGCGGATTCCTCGAAGTATTTGCGCACGCCCTTCATGTGCGCTTCCACCTTCGGATCGGCGAAGCTGCAGACGCGCACGTGTGCGTAGTAGCAATAGCGGATGATGGCCTTGCCGTCGCGCGACACGCGCGCGGAGCTCAGGTCGTAGGTCGCGTGTTCGATGATCGGCTCGCCGAAATGTTCTTTCTCGATGTCGTATAGATAGAGTCCGACGCGATCTTTTCCGGGCGGCGCCGCCAGCACGTAATACTTGCCGGGCTGGTCCGAGGGGCCCACGGGATCGTAATCCGGCCGCTCCTGCATCTCCTTCACGCGCCAGCTCGCGAACTTCTTCCATTTGGCTTCGGCATCCTTGCGAAACAGCCGGATGGTGCCGTTGTGAGCCGTGATGCGCACGACCGGGACGCCATCGACGTCCAGCCACCAGCCGACCACGTGTTCGCTGGGCCGCTCCATCTGTTCGCCGCGCCCGGTCTCGAGGTTGACCTTGAACAGCGAGCGGCCATTGAATCCGTCGAGCTCCATGAGGATGTGCTCGGGATCCTTGGGCAGAAAGCTGCGGATATCGCCGAGGTTGAACGCGCCTTCGAGCGCCGCATTGCGGTTGTCGCCCAGCATCGCGACCATCTTGCTGCCGTCGCGGTTGATCGCAAACAACCTGTCGCCGAGCTTGGCGATCTTCGATGACGCCGCCGGCGACAACACCGCGTCTTCTTCCGGGCGAATGGAAACGCGGAACAGCAGGCGGTCGTCGGATTTCCAGTCCACCGAGGAGATGTTCATGACCAGCTTCTTGCCGGCGTCCGTCGGCCTGCTGCGCTGGACCGCCTTCTTCTCGTTCGTCTGCAGATCGAGCACCGCGAGACTGTCGTCGGTCGGACGGCGCACGATGAACGCCAGGTAGCGTCCGGACGGCGATATCGCCGTGTCCACGATGTTGAGATCGGAATACAGGTCGTCGAGCGTGACCGCGCGCATCGGCGCGGGCGTCGCGGCCGTGGGGGCCGTGGTCTGTGAAAATGCGGCCTGAGTAGTCAGGACCATCAACAGCGAAGTGATTAGTCTGAACAAACCGGCGCCCTCCCGATGGCGTTTGTTTGTCCGGATTCTATGCGCTCCCCACCGCCTGCTGTAAGCCGATCTTCGCAACTTCGAACCCGCGCCGGAAATCGCGAATATGTTTTGCCATCCACTCGCCCGCCTGCTCGCCGTCACGGTCGCGGATGGCGGTGACCATGCGCCTCTGGGCAGTGGCGATGCGGCCAGCCGCCTGCGGCACTTTGTCGATCATGGCGCCGAGCGAGGGCACGAGCAGCTCCACGAGAGGTTCGTGCGCCAGCATGAAGACGCCGTTGTGCGTGGCCTCGCCGACGGCGCGGAAGAACGCCGCGGCCTGTTCGACCGTCGCATCCGCGGCCACGAGCGCGTCGAGATGTTTGAGGTCCCTGGGGCTTCGATTGCGCGCCGCCGCCGCGGCGATCGGCGGCTCGAGCGCCGTGAGCGCTTCCCAGATGTCGTGATAAGTAACGTCGTGCAGGGCCAGGGCGCGGCTCACGCCAGCGGCCACGGTGCCGCGCGCCGGCCGCGTGACCATCATGAGCTTGGAACCTCGCTCGCGCTTGAGAACACCGTTGGTCTCGAGCTCGCGCAACGCCTCGCGCACGGTACCGCGATGAACGCCGAACTGCCGCGCGAGTTCGATTTCCGGCGGCAGCCGGTCGCCGGCATTGATCGTGCGGCCGGTGATGCGATCGAGCAGGGCGGTGGCCACCTTGCGGTACGCCGGCTCGACTTTGATGGGTTCGAATTCCGCGGCGCCGTTGGTCTTCTTCTTCATGCGGTGGCTTCGTAGATTTCGCGGCCGATGAGCATGCGGCGGATTTCCTGCGTTCCGGCGCCGATTTCGTAGAGCTTGGCGTCGCGCAGCAGCCGTCCCGCCGCATAGTCGTTGATGTAGCCGTTGCCGCCGAGCGCCTGGATGGCCTGCAGGCAACTCTGCGTGGCGTGGTCCGCGCCGAAGAGAATGGCCGCGGCGGCATCCTGGCGCGAGCAGTGGCCGGCATCGCAGGCCCGGCCGATCGCGTATGAATACGCGCGCGCTGCATTCAACGAGGCGTACATGTCGGCCACCTTGGCCTGCATGAGCTCGAACGTGCCTACCGGCTGGCCGAACTGCTTGCGTTCGTGGATGTAAGGCAGCACCAGGTCGAGCGCTGCCGCCATGAGGCCGAGAGGCCCGCCACCGAGCACGGCGCGTTCATAGTCGAGGCCTTTCATGAGCACGCGCACGCCGCCGTTCAGCTGGCCCAGCAGGTTCTCCGCGGGCACGAGGCAGTTGTCGAACACCAGCTCGCTGGTGGACGAGCCGCGCATGCCCAGCTTGTCGAGCTTCTGCGCGGAGCTGAACCCGGCGTAGCCTTTTTCGACGATGAACGCGGTGATGCCGCGCGGACCGGCGGCCGGATCCGTCTTTGCGTAGACCACGACGATGTCCGCGTCGGGGCCGTTGGTGATCCACATCTTGTTGCCGGTGAGGGCGTAGGCGTCACCACGTTTCTCGGCGCGCAGCGTCATGCCCACCACGTCCGAGCCGGCGCCGGGCTCGCTCATGGCGAGCGCGCCGACGTGCACGCCTTCGACCAGCGGCGGCAGGTAACGGTCGCGCTGCGCGTCGTTGCCGTTGAGCATGATCTGGTTCATGCACAGGTTGGAGTGCGCGCCATAGGAGAGGCCCACCGAGCCGGACGCGCGCGAGATCTCCTCCATGCAGATGATGTGCGCCAGGTAACCGAGGTTGGCGCCGCCCCAGCGTTCCTGGACCGTGATGCCTAACAAACCGGCGGCGCCGAGCTCCGGCCACAGGTCGCGCGGGAACTCGTTGCTGCGGTCGATTTCCTCGGCCCGCGGCGCGATGCGCTCGCGGGCGAAACGCCGCACCTGCGTGCGGACCTCGTCGAGCTCCGGCCCCAGGCCGAAGTCGAAATCACAGCGGTCGAAGAGGCTCATGTCGCTTGCCTTCAAATGTCTGGTTGTACTATTGTCCGACAATCATGCCGCTGCTGGATTCCAAAGTCGATAGGAAAAGCGCCGACTTCGCCGCCAACGATGCGGCGATGCGGGCGCTGGTGGGCGAATTGCGCGGCCGCCAGGCGAAAATCGCCGCGGGCGGCGGCGAGGCGGCGCGCGCCAGGCACGTGGCGCGCGGCAAATTGCTGCCCCGCGATCGCGTGGAACTGCTGCTGGACCCGGGCGCCCCGTTTCTCGAGCTGTCGCCGCTCGCGGCCTTCGGCATGTACGGCGACGAGTCACCGGGCGCCGGCATCATCACCGGCATCGGGCGCATCGCCGGCCGCGAATGCGTGGTGGTGTGCAACGACCCCACGGTGAAGGGCGGCACCTACTATCCGGTCAGCATCAAGAAACACCTGCGCGCGCAGCGCATCGCCGAAGAGAACCGCCTGCCCTGCGTCTACCTCGTGGATTCGGGCGGCGCGCATCTGCCGAGCCAGGACGAAGTGTTTCCCGACGCCGAACACTTCGGCCGCATCTTCTACAACCAGGCCAACATGTCGGCCGCGGCCATTCCGCAGATCGCCGTGGTCATGGGCTCGTGCACCGCCGGCGGCGCGTATGTGCCGGCGATGAGCGACGAATCCATCATCGTGCGCAACCAGGGCACCATCTTTCTCGGCGGTCCGCCGCTGGTGAAGGCCGCCACCGGTGAAGTGGTCACCGCCGAAGAGCTGGGCGGTGGCGACGTGCATGCCCGGGTTTCGGGAGTGGTGGATCACCTCGCCGAGAACGACGGCCATGCGCTTGGAATTGCGCGGCGCATCGTCGGCGGGCTGCCCCCGGATCCGCGCGCCGGCGCGCCGTTGCCTGCCACCGCGTTCGAAGAGCCGAAGCACCCGGCCGAAGATCTCTACGGCCTGGTCCCGGCGGACACACGCAAGCCCTACGACGCGCGCGAGATCATCGCGCGTCTCGTCGACGCCAGCGACTTCGACGAATGGAAGGCCCGCTTCGGCGTCACGCTGGTCACGGGGTTCGCGCGCATCCACGGCATGCCCGTCGGCATCCTCGCCAACAACGGCATTCTGTTCTCCGACTCCGCGCAGAAGGGCGCACACTTCATCGAGCTTTGTTGCCAGCGGCGCATACCGCTGGTCTTCCTGCAGAACATCACCGGCTTCATGGTCGGCAAGAAGTATGAAAACGAAGGCATCGCGCGCCACGGCGCGAAGATGGTCACGGCCGTGGCCTGCGCGCGCGTGCCGAAGTTCACCGTCATCGTCGGTGGAAGTTTCGGCGCCGGGAATTACGGCATGTGCGGCCGCGCCTACGCGCCCCGCTTCCTGTGGACGTGGCCGAATTCGCGCATCAGCGTCATGGGCGGCGATCAGGCCGCGAACGTGCTGGCCACCGTCCGGCGGGATGCCATCGAAGCGAAGGGCGGCACCTGGAGCGGCGAAGACGAGGCGGCCTTCAAGGCGCCGATTCGCGAGCAATACGAGACCCAAGGCAACCCTTATTACGCTACGGCGCGCCTTTGGGACGACGGCGTCATCGACCCGGTCGACACGCGCATGTGCCTGGCGCTGGGGCTGGGTCTCGCCCTGCGCCAACCCGTTCCCGAAACGCGTTTCGGCGTCTTTCGAATGTGAGCGGATGTCGGCCATGACTAACTATCAACACATCGAGATCGAACAGCGCGACGCGGTGCGCTGGGTGTGGCTCAACCGTCCTGAGGTGCGCAATGCGTTCAACGATGTGCTGGTCGCGGAAATCTCCGCTGCTTTCGCAGACATCGAAGCCTCCGCCGGCACGCGCGTGGTCGTGCTGGGTTCGCGCGGGCCGGTGTTCAGCGCCGGAGCCGATCTCAACTGGATGAAGTCGATGGCGGCCTTCAGCCATGCGGAGAATCATTCCGATGCGTTGCAAGTGGCGCGCATGTTCAATGCCGTGCACTGCTGTTCGCGCCCGGTCGTCGCGCGGGTGCAGGGCCAGGCCTTTGGCGGTGGCGTGGGTCTGGCCGCGGCCTGCGACATCGTCGTGGCCACGGAGGCAGTCGGTTTCGCGCTGTCCGAAGTGAAGCTGGGCATCGTCGCCGCGACGATCTCGCCGCACCTGGTGCGTGCCATGGGCGCGCGCCAGGCCGCGCGGTTCATGCTCACCGGCGAGAGCTTCTCTGCCGCCCAGGCGCGCGATACCGGGCTGGTGCACGTGGTCACGTCCATCGACGGACTCGACGATGAGGTGGATCGCCTCGTGCAGCAGTTGCTCGGCGGCAGTCCCGCGGCACTGGCGGCAACGAAACGCCTGCTCGCCGACGTAGTTGAAACCCCCATCGACGACGTGCTGCTGGCCGCAACCGCGAAATGCATTGCCGATGCGCGCGTGTCGCCCGAGGGACGAGAAGGTATCGCGGCCTTCCTCGAAAAGCGCGCGCCTTCCTGGCGGCCCAAGAAGTAGCCGCTGATGTTCGCCAGGCTCCTGATCGCGAACCGCGGCGAGATTGCCTGCCGCGTCGCGCGCACCGCGCGGCGGCTGGGCATTCGCACCGTGGCCGTCTATTCCGACGCAGACGCACATGCGGCGCACGTCGCGGCCTGCGATGAAGCCGTGCACATCGGTGCGTCGCGTCCCCAGGAAAGTTACCTCCGCGGCGACGTCATCCTCGAGGCCGCCAGGCGTACGGGCGCCGATGCCATTCACCCTGGTTACGGCTTCCTGTCGGAGAACGCGGAGTTCGCGGCCGCCTGCGCGCGAGACGGCATTACTTTCATCGGGCCGTCTCCCGAGGCGATCGCCGCGATGGGATCGAAGTCCGCTGCCAAGGCGCTCATGGAGAAGGCCGGTGTGCCGCTCACGCCGGGCTACCATGGCGATCGCCAGGAGCCGAACTATCTACTGAAGCAGGCGGAGATCATCGGCTTTCCCGTGTTAATCAAGGCGGTGGCCGGCGGTGGAGGCAAGGGCATGCGGCGCGTGGACCGCGCGGCGGATTTCACCGCTGCGCTGGCGAGCTGCCAGCGCGAGGCCGCGGCCAGCTTCAAGGACGATCGCGTGCTGGTCGAGAAATACCTGACCACCGCACGTCACATCGAAGTACAGGTGTTCGGTGACAACCATGGCAATGCCGTCTATCTGTTCGAGCGTGACTGCTCGGTGCAGCGGCGCCACCAGAAGGTCATCGAAGAGGCGCCGGCGCCGGGCATGACACCAGAGCGCCGCCGGCAGATGGGCGAGGCGGCGGTGGCCGCGGCGCGCGCCGTCGATTATCGCGGCGCCGGCACCGTGGAATTCATCGCGGCAGGCGATGCGTTCTACTTCATGGAAATGAACACGCGGCTCCAGGTCGAGCATCCCGTGACCGAAATGATCACCGGGCTCGATCTCGTGGAATGGCAGTTGCGCGTGGCGGCGGGCGAACCGCTGCCGCGCAAGCAGGCCGAGCTGTCGATCAACGGACATGCGATCGAGGCACGTGTGTATGCCGAGGATCCTTCGCGGGAATTCCTGCCGTCGATCGGCCGCCTGGAACACCTCGCGGCGCCGTCCGAAAACGCGTCCGTGCGCGTGGACACCGGCGTGCGCGCGGGCGACGAGATCACGCCTTTCTACGACCCGATGATCGCCAAGCTCATCGTATCGGGTGCCACGCGCGCCGAAGCCATTGCGCGCATGCGTGCGGCACTGGCGCAGTATCAGATCGTCGGCGTGCGCACCAACGTCGAATTCCTCGGCAGGCTCATGAGCGCGCCGGCATTCGTGGAGGCCGACCTCGATACCGCTCTGATCGAGCGCGAACGAGAACATCTGTTCGCACCACGCGGCGAAGCCGCGCCGGCGATGTGGAACCTGGCGGCGCAGGCGCTTTGGATCTCACAGCGTCGCCCGGGCATCCGGCGTTCGCCCTGGGACGACCCCCATGGCTGGGCCTCAGGTGTTCGCGGCGAACGACGATGGAAAATGCGCGAAGGGGAAGCCGAGCGCGAGATCGCCGTGGGGCCCTCGCTCGCCGAGGCTCCCGGCACGTTCGTACTGGGCAACCAGGTCCATCTGTTCGCCGACGGCGAGCACCGCGTGTTCGACTGGATCGATCCCTATCTACCGGCCTCCGACCACGCCGATGTGCACGGCGGCCTGCGGGCCACGATGCCCGGCCGTGTGCTGGCCGTGCACGTGAAGGCGGGCGACGTGGTGGCCAAGGGCGCGGCGCTCGTGGTGCTCGAAGCCATGAAAATGGAGCAGACGGTGACGGCGCCCACGGCCGGCAAGATCGAACGCGTGATGTGCGAAGTCGGCGACCAGGTGCGCGAGGGCGCGGAACTGCTCGCGTTCGCGCAGACCGGTACGTAACACCTACGTTTCCCGCATCGTTTCGACTACACGCCTGAACCGGTTCCCGGCTTTTTGCGCCCGGACTCGCGTGTTATCCCGTGTGGATGTACAGCAACCTTCAGCTCGAGACCCGCAGCCGCGCGGCCGCGGCCGCAGCCGAAACCGCGCAGGCGCTGCGCTGCCGGCGCAAATTCCTGACCTTCTTCCCGGGCGGGTTTCGCGATGCCACCTATGCGGAATGGGAACGCGACTACAAATGGGAAACTCACCTTCGATGGCAACAGGCGCTCAACCAGCGCGACTATCGTGCCCTGTTGCGCGGGCGCTCATATGCCGAGGTGGCTGCGCGCGCCGTGCGGGTCGAGCAGCAGTCGAGGCACAGCATGATCTTCTCTTTCGAGAAGATGGCTCTCCGCGACGCGGTGAAGCAGTCCGCCGGCGCGAAGGCATTTGCGGAAGGCCTCTACGAATTCCTGCACGGAGTCGGAACCCTGGAGCACCGATTCCTGCAATGGGTGGAGGTGGTGGCAAGCCTTCCGAGAAAACAAACGCGGGTTCTGACGTGGCCGCTCGTGACCGTGTTCGGTTTCATCGCGCAGCCCGAGACGCACATCTTCCTGAAGCCGCTCGTTACCCGCGCCGCGGCGCGCGCCTACGGCTTCGATTTTGAGTATGCCTCACGCCCCAACTGGAACACCTATGCGAGCCTGCTGGAGTTCGGCGCGCGCGTCCGGCGTGATCAGCGAGGGCTCAAGCCTCGCGACATGATCGACGTCCAGTCGTTCATCTGGGTGCAAGGCTCCGACGAATACAGTTGATAGCCCCGACTGGCTAGCCGGGAAACTTCAGCATCGCGTCTTCGACAGAGGCGGTCTTGCCCGTGGCGAACGTCGCGCCCGCGCCGCCGCCCGTGTAGATGAACCCGACGAGATGATCGTCCGCGGCGAATCCAAGCGATTTCTTCACTTCCGTGTCGTACGCGGCTTCGCCGGTTTTCCACGCGGCGGCATAACCCAGCGTGTGCAGCGCCAGCAGGATGTTCTGCGCCGCCGAGCCCGCGGCCAGGATCTGCTCGATGGCCGGCACCTTGGTGCCCGGCACGACGCGGCACGCGACCACGATGATGAGCGGCGCACGCAGCGCCTTGTCGCGCTCGCGCTGAATATCGCCATCGCTCAACCCGGGAACGCGGCGCAGTGCGGACGCGGCGAGCATCTCGCCGAACTTTCGCCGCTGGTCGCCCTCGATGAGCATGAACCGCCACGGGCGAAGCCGGCCATGATCGGGCGCGCGTACCGCGGCCGCGAGCACGGTGGCGAGGTGTTCCCTGGTCGGTGCGGTGTTGCCGTACGTCTTGGCGGTGCTGCGCGTGGTGAGCGCTTCGATGGAATCCATGTTGTCAGGTGGTCAGACGAGGGAATGGTAGACGTGCTGCACGTCGTCATTCTGCTCGAGAGTGTCGATGAGTTCGAGCACCTCGGTGGCCTGCGCCTCGGGCAGCTCGACCGGCGTGGTGCAGATGTATTCGTGCGTTGCCGACAGTGGATGGATGCCGCGTTTCTCGAGCGCTTCCTGCATGTGGCCGAATTCCGGGAACAGGCAGCGCGCCACGATCTGCGGTTCGCCTTTCTCGCCGACGCTGTCGCCCATTTCGTCGAGCCCGTGGTCGATGAGATAGAGCTCGAGGTCGTCGTGGTCCACGCCCGCCGGGTTCAGGCGGAACACGCCCATCTTGCGGAACTGGAATGCCACGCTGCCGGTGCTGCCGAGATTGCCGCCGCCCTTGGAGAGGATGGCGCGCACCTGCGCGACGGTGCGCGTGGGATTGTCGGTGGCGGCTTCGACGATGATGGCCACGCCATGCGGCGCGTAACCCTCGTAGATGATCTGTTCGTAGGCAGCCGCATCCTTGCCCGAGGCGCGCTTGATCGCCGCCTCGACCTTGTCCTTGGGCATGTTGAAGCTGCGGCTGTTCTGGATCGCGCGCCGCAACGCCGGATTGGAGTTGGGGTCTGCGCCGCCGGCCTTGACTGCGATGTTGATGTCTTTCGATACCCGCGCGAACTGCTTGGCCATGCGGTCCCAGCGCGCGAACATCGTGTGCTTGCGTACTTCGAAGATTCTGCCCATAGGGCGCGAATTCTGGCAGCAAAGCGCCGAATGGCAAGACGAAAGGGGTTCCTGCCCCTCAGGGCTTGGGCGCGGGGACGTCGCGGACGGGAATGGGGACGTTGCAGACGTCGATGCGACCCGCGGGTGTGGTGAACCACTCCTCGCGACGATTGCGGCGGGCCTCGACGTACTTTGCGAAAAGTGGAGTGTCGGTGCGCAGTATTTCGAGATTCGTGCGTTCGGATTCGGGAACCTCGACCGCCGCGCGGATCGATTTGATGGGCACCCGCTGCTCGGGCTTTTCATAGAAGCCCATGGCGCCGGTGCCGCGTGGCAACGACGTCAGCACTTCCATTCCCCGCAGCACGCGGCCGACCGTGGTGATGTTGCGATCGAGATGCCGCGGGGCCTGGCCGATCACGACGTAGAGCTCCGTACCGCTGCCGGTGTCTGGCGGGTTGTCGCGGCCCACGCCGACCACGCCATAACAGTGAGCGATCCATGCCTGGCCCAGCTTGCGATCGACGCCGACGGGGAGCCCGTCGATCCAGCCGGTTTCGCGCGCGTAGCTGTCGACGTCGGGTAGTTTGACGAACGGCAGCCGCTTGTCCCACGCGATGAAGGATTCCACGGGAAAGCCGCGTTCCGCCGGATCGGGCTTGCGCGCCTGGCCGGAGTCGCCCCATTGCACGACGTAGTTGTCCTGCACGCGCACCACGGAAAGCCCATCGAAAAACTTTTGCGTGACGAGCAGCCTGATGTTGGCGACGTGCTGCGGGGCGAAGCGCGGCGCCAGTTCGACGATGACGCGCCCGCCCGCAAGCTCCATGTAAAGAGTGTGGGCAGGAGCGGGCCGCCGCCAATCCGACGCCGTGGCGGATTCCAGCACCTCCGCCGTGGTTGGCGGCTTGCCCGTTTCGCCCGTGCCCGCGGCGAAGGCCGCGCCGGCGGCGAGACATGCGGTTGCGAGCGCGGCGCGACGCATCATTTTTCGTGCTTCTGTACGCCGATGCGCAACGTGTTCATGGCGATTCGCACCTCGATGAGGAACATGAGGAACGCCGTCGACAGGCAGACCATCGACGACACGAACATGATGGCGATGACGCCGCCCACGCTCATCGGCGTGAATTCGCTGGCGAACAGCAGCGTGACCACCAGCGCGGTGAGCAGCGCGGAGGTGGTGCACAGCGCGATGGCGCTGTTGATGTAGCGGGCGCGGCGCAGGATGACGCGCAGGTCCTTGTCGATGACCTTGAGCCTGTGCTCGTCGGCGGTGATCTCGCGCCGGTCTTCGAGCGTGCGTGCGCGGTCGACGATGCGCGAGAGCCGTTGCGTCAGCATGCTGAGCGTGATGCCCACGCCCGAGAGCAGGAACACCGGACCCAGCGCGAGCTGGATGAGGTGCGCGACGTTTTCTGTCTGCAGGTCGACGCCAGTCATGGGCACGAAGTCTGCCACAATCCCTGAACTTGGGGTCTGACCCCATTCTTCCAGGAACTAATAACGAGGGCGTCCATGCTCAGAACCATCATCTTCTCCGTCGCTCTCGTCCTCGCGGCGTCGGTCCTGGGTTACCAGGTCAAGCAGGTCGGTGGCGGCCGCGAGACCATCTCGGTCAAGGGACTGGCCGAAAAACCCGTCCGCGCCGATCGCGTGGAATGGACGGTGCGCATCCAGGTCAAGGGCGCCAGCAACGCGGACGCGCTGGCGAGGCTGCGCAAGGAGCGCCCGGCAGTCGACGAGTTCCTGGCGCGCTCGGGCTTCGAGGCGGCGGCCGTGGCGGCATCCAACGAGTCCGTGGAGCCTAACTACGAGCAGGTGGAAGGCCGCAACGGCAACATGCGCTCGGTGCAGG
>DASTXR010000143.1:0-58021 GCA_035765415.1 Steroidobacteraceae bacterium | reverse complement strand
CGCACGCCGTGCTTCTTGAGGATGTTTTCGACGATGACCTTGAGGCCATCGATGGTCTGCACCGGCGAATAGCGCAGGTTGAAGCGCGCCTTGAGCTCGCCCGGGATCACGTTCGGCGCGCCGGTGCCGGCGTTGAAGTTCGAGATCTGGAAGCTCGTGGGCTGGAAGTGTTCGTTGCCGTTGTCCCAGACGCGCGCGGTGAGCTCGGCGAGCGCGGGCGCGAAGGTGTGCACCGGGTTTTCGGCGAGCTGCGGATAGGCGATATGGCCTTGCACGCCGTGCACGGTCAAACGGCCGGAAAGCGAACCGCGGCGGCCGATCTTGATGGTGTCGCCGAGCTCCTTCTCGCTGGACGGTTCGCCGACGATGCACCAGTCGATCTTCTGGCCGCGCTCGCGCAGCGTCTCCACCACCTTCTTGGTGCCGTCGACCGACGGGCCTTCCTCGTCGCTGGTGATCAGGTAGGCGATCGTGCCTTTGTGTGCTGGATGCGCCTTCACGAAGTCTTCGGTGGCCGTGACCATCGCGGCGAGCGCGCTTTTCATGTCGGCGGCGCCGCGGCCGAACAGCAGGCCGTCGCGCACCGCGGGCTTGAACGGATCGGACTTCCATTCCTCGAGCGGGCCTGTGGGGACCACGTCGGTGTGTCCCGCGAAGCACAACACCGGGCCGCCCTTGCCGCGCGTGGCCCAGAAGTTGTCGACGTTGCCGTAACGCAGGTTTTCGATCTCGAACCCGGCTTCCGCAAGCCTTCGTGTCATGACTTCCTGGCAACCCTGGTCGGCCGGGGTTACGGAGTTTCGCCCGATGAGATCGAGCGTGAGATCGACAGTGGCTGACATCGGAGCGCGTTATACGGAAGTGGGAACGGCGCAGCAAGGAGTTTTGTGACTGTTCCGTGAAAAGCGGTGCAGTGAAATATTTATGCAACCTTGCAGTCATAAATTGCCGCCGGTCACAACCGGAGGCAACTACAGTGACTCGCAATATCGTGATTTCGTCGCTCGCGGCCAGCATCGTCTGCGTCTTGAGCACCGCCGCGCAGGCACAGGCCGCGCGCGATTCCATCAACATCGTCGGCTCGTCCACGGTGTACCCGTTCACCACCACCGTTGCCGAACAGTTCGGTCGCGCGGGCAAGTTCAAGACCCCGAAAGTCGAGAGCACGGGCACCGGCGGCGGCATCAAGTTGTTCTGCAACGGTGTCGGTCCGCAGTTCCCCGACATCGCCAACGCCTCGCGTCGCATGAACGTGAATGAATACGGCATGTGCCAGAAGAATGGCGTCAAGGACATCGTCGAAGTGAAAGTGGGTTATGACGGCATCGTGCTTGCGCAAAGCAAGGCCGGCACCACGCTCACGCCGACACGCAAGGACGTTTACCTCGCGCTCGCCAAGAACGTTCCGGACCCGGCGAATCCGTCCAACCTGATCCCGAATCCCTACACCACGTGGAAGGACGTCAACAAGGCGCTTCCCGCGGTGAAGATCGAAGTGCTCGGGCCGCCGCCCACTTCGGGCACGCGCGACTCGTTCGTCGAGCTGTATCTCGAAGCGGGATGCCGCACGTTCGCCTGGCTCAACAACCTCCGTGCCCAGGACGAACCGCGCTTCAAGCGCGCCTGCGACACCGTGCGTGAAGACGGCTCGTATGTCGAAGCGGGTGAGAACGACAACCTGATCGTCCAGAAGCTCACGGCCAACAAGGACGCGGTCGGCATCTTCGGCTACAGCTTCCTCGAGGAGAACCTCGACAAGCTCAAGGGCGCCGTGGTCGACGGGGTCTCGCCGAGCTACGAGACCGTTTCCTCGGGCAAATATCCCGCCTCGCGCCCGCTCTTCATCTACGTGAAGAAGCAGCACCTCAACGTCATCCCGGGCATCGCCGAATTCGTCGCCGAGTACACCAGCGACAAGGCGCTGGGCGAGGAAGGTTACCTGTCCGACAAGGGACTGGTGCCGCCGCTCAAGGACGAGATCGGCAGGATTCGCAACGACGCGAAATCGATGAAGCCCCTGAAGCTGTGAAATCCCGGAAACATCGCAGACACACACCGAAGAAGTTAGAGAAAAAAACATGACACGCAAACTACTTTCCCTGGCCGTCGCCGGCGCCCTGTTCGGCGCCGCCGGTCTCGCGCCCGCGCCGGCATTCGCGCAAAACGCCGCCGAAATCGAGTCGCTGAAGGCGCAGCTCGCCGCGCTCTCGGCGAAGATCGAGCAGCTCGAGAAGTCGCAGGCGCAAACCAGGAAGACCGTCGATGAGACGCAGGCAACCGCCGACAGGACCGCGGACACCGTGGCGCAGGCGCGCACCGCGCTGAGCTTCGGCGGCGACCTTCGCTACCGCAACGAATCGTTCGACGTGCAATACGTGGACCGCGATCGCAGTCGCGACCGGATTCGCGCGCGTTTCAATGCCAACTACCGCGTCAATGACACGCTCACGGGCGTGCTGGGCATCGCCACCGGCGGCCCCGATCCGCGTTCATCCAACCAGACGCTCACGGATCAGAACTCGCGCAAGGACTTCGAGCTCGACCTCGGGTACGTCCAGTGGGCGCCGAACGCCGACTGGCGCATCACCGCAGGCAAGCAGCGTTACCCCTGGCAGCGCACCGCCAGCCTGTTCTTCGACGGTGACGTCAACCCCGAAGGCATTGCGATCAACTACACCAAGGGCAACTTCTTCACGGGCGTGTTCTACGACTGGCTCGCCGAGCGGGCGCTGTCGTTCAGCAACGTGACCACCGGCACCAACGTCGACTCCGTCATGTTCGGCGGCCAGCTGGGTTATCGCATCCCGTTCTCGGACGCGGTTCGCCTGACGGTCGCGGGCACGTATTTCAACTTTGATGGCGTGCAGGGCTACAACCCGTTCTTCGGTGGCAGCTCTTTCGGCAACACCACGACCACCAGCGCCGGTGTCTGCAATCGCTCGCTCGGCGCCGGCGTCGCCTGCCTGCTGTCGGACTTCGACATCATCGAAGGCTTCGCCGACCTCACTGCCACGGTCGGCGGCCAGCCGCTGCGCGTGTTCGTCGACTACGCGCAGAACACCGAGGCCGAAGTGAACCCGGTGGCCGGCGAGAAGCTGGATACCGCGATGGCCTATGGCGTGAGTTACGGCGCCGCGACCGCGGTCAAGGGCAGCTGGGAGTTCGGCGTGATCTCGCAGAAGATCGAAAAGGACTCGCTGTTCGGTCAGCTTCTCGATTCCGACTTCGGCGACGGCAACACCGACTCCGACGGCATCGTGCTGCGCGGCGGCTACACCGTGGCCCGCAACTGGACGGTCAATGCCACGCTGTTCCTCAACGACCTCTCCAACGACGTCCCGCAGTCGGTGACGGTGTTCAACGAGACCACCCCGCCGCCGTATGACACGCGTGTGATCTCCGGCATTACTGACCGGGAATACAAGCGCTTGCAGCTGGATCTGAACTTCCGGTTCTAAGTCCCCCCGGGGGTGGCAGGGATGCCGCCCCCTCCGTTTCACGAAGCTGTAACAAAGCGGCGCTAAACAGTGTGGCCGTGTGCGGCGACCACGCGACCTAATGCCCTGCCAGGAACCCCCAATAACACCATGACTCCGGCGGCTCTTCTCATTGCACTCACGCTGCTGTCGGTGGGCGCGTTCTGGATCGGCAAGACGCGTTCGCTCGCGCTCGTCGGCGGCACGCGCGGCGTGCGGCACCTGCACTCTCTGCCGTCGCATTACGGAATGATGACTGCCATGTGGTGTGCGCTGCCGGCGCTCGCGGTCATCGGGGTCTGGCTGGTTTTTCAGGACGCGATCATCCTGCGGCTGGTGGTCGATCACCTGCCAGCGGGTGTCCGCGATCTGCCGGCGAACGAACTGTCGCTGGTCATGAACGACGTTCGCAACCTCATCGCCGGAAACGTCGCGCCAGACTCGGTCGATGAATCGGTGCGCGTCGCCGCTGCCGAATACGTCGAGCTTCGCGGCATCAGCCGCATGGCGCTCACCGTGCTTGTCATGGTCATGGCGGTCGCCGCGACCATCGTGATCCGTTCGCGCATCACCCCCGGGCTGCGCGCGCGTAATGGCGTGGAACGCGTCATCGAATGGATTCTCATCGGTTGTTCGACGATCGCGGTGTTCACCACGCTCGGCATCGTCGCTTCGGTTGCCTTCGAAGCCTTTCGTTTCTTCGCCATGGTGTCGCCGATCGACTTCCTGTTCGGCACGTCGTGGAGCCCGCAGATGGCGATCCGCGCCGACCAGGTGGGTTCCTCCGGATCCTTCGGCGCCGTGCCGCTGTTCGCCGGTACGGCGCTCATCTCTTTCATCGCCATGCTCATCGCCGTGCCCATCGGCCTGTTCTCGGCTATCTACCTGGCCGAATACGCGAACCCGAAATTCCGCACCGTGGCCAAACCACTCCTCGAAGTGCTGGCCGGCGTGCCGACGGTGGTGTACGGCTTCTTCGCGGCGCTGACCATCGGGCCCGCGTTGCGCGGCTGGGGCGAGAGTTTCGGGCTGGACGTGGCGTCGGAGAGCGCGCTCGCCGCCGGCTTCGTCATGGGCATCATGATCATCCCGTTCGTGTCCTCGCTGGCCGACGACATGATCAGCGCCGTGCCGCAATCCTTGCGCGACGGCGCATATGCCCTCGGCGCCACGCGTTCCGAGACCATCAGGCAGGTGGTGCTGCGCGCTGCGTTGCCCGGCATCGTGGGCGGCGTGTTGCTGGCGGTGTCGCGCGCGATCGGCGAGACCATGATCGTGGTGATGGCGGCGGGGCTGGCCGCCAACCTCACTGCCAACCCGCTCGAAGCCGTAACCACCGTGACCGTGCAGATCGTCACGCTGCTGGTCGGCGACCAGGAGTTCGACAGCCCCAAGACGCTCGCGGCGTTCGCGCTCGGCCTGGTCCTGTTCCTCGTGACGCTGGCGCTCAACGTGCTCGCGTTGCACATCGTCAGGAAGTACCGTGAACAGTACGAATAAGACGCTGCGCACGCCCGCGCAAACCCAGGCTATCGTCGCCCGGAGTCTGAGGCGCCGTTATTGGGCGGAGCGCCGCTTCCGCGCCTATGGATTCGTGGCGGTCACCGCCGGCATGGCCTTCCTGGTTTACCTGTTCTTCGTCATCTTCTCGAACGGCATTGGCGCGTTCCAGCAGACGCAGGTACGCGTGCCCGTCTATTACGATCCGCAGATCATCGATCCTCTTGGCAATCGCAATCCCGACGAATTGCAGGCCGCGGACTACGCGGCGGTGATTCGCGCCGCGCTCAAGGCGAAATTTCCCGAGGTCGAAGGGCGGGCGGCGACGCGCGAGCTCACGCGCCTGGTGAGTGGCAGCGCGGCATTCGATCTGCAGAAGCGCGTCACCTCCGATCCCACGCTGATCGGGACTACCGAACAGCGCTGGCTGCTGGCGAGCGACGCGGTCGACCTGCTGCAGAAAGGCCACATCGACCGGGCGATTCCCGAGGCCGAGCGACCGCTGAGCGACAACCAGCTGGCATGGACCGACAAGCTCAGGGCCGAAGGCGCGCTCGAGCTCAGGTTCAACAAGACCTTCGTCACCGGCGGAGATTCGCGCGAGCCCGAGAACGCCGGCATCTGGGGCGCCGTGGTCGGATCCTTCTTCATGCTGGCGCTGACGCTGCTGCTGTCGTTCCCGATCGGCGTCGCGACGGCTATCTACCTCGAGGAGTTCGCGCGCCGCAATCGCTGGACCGACCTCATCGAAGTCAACATCAACAACCTCGCGGCGGTGCCGTCCATCGTTTTCGGTTTGCTGGGCCTCGCGGTATTCATCGGGTTTTTCGGGTTGCCGCGTTCGGCGCCGCTCGTGGGCGCGATGGTGCTCACGCTGCTGACCCTGCCGACCATCATCATCGCCTCGCGCGCCGCCCTGAAGGCCGTGCCGCCGTCGATCCGCGAAGCGGCGCTCGGCATGGGCGCGTCGAAGATCCAGATGGTGGCGCACCACGTGCTGCCACTCGCCATGCCCGGCATGCTGACCGGCACCATCATCGGCATGGCCCGCGCGCTGGGTGAATCGGCGCCGCTGCTCATGATCGGCATGGTGGCGTTCATCGTCGACATCCCGTCGGGAGTCACGGACGCCGCCACCGCGTTGCCCGTGCAGGTGTTCCTGTGGTCCGACAGCCCCGAGCGCGGCTTCGTCGAAAAAACCTCTGGCGCCATCATCGTGCTCCTGGCCTTCCTCGTGGTCATGAACACCACAGCGGTAATCCTTCGTAAACGATTCGAACGACGTTGGTGAAATCATGGAAGCGGCACAAGTGGAACGATCTGGTCTGAATCTGAAACCGAGCGCCCGCACGTCGGAACCGGTTTCATTGCAGGAAACCACCGAGCCCGGAAAAACCGTCGGCAACATCGCGGTCGACGATCCCATCTTCAGCTGCCGCGACGTCGACGTGTACTACGGCGCGAAACATGCCATCAAGAAAGTCGGCATCGACGTCGCCAGGAAGCAGGTGCTGGCCATGATCGGGCCTTCGGGCTGCGGCAAGTCAACCTTCCTGCGCTGCCTCAACCGCATGAACGACACGATCGACGGCGCCCGCGTCGAAGGCTCGATACTGCTCGACGGCAAGGACATCCACGACAGGAAGCAGGACGTGGTCCAGCTGCGCGCGCGCGTCGGCATGGTGTTCCAGAAGCCGAACCCGTTTCCGAAGTCCATCTACGAAAACGTGGCGTATGGCCCGCGCATCCACGGGCTGGCCGGCGACCGCGTCGAGCTCGATGAAATCGTGCACGGCTCGCTGCAACGCGCTGGCCTCTGGGAAGAGGTGAAAGACCGGCTGCAGGCCCCGGGCACTTCGCTCTCGGGCGGCCAGCAGCAGCGCCTGTGCATCGCGCGCACGATCGCCGTGAATCCCGAAGTCATCCTCATGGACGAGCCGTGCTCGGCGCTGGATCCGATCGCCACCGCGCGCATCGAAGACCTCATGGAAGAGCTGCGCGAGAGTTATGCCATCGTGATCGTCACGCACTCCATGCAGCAGGCCGCGCGCGTGTCACAACGCACCGCGTACTTCCACCTGGGCGATCTCATCGAGGTGGGCGAAACGGACCGCATCTTCACGAACCCGCGCCACAAGCTCACGGAAGACTACATCACCGGGCGATTCGGCTAGTTATCCGCGCCATGTCACTGAGTCTCGAAGGCCACACCGCACGCGCATTCGACGGCGACCTGTCGTCGCTGCACGTGCAGGCGGTGGCCATGGGCGCGCTGGTGATCGACCAGGTGCAGCTCGCGGTGAACTCCTATTCGGGCTGGGACCGCTCGATGGCGACGCTGGTGCTCGAGCGCGAACGCAAGATCAACCTCTACGATGCCGAGATCGAGGAGGCCGCGCTGCAGGTGATCGCCAGGCGACAGCCGATGGCGCACGACCTGCGCGCGGTGTTCGCCATCGACAAGGTGGTCACGGAGCTGGAGCGCGCCGCCGATGAAGCGAAGAAGCTGGCGCTGGCCGTGCTCGCGGACAGCGAGTCGAATGGCTTCCGTCCGGGCGCCGCCACCGCGCGCGAGGCGCGGCAGTTAGGCCGCCTCGCGGTGTTGATGATCCGGGCGTCGCTCGAGGCTTTCGACCGGCTCGATCCCGTGGCCGCCGCGGCGGTGATCCACCAGGACCAGGAAATGGATTCCGAGTACGCCGCGGCCCTGCGGCGCATCCTCACGCGCGCCATGGAAGACGTGCGGCAGACGCAGGCGGCGATCGAAGCCGCGTTCATCATGCGCTCGCTGGAACGCATCGGCGATCACGCGCGCAATATCGCGCGGCACGTGGGCTTCATCGGCGGGCAGTTCGATCCGGCCTCGACCGGCGTCCTGCCGGCGTCCTTCTCCGTCAAAAACTAGTTAGTCGATTCCCGTGATCGGGACAGTGGCGGCGTTCGCTTGCCGGCACGTCCCGCTTGCGGGTGCGTTCGCCGACTGGTCGCATTCGATTGCGCCGAAGTGGTCCTACCCGCGCGCGGTTGCTTCGCCGACTCTCTGGCGACATCGACTGCGCCGCAGTCGTCACGAGGAGAGGGACATGAACCGTTCGCAAGGATTGTTGAAACTGCTGGGAGCGTTGCTGGCGTTGTCCGTGGCGCAGCTCAGTGCCGCGCAGAGTGGGGCGCCAACGGCACTCGACGCTTCGGGAATACATTCCTCACGCTGGGTCGCGACCTGGAGCGCGGCTCCGCAGCAACCGGGGCCGATGACGATCGACGCGATCTTCGGCGGCGACAAGACCCGTACTTTCGAAAACCAGACCATCCGCCACATCGTGCACACCAGCGTGGGTGGCAGAAAGGTGCGCGTGCGGGTCTCGAACGCCTACGGCTTCCTGCCGCTGCGCGTGGGCGCCGCCAGCGTGGCGCGGCGCAGTGCCAATGCCGCGATCCAGCCGGGCACGAGCCGCCGGCTCACGTTCAGCGGGCAGGCTTCGATCCTGATTCCCGCCGGCGCCGTCGCGGTCAGCGACGCGGTGGATCTCGACGTGCCGGCGCGCGCCGACCTCGCCGTGAGCGTCTATCTACCGACGGAGACCGAGCCCGCGACCTACCACGAAACGACGATGCGGGATTCGTACATCGCCGCCGGCACGGGCAACTTCACCGCCGCGGCGGATCTGCCGGGCGCGACCGTGATCCGGTCGACTTACTACCTGTCGGTCGTGGAAGTGCTGCCGTCGGAGTCGATCGGCACGCTGGTGGCGCTCGGAGATTCCATCACGGTGGGTGCGGGTTCGTCGCCCAACCTGAACCGCACCTGGCCCGACCTCCTGTCCGCGCGGCTCAACCCGAACCCGTCGCGGCCGCGCCTGGCGGTGATCAACCAGGGGATCGGCTGCGGGCGGTTGCTGTGGGATTTCTGCGGGCCGAGCGGCGCCGCGCGCTTCGACCGCGACGTGCTCAGCGTCGCCGGACTCACCGGCGTCATCGTGCACCTGGGCCTCAACGACATCACGATTCCGTCGATCCTGCCGATCTTCGATCATCCGGAGTTCGCGGCCGAAGCCGTGAGCGCCAATGAGATCATCGTCGGGTTGCACCAGCTCACGCTGCGCGCCCGCGCGCGCGGCGTTCCGATATTTGGCGCCACCATCACGCCCATCGGTTCGAGCGGCGTGCCCGGCGCCTTTACGCCGGAGAACGAGGCGAAGCGCCAGGCGGTGAATCAGTGGATCCGCACGTCGGGTGCGTTCAGCGGCGTCATCGATTTCGATGCCGCGGTGCGCGATCCCGCCAATCCCGCGCGGCTGCTGCCCATCTATGATTCGGATGGAATCCATCTCACCGACGCCGGCTACGCGGCGATGGCGAACGCGGTCAATCTGTCGATGCTCTTCTGATAGTCTCGCCCGCCAGTAGGTAGACGAGCGATGGCCCTCTCCCGGGACGCCGGGAGAGGGCGCGCGGGCAGGTAGCCAGGGATGTCGAGAACAGCGAGCCTGCCGATCTTCCTCGAAGGGCGCGGCAGCCGGACTCTGCAGGAACAGATCTATCGCTGCATTCGCCAGTGCATCCTCGATGGGCTCGTGGGCGCGGGCGGGCGCTTGCCGTCGACGCGCGCGCTGGCCGCGGACCTGGGCGTCTCGCGCACCACCGCGCTGCTGGCGCTCGAGCAGTTGCGCGCGGAAGGTTACGTGGTCGCGCGGCGCGGTTCGGGCATGTTCATCGCGCCGCAATTGCCCGAAAGGCGGCCACGCACTGTTCCGCCGCTCGGAAACCTCGTTTCGCGCCCACCGTTCTCGCGCCGGGGCGCGCATCTCGCGCGCATGCGCGCGCCCGACCGCCGGAACGCGTCGGTGGGCCCTTGCGCGTTCCGGCTCGGAACGCCCGCGCTCGACCTGTTTCCGTGGCGCACCTGGTCGCAAATCACGCGTGAAAACCTGCGTGCGCTCAAACCTTCGCAACTCGACTATTCGCAACTCGCGGGGCTTCGCCATCTGCGCGAGGCAATCGCGGAGCAGGCGCAGTCACGCGGCACACGCTGCGATGCCGACCAGGTCCAGGTCGTCATGGGCGCGCAGCGCGGCCTCGACCTGATCGCGCACATGCTGCTCGATCCCGGCGATTCGGCGTGGATGGAAGATCCCGGCTACACCGGTGCGCGCGGCGCGCTCGCCGCCGCCGGCGCGAGCGTGGTGTCGGTACCGGTGGACGCCGAAGGGATGATCATCGATGCGGGTTTCCGCGGGGACGCACGCCTCGCCTACGTGACCCCCTCGTGCCAGTTTCCGTTGGGGCTGGCCATGAGTCTTCCGCGCCGGCACCAGTTGCTCGAATGGGCGCGCCGGTCGCAGGCGTGGATCGTCGAAGACGATTACGACTGCGACATCCATTATCGAAGCCAGCCGCTGCCATGCCTGCACGCGCTCGATCCCGACGGGCGCGTCATCTACGTGGCCACGTTCAGCAAGGCGCTGTTCCCGGCGCTGCGGCTCGGTTTCCTCATCGTGCCCCGCGACCTGCAATCGGGATTCAATACGGCGCGACTCGCAACCGATCTTCATCCGCCGGTGCTCGAGCAGATGGTGCTGGCGGCGTTCATCAGCCGCGGTCACTACGCGCGGCACGTTCGCCGCATGCAGGCGGCGTACGCAGAACGTCTGGATGCGCTGCGCAGGGCGATCGAGCGCTCGGGTGCGCCGCTGCGCCTGCGCCCGGTTCAGTCGGGCATGCATGCGGTGGTGGACGTCATCGGCGTCAGCGCCGAGCGATTACACGCCGAAGCCGCGGCCCTGGGCGTGGAATCGATGCCGCTGTCCGCCTATTACTTCGGCGCCGGCGAACGGCCCAATGCGTTGTTGTTAGGCTTCGGTTCGGTGACGCCGGCCGCCATCCGCGCGGGCGTCACCCGGCTCGTGCGCGCGATCGAGACGGTGAAGAACGACGGGATGCATTGAGTCCGGTGCCGCTGGATTCGATGCCCAGGAACTTTCGGAACCGGTCGGCTTCGTCGCGCAGCGCATCGGCGTTCCTGCGATCGAGCGCCGTGGGCAGATTCATTTCGAGTTGCACCGAACCCCTGGCGAACGTCCGTTTCCAGGTTCCGACGGCACGGCCGTCCACGACGACCACCGGATTCAGCAGTCCTGAGCCTGCGCCCACGCGCTTGCCCGGGCCGACCAGCAGCGAACGATCCCGGTACGCGACCGTGTATTCGTCGAAGGCTGGCAGTAGTTTGACGAACGCAGCGGGGCGCTGCGTACCTGCGCCGCGTACGGAAACGCGCCGCGCGCCCAGCCAGTACGCACGGCCTTCGATGACCTGGCGCGCCAGGTGCTGGCGGGCGCCCTCGAGAGCGGCCGCGGCGTCTCTCGCCGTGATACCCGCCCACCACATGAAGTCCTGGACCGTCGCGGGCCCGTGGCTCGTGAAATACCGCCGCGCGAGTTCGGCGAGCGCCTCGTCGCGATCGAGGTCCGCGGATTTCGGGATCCACTCGTCGAGCAGCGCGAAGGTGTGCTGCTTGCCCTGCCGGCCAGCGAGGCAGATCGTTCCTTCGAGTGCCAGCCACAGGAGAATATGCAGGCCGCGCGAGGCGCCCGTGCGGATCTTGCGCGCTTCGAGCGCTTCGTAGAGGGCGCCACGGTCGAGCCGCCGGCCGCCTTCGAGCGCACGCGCCACGATTTCACGGCTGCGCCCGGTGACGGATGTATCGACGTTCACTTCCCGTTTCAGTCGCGCGGCATTGCGCGCGATGACGCGCGGAGCAAGCAGGCGCGTCATCCACCGCGCATCGGCGGCGGCGACGAAGTGCAGCGTGCCACGCATGGGCCAGGTGCGAACGATGGCGCGGCGTGTTTCGGCCTCTTCCACGAGCGCTTCGGTGGCGCGCTGCATGCGCAACCCGATGGCCCACAATGACCCGAGGTAATCCTGCGCCTGGACCGCGCCGAACCAGGCGACGACGTCTTCGGGTTTGCGAAAGGACGCGCGCGCGAGGCGATGATTGTCGAGACGCAGGCGCAGGATGTCGCGGGGTGTCATGCGGTCGGTCGACGAGCGGTCTGACTATTCGTCGCCGGTCATCTGGACGTTCGCGCTCACGTCAGTCGGCCCAGTTGGAGGTCGGCGGAAGCCATGCGCGCTGTTTCAGATGAGCGATGCCAGCTCGGGCCAGTTCGCGCGCACGCGCGCGGCCATGGTCGGCTCGTCGGCAAGCAGCGTGAAATCCGCGAAATCGAAACCGGGGCCGACGGTGCAGCCCACCAGTGCGTAGTCGGCGAGTGGACGCGCGGCCTGCCAGCAATCGGCGGCGATGGTGCAGACGGGAGCCTCCGACGCGGCGACGAGCCGATGGCGCGTGAGCTGCTCGCCACCCGCATCGAGCTCGAGCACTTCGAGGGGCCCGCCTTCGTAGAGGTGCCAGACCTCGTCCGAGCTGACGCGGTGCCAGCGGCTGACGGCTCCGGCCGGCAGCAGGTAGTAGATAGTCGTGAGCGCGGCGCGGGCGCCGCGGCCGTCGAGCGGCGTCACCAGGCGCGCGGAGCGGAAGATCTCGCGGTAGTAGCCGCCCTCGGGATGGGGCTCGAGGTTGAGCGCGGCGATCAGTGTCTCGACGCGGGTGTTCATGAACTTGCGCAGAGCGGGAGTTTTTCCGCGCGACAGCCGGTGGTGCGCGGAAATTCCGAGAGCGCCGGAGTTGCGGTCCCCGCGTTCACATCAGTCCGCCCTGAGTAGTTCGTTGATGGAGGTCTTCGCGCGCGTCTGTGCGTCGACGCGTTTCACGATCACCGCACAGTACAGCGAGTATTTTCCATCGGAAGAGGGCAGGTTGCCGGAGACGACCACCGATCCGGCGGGAATGCGACCCTGCAGGACCTGGCCCGTGGCGCGGTCGTAGATCCTGGTGCTCTGCCCGATGAACACGCCCATGGAGATCACCGAACCCTCTTCGACGATCACGCCTTCGACGACCTCGGAGCGCGCGCCGATGAAGCAATTGTCTTCGATGATGGTCGGTCCGGCCTGCAGCGGTTCGAGCACGCCGCCGATGCCGACGCCACCCGACAGATGCACGTTCTTGCCGATCTGCGCGCAGGAACCGACCGTGGCCCAGGTGTCGACCATGGTGCCGCTGTCCACGTACGCGCCGATGTTCACGTAGCTCGGCATGAGCACGGTGTTGGGCGCGATGTACGCACCGCGGCGCGCCACGGCGGGCGGGACGACGCGCGTACCGCCGCTGCGCAGCGCCTCGCCATCGTCCGCCTGCGAGCGTGCGGCATATTTCAGCGGCACCTTGTCGAAGAAGCGCGTGTAGCCGGCGTCCATGACGGTGTTGTCGTGCGTGCGGAAATACAGCAGCACGGCCTTCTTGAGCCACTGGTTCACGGTCCACTGGCCGTCCTTCTTCTCCGCGACGCGCGCCCGGCCCGAATCGAGCAGTTCGATGCTCTCTTCGACCGCGTGTCGCAGCGATGGCGGGGAGTTCTTCGAATTGATGTCCGCGCGACGCTCGAACGCCTCGTCGATGGTGGCGGCGAGAGTAGTCAGGTCGGTCACTTAGGTGTTCTCCAGAAAAGTTCGGATGCGCTGCGCGGCGACTGCACATTCTTCCACCGGCGCGACCAGCGAGATGCGCACGCGCCGCTTTCCGGGGTTGCCCGCGCGCGTGTCCCGCGCGAGGTAGCTGCCCGGCAGGATGGTGAGATTCTGCGTGGCGAACAAGTCGCGCGTGAAAGTTTCGTCGTCGCGCTGCACATCGGTCCACAGATAGAACGCGCCGTCCGGTTCGACCACGTCGAGCACCGGCGCCAGGATGGGCAGCACGCGCGCGAACTTCTCGCGATACAGCGCGCGGTTGGCGGCCGCGTGGGCGTCGTCGTTCCAGGCGGCGATGCTGGCGAGCTGCGTCGGCACCGGCATGGCGCAGCCGTGATAGGTGCGATACAGAAGATAGGGCTTGATCAGCGCCGGATCGCCGGCGACGAAACCCGAGCGCAGGCCAGGCACACTCGAGCGTTTGGACAACGAATGAAACACCATGCAGCGTTTGAAAGAGGTGTTCCCGTCGGCCAGCGCAGCCTGCAGCAGCGACGGGGGCGGCGCATTCTCGTCGCGGTACAGCTCGGCGTAACACTCGTCGGAGGCGACCACGAAGTCGTATTTCTCCGCGAGCTTGAGCGCATGGCGCAGGAACTCGAGCGACAACACGGCGCCCGTGGGATTGCCCGGGCTGCAGAGGAACAGCACTTCGCATCGCTTCCAGATTTCGGCGGGCACGCCATCGAGATCGGGCTGGAATCGGCCGGCCGCGGTGGTGTTCAGGAACACCGGCTCCGCGCCGGCGAGCAGGGCTGCGCCTTCGTAGATCTGGTAGAACGGATTCGGCATCGCGACCACGGGCCTCGATTGCGTGCCGCGCGTGCTGACCATCGCCTGGACGAACGAGAACAGCGCTTCGCGCGTGCCGTTCACCGGCAGCACCATGGTCTCGGCGGACACGTTCACGTTGAAGCGCCGCGCCAGCCAGGCCGCGAAGCTGGCGCGAGTCTCGGGCAAGCCCGCCGTCACGGGATAGCTGTCGAGCTTCGTGAGTTCGCGGCGCAGCGCGTCGATGACGAACGGCGGGGGCGCGTGTTTGGGCTCGCCGATGGACATGGCGATGTGCGGCAATGACGCCGGCGGCTGGATGCCGCTCTTGAGCCGCGCGAGGCGCTCGAAAGGATACGCGGCGAGCAGTTCGAGGCGGCCGTTCACGCGGCGGCGCGGCGATCGAGCGTGCCGGACAGCCGTTGCTGCAGTCGCGCGGCGGCGGCTTCGTCGAGCGGCGCTCCGGAAAGCGAAGCGAGATAGAACACGTCTTCGGCGCGCTCGCCGACTGTCATGATCTTCGCGGCCAGCAGGTCCACGCGTTCTTCCATGAGCACCTTGCCCACGTCGCAGAGCAGCCCGGGCCGGTCCCCGGCGATGAGCTCGAGCACCGAGCGGCGGTTGCGTTCGTCCACCGTCACCGCGATCTGAGTGGACGTGCGGAACATGCGCGCCTGGCGCGGCACGCGGCGCGTGACCGTGACCGGTGCCTCGTCGGGATGCTGCAGCGCGCGCCACAACGCGCGTTCGATCTCGCCGATGCGCTCGCTGTCGGCGATCGGCGCGCCGTCCTCTTCGAGCACGTGGTACAGGTCGAGGCTGAAGCCGTCACCGGTCGGCGTGATCCTGGCGTCGACGATGTTGAGGCCGAGCTGGTCGAGCACGGCCGTGGTGATGGCGAAGCTGTTGTAGCGATGCGGCGCGAACGCGAGGATGGCAGTGGTGCCGCGCTCGCTGCTGGTCTGCACCGCGACCAGCGGATCTTCGCTGCCGGGCTCGCGGTCGGCCAACAACTGCGTGTGCCAGGCCACTTCCTCGGGTGTGTGTCTCAGGAAGTACGCGGCGGTCAGGCGTTCCCACGCGCGCGTGATCTCCGGGGCGGTGATGCGGCCGCTGGCGGCGAGCAGCTTGCGCGCGCCGTCCTGCGTCTCGCGCATGAGCTCGTCGGGGTCGATGGGGCTTTCCAGGCCGCGGCGCAGCGCGCGTTTCACGCGCTCATAAAATTCCTGGAACAGCGACGCTTTCCAGGAGTTCCACAGTTTCGGGTTGGTGCCGCGCACGTCGGCGCTGGTGAGCACGTACAGGTAGTCGAGATGGGTTTCGTCGCCGACCTTGCGCGCGAAGGCGTTGACGACTTCCGGATCGGAGATGTCCTGCTTCTGCGCCGTGACCGACAGCTCCAGGTGGTTCTGCACCAGCCATGCGACCAGGCGCGCGTCGTAACGCGACAGGCCCTGCTCGAGGCAGAACGCCTCGGCATCCACGGCGCCGAGCTGCGAGTGATCGCCGCCGCGGCCCTTGGCGATGTCGTGGAAGAGCGCGGCGAGGTAGGCGATCTCGAGCTTCGGCAGCTGCTGCATGATGGCCGAGAGCTGCGGCAGTTCGTGGTCGTACTTCGGCAGAGACAGGCGCCGGAGGTTGCTCAACACGAACAGCGTATGCGCGTCGACGGTGTACGCATGGAACAGGTCGTATTGCATGCGGCCAACGATGCGGCCGAATGCCGGGATGTAGCGCCCGAGCACACCGTAGGTGTTCATGCGGCGCAGCTCGTGGGTGACGCCCGCCGGCGCGCGCAGGATCTCCAGGAACAGGCGATGGTTGCGCGGGTTCTGCCGGAACTCTTCGTCGATGAGCCAGAGGTTCTTGTTGATCGCGCGGATGGTGGAGGCGCGCACGCCCTTGACCTCCGGGTTCTGCTGCAGGACCACGAAGATTTCCAGCAGCGTCGACGGCGTGCGTGCGAACACCTCGTCGTTGATGGCTTCGAGGTAGTCGTTGCGCACCTGGAAGCGCGGCGAGAGCGGCCGTGGCGGCGCGGTTTCGGTGAGGATGGCTTCGCGGAACAGTTGCAGCAGCAGTTCGTTGAGCAGCATGACGTCCATGACGGTGCGGTAATACCGCTGCATGAACTGCTCTACGGCCAGCGTATAAGAAGCGTCTTCGTAGCCGAAACTCTGCGCGAGCTTGATCTGGTGATCGAACAGCAGGCGGTCTTCGCGGCGGCCGGTGACCACGTGCAGGCCGAAGCGCACTTTCCACAGGAACGACTGCGCCTGCTTGAGCTTGCGCAATTCCGAAGCGGACAGGAAGCCGTGCGTCAGCAGCTCATCGAGCGAGCTCGCGCCGAAGTGGCGCTTGGCAACCCACGCGATGGTCTGGATGTCGCGCAGGCCACCGGGGCCGGTCTTCACGTTCGGCTCGAGGTTGTAGGCGGTGTCGTTGGCCTTGAGGTGGCGATCCTGCTGTTCGGCCACCTTGGCTTCGAAATATTGCTTGATCGACCACACGCGATCGGCCGACACGGCCTCGCGCATCGCGGCTAACAACCCGGCGTTGCCGGCGAGCAGGCGCGCCTCGACGAGCGTGGTCATGACGCCGACGTCGGCGATGCTTTCTTCAGCGCATTGGGCCACCGTGCGTACGCTGTGGCCCACCTCGAGATTGATGTCCCACAGGAAGGTGACCACGCGTTCGACGACCGCGCGCCCGGCCTCGTCGGGCGCTTCGGGCACGAGGATCAGGATGTCGACGTCGGAATGCGGATGCAGCTCGCCGCGGCCGTAGCCGCCCACCGCCGCCAGCGTCCAGCGTTCGTAGCCGGCCGGCAGTTGCGAACGCCACACCTCGGCGAGGATGGCGTCGATGAGATCGGCGCGGGCGTGCACCAGCACCTCCACCGATTCATCGGCGCGGAAACGTTCGGTGAGCTCGGCGTGCGCTTCCTTCAGTTCATTGCGAAACGCTTCGGGCGCGTATGCCGCCTCGGCGAGCCGGTCCGGAAGGTGGGCGAGGCGCAACCAGGGCGCTCTGCGCAGGACCGTCGTTTCGGTTGCCTCGATGTCTTCGTCCAGTGAGGCCATCTATTGATACGACGCGGGGCGCTTGCTGCGATCGCCGAGCGTCAACACTTCGACGCCGGTCTCGGTCACGAGCACGGTGTGTTCCCACTGCGCCGACAGCGAGTGGTCCTTGGTGACCACGGTCCAGCCGTCGCCTAACAACCGCACGTGGCGCTTGCCGGCGTTCACCATGGGTTCGATCGTGAAGGTCATGCCAGCCTTGAGTTCATCGCCCGTGCCGGGCTCGCCGTAGTGCAGCACCTGCGGGTCTTCGTGATACACGCGACCGATGCCGTGCCCGCAGTATTCGCGCACGACCGAAAAATTGTTGGTTTCCACGAAAGTCTGGATGGCGTGGCCGATGTCACCCAGCCGCGCACCCGGCCGCACCTTCTCGATGCCGCGCCACATGGCTTCCCAGCAGGTCTCGGCGAGACGTTGCGCGGGCAGGGCGGGCTTGCCGACGTAGTACATGCGGCTGGTGTCGCCGTGAAAGCCGTCGCGGATCACGGTGACGTCGATGTTCAGGATGTCGCCCGACTTCAGCACCTTGTCGTTCGGGATGCCGTGGCACACAACATGGTTCACCGAGGAGCAGATGGTCTTGGGGAAACCCCGATAGTTCACGTTCGCCGGAATGGACTTCTGGACCTGCGTGATGTGCTCGAAACACAGGCGATCGAGCTCTTCGGTGGTCACCCCGGGCTTCACGTGCTCCCCGATCATGTCCAATACCTCGGCCGCCAGGCGGCCGGCCACGCGCATTTTTTCCTGCTCGGCCGCGGACTTAATGGTGATATGGCGGCTCACGAGGGAGTCCATCGAGTGCACCTGCGTAAGGCATTGTTTTGACGGGGGAGGGATGGTATAAAGCGCGGCCTTTTTTGGCAATGAAACTCACTTAAACCACACGCGCAACCTGCGGGCTTGGCTTCTCCAAGCGGCCTGCATAACGGGTGGATGGGTGTCCCCAGAGAAATCGAAGGATATCCACCCGGGCGGCGCGGAGGCTTAACCCACCAGGAGAAATTTGATGTCCGGCGTGTCAATGCGACAAATGCTGGAAGCGGGCGTCCATTTCGGACACCAGACCCGCTTCTGGAACCCGAAGATGGCTCCGTTCATTTTCGGCGAACGAAACAAGATTCACATCATCAACCTCGAGAAGACGCAGCCCATGTACACGGAAGCTGCGAACTTCGTGAAGGGCGTGGTCGCGGACGGCGGCAAAGTGCTGTTCGTCGGCACCAAGCGCTCCGCGCGCGAAGCGGTTGAAAAGGAAGCTCGCCGTTGCGAGATGCCTTTCGTCAACCAGCGCTGGCTGGGCGGCATGCTCACCAATTTCAAGACCATCCGCGGCTCCATCAAGCGCCTCGCGGATCTCACCGAGATGTCGGAAAACGGCACGCTCGGCAAGCGTGGCAAGAAAGAAGCCACGATGATGCGCCGTGAAAAGGACAAGCTCGAGAAGAGCCTGGGCGGCATCAAGCAGATGGAATCCCCGCCCGACGTCATCTTCATCATCGACGTAGGCCACGAGGAGATCGCCATCCTCGAAGCCAAGAAGCTCGGCATTCCGGTCGTCGCGGTGGTGGACACCAACTGCGCGCCCGACAACGTCGACTACGTGATCCCGGGTAACGACGACGCCATGCGCGCGATCTCGCTGTATGCCGCCGGCATTGCCGATTCGGTCATCGAAGGCCGCTCGCAGGCTCCGGCGGTTGCCGTGGGCGAAGACGAATTCGTCGAACTCGACGAGAACGGCGTTCCGCGCAAGAAGGGCACCCGTGCACCACCGCCGAAGGCGCCGCCGCCGCAGCGTGGTCGCCGTCCGGCCAACACCACGGCGCGCCGCCGCCCGGTGGTCGCGAGCATCGCGGCCGATCCGGAAGACGGTGCCGATCCGGCCGTGTTCACGGACACGGGCGAAGCCGCTCCGCGCAGCGCCACGGCCAGCGCCGGTCGTTCGCGCACGGGCACGGGCAATGCCCCGGGCCGTGGTCGCGGTGGTGGTGGCGGTCCGCGTCGCGGCTGATCGCCCTGCCAGCCAACTGCCCAGCGAATTGAAACTGAAGGAAGTCGAATGAATATTCCCGCAGATGCCGTGAAACAGCTGCGCGAGCGCACCGGCGCCGGCATGATGGAGTGCAAGAAGGCGCTCGTCGAAGCGAATGGCGACCTGGACGCCGCCGCGGAGAACATGCGCAAGTCGGGCCTCGCCAAGGCCGACAAGAAGGCCTCGCGCGTTGCCGCCGAAGGCGTGGTCGTCATCGAAAAGTCCGCTGACGGCAAGACCGGAGTGCTGGTCGAAGTGAACAGCGAGACCGATTTCGTCGCGCGTGGCGATGACTTCCGTGGCTTCGCGAGCGAAGTCGCCAAGGTGGCGCTGGCCGCCGGCGCCTCGAACGTCGAGGCGATCAATGGCCTCAAGCTCGCGAGCGGTGAAACGGTCGACGAGAAGCGTCGTGCGCTCATTTCCAAGCTCGGCGAGAACCTCACGGTTCGCCGCGTGGTGCTCGTGACGGCCCCGACCATCGTGGGTTCCTACGTGCACACCGACAACAAGAAGGCGGCGCTCGTGGCCGTCGAAGGTGGCGACGCCGACCTGGCGCGCGACCTCGCCATGCAGGTGGTCGCGGCCAGCCCGCGCTACCTCACCCCGGCGGATGCGCCGGCGGAACACGTGGCGAAAGAGCGTGAAATCGAGACCGCCAAGGCCCTCGCCGAAGGCAAGCCGGCTGACATCGTCGCCAAGATGATCGAAGGCCGCCTGCGCAAGTCGCTCAACGAGTTCGCGCTCACGGGGCAGCCGTTCGTCAAGGACGCCGACATCACCATCGAGAAGCTTCTCAAGAACGCCAAGGCCAGCGTGAAGAGCTTCGAGCGGGTCGAAGTGGGAGCCGGCATCGAGAAGAAGCAGGGCGATTTCGCGAACGAGGTCATGGAGCAGGTCAAAGCCGCCCAGACCAAGACCGACCCTCCGACGACGAAGCACTAGCTGCCACGAAAACCCCGCCTCTAGCGGGGTTTTCTTTATGGCAAAGTGCGCAACGCTTCGGAGGCCCTCCAAGATGGGGCAAGGGGAATCGAGTAAATGACCGCCGCGCCGTACAAACGCATTCTCGTCAAGCTTTCGGGAGAGGCGCTGCTGGGCACGACCGAGTTCGGCATCGATCCGGCGGTCCTGAAGCGCATCGCCAGCGAAGTGCTCGAGATCCAGCAGATGGGCGTGCAGGTGGCGTGTGTCATCGGCGGCGGCAACATCTTTCGCGGCGCGGGCCTCGCGCGCGCCGGCATGGACCGCGTGACGGCCGATCACATGGGCATGCTGGCCACGGTCATGAATGCGCTGGCCATGCAGGACGCCATCGAGAGCCTGGGCGGCGTGGCGCGCGTGCAGAGCGCGGTGCGCATCAACCAGGTTTGCGAGGACTACATACGCCGCCGGGCGATGCGTCACCTCGAGAAGAACCGCGTGGTCATCTTCGCGGCGGGCACCGGCAATCCTTTCTTCACCACCGACTCGGCGGCCGCGCTGCGCGCCATCGAGATCAACGCGGAAGTGCTGCTCAAGGCCACCAAGGTCAACGGCATCTACGATTCGGATCCGATGAAGAATCCGAACGCGAAGCGCTACGCCACGCTCACCTACGACAAGGTGCTGGCCGATCGCCTCAATGTCATGGACGCCACCGCCATCGTCATGTGCCGCGACAACCGCATGCCGCTGCAGGTTTTCAATCTCAACAATGCGGGCGACCTGCCGCGCGTGGTGCGCGGCGACGACATCGGTACGGTCGTCACCAACGATTGAAGTTCACGCTCGAGGGCCAGGTAACATGTTAGACGACATCAAGAAGGACGCCGCCACCCGCATGGGCAAGTGCGTCGAGAATTTCCAGGGCGATCTGAAGAAACTGCGCACCGGTCGCGCGCATCCGTCGCTCATCGAGAACATGAAGGTCGACTATTACGGCACCGACACGCCGCTCAAGCAGGTCGCCAACATCAGTGTCGAAGACGCGCGCACGCTGGTGGTCTCGCCCTGGGAAAAATCCATGGTGCAGGCCATCGAGAAAGCGATCCACAAGTCCGACCTCGGCCTGAACCCGATGAGCGCGGGCACGGTCATCCGCATTCCGCTGCCGCCGCTCACCGAGGAGCGCCGCAAGGACATCACCAAGGTGGCGCGCGCCGACGCGGAGAACGCGCGGGTCGCCGTGCGCAACGTGCGCCGCGACGTGATCGCCGACGTGAAGGAGGCGCTCAAGGAAAAACTCATCTCCCAGGACGAAGAGAAGAAGGCTGAAGTCGACATCCAGAAGCTCACCGACAAGTACATCGGTGACATCGACGCTCAGCTCGCGGCCAAGGAAAAAGAACTGCTGCAGGTTTGAGCGCGTCGTCGCTCGACACTGCGCTGTCCGCCGTGAGCATTCCGAAGCACATCGCCATCATCATGGACGGCAACGGCAGGTGGGCCGAGGCCCGCGGCCTCGCGCGCCACTTCGGACACAAGGAAGGTGTGCGCCCGGTTCGCCTGGTGATCGAGGAATGCGCCAGGCGTGGCGTGGGCGCGCTCACGCTGTTCGCCTTCTCGAGCGAGAACTGGCAGCGGCCCACGGTCGAAGTCACTAGTTTGATGCAGCTGTTCCTCGAGGCCATCGATCGCGAGGTCGACGAGCTCCACAAGAACCAGGTGCGGCTGCGTTTCATCGGCGATCGCCACGCGCTCAGCGTCAAGTTGCAGGCGCGCATGGCCGCCGGCGAGGATCTCACCGCGGCGAACCCGGGCCTGAAGCTCCAGGTGGCGGTGAGTTACGGCGGCCGCTGGGACATCGTGCAGGCGGCGCGGCGACTCGCGGCGCAGGTCGCGAGCGGTGCGCTGTCGCTCGACGCCATCGACGAGGATCGTTTCGCGCGCGAGCTGCAGCTCGGCGACCTGCCCGATCCCGACCTGTTCATCCGCACCGGCGGCGATCACCGCATCAGCAACTTCCTGCTGTGGAATCTCGCGTACACCGAGCTGCACGTCAGCGAGGCTCTGTGGCCTGATTTCAGCGTTCCGGATCTCGAAGCCGCGCTCGCGTCGTTCGCGGGCCGGGAGCGACGCTTCGGCCTGACGCGGGCGCAGGCGCAGGAGGCTTCGCGCCGTGCTTAAGGAACGTGTTCTCACCGCGCTCGTGCTCGCCGCGGTGCTGCTCGGCGTGATGCTCGGGCTCGCGCCAATCGCCACCGTGTGGCTGCTCACGGTCCTCGTGTTGATAGGCGCGTGGGAATGGGCCGGGTTCATCGGCAAGGTCACGCCGGCAACGCGCGCGGTATTCACGATCGCCATCGCGCTCGCGCTGGTTGCCTGCCTCTATTTCTATTCGTCGTACCCGGGATTCGTGCTCGTCGTCGTGGCGGTCGCGGTGGTGTGGTGGTTCGCCGCATTCCTGTGGCTGTGCCTGGCGCCGGGACGGGTCACGCCGTTCACCGCGGCATTGGCGGGATTCCTGTCGCTGGTTCCGTGCTGGCTGGCGCTGGTGCACGTCACGTTCATCACGCAAAGCACGCGCTGGGTGCTGTTCACGCTGGCGCTGGTGTGGGCGGCCGATACGGGTGCGTTCTTCGCCGGCCGGTGGTTTGGCCGCGTGCCGCTGGCGCCGCGCGTGTCGCCCAAGAAAACCTGGGAGGGTGCGCTAGGGGGATTGCTGGCGAGCGGCATCGTCGCCTGGGTCTCCGCGAGATGGCTGTTCGGCGTGGACGCGTGGCCGTTCGTCATGACCTGCGTCGCGGTGGCGGCGCTCTCGATCGTCGGCGACCTCACGGAAAGCATGTTGAAGCGCGCCGCGGGCCTCAAGGACAGCGGCACGCTGTTCCCCGGGCACGGCGGCATGCTCGATCGCATCGACAGCGTCACCGCTGCCGCGCCGGTGCTGGTATTCGCGCTCCTCGGCCTCGAGGTCATCCCATGAGCAGTGACGGCGTGAAAGGCGTCGCCATCCTGGGTTCCACCGGTTCGGTGGGCGAGCACACGCTCGACGTGATCGCGCGCCATCCCGATCGCTTCCGCGTCGTGGCGCTCGGCGCAAACCGCAACGTCGAAAAACTCGCCGACCAGTGCCTGCGCTTCGCCGTTCCTTACGCCGCGTTGGGCGACACCGCCGCGGCCGCAAGCCTCGAGAACGAGCTGCGCGCGCGCAAGGCGCCGACGACGGTGATCGGCGGCGCGGACGCCATGGCCACGATCGCGGCGCTTCCGGAGGTGGACAGTGTCATGGCGGCCATCGTTGGCGCCGCCGGACTTCCGTCGACGCTGGCGGCGGCGCGCGCCGGCAAGCGATTGTTGTTAGCTAACAAGGAATCGCTGGTGATGGCCGGGCCGCTGCTCATGCAGATCGTGCGCGAGGCCGGCGCCACGCTGCTGCCCATCGACAGCGAACACAACGCGGTGTTCCAGTGCCTGCCGCACGGTACACGCGTGGGCGTCGAGCCGCCCGGTATCAAACGCATCCTGCTGACCGCCTCCGGCGGGCCGTTCCTCGACGTGGACGGCGCACGACTCGAGCGCGTGACCCCCGACGAGGCCTGCGCCCACCCGAACTGGGTGATGGGTCGGAAGATATCGGTGGACTCCGCCACGCTCATGAACAAGGGCCTCGAATTCATCGAGGCCTGCCTGCTGTTCGGCGTGCGGCCCGCGCAGGTCGAGGTGGTGATACACCGCGAAAGCATCGTCCATTCGCTGGTCGAATATGTCGACGGCTCGATGCTGGCGCAGCTCGGCGCCCCGGACATGCGTACGCCCATCGCGCACGCGCTTGCCTGGCCGGAGCGCGTGACCTCGGGTGTACAATCGCTCGACCTCGTGAAGGTGGGGCACCTGCGATTCGAGGCGCCGGACCTGCGGCGCTTCCCGGCACTGGCCCTGGCACAGGAGGCCGCCCGGGCAGGGGGCCTCCGCCCGGCATCACTTAATGCCGCCAACGAGGTGGCCGTATCGGCCTTTCTCGATGGTGGATTGAACTTTGCGCGAATTCCGGCAGTCATTGAATCGGTAATGGCAACCACATCGGGTGGCGAAATTCGCGATCTGGACGATGTGCTTGCGGCCGACGCCGAAGCGCGGGTCCGCGCTTCATCATTCATCCGGCCTCGCGCCGCGCACGCCTGAGGCCTGGGGCACTCGATGCAGATTGGCTGGAACATTCTCTGGTTCATCGTGGGCGTCAGCCTGCTGGTCACCGTGCACGAGTACGGGCACTTCTGGGTGGCCCGCAAGCTCGGTTTCAAGGTGCTGCGCTTCTCCGTGGGTTTCGGCAAGCCGCTCTACAAGTGGGTCGGCAAGGCGCCCGATCACACTGAATTCGTCATTGCCGCGCTGCCTCTCGGTGGATACGTGCGCATGCTCGATGAGCGTGATGGCGCGGTGCCGCCGGAAGACCTGCCGCGCGCCTTCGCCAGCAAACCGCCCTGGCAACGCATCCTGGTGATGCTCGCGGGACCCGCGGCGAACATCCTGTTCGCCGTTCTCATACTCTGGGCGATCTTCTGGACGAATGGCGTCAACCACCTGAAGGCCGTGGTCGACCGCGTGGTCGTCGGGTCGCCGGCCGCCGCTGCCGGCCTCGCCAACGGCGATGAAATCCGCAGCATCGATGGCGATCCGGTCCTCGACCAGGTCGACGCGTCGCTCGGGTTGTTAGATGCGGTCAGCGATGACGGCGAAGCCGTCATGGTGGTGCGCAATCGCCTGGGTTCGGAGCGCACCGTCACGCTCGTGATCTCGGACCCGGCGCTTCGCCACAAGCTCACCGAGCCCTACCAGCTCTACCTGGGGCTCGGATTCGAGTACTGGGTTCCGTCGCTTCCCGCGGTGCTCGGTGCCGTCGAGCCCGACGGTCCGGCCGCCAGGGCGGGCCTGATGGTGGACGACAAGATCATGAAGGTGGACGGCACGGCGATCCGCAACTTCGGCGAGTTCCGCGACTACGTGCGCGCTCGCCCGGGCAAGGAGATCGACGTCACCGTGCAGCGTGCCGGCAGCGAGCTCACCCGCCGCGTCACCGTCGCCAGCGAGACCGATGGCGGCCAGACGATCGGGCGCCTGCGCATCGCGCCCAAGGACATGAGCGTTCCCTATCCACCGGAGATGCGCACGCACACCCCGGTCGGGCCGCTGAGCGCGCTTTCCTATTCGATCGGCAAAGCCTGGCAGATGACGGCGGCGCAGGCGAAGTTCTTCGGGCGCATGCTCACCGGCGACATGTCGTGGAAGAACACCTCGGGCTTCATCGGCATTGCGACGTCGGTCGGCGAAGCCGCGCACGCCGGGCTCTTCAGTTTCCTCATGATGATGGTCCTGCTGTCGCTGTCGCTGGGCTTCCTCAACCTGCTGCCCATCCCGATCCTCGACGGTGGTCAGATCGCGTTCCAGCTCGTCGAGTGGGTGAAGGGGCGCCCGCTGTCCGATCGCACCTACCTCGTGGGCCAGCAGGCCGGGTTGCTGCTGCTGGTGCTGCTCATGGGCGTGGCCTTGTTCAACGACTTGTCGAACTTGAATCTCTAAGAACGAATTTTCCAGGGGACTGATTTGATCATACGGTTCGCGACTCTTTGTGCCGCCAGCGGGATGTTGCTGGCAGCCCCTTTGCGTGCCCAGGAAGGGCCGGCGTTCACCGTCGGCGACATCCGCGTCGAAGGACTGCAGCGCGTCACCGAAGGCACCGTCTACAACTATCTACCCATCAACATCGGCGACAACCTGTCGGCGCAGCGCATCCGCGAGGCGGTGCGCGCGCTGTACGACACCGGCTTCTTCCGCGACGTGGAACTGCGGCGCGACGGCAGCACGCTCATCGTGGTGGTCAACGAGCGCCCGACCATCGAGAGCTTCGAGCTGAAGGGCAACAAGGACATCAAGACCGAAGACCTCAGCAAGTCGCTGCGCAACGTGGGTCTCGCGCAGGGGAAGACCTTCGACCGTTCCGTGCTCGAGGACGTGAAGTCGTTCCTGCAGGACCAGTACGGTGCGCGCGGCAAGTACGCGGCGCGTATCGATGCCCAGGTCGAGGAAGTCGCCGGCAACAGGGTCAAGATCAAGATCGACATCGTCGAAGGCAAGCGGGCCAAGATCCGGCAGATCAACATCGTCGGCAACGAGACGTTCCGCGAGAAAGACATTCTCGATGCGTTCGAGCTCAAGACACCCAACCTGCTGTCGTTCTACAAGCAGGACGATCGTTATTCGCGCGAATCGCTGCAGGGCGACCTGGAAAAGCTGCGTTCCTTCTACATGGACCGCGGTTACGCGAACTTCGAGGTCGAATCCACGCAGGTGGCCATCGCGCCGGAGAAGGACGACATCTTCATCACGGTGAACGTCAACGAAGGCGAGGTTCACCGCATCAAGGAAGTGAAGCTCGCGGGCACGTTCGTGGTCCCCGAGCCGCTGTTGCGCCGCTATCTGCTCGTGCAGCCCGGCGACACGTTCTCGCGCAAGACCATCACCACCACGCAGGAGCTGCTGCAGAACCGCCTGGGCGAGGACGGTTTCGCGTTCGCCAAGGTCGACCCGGTGCCGACCACCATCGGCGACCCGGCTAACAAGGAGCTGTCGCTCACGTTCTTCGTCGATCCGGGCAATCGTGTGTACGTGCGCCACATCGCGTTCAACGGCGTTTCCAAGATCAACGACGAAGTGCTTCGCCGCGAGATGCGCCAGCTCGAGGGCGGCTGGCTCTCGAATGCGGCGCTCGACCGTTCGAAGCAGCGTCTCGAACGGCTGCCGTACATCAAGAAGGTCGAATCGGAGACCAAACCGGTGGCGGGCTCCACCGACCTCGTCGACGTCACCTACGAAATCGAAGAGGGTCCTTCCGCGCAGCTCGGCGGCGGCGTCGGCTACTCGGAATCGCAGTCGTTCATCCTGAGCGGCAACTACGCCGATGCGAATTTCCTCGGCACCGGCCGCCGCGTGTCGGTCGACCTCAACTCGGGCAAGTACAGCAAGGTGTACGGCGTTTCGATGACCGAGCCGTACTTCACGGCCGACGGCGTGGGCCTGACCGGCAACGTCACGTATCGCGACCAGACCCAGTTCGTTTCCTCGTCTTCCGACTTCTCGTCGGAGACGATCGGCGCCGGTTTCGACATCGGTTATCCGATCGGCGAAAACCAGGGCCTGCGCATGGGTCTGCAGTTCCAGAAGTCGAACCTGCTCACGAGCGTCGGCAGCAGCGCGCGCCAGGCCATCGAGTGGGTGGACAGCAACGGCGATTCCTCGCGCGACTGCATCGACTACGACCCGAGGATTCCGAGCTGCGACGTCATACTCGTGGGCACCGAGTACAACACGATCGAGTTCACCGCTTCCTGGAACTACGACAGCCGCAATCGTTCACTGTTTGCCGATCGCGGCATGCGGCATTCGTTCGGGCTGGCTTATGCCCTTCCCGGTGTCAGCGACGTGCAGTACTACGTCGCCAGCTACGACTTCATCAAGTACATCCCGTTGTTCGGTCGCTTCACACTGCAGTTGGGTGCGGACCTGGCCTACGGCATGGACATCGGCGACACCACGGCCCTGCCTCCTTACCGGCAGTTCTACGGCGGCGGACCGGAGACGGTGCGCGGCTATAAAGAGAGTCGGCTGGGGCCCAAGGACGATTTCGGGCGCCCGTTCGGCGGCAACCTGAAGGTGACGGGCAGGGCGGAAGTCATCATCCCGCTGCCACAGAAGTTCCAGTCGTCGGCTCGCCTCTCATGGTTCTACGACATGGGCAACATCTTCTCGACGGGCAATCGCTACTCTTTCTACGGACCTCTCGGTCAGCTCGGTCCGCCGGTCGAATACGAGTTCGAGTATGATAAATTGAAGCACTCAACAGGCATTGCAGTTCAATGGCTTGCACCGTTGGGCGTGTTCCGTTTCAGCTATGCCGTGCCGCTGAATGCGTACAAGGGCGACATCTATACCTATGAAGATGAGATAGAGCGCTTCCAGTTCTCGGTTGGCCAGGCTTTCTAAGCGGCCAGTTCTTTTTAAGAGGTGAGTTCAGTGCAGGTTTCCTTCCGTAAAGTTCTCTTGGGTTCGCTGATCGCGGCGACGTTCTCCATGCCCGCCGCCGCCGAGATCAAGGTCGGTGTCGTCGACATCGCCAAGCTGTTCGAAGAGTCGCCGCAGGCGAAAGTCGTCCAGGAAAATCTGCGCGCCGAGTTCGGACCGCGCCTTCAGCAGCTCGTTGCCCAGGAGCAGGCGCTGAAGACCCGCAACGAGAAGTACCAGAAGGACCTGGCCACGATGGCCGCCGACCAGCGCACCAAGGCCGAAAAGGATTTGCGTGACAGCGCGCGCGAGATCGAGCGCAAGAAGGCCGAGCTGCAGGACGATTCGAACGCCAAGCGCCAGGAAGAGATGAACAAGCTCCAGCGCCTGTTGTTCGGCGAAGTTCGCGAATACGCCAAGGCGCAGAGTTTCGACATCGTGATCGCCGAAGGCGTCATCTACGCCACGCCGACCGTCGACATCACGGCTGCGGTGCTGCAGGGCCTGCAGGCGCGCGCGCCTAAGCCGGCCGCGGGCGCCGCTCCCGCGCCTGCGAAGCCGCCAGCGAAGCCGTAACCAGGGCGCGATTGCGCCGGCCGCCATGACAATGACGCTCGGCGAACTCGCGGTCCGTTTCGGCTGCGAACTGCGCGGTGATCCGGCGGCGACGGTGGATTCCGTCGCCGCGTTGTCGCACGCGGAACCCCGGTCGATCACCTTTCTCGCCAACTCCAAGTACGTTGCGCAGCTCGCGGGCACGCGCGCGGGCGCCGTCATCCTCGATGCGAAGTCGGCCCCGGATTCGCCGGTGGCGGTGCTCGTCGCAGCCAATCCCCACGCGACCTACGCACGCGTCGCCATGCTGCTGCACCCGGATCCGCCGCTGAATCCCGGCGTCCATGCGGCCGCGACGGTTGCGCCGGGCGCCATCCTCGATCCGTCGGCGGAGATCGCGGCCCAGGCATACATCGGTGAAGGCGCGCGAATCGGCGCGCGCTGTTTCGTCGGCCCCGGAACCGTCGTCGAGCGGGGCGCCGTCATCGGTGACGATTCGCGGCTGGTCGCGCGCGTGTTCGTCGGCCACCATGTCGTGTTCGGGCGGCGCTGCATCGTGCAGCCGGGCGCGGTGATCGGCGGCGACGGTTTCGGCTACGCGTCCGAAAAGCGCACGTGGGTCAAGGTGCCGCAGATCGGTGGCGTGAACATCGGCGATGACGTCGAAATCGGCGCCAACACCACCATCGATCGTGGCGCGCTCGGTGACACCGTCATCGAAGAAGGCGTGAAGATCGACAACCTCATCATGATTGCGCACAACGTGCGCATCGGCGCTCACTCGGCGCTGGCCGCCTGCGTGGCGATCGCCGGCAGCAGCGTGCTGGGCAAGCGCTGCGTGCTCGGCGGCAAGGTCGGGCTCGTGGGCCACATCACCCTGTGCGACGACGTGGTCGTGCTGGGAACGTCATTCATCTCGCACTCCATCGACAAGCCGGGCGTGTATTCTTCCGCGCTCCCGAGCGAGGAAGCGGGAACGTGGCGGCGCATCGTCGGGCGCATCAAGCGGCTCGACGCAATGGCCAGGCGGCTGCGAGCCGTGGAAAAACACGTGGGCTTCAGCGCCGTGGACAAGGATTCTTCCGAGGACTAACTAAAATGACCGAGTCGATTTCACTCGACCACATGGGCGTGAGAAGGCTGCTGCCGCATCGCTATCCATTCCTGCTCGTCGATCGCGTGCTGGAGTGCGTCAAGGGCGAGAGCATCAAGGCCATCAAGAACGTCACCGCCAACGAGCCGTTTTTCCCCGGGCATTTCCCGCATCGGCCGGTGATGCCGGGCGTGATGATCATCGAGGCGCTGGCGCAGACCGCGGGGCTGCTGGCGTTCGTCACCGCGGACGTGGTTCCGGACGATTCCACGCGTTTCTTTTTCGTCGGCATCGACAAGGCGCGCTTCCGCAAGCCGGTCGAGCCGGGCGATCAACTGATCCTCACCGCCAGGCTGGAACGCGCCATGCGCGGCATCTGGAAGTTCAACACCGTGGCATACGTGGGCGACCATGAGGTAACGTCTGCAGAACTTATGGTCGCGCCCGAAACCAACAAGACTTCGGCAAAGGCACCGCCAGCGTGAGCGGCATCGATCCCCGCGCCATCGTTTCTCCTAAGGCGGAGCTCGCGAGCGACGTCACCGTCGGGCCTTACACCGTCATCGGCGAGGGCGTAACCATCGGCGCGGGCACGTGGATAGGCCCGCATGCGGTGATCAACGGGCCCACCACCATCGGCGCGGGCAACAAGATCTTCCAGTTCGCGTCCATCGGTGATGCACCGCAGGATCTCAAGTACAAGGGCGAACCCACGCGGCTGGAGATCGGCGACCGCAACGTGTTTCGCGAATTCACGACCATGAACCGCGGCACCACGCACGGCGGCGGCGTCACCACCATCGGCAGCGACAATCTTTTCATGGCGTTCACCCATGTCGCGCACGATTGCCGCGTGGGCAACAAGTGCGTGATGGCCAACTACGCCACGCTGGCCGGCCACGTGGTGCTGGGCGACTGGGTCATCATGGGCGGTTACGCCGGCACCCATCAGTTCACCAAGGTCGGTGCACATGCCTTCCTCGGCAACAATTCCGCGGCGACACGTGACGTGCCGCCATACGTCATGGCGGTCGGTACGCCAGCGGTGCCGCATTCGATCAACTCGGAAGGATTGAAGCGCCGCGGCTTCACACCCGAGCAGATCCGCAATCTCAAGAACGCCTATCGCGTTCTGTACCGCTCGGATCTCAAGCTGGCCGACGCGGTGGCCGAGCTTCAGTCGCGGGTGGCTACGCAGCCGGAGCTCAAGATCTTCGTCGATTTCATCGGCGAGTCCACCCGCAGCCTCGTGCGTTAGGCAGCGTCGCCGTTGCGCATCGCACTGGTCGCGGGAGAAACATCCGGTGACGCGCTGGGTGCCGCGCTCATCGAAGCGCTGCGCCGCAGGTTTCCCGATGCCGAATTCGCGGGTGTCGCCGGCCCGAAGATGAAGGCCGCGGGCTGCACGGCCTGGCATGGCATCGAAGAACTGGCGGTCATGGGGCTCACCGAGGTGATCAGGCACCTTCCGCGGCTCATGCAGCTGCGCGGCGCACTGACCCGGCAGATTCTCGAGTGGCGGCCCGACGTGTTCATCGGCGTCGACTACAAGGAATTCAATCTGGGGCTCGCGAAAAAGCTCAAGCGCGGCGGTCTCGCGACCGTGCAATACGTGAGTCCGCAGGTCTGGGCCTGGCGGCAGGGACGGGTGCGCACCATCGGTGCGGCCGTCGACCTCGTGTTGTGCCTGTTCCCCTTCGAACCCGATTTTTATCGCGAACACGGCGTGCGCGCGGCGTTCGTCGGTCATCCGCTCGCCGACCAGATCCCGGTGGATGTGGATCGCGGCGCGGCGCGGGCCGGACTCGGCCTCGATCCGGCGGCGCGCGTGCTCGCGGTGTTGCCCGGCAGCCGCCGTGGCGAGGTCGAAAAACTTTCCGGTGTTTTCGCCGGCGCTGCGCAGTTGCTCGCGAAGCGTTTCAACGGACTGGTCACCATTGCGCCGATGGTGACTCCCGCATTGCGGGATCTGTTCGCCGCACGCTGCGCCGAGTACGCGCCCGATGCGAACGTGCAGATGCTCGACGGTCAAGCCCGCCGCGCGCTGGCGGCCGCCGATGTCGTCCTGGTGGCATCGGGCACGGCGACGCTCGAGACGGCCTTGTCCAAGCGCCCGATGGTGGTGGCCTACCGGCTGGGCGCGATCACCGCATTCCTGCTGCGCACGCTCGGTCTCGTGAAGATCAAACATTTCTCGCAGCCCAACCTGCTCGCCGGCAAGGAACTCGTGCCGGAGTTTTTCCAGGAGGCCGCAAGCCCGGAGAACCTCGCGAACGCACTGGCGCACTGGCTCGAACATCCCGCGGAAGTGGCGCAGATCCAGCAGGAATTCGCGGCCATCCATGCCCGGCTGCGCTGCGATGGCGCGGACCGTGCCGCGGCGGAAGTCGCGGAGCTGCTCGAGACGCGGGCGATGCCGGCATGAAGCTTCGAGTGCGGTTGCGCGTGGCGGGCGTGGACGAGGCGGGGCGCGGGCCGCTTGCCGGCCCGGTGGTCGCCGCGGCGGTGATCCTGAACCCGGCGCGGCCCATTCGCGGTCTGGCGGATTCGAAAGTCCTCGAACCCGAGGAGCGCGAAAGCCTGGCCATTCTCATTCGCGAACGCGCGCTGTGTCATTCGGTGGCGTGGGCGGACGCCGAAGAAATCGACAGCATCAACATCCTGCAGGCGACCATGCTGGCGATGCGCCGCGCCTTGTTAGGCCTCGCCGTGCCGCCGCAGCAGGTGTTCGTCGATGGCAATCGCTGCCCGTGCGCGGACGGCCTCGGATTCGAATGCCTGTTCGAGGCGGTGATCAAGGGAGACGCCACCGTGCCTTCGATCAGCGCGGCATCGATCCTCGCCAAGACCACGCGCGATGCATTGATGCGCGATCTCGATCACCGCTATCCGGGTTTCTCGCTGTCAGGCCACAAGGGATATCCCACCGCGGCCCACGTCGCGGCGCTGAATGCGCTCGGGCCCAGCCCCTTGCACCGGCGAAGTTTCGCGCCGGTGCGCACCGGCCTCGATACCGACTTCGACTAGAGTTTCGCGACCACGCGCTTCATCGGGGTGAGGACTTCCAGCAACTGGTTGCGGGCGGCCAGCGGGACCTCGCGGGCGCGCATCGACTCGCGCAGCGCTTCGACCAGGCCGAAGAATTCCGTGTCGCTGATGTCTTCGCTCGCGTACACCGCGAGCGTCGGCTCGCTGCTGCAGGAGCAGCCGCCGCCGGTCAGCGCGCAGATCTGTTCCACCAGCATGTCCTTCGCGTTCTGCAGGTTCGCCTTGTCGAACGGCCGGTTCGTCTCGGGATTCGCCACCACCTTGTCGACGGTGTCGGCGACGATGGCGGTGACCGCCTGCGTGCCACCCAGGCGCTCGTACAGCGAGCCCGCCGGTGCGATTGCCGGCGGAGGCGCCAGCGCAGGCGTGCGCGCGATCGTGGCCGTGGAGATGCCGGCTGCGAGCAGCGTGAAAGTGCCGGCGAGCCAGCGATTGCGATACGCCATGGATGTGCCAGGGATTGCAGGAGATGGCGAAAGTATCGGCCGGGATGAAATGCAATCCGTTGAAACGATTCACAACTTCACCAGCCGGTGACTGTGACTGGCCTCGCAGTTTCGCGACGCGAGGAGATACCAATCCCATCTCGTTGATCCATTTGCCAACCGCAATAACGCGCGCGTTCGTGTGTAAACTCGCGCGCCATGTCATCTCCTGAATTCGTTCACCTCCGTCTGCACACCGAGTTTTCGTTGCAAGACAGCGTGGTGCGCATTCCGGAGCTGGTGGAGCGCGCCGCCGCGCTCGGCATGCCAGCGGTCGCGGTCACCGACCAGAACAATCTGTTCGCGATGGTGAAGTTCTACCGTGAAGGATTGAAGCACGGCGTCAAGCCCATCATCGGCGTGGACGTACTGCTGCGCGCGGGCGAGCGCCTGCCGCCGAATCGCCTGACACTGCTGTGCAAGGATCCGGGCGGTTACCAGAATGTCGCGAACATCGTCACGCGCGCGTGGCTCGAAGGCCAGGATCGCGGAGTGCCGCTGCTCTCGCGCGACTGGCTCACGCCGCAGACCACCGCCGGCCTGATCGCCCTGTCGGGATTTGCCGAAGGCGACGTCGGCCGCGCCATTGCCAATGGCCGCGAAGCCGACGCGCTCGGGCTGGCGCGCGAGTGGAAGGAGCTCTTCGGCGACCGCTACTACCTCGAGCTCCAGCGTCTCGGGCGGGCGGATGATGAATCGATGGTCGCCAGGACCATTGCCCTCAGCCAGAAGGCGGGCATTTCCGTCGTCGCCACCAACGACGTGCGTTTCCTCGCCGCCAGCGACTTCGAGTCGCACGAAGCGCGCGTCTGCATCTCCGATGGCGCGCAGCTCGCGGATCCCGCGCGGCAGCGCAGGTACACCGAGGCGCAGTATCTGCGCTCGCCCCAGGAAATGGCGGCGCTGTTTGCCGACATCCCCGAAGCCCTGCAGAACTCGGTGGAGATCGCCCGCCGATGTTCGCTGCCGCTCAAGCTCGGCGAGTCGCGCCTGCCTAACTACCCGCTGCCCGCGGGCACGACCGTCGAAGCGCACATCCGCGCCGAGTCCGAACGGGGATTCGCGGAGCGGGAAAAGGTATTCGATGCGAGCCAGCTCGCGCGCATCACCGAGTACCGCGAGCGACTGGAACGCGAGCTCGGCGTCATCTGCCAGATGGGTTTCCCGGGCTACTTCCTCATCGTCGCCGACTTCATCCGCTGGGCGCGCGCCAATGGCGTGCCGGTGGGTCCGGGTCGCGGCTCGGGCGCCGGCTCGCTCGTCGCCTACAGCCTCGGCATCACCGACATCGATCCGCTGAAATACGACCTGCTGTTCGAGCGCTTCCTCAATCCGGAACGCGTGTCGATGCCCGACTTCGACATCGACTTCTGCATGGACGGCCGCGACCGCGTCATCGAATACGTCTCGCAGAAATACGGCCGCGAGCGCGTCTCGCAGATCATCACCTACGGCACCATCGCGGCGAAGGCCGTGGTGCGCGACGTGGGTCGCGTGCTCGGCATGGGATACGGCTACGTCGACAAGATCGCCAAGCTCATCCCGTTCGAGCTCGGCATCACGCTCGACGACGCGCTCGAGAAGGAACCCGAGCTCAAGCGGCTCTACAAGGAAGACGAGGAGATCAAGAACCTCATCGACCTCGCGCGCTCGCTCGAGGGCCTCACGCGCAACGCCGGCATGCACGCGGGCGGCGTGGTGATCGCGCCGTCGAAGCTCACGGAATTCGCGCCGCTGTACGCCGACGACAAGGGCGGCAGCGTCGTCACGCAGTTCGACAAGGACGACGTCGAGGCCGCGGGCCTCGTGAAGTTCGACTTCCTCGGCCTGCGCACGCTCACGGTCATCGACCGCGCGGTGAAGATCATCAACGCGCGCCGCGCCGCCGCCGGCGAGGCCTTGCTCGACATCAGCCAGCTGCCCATGGACGACGAGGCGACTTACGCCCTCATGCAGGAGGCGAAGACCACCGCGGTGTTCCAGCTGGAATCCCGCGGCATGAAAGACCTCATCCGGCGCCTCAAGCCGGACCGCTTCGAGGATATCGTGGCGCTGGTGGCTCTCTTCCGTCCGGGCCCGCTCGAGTCGGGCATGGTCGGCGACTTCATCGACCGCAAGCACAGCCGCAACGATCCGCACGCGCCGCCCATCGACTATCTACATCCCTCGCTGCAGCCCGTGCTCGCGCCCACCTACGGCGTGATCCTCTACCAGGAACAGGTGATGCAGATCGCGCAGGTGCTCGCGGGCTACACGCTCGGCGGCGCCGACATGCTCCGCCGCGCCATGGGCAAGAAGAAGCCCGAGGAGATGGCGAAGGAGCGCGGCAAGTTCGTGGGCGGCTCGGTGAAGAACGGCGTGCCCGAGGAGCAGGCGGCGTACATCTTCGACCTCATGGAGAAGTTCGCGGGTTATGGCTTCAACAAGTCGCACTCGGCCGCGTACGCGCTGTTGTCGTACCAGACCGGGTGGCTGAAGACGCACGAACCCGCGTCGTACATGGCCGCGGTGTTATCCGCGGACATGGACCACACCGACAAGGTGGTCGGCATGTTGTACGACTGCCGCAAGGAAGTCGGCCTCACGGTCCTGCCGCCGCACGTCAACCTTTCTTCCTATGAATTCGCGGTGGTCGACGACAAGACCATTCGCTACGGCCTCGGCGCCATCAAGGGCGTGGGGCAGGGCGCGGTCGAGGCGATCGTCGGCGAACGCAAAGCCCATGGCGATTACACCAGTCTCGAAGATCTGTGCCGTCGTCTCGATCTGTCCAGGATCAACCGGCGTGTGCTGGAGGCGCTCATCAAGTCCGGCAGTCTCGACGGTCTCGCCGCGAATCGCGCCACGCTCATGCATCGGCTCGATGCGGCGCTGGCGCTGGGCGAACAGAACAGCAAAGCCAATGAAACCGGGCAGCACGACATCTTTGGCCTGTCTTCGGCGCATGTGCCCGAGGCGGTGCGCGCCACGGCGCCGGACCAGCCCGAGTGGACCGACAGCGCGCGCCTGCGCGCCGAACGCGAGACGCTGGGACGCGCCATCAGCGGCCATCCCATCGACCGGTTCGTGAACGATCTGCCGCGGTTCATCACCGGGCGCATCGTCGACTACATCGACGCCGAGAAACCCGCGGCGAGTGCCGAAGGCGGCCGCGCATTCTTCGGCGGCAAACCCGTGGCCATCGCCGGCGTCGTCGAGGAATTGCGCAAGCGCGGCCCGCGCACCGAGGTGGTGCTGGACGACGACTCGGGACGCATCTCCGTGGGATTCTTCGACGAGCAGTATCAGCAATATCGCGAGGTCCTCGTGAAGGACGCGTTGCTGCTCATCGAAGGAAAGTTGCGTTTCGATGAATTCGCCAACACCTGGGTGCTGCGCGCCAGCAAGGTCAGCGAGCTCGAGCGGCTGCGGGAAAAGGAAGCGCGCCGCATCGTGCTCAAACTCAAGTCCACCGATACTTTCCCGCTGGAACGGTTGCAGGCCATCCTGGCGCAGTACCGTGGCGGTAGTTGCCAGGTGTCCGTGCAGTTCTTCGCGGCCGGGGCGCGCGGCACTTACTCGTTCGGGCCCGACTGGAACGTCCGTCCGGCGCCGGCCTTGACCGAAGACCTCGAAAAGCTGTTGGGTCGCGGGCGGATCGCGGTGCTGTACAGCCCGCCACCCGTGAGCGCGGGGGTCACTTCGATCAACGGATAGCAGTGGAAATGGGGGCATGGATGGGTGGGGACAGGCTTAAAGTCTGTCCCCACTCGTTTAGCTAGCAACAGGGGACGCGCCTCGGACGAGGCACTTCCCCTTTTGCTGGCAAATCGGGGACGTCCCTCTGTTATTCTCGCCGCCCTATGGCAGTGAATTTCCTCGATTTCGAGCAGCCGATCGCCGAACTTGAAGCCAAGATCGAAGAACTGAAACACGTTCCTTCGGGCTCCGCGGTCAATATCCAGGAAGAGATCACCCGGCTTCAGGCCAAGAGCGAGCAGCTCACGCAGAGCATTTTCGCGAACCTGACGCCGTGGCAGATCACGCAGCTCGCGCGTCATCCGCAGCGGCCGTACACGCTCGACTACGCCAGCCTCATCTTCAAGGACTTCCACGAGTTGCATGGCGACCGCATGTATGGCGACGACCTCGCCATCATCGGCGGCCCCGCCCGACTCGACGACACGCCGGTCATGCTCATCGGCCACCAGAAAGGTCGCGACACGAAAGAGCGCGTGCGTCGCAACTACGGCATGCCCAAGCCGGAAGGTTATCGCAAGGCGTTGCGCCTCATGCGGCTCGCCGAGCGATTCCGCCTGCCGCTCATCACGTTCATCGACACGCCCGGCGCCTATCCCGGCGTGGGCTCCGAAGAGCGCAACCAGTCCGAGGCGATTGCGCGCAATCTCTTCGAGATGTCCGTCATGGGCATCCCCATCATCAGCTGCGTGATCGGCGAGGGCGGTTCCGGCGGCGCGCTGGCCATCGGCGTGTGCGACCGCTTGCTGATGCTGCAGTTCTCCACCTATTCGGTCATTTCACCGGAAGGCTGCGCGTCCATTCTCTGGAAAAGCGCCGACAAGAAAGAAGTGGCCGCGGATGCGATGAACCTCACGGCGGATCGCCTGTTCAAGCTCAAGCTCGTCGACGAGGTTCTCCCCGAGCCTGTCGGTGGCGCGCATCGCGACGCCCAGGCCGTGGCCAACACCATCAAGGCCGCGCTGGTGAAGCACCTTTCGCAACTCGAGAAGCTGCCGCCCGACAAGCTGCGCGCGCAACGCAATACCCGCATCGACGGCTTCGGCGTGTTCAGCGAAGTCGCCAACTAATGGGGACATTCTCGATTTGCTAGCAAATCGGGACGCACCTCCATCGGCCATGTTCGATCCCGTTGCGAAACTCGTCGAGCTCGCGGGACCCAGGCCACGTGTCGCACTCGCATTCAGTGGCGGCATCGATTCCACGGTGCTCGCGCACCTGCTGATCAAGCAGCGCCGCCGACTGGGTGGCCTTCGCCTGATTCACGTCGACCACGGACTGCAGGCCGCGAGCGGTGAGTGGAGCCGGCAATGTGCCCGATGGGCGCGTGCGCGGCGCGTGCCGTTCGTCGTGCTCGAGGCAAACATCGCGCGCCGCGCCGGTGAGTCTCCCGAGTCCGCCGCCCGTGATGCGCGCTACCAACTTCTGTGCGAAGCGCTGGAGCCGGGGGAAGTCCTCGTCACCGCCCAGCATCGCGACGACCAGGTGGAAACCCTGCTGCTGCATTTGTTTCGCGGGGCCGGAGTCACCGGCCTTTCGGGCATGCCTGCACTGGCCGCCTTCGGTGATTCGCAGATTGCGCGCCCGCTGCTCGACGTGTCGCGCAGCGAGATCGAAGCGGTGGCGCGGCAGGCTCGCTTGCAGTGGGTCGAGGACCCGTCCAATACCGACGTGCGCTTCTCACGCAATTTTCTGCGGCATCGATTGATGCCGCTCATGCGCGAACACTGGCCGGGCATCGACAAGGCGCTGGCACGCAGCGCCGCCCACATGTCGTCGGCTGCTGCATTACTCAACGAAAGGGCGGCGCAAGATCTTGCGCGCCTCGCCGATGGCGCTGGAGTCTCGGTGAGCGCCCTGCGCGCGTTGCCCATGGCGCGGCGGCGCAATGCGCTGCGCGGCTACATCGCGCTCCACGGCGTCGAGATGCCTGAAGCTTCGCGCCTGAAGGAGATGTCCGGGCCGCTGCTCGAAGCCCGCATCGATGCTCAACCAGAGGTGGTCTGGGCGAACGCGCGCATGGTTCGCATGGGCGGTCGCCTGGAACTCCGGAAGTCACGCGAGCCTTCCGTCGAATTCACCGCGAACGCGTGGCGTTGGCGCGAGAACCGCCGCCTGGTTCTGGGAGCGGATGCCGGCGTGCTCGAGCTCGTCGACGAAGTGGCTGGGCCTATCGATCTCGCGCGACTGCCCAAGGTGTTGGCGGTACGCTCGCGCGTCGGTGGCGAGCGCCTGCGCCCTGGCCCGCGCGCCCGAACACAATCGCTCAAATCGTTGCTGCAGGCTGCGAGGATTCCCGCCGACAAACGCGGTCGGCTGCCGCTGTTGTTCGCGGGTGAGCGCCTGGTCGCAGTGAGCGACCGCTGGATCGACGCGTCGGTCGCGGCGGACGACAAGTCGCGGCGGCGCGCACGGCTGCGCTGGACGCCGTCCTAGACCCGTCGCAAGCGGCAGAATCCGGAGCACGCATCTGCCAACAGGCCGGAAGTCCGTTCTACAACTGCGAGGTCGTCATGCGCCGCCGCGATATTTCGAAAGTCTTGTTGGCATCCGCCGCCGGATCGGCGGTCCTTGCGCGCGAGGCGCATGCCCAGGCCCGCACTCCGCCACGCTTTCCGAAAACGTCGGCGGAATCGGCAGCAGGCAAGACGCCTGTGGACACACAGTACGAACCGGGTCGATGGGTTCGAATGGGTGCAAGTCCGAACGGGGGTGCCACCCCCATCAACGATTCATTTTTTACCAACAGCCGGACTTACGAGGTGACTCCAGGCACCTACACCATCTCCGAAAACCTGGTCGCGCAGAGCTCGCAGACCATCGAGATGGCCATGGGTGTCATCGTGCAATCCGCCGCAGGCAAGAACTGGAAGGATTCGGGATTGCTCGACATCTCGTCGAAGCAGGATGTCCAGGTGGTCGGCGGCGGGATCGACGGCAACAAGGCCAACAACAAGGCGGGCCGGGCATTCGGAATTCGCGCGCTGAGCTCGCAGAACATCACACTCGATCGAGTGCAGATTCGCGACTGCGCGGGTTCGGATCCCAGGGGCACCAACGGCGGTGATGGTTGGACCGTATATGGCGCTTCGATGCGTTTCCAGGCGTTTGGCGTGCTCTCGGAGGGCAATGTGCGTAACAACGCATCGATCGTCCAGGTGGACGGCGCCTGCGTCATCGGCGGCTTCTACGATTCGAGCTCCGGCGACAACCCCGGCTGCGGAATCGACATCGAAGCTGACGAGTCCTCACAGCCGATTTTCGACACGGCCATCATCGGCGTCGGCATGCGCGGCAATCATCGCGCGCTGCAGATCGCGCACTACTCATCCGGAACCGAGGTGATGGGTTGCGCATTGCGCAACTCGCGGGCGGGCGACCTTCTCATCGCCAGCTGCGACACCGTGGGGTTCATCGGCAATCACCTGAAGTCCCAGCCGACGCTTCCCGAATCCAATGTCGTCAACGTAGTGAACTCCAGTCGCATCCGGTTCATCGGCAACGACATCGCGGGATCGTCGCGGCCCAACGAAGCGGCCGGAATGTTCGTTCAGCACAACGTGAAGAGCATCGTCATTTCCGGATGCATCTTCTCCGGCACGAAGGAATATGGGTTGAGGATCGGTCACGTCGCAATGCCCGCCGATGTCGAGGAAGTGATCATCACCGACTGCATTTTCCTGAATTGCGTGGACCCGGCGCTGGACCTGCCGGTCATATACTTCGAGGGCAACGCCACTGCCGCGAAGTACCCGAGACGCGTGGTGGTCAGGAACAACATCTGCGTGGACCAGCGCGCGGGTGGCGACGCGGCTGCGGCGTTCCTGAAGATTTCGACCCACATTCCCGACTCCGTCATTTCGGAGTACGACATCGGCGACAACTACATCGTCGGAACGACCGCGCGTTATATCAACTGCCCCAACGAAGGATCGTTTACCGCGACGTTGACCGGATGCTCGTCGCAACCGACCGGGTCGATCGGCTATTCACGCAGCGGCGACGGAACGGTCACGCTGCAGATGCCCGCGATCACCGGAAAGAGCAATTCGACGGCCGCCACCATTACGGGAATGCCCGCCTATCTGAGGCCCGCGTCCCCGCAGACAGTGTTCGCAGTCAACCACGACGACGGCACGGAGAAGATCTCGCGCGACATCATTTCCACGTCCGGCGTCATCACGCTGCACAACGCATTGTCGGCCAGCTTCTCGCGCAGCGGCACCAAGGGATGCGGGAGTTGCACCGTCACTTACCGCAGGGTGTAGCGCCCACTGTCAAATCCCGGCGGCGCGTACGACTCAGGCGGACGCCCGCGACAGATTTTCTGCCGGCGGCCACCGGCAAAGGTTTCGAAGCGCCCGTCGATTTGTTAACCTGCCCGCCCGTCGATACGCGCATCTTGCGTCTCCGGTTTCACCTCGCGGCGGGCTCCTCATGACCAGATTTGTATTCGTCACCGGTGGTGTCGTTTCCTCATTGGGAAAAGGCATTGCCGCCGCATCGCTTGGCGCGATCCTGGAAGGCCGCGGGCTCAAGATCGCCATGGTCAAGCTCGACCCGTACATCAACGTGGACCCGGGCACCATGAGCCCGTTCCAGCACGGCGAAGTGTTCGTCACCAATGACGGCACGGAGTCGGACCTGGATCTCGGCCACTACGAGCGCTTCGTGCGCACCACCACGGGCCGGCACAGCAACTTCACCACCGGGCGCATCTACGAACGCGTCATCGCCAAGGAGCGTCGCGGCGACTATCTCGGCGCCACCGTGCAGGTGATCCCGCACATCACCGACGAGATCAAGCGCAGCATCATGCTGGGTGCCGGCGACTCGGACGTGTGCATGGTGGAGATCGGCGGCACGGTCGGCGACATCGAATCGCTGCCGTTCCTCGAAGCCATTCGCCAGCTCGGCGTGGAGCTCGGTCGCAACAACTGCGTGTTCCTGCATCTCACGCTGGTGCCCATCGTCGGCGGGTCGGGCGAAATCAAGACCAAGCCCACGCAGCACTCCGTGAAGGAACTGCGCGGCATCGGTATCCAGCCCGACGTGCTGCTGTGCCGCTGCAAGAACCCGCTGCCCGACGAGCAGCGCCGCAAAATCGCGCTGTTCACCAACGTGGAAGAGCGCGCCGTCATCTCCGGCATCGACGCCGACGACATCTACAAGATCCCGATGCTGCTGCACGAGCAGGGCCTCGATGAAATCGTGGTCGACAAGCTGCGGCTCAACGTGCCGCCGGCCGACCTGTCCGAGTGGAAGCAGGTGGTGGCCGCGAAGGCGAACCCCGACGGCCAGGTCGACATCGCCATGGTCGGCAAGTACGTGCAGGTCAAGGACAGCTACATCTCGTTGAACGAGGCCCTCACTCACGCCGGCGTGAAGACCCGCACGCGCGTCAACGTGCACTACATCGAATCCACGGACATCGAAAAGCACGGCACGCATGCGCTCTCGGGCATGGACGCCATCCTCGTGCCCGGCGGATTCGGCGAGCGCGGCATCGAAGGCAAGATCGCCGCCGTGCGTTACGCGCGCGAGAACAAGATTCCATACCTCGGCATCTGTCTCGGCATGCAGCTCGCCGTCATCGAATACGGTCGGCATGTGCTCGGCCTCGAGAACGCCAACAGCACCGAGTTCAATCGCGCCACCGCGCATCCGGTCATCGCGCTGATCACCGAATGGCAGGACGTGGCCAAGGGCGAGCAGAGGCGCGACGACTCCACGGGCAAGGGCGGCACGATGCGCCTGGGCGCGCAGGAAGTGCACGTGGCGCCCAACACGCTGGCGCGCGCCATTTATGGCGATGAAAACGTGTTCGAGCGCCACCGCCATCGCTACGAGTTCAACAACGGCTATCGCGACCGCTACACCCAGTCGGGATTCCGCTTCTCGGGACTCTCGAAAGACGATCTCGTCGAGGTCATCGAACTACCCGGCCACCCGTGGTTCGTTGCCACGCAGTTCCACCCGGAATTCACGTCCACGCCGCGTGACGGGCATCCGCTGTTCACGGGGTTCGTGAAGGCGGCGCGGCAGCATCGCACTGCCCAGTTGCCGGAAGTGGTCAGCGCCTGATCCATGCTTCGCGTGCCGGGCTGGTCCCCCCTGACCCTCTTGTTGTCGGTCGCGTTGCTGGTCTCCTGCGGCGCGCCGGATTCGCCTGCGGATGGCGACACAGTTGCTGAAACAGACTCCTCTTCCGCGCTGAAATCCTTGCCAGCCACCGTCGTGGGCATCCTCGACATGAGCTCGGGCGAGAACACCAAACTAGAGGATGGCAGCTTCATGATGTACGGTGCGTTGCGCGTCGGCGGCGAGGATTTTCCCATCCAGGCGAATCTCGACATGCTCGAATCCTCGGGAATCACCTCGGAGATCAGCAAGGTGCGCGCGTCCATCAGCGCGAAGACGAGCCAGCGTGAAGGCGGGATCCTGTACACCGTCATCTCGGTCGACAAATTGTGACGCTGGCCGCATGCGGGAAGTTGTCCCACACGCTGAGGTAATCCCGTCCGTCATCTGACCTCCGTTAGCACGCGCTGCTAACCTCCGCGGGTGTCGTAGGCTGTCGGCTCGGTCAGCACTACGGGGAGGACACAGTGGAAATGCGCTTCGGGCCGGTCGCGAGAGGTCTGCTGAGCTACGTGCCGGCGCTCAACGATGTGCTGCCTTCCAAGACCGGCGGACACACGGACTCCGCTTCCTATTGTTATGGCGTCTGGATGAAGCACCTGACGCTGCTGCACGCCCACGGATTTCCCGCAGTACCGCAAACCATCGCCGAGCTCGGACCGGGTGAGTCGCTGGGCGTGGGGCTTTGCGCGCTGCTGTCCGGGTCCAATCATTACGTCGGACTCGATGTCATCGCCCATTCCAATCCCGCGAGCAATCAGGCCATCCTGAATGACCTCATACCTTTGTTTCGCGACCGGGCGCCCAACCCCGACAAGGGATGGCCGGAATTCAGTTCATACCTCGATGAACGCTTGTTTCCGAGTCATGTGCTGACCGAACAGGCCCTGCAGGAGGCGCTGAGCCCTGAGCGTATCGAAGCCATTCGCCGGGCGGTGACCGCGCCGTCGCCGCGGGACTCCATTACGGCCGAATACAAGGCGCCATGGTTCGATCCCCGCGTGATCGAGGAGGGGTCGGTCGATCTCGTGGTTTCCCAGTCCGTGCTCGAACATGTCGTGGACCTGCCCGCCACGTACAAGGCGCTGCATCAATGGGTCAGGCCCGGTGGCTGGATGTCCCACCAGATAGATTTCAAGTCGCATGGACTGTCCACCCGCTGGAACGGCTATCGCACTTGTTCGGATCGTCTGTGGGAGATAACTCTCGGCAAACGGCCGTTCATGATCAATCGCCAGCCCGCGTCGGTTCATCTCCGGCTGATCCAGGAAGCCGGATTCCACGTGGTCACTCACCAGAAATTCATGCGCAAGGACGGCATCCGTCGCGAGGAGCTTGCGCCGCGCTGGGCCGATATGACTGACGAAGACCTCAACTGCTCCGGGATGTACGTCATCGCGACGAAGTCCTGATCCGGCGCTTGGGCTCAGCGGCCCGGCGGCCGCTTTTCGCCACTTCAGGGCTGCGTGCGCCATGCCCGGCCGTGTATCCTTCGCCCCTCGTTTCGGGGCGCCCACAACGTGCAACTCGCCAACTTCCAGGTCGGCATCGACCGTCCGTTCTTCCTCATCGCCGGTCCCTGCGTGATCGAGGGCGAAACGTTGACTCAGGAAATTGCGGGGAAACTCAAGGACATCACCACGCGCCTGGGCGTGCCGTTCATCTTCAAGGCCTCCTACGACAAGGCGAACCGGTCCTCCGCGAAGAGTTTTCGCGGCCCGGGCGTCGATGCAGGCCTCAAGGTGCTGCAGGGCGTTAAAGACAAGATAGGCGTGCCCGTGCTCACCGACGTGCACGAAGACACGCCGTTCGCCGAGGTGGCGAGCGTGGTCGACGTCATGCAGACGCCGGCCTTCCTGTGCCGCCAGACCAACTTCATCGTGAACGTGTCCAGCCAGGGCAAGCCGGTCAACATCAAGAAGGGCCAGTTCCTGTCGCCCTGGGAAATGCAGAACGTGGTCGACAAGGCGCGTTCCACGGGCAATGAGCAGATCATGGTCTGCGAGCGCGGCTTCTCGTTCGGCTACAACAATCTCGTCTCCGACATGCGCTCGCTCGCCATCATGCGCGGCACCGGCGCGCCGGTGGTGTTCGACGCCACGCATTCGGTCCAACTACCGGGCGGCAAGGGTGATGCATCGGGTGGCCAGCGCGAACACATCCCGGTGCTGGCGCGCGCGGCCGTGGCTTCCGGCATCGCCGGGCTGTTCATGGAAACGCATCCGGACCCCGCCAAGGCCCTGAGTGACGGACCCAATGCCTGGCCGCTCGCGCGCATGGAAAATCTGTTGTCGACGCTCAAGGCGCTCGACTCCGCTGTCAAACAACAACCATTCGAGGAATCGCTTCTATGAGTCGTATCGTTGAAATCGTCGGGCGCGAGATCATTGATTCGCGCGGCAATCCCACGGTTGAAGCCGATGTGATTCTGGATTCCGGGGTGGTCGGCCGCGCGGCCGTGCCGTCGGGCGCGTCCACGGGCACGCGCGAGGCGGTAGAGCTGCGCGATGGCGACAAGAAGCGTTATCTCGGCAAGGGCGTGCTCAAGGCCGTCAAGAACGTGAACGGCCCGCTCAAGGGCGCGTTGCTGGGCAAGGATCCGCTCGAGCAGGAAGCGCTCGACGAAATCATGATCAAGCTCGACGGCACGGAGAACAAGAGCAACTTCGGCGCCAACGCGCTGCTCGCCATCTCTCTCGCGAACGCGCGCGCGGCTGCGCAGGACACGAAGCAGTCATTGTGGAAGTACATTGCGAAGGGTCGCGAGCCGGTGATGCCGGTCCCGATGATGAACGTCATCAACGGCGGCGCGCATGCCGACAACTCGCTCGACGTGCAGGAATTCATGATCATCCCCGTGGGCGCGCCCACGTTCAGCGAAGCGCTGCGTTATGGCGCGGAGATCTTCCACACGCTGAAGGGCATCCTCAAGAAGAAGAAACTCACCACGGCGGTGGGCGACGAAGGCGGCTTCGCGCCTAACTTGTCGTCCAACGAGGCGGGCATCAAGGTCATCATCCAGGCCGTCGAGCAGGCGGGCTACAAGCTCGGCAAGCAGGTCTATCTCGGCATGGACGTCGCGGCGTCGGAGTTCTACCAGAAGAACAAGTACGACCTGCACGGTGAAGGCCGCAAGTTCTCCTCGGACGATTTCGTGAAGTACTTCGCCAAGCTCGCTTCCAAGTACCCGATCATCAGCATCGAAGACGGCATGGCCGAGCAGGACTGGGCGGGCTGGGCCACGTTGACCAACGCGCTGGGCAAGAAGATCCAGCTCGTGGGGGACGATCTCTTCGTCACCAACACCAGGATCCTGCAGGAAGGCATCGACAAGAAGATCGCCAACTCCATCCTCATCAAGGTGAACCAGATCGGCACGTTAACGGAGACCTTGGCCGCCATCAAAATGGCCGCCGATGCGGGTTATTCGTCCATCGTGTCGCATCGTTCGGGCGAAACCGAGGATGCGACCATCGCCGACATCGCCGTGGCCACCAGCGCCTCGCAGATCAAGACCGGCTCGATGTCGCGTTCGGATCGCATCGCCAAGTACAACCAGCTCCTGCGTATCGAAGGCGAGCTGGGCGGCAAGGTGCGCTACGCGGGCAAAGACGCATTCCCAGTCAAGATCTGACGGAGAACAATAATGCCTCGGCTAATTTTGAAAGACGGCAATCGCTTCCTGGGCGCCATCAGCGACGCGGACGTCAAGGTGCTCGTCGATGAGCTCGAAGAAGAAGACATGGCGGATGACGATTACTTCATCGACGGCGCCACCGTGAGCATACTCGAAGCCGCGGGCGCCTCGAGCGCGCTCGTTGGAATGCTGCTCACGGCCATCGGCGACTCCGAGGGAATCGACATTCGCTGGGAGAAGTAGTCAGGGCGCGGCCATGCCTGATCCGCGCCGCTCCATGTTCGCCTACGTCTGCCTGGGCTCCAGCGATCTCGCGCGCTCGGCGAAGTTTTACGATGCCACGCTCGGTGTGCTCGGTTACTCGCGCTGCGATACTTCCGCTGAAAGCGAGACCAGCTGGAATGGCTGGTCAGGCTGGGGCCTCTACGAAGACGAAGGCGCCGTCCAGGATGCCTTGTGGGTCTGCACGCCGTTCGACGGCGCGCCGGCCAGCGTCGGGAACGGCAGCATGGTGGCGCTGTGGGCGAAGACCTGGCGCGATGTCGATGCCTTCCATGCCGCGGCGCTGGCGCACGGTGGGGCTTCGGAAGGCGCTCCCGGTCTGCGATTGGCATACAACCCGGATTTCTATGCGGCCTACGTGCGCGATCCGGATGGCAACAAGCTCGCGGTGGTGTGCCGCGGGTTTACATCCACACAAGGTCAGCCTGCAATCGCCGGCTGAATCGTTCCGGCGCGGTTCCCGCTCGCCTGGTCGTCTCACGTACACGGCTCGCTGCATTGGCGATAGCATTCGAGCCACCTGGAATGAAGGGTGTTGCAATGAAAACTCTGCGCCTGTTCACCTGCGTGGCTCTCATCGCCGTGCCCGCCGCGGCCGCATTCGCGGCGGCGCCAAAACCCGCGCCATTGCCCACGGTCGACATCCCGTATGAAAAGTTCGTGTTGCCGAACGGCCTCACGCTCATCGTGCACGAGGATCACAAGGCGCCCGTGGTCGCCGTCAATATCTGGTACCACGTGGGCAGCAAGGACGAGCGGCCGGGGCGCACGGGCTTCGCGCACCTGTTCGAACACCTGATGTTCAACGGGTCCGAGAACCACAACGATGAGTGGTTCCGGCCCCTCGAAGCCGCCGGCGCCACCAAGATGAACGGCACCACCTGGTTCGATCGTACTAACTACTTCCAGAACGTGCCGACGTCGGCGGTGGACCTCACGTTGTGGATGGAGTCCGATCGCATGGGCCACCTGCTCGGCGCCATCGACAAGGGGAAACTCGACGAGCAGCGCGGCGTGGTGCAGAACGAGAAACGCCAGGGCGACAATCGTCCCTACGGCAAGGTCAGCGAGTTGATCACCACCAGCACTTATCCTGCCGGCCACCCGTACTCGTGGGAATCCATCGGTTCGATGGAAGACCTGAATGCGGCCTCGCTCGATGACGTCAAGGAATGGTTCCGCACGTACTACGGCGCCGCGAATGCAGTGCTCGTGGTGGCGGGCGACATCACCGTGGCGGATGCCAGGGCGAAGGTGGAGAAATATTTCGGCGACATTCCCTCCGGTCCCGTGATCCGGCGCCAGCAGGAATGGATCGCGAAGATGTCAGGCGTTCGGCGCGCGATGCTGCAGGACAACGTGCCCCAGGCACGCATATATAAGGTGTGGAACGTGCCCGGCTACAAGCAGCGGGACTTCACGTTGCTGGACATGACCGCGGACCTGCTGGCCGGCGGCAAGAACAGTCGCCTCTATAAACGACTGGTGTACACGGATCGCACGGCGACGAATGTCACCGCGTACCTGGGCCCGTTCGAGATCGGCTCGCAGGTCCAGATCGTGGTCACGATCAAGCCGGGCAGCGATCCGGCGGTCGTCGAAAAAGTGCTCGACGAAGAATTGTCGCGCTTCCTCGCGTCCGGCCCGACGCCGGAAGAAGTGGAACGCATTCGCACCACCAACTTTGCCACCTTCGCGCGTGGCGCCGAACGCATCGACGGATTCGGTGGAAAGAGCGCGATCCTCGCCGAAGGCCAGGTGTACGCGGGCACGCCGGATTTCTTCAAGACCCGGCTCGGCTGGGTCTCGAGCGCGACTCCCGCGGACGTGCAGGGCGCCGCGAAGCGCTGGCTGTCGGATGGGGTGTTCGTGCTCAACGTCGAACCCATGCCCGAGTTCAGGACGGTCGCCAGCACCGTCGACCGCAGCAAACTACCCGCCACGGGTGCGCCGCCGTCGCTCAAGATTCCCGCGCCGGCGCGCGCGCGGCTCTCGAATGGACTGGAGATCGTGGTGGTCGAGCGCCACAGCGCGCCCGTCGTCGATTTCACGCTGATGGCCGACGCCGGCTTCGCGGCCGATGCACAGGCGAAGCCCGGCACCGCGCGGCTCGCGATGCTCATGGTGCAGGAAGGCACGAAGACGCGGACTTCGCCGGAAATCTCCGATCGTGCGGAGTCGCTCGGTGCACCGATTGCCGTCGGCTCGACGCTCGATCGCTCGTTCCTCAACATGAGCGCGCTCAGCAACCGGCTCGGTGAATCGCTCGAACTGTATGCCGACGTGCTGCTGAATCCCACGTTCCCTGCGAAGGAACTCGAGCGCCTGCGTGGCCAGACACTGGCGACTATCCAGCAGGAGAAGGCGCAACCGCTCGCCATCATCAACCGCGTGATGCCAAAGCTCATCTACGGTGAGGGTCATCCCTACGCCAACCCGTCCTCGGGCACGGGCACGGCGGAAGCCGTCTCCAGCCTCACCAGTGCGGAACTGCAGGCTTTCTACAAGCGCTGGGTTCGGCCCGACAATTCGCAGTTGTTAGTCGTCGGTGACACCACGCTCGCGGCCATTCAGCCGTTGCTCGAACAGCGCTTTGGCCAGTGGCGCGCGCCCGCGGAAGCGAAGCCGGTCAAGAACGTGGCGAAGGTCGAGCTGGCAGCGAAGCCGCGCGTGTTCCTCATCGATCGTCCCGGGGCCGAGCAATCGCAGATCGTGGCGGCCACCGTGGGCCCGACGCGTGCCGACGCGGATCACATCCGCTTCGTCGCGCTCGACGCCATGCTCGGCGGCAATTTCGTCTCGCGCCTCAACATGAACCTGCGCGAAGACAAACATTGGGCCTATGGCGCCGGCACGCGCATCACGGATGCGATCGGGCAGGGCATGTTCCGCGCGGGCGCCGGGGTGCAAACCGACAAGACCGCCGAGTCCATCGTCGAGATTCGCAAGGAGTTTCGCGACATCCTCGATTCGAGGAAACCCACTGCCACTGAGCTCAAGTTCGCGCAGGACAGCATCGCAATCGCGCTGCCCGGCAACAACGAGACGTCCGATGAGATCGCCAACTCCTACGGCGAGATCCTCACCTTCGGGTTGAAGGACAGCTACTGGAACGATTTCGTCGGTGATCTCACCGCGCTCACCACCGCCGACATCAACAAGGCGGCAGGCCGCCTCGTTCATCCGGAAGCGCTCACGTGGGTGATCGTTGGCGACCTGGCGAAGATCGAGAAGGGCGTGCGCGCGCTCAATCTCGGCGAGGTGACGATCCTCGACGCCGACGGGAAGGTGGTGGCGCGCTGATCACGCCAGTTCGACGAGCTCCGAATACTGCTTCAACGCCGCGTTGGCGGTGAGGAATCGCAGGGGCTCGTGCATGGCCTGCGCGACCAGCAGTCGATCGAAGAAATCGACACCCGGCTGAGGTTTCAGTGAGGCCGCGTCGGCGGCGGGTTTGGCGCGCACCGGCAGCTCGGTGAAGCCGCTGGCGCGAATGCCGCGCGCCAGCTCCATGGCGTCGGCCTCGAGCAGGCCCGACGAAATCTTCTGCTCACACTCCACGATGGATGCGGCGCTGACGTAGACCTCGTCGGCGGCTTCGATGCGCTCGCGCGTGGCCTTGGCCAGCTTGCGTGAGTCCGCCAGCCACCAGAGATAGATCTGCGTATCGAGCAGCAGGCGCATGGGGTGGCGGGGTAGGGGAGGGCGATCAGGCCGGCGGTGTGCCGTCGGTCCAGGGTCGTTCGAAGTCGTCGGCGATGCGCAGCTTCCCCTTGAGCATGCCGGGCCGGCGCGGAGTGTCGTCGCGCCTCAATGGGACCAGCCGGGCCATGGCGCGACCACCCTTGGCGATGAGGATCTCGCTGCCACCGGCCACGTCTTCGATGAGCCGCGACAAGTGCGTCTTCGCCTCATGAATGTTGATCTTGGCGGTCTTCACAGTGAACTTAGTTTAGTTTAGTCTACTGGCAATGGGGAAGGTCTTTTCATGAAGTGGCTCACAGGAGCGTTGCTCACCGTCGTATTGCTGCTGCAGTACCGCCTCTGGCTGTCCAGCGACGGCGTGCGCGAGCTCGCGCGCCTGTCGGAAGCCGTGGAGCGCCAGAAGTCGGACAACGAGGAGGCGGCGGAGCGCAACCAGCAGCTCATCGCCGAAGTGGCGGACCTCAAGGCCGGCATGGCCGCCATCGAAGAGCGGGCCCGCAGCGAGCTCGGCATGATCGGCCGCAACGAAACCTTCTACCAGGTCGTGCCGGTCCGGCCGCGCACCTCCCTGCCCACGCGCCCGGCCGAACACACCAAGACCGCCGCGCGCTGATCTCGCTTAAGCTTCGCCCATGCGCTATTTCGTCGTCATCCCGGCCGCGGGCAGCGGCCGGCGTTTCTCCGCGTCCGTTCCGAAGCAATACGCCGCGCTCGGTAGTTCGACCGTCATCGAACACGCGTTGAGCGCGTTCGAATCCGACCCGGATTGCGGTGGCATCGTGGTCGCGGTGGCCGCCGACGATTCGTTATGGCCCGCCATTGCGGCGCGGCGTTCCCGGCTCATCGAATCGGTGGAAGGCGGCGAGGAGCGCGCGCACTCCGTGCGCAACGCGCTGCGCGCACTGCTGGCGCGCGTGCGCGACGACGACTGGATCATGGTTCACGACGCGGCGCGGCCCTGCTTTTCCCGGGCCGACCTCCAGCTGCTCAAGCGCCAGGTTGCCTCGCATCCCGTGGGAGGGCTGCTGGCGGTGCCGCTTGCGGATACGCTGAAACGTGCACTGGAGCCGGGCGCGCATGCCACGCATGTCGATGCCACCATCGATCGCGCAGGTCTCTGGCGTGCGGCGACCCCGCAGGTTTTCCGCTGCGGTGTGCTGCTGCGGGCGCTCGAAGCCGCCCTCGAAGCCGACCGCACGCCGACCGACGAAGCGCAGGCCATCGAATGGAGCGGCCAGCGGCCGCTGCTGGTGGCGGGACGCGCGGACAACATCAAGGTCACCACCGCCGACGATCTCGCGCTCGCCTCGGCGATACTCAGCGTGCGCGCGACACAGGAGCTCCAGTAATGCGAATCGGTTCCGGTTTCGACGTGCACGCCTTCGGGCCCGGCGACTCCATCGTGCTCGGCGGCGTTCGCATTCCGCATTCGCGCGGCGTGGTGGCGCACAGCGATGGCGACGTCGTGCTGCACGCGCTCTGCGACGCGTTGTTAGGCGCCGCGGGCCTGGGGGACATCGGCATGCACTTCCCCGACACGGACCCGGTGTGGAAGGGCGCCGACAGCCGGCGATTCGTCGCGGCGGTGCTCGAGATGCTGAGCGTGCGCAAGCTGCGCGTCGGCAATGCCGACATCACATTGCTGGCGCAGACGCCCAAGGTTTCTCCGTATCGCCTCGAGATCCGCCGCTCGCTCGCGCAGATGCTGGGTGTCACGGAGAACCAGGTGAACATCAAGGCCACGACCACCGAGCACCTGGGTTTCATCGGCCGCAACGAGGGTCTCGCCGCGCAGGCCATCGTGTTGCTGGAATGATCCCCGAGAATTGGCGCCGTGCCGCGCTGGCGCCGCCTCCCGCCTGGGGTTCGCCGCTGGGCGCCGGCGTGTTGCGCGCCACGCCGGAAGACTTCCAGGTGGACGAGATGTTGGGTTTTGCGGCCGGCGGCGAAGGGCCGCATGCGCTGCTGCACGTGCGCAAACGCGGCGCCAACACCGAATGGGTCGCGCGCGAGCTGGCGCGCGCCGTCGGGGTCAAACCTTTCGAGGTGGGCTTCGCCGGGCTCAAGGATCGCAATGCCGTCACCACGCAGTATTTCACCGTGCCGCGCGGCAAACGCGCGGCGGAAGAATTCATCGGCCTCGCGGGCGAGGGCTACGAAGTGCTGGGCGCGGCCGCGCACCAGCGCAAACTGCCGCGCGGCGCGCTCGAGGGCAACCGGTTCGCGATCACCGTGCGCGGGCTCACCTGCGATCCGGCCGTGCTGAATCACCGCCTGCTGGGCATCGCCACGGGCGGAGCGCCTAACTATTTTGGCGAGCAGCGCTTCGGGCGCGAGGCCGGCAACCTGGCGCAGGTGTTGCGCGCCGCGCAGCGCCTGAGCGAAGGCGGGCGAAACCGCGGACGCGAGCGGCGAGGGCGTGACGATGCGGGTTTCATGCTGTCGGCCGCGCGCAGTCTCGTTTTCAACGCCATCCTCGCCGAGCGCGTGGCGCAGGGAACCTGGAACCGGCTGGCCGCGGGTGATGTCGCCAACCTGGACGGCCGCGGCAGCGTGTTCGCCGTCGACCAGGTCGATGCGGAACTCGAACGACGCTGTGCCGCGCTCGATGTACATCCGACCGCACCGCTCGTGGGTGCGGGACAGTCCCTGGCCACGGGCGCTGTGCTCGCGCTCGAGGATGCCGTCGCGGCGCAGTACCCCGAAGCCGTGTCCGTGATCCACGCCGAAGGCATGAAGTCGGAAAGGCGCGCCCTGCGTATCCGGGTGCGTGAGCTCGTCCATGAATATTCCGGCGATACGCTGCGCCTGCGTTTCGCCTTGTCGGCCGGGAGTTTTGCGACCACTGTACTGCGCGAGATCATCGTGGGTGAGGTCAACGGAGAATGAGCATGCTCGAGATCAGCGACGAACCAGTGACGGCCGACGGCGCGCCAGGCGGCGAGAACGTGCGAGTCATCAAGCTCGCGCGCCCACCGGTGAACGCGCTCAATGGCGAACTGATAGCCAGGATCGTGGCGGCGATCGACGTGCCGCCCGAAACAGCGGCCATCATCATCGCCGGGCAGCCGGGCCTGTTTTCGGCGGGGCTCGATGTGCCGAGTCTGCTGGCGCTCGACCGTGAAGGTTTGGCCGCGGCGTTCGTCGAGTTGTGGCGCGCGCAACGCGCCATTGCGACGTCACGCGTACCCATCGTGTTCGCCATCACCGGCCATTGTCCGGCGGGCGGCACGGTGCTGGCCATCAACGGCGATTACCGCGTGATGGCGCAGGGCGACTTTCGGCTCGGGCTCAACGAAGTGCAGGTCGGCCTCTTTCCCGGGGGAGTGATTCACGGCGTATTCAAGCAGCTGGTGGGTGGCCACACCGCCCAGCTTTTGACGCGCGGCGCGCTCATCGATCCGGCAACGGCGCTTCGCGTCGGTCTGGTCGACGAGCTCTGCGATCCCGACAAGGTTGTTGCACGCGCGCTCGAAGTGGCGGGCGAGCTCTGCGCGCTGCCACGCGAACCGATGATGCGCACGCGCGCCATGACGCGCAGCGACCTCATGGCTTTGTACGGCAGCGCGGCCGAGGTGGCGAGCCGCGAGCGGGAATTCGGCGAGATGGGTGCGCAGATGTGGTTTGCGCCTGCCACCCAGGAACTCCTGAAGCGCCAGTTCGCCAAGAAGAAGCGCTAGGGGCAGCCCCCTTTTGCTAGGAAAAGGGGGCTGCCCCTAGCAAGACGTTGATGGCTCCGGTGCCGCCGTCGACGCGGCGCGCCGACGTGAATGCGAGCACCGGGCCGGTCTTGCGAAGGATCATGTTCACGGCGGTCTTGATGACCGGGCCGCGAGGCCCCGAGTTCATTCCCTTGCCATGGATGATGCGCACGCAGCGCAGGTTGTGCGCGAGCGCGTCAGCCAGGAATTCCCTCAACGCCGCCTTGGCTTCTTCGACGCGCAGCCCGTGCAGATCGCAGATTTCTTCGACGCGGTATTCGCCCCGCCTGAGCTTGCGCAGGATTCCATCCTGCACGCCCGCGCGGCGAAAGGAGATTTCGTCGCCGGTGTCGGTGATATCACCACTCGGGCCCTGCAGACTCTCCACCAGCACCATGGCGCGATCCGCGGCGGTGAACCGCGCTTTGGCCGGCGGCTTGCGCTTGACGGGCGAAACGCGAGGCCGGGCCGCGATCGGCTTGACGCCACGCATCGCCTCGCGAAATACCTCCGTATCCGGATCGATGCGTTTGCCGCTCAAGCATTCCTCCGCGTTGACGCATTGAGTATATTGCGCGCCGGTGCGAATCCTCATATCCAACGACGACGGTTACCGCGCTCGCGGCATTCACGCGCTGCGCGAGGGGCTCAAAGGCCTGGGAGACCTCACGGTGGTGGCGCCAGACCGCAACCGCAGCGGCGCCAGCAACTCGCTCACTCTCGAATTGCCACTGCGCGTCGGCCAGGCCGAAGCGGACGTGTACTTTGTCGAGGGAACTCCAACCGACTGCGTGCACCTCGCGGTCTCGGGCCTGTTTCCGTTCGAGCCGGACATGGTGGTGTCGGGCGTCAACGACGGTTCGAATCTCGGCGACGACGTGCTGTATTCCGGCACGGTTGCCGCCGCCACCGAAGGTCGCTTCCTCGGCAAGGCCGCCGTCGCGGTCTCGCTGCACACCGACGGGTTGCGCGGCGATGCCACGCGTCACTTCCAGACCGGTGCGCATTTCGCACGCGTCATCGTCGAGCGCTTGAGCGCCACCCCACTCACGCTGGGCGGGCGCGCCACCATCCTCAACGTCAACGTTCCGAATCTGCCAGTCCACGAAGTCAGGGGCATCAAGGTCACGCGTCTCGGCAACCGGCATCGCTCCGAGGCGGTGATCAAGGCTGAAGATCCGCGCGGACGTCCGGTGTATTGGGTGGGGCCCGCGGGCGCCAGCCAGGATGCGGGGCCCGGCACGGACTTTCATGCAGTGGCCGAAGGCTACGTGTCGGTCACGCCACTCACGGTCGACCTCACCAACCACGCGGCGCTCGATGGCTTGCGCAGCTGGTTCGGGCCCGACGCGTGAACGAAAGCCGAACCGCCGGCATCGGCATGACTTCCGCGCGCACGCGCGATCGTCTCGTGCAGCGATTGCGCGAGCAGGGCATCACCAATGCGGCCGTGCTCGACCGCATCCGCAACGTTCCGCGGCACATCTTCGTGGATGAAGCGCTGGCCAGCCGCGCTTACGAAGACACCGCGCTGCCGATTGGTTTTCGCCAGACCATTTCGCAGCCTTACATCGTGGCGCGCATGACCGAAGCGCTGATCGAAGGCGGGCGCAAGATCGGCAAGGTGCTCGAAGTGGGGACGGGATGCGGCTACCAGACCGCAGTGCTCGCACCGTTCGTGAAGAAGATCTACTCCATCGAACGCATCGAACCGCTCGCCAAACGTGCCAAGGCCACGCTCAAGGAACTCGGCATCAAGAACGTGATGCTCAAACACGGTGACGGCACCACGGGCTGGAAATCGCAAAAACCCTTCGACGGCATCCTCGTGGCGGCGGCGCCGCTGGCGGTTCCAGAGGCGTTATTCGCGCAGCTGGCAAACAAGGGGCGCCTCATCGTTCCCGTGGGACCGGAAGGAGCCCAGCAGCTCATTCGTTTCACGCGCCGGGATGACGAGCTCGATCGCGAGGTGCTGGGCGCGGTCGCCTTCGTGCCGATGCTCGGCGGCATCGCCTGACGTTTGCGCGCTGCGTCAGGGTATTCGAGTGATTTCTCGGATACGAAAAGGCTTGTAACTCATTGTTTTTATAGCCGCCTTCTACCCGGGATTTGTTGCTAGTTGTCAGCCCCGCAAGGCGAAGGCTTGTCAGTCAGGATTTAACATGTTTTCATGTCGCCGCCTGCCGACAGAGACACTCGTAAGAGTTTGCTCCTATGAGATTTCGAAGGGTCCCGGTTGAAGGCACAGGGGAGAACGGGGAAGTCGCGGCAATAAGAAGAACAAGCCGAATAGAAGAAAAAAAAATTCGCCAGTAATTCGAGTCTGTCAGCTTCGAACCATTGGCCTCGCTAAACAACTTTCTCCCCCTGTGTCTTCACTCGGGTCCCTTCGAGGGACCCGGCAGCAGCAACGCCACCAGCACCTTGCGCTCCTCGCCGACCAGCACGTTGTAGGTGCGGCAGGCCGCGCCGATCTCCATCACCTCGAGCCCTATCTTCCGGGTTGCGAACTCCGCGCGCAGCGCCGCACGCGGGAACACCTGCCGCGCGCCGGTCGAGAGCACCACGATTTCGGGATTGAGCGCGAACAGAGGCGCGATGTGTTCCGCCGTGAGTTCATCCACCGATCGCGGTGTCCAGCGAGCGAATGAGTTCGCGCCGACGATGCAACTCTCGCGGATTTCGTTTTCGCCAATGACGATGAAGTCGGCGCCGTAGCGGCGGATGAGGTTGATGCCGTCCTCACGTTGCTGAGTGATCTTCATGGGTCCGATACGATACCGACATGCGCCGTCTCACGCTGATCCTCTCTGACCTTTACCTTCCGGAAGAGGCGGATCTCGGCGCCGGTGTTTCGCCGACACGCGATCTCCCCAATCTCGAATGGCTGCTGCGCTTTGCCGGCTCGCCCGAACAAACAGGTGATTGGCGCCGGTGGCTTCTCGGGCAAACCGTTCCGGGCATCACGAAACTGCCGGTCGCGTCGATCAGCGCTCATGAACGCATCGACGGTCGCGACCTCGAGTCCACATGGCTGGCCACACCCGTGGCGCTGGAGGCGCGGCTCGATCACGTGCGGTTGCTGGATCGCGGGCTGCTGCGTCTCGAGCCCGACGAGCGCGCCGGTTGCCGTGAAGAATTCGCGCGAGTGTTCGGGCCGCAGTACCTGCTTCACGACGGCGGCGAGCGCACGTTCTTCCTGA
>DASTXR010000142.1:0-26101 GCA_035765415.1 Steroidobacteraceae bacterium | reverse complement strand
ACGACCCAGGATGACCTTGGGTTGGGAGAACCCGGCCGATACACTCAGCCGGGCTGTTGCGTCGACCGGTTGAGGTCACCAGGACCATTTCTATTACTCGCGTTCGCTTGCGCGAGGCGGCGCGCCAGAGCTGTCAGCGCTGCGTTGAAGGGCGCACAAAACGCGCACAGTCGGAATAAACCACCAAGAGGATCTGCGCGCTGATCGCCTCGCGCTGCGCCGCCCTCGATGTTCGCGCCGGAAGCCTTTCCTCCTTCACGCGCTGACGCGCCAACGGCGTGCCTCGATCCCGCTTGCAAGGAAATCGGAATCCGGACTCGGAACCTACTACGAGCGCCGATGGAAATTCGAGCGGCCGCGAGCCCCGTCCCCTTTTGCAGCAAATCAGGAATGTCCCCATTAACTACTTCGGTGGTGCGAGCCAGCGGTCGACGCCGGTGAAGTCGATGATCTGACCCTCGATTTGCTTGACCAGGTCGGCATAACCTTCGCAGCCGGAATTCAGCAACACGGTGCGCACGTCCCCGGCGTCCGACGCGGAGCGCATGACCGTCAGCACGGACCGGCCCTTGAGGCAGGTGCCGCGCTTGATCGACTCGTCCAGCACCTTGGTGCGCACGATCGTGGTCAGGACCTCGGCATACACTTCGGGCGCAACCTTCTTGTTCCAGACGCCGACCTTGCTGGTGTTCTTGCGGCCGGAGAACACCACGCGCCCATCCTCGAATAGATAGAGCTCGTACACGGGGCAGTTGCCGCTGCACGCGCCACCCGAGACGCCGATGAATTTCTCCCCGGGATTCCACAGCGGAATTCCGCCGAAAGGCGCCCCGGCCGCGTAGGGCTTGACCACCGGCTTGTCAGCCAGCGCCAGGCCGGCGAATGCCGTGGCGGCGAGCGCAAAAACGACGAGTCGTGTTCTCATGGATGCGTTCCTAACATTCGACGATGTTCACCGCGAGCCCGCCGCGCGAGGTTTCCTTGTACTTGGTCTTCATGTCCGCTCCCGTTTCGCGCATGGTCTTGATGACCTTGTCGAGCGAGACGTAGTGCGTGCCGTCGCCGCGCAATGCCATGCGCGCGACGTTGATGGCTTTGGCAGCACCGATGGCATTTCGTTCAATACAGGGAATCTGCACCAGGCCACCGACCGGGTCGCAGGTGAGGCCGAGGTGATGCTCCATCGCTATTTCCGCCGCGTTTTCGACCTGGCGCACGGACCCGCCCAGGACAGCAGTGAGTGCCGCGGCGGACATGGAGCAGGCGACACCGACCTCGCCCTGGCACCCCACCTCGGCGCCGGAGATCGACGCGTTCTCCTTATATAAGAACCCGATGGCGGCGGCCGTGAGCAGGAAATCGACGATGCCGGCGTCGTTGGCGCCATGCACGAACCGCGCGTAGTAGTGCATGAGCGCGGGCACGATGCCGGCGGCGCCATTCGTGGGCGCGGTGACCACGCGCCCACCGGCGGCGTTCTCCTCGTTCACCGCCAGCGCCCAGAGATTCACCCAGTCGAGCGCTATCAAGGGATCGTGCGGCGCAGCGGTTTGCGGCGCCGTCAGTTGTCGGTAGAGATCCGGCGCGCGGCGCTTCACCTTGTACCCGCCGGGCAGCACGCCCGGGGTTTCGCAGCCGCGCTTCACGCAGGCCTGCATGACACGCCAGATGTGCAGCAGCCCCTGGTTGATGTCCGCGTCGCTGCGCCAGACGTGTTCGTTGCGCCGCATGATTCCCGCGATGCTGGTCTTCTCCCGTTCGCACAGGGCTAACAACTCATCGCCCGTGCGGAACGGGAAGGGCAGCACGGTGACATCCGGGACGATGCGCTTTTCGGTGCCGCCGCCCGGCGCTTCGTTCTCCGAGACCACGAAACCGCCGCCGACGGAGTAGTAGGTGCCCGTGGCGAGCCCCGCGCCATCCTCCCCGAAAGCGGCGAACAACATGCCGTTCGAATGCAGCGGCAGCGTGTCCTTGTGGTTGAACGTGAGATCGCGGCGCTCGTCGAATGCCACCTGCTTCTCGTCGAGCAGCCGAAGCTCGTGCGTGGTGCGGATGCGCTCGACGATTCCCGCGATGGCCTCGACATCGACGGTGTCGGGCTCGTGGCCGGACAACCCGAGCATGATGGCCTTGTCGGTGCCGTGCCCCTTGCCGGTGGCGCCGAGCGAGCCATACAGCGTCACGCTGACGCGCGCCACGCGGGCTAACAACTGCGCCTCGCGCAGGCGCCCGGCGAATTGCCGCGCGGCGCGCATCGGGCCCACGGTGTGCGAGCTCGAAGGCCCGATGCCGATCTTGAACAGGTCGAAGACGCTCAATGCCATGCGGCATTGTAGTCCTTATCGCCCGGGCAACTCCGCGGCCAGCAACTCGATCAACTGCTGCGGCTCGATGGGCTTGGTGAAGTGCAGGTCGAAACCGGCGGCCATGGCGCGCGCCTTGTCCTGCTCCTGGCCCCAGCCCGTGACGGCGATCAGCAGCACCTCGCGGGTGCGGGTATCGCCACGCACGCGTCGCGCCACTTCGTAGCCGTCGATATGCGGCATGCCGATATCCAGCAGCGCCACTTCGGGCGGCGATGATTCGATGGCCGCCAGCGCCTGCCGCCCGTCGCTCACCACCGTGATGGTGTGGCCGTGCATCTCGAGCAGCATCGCCAGGCTTTCGGCGGCATCGCGATTGTCGTCCGCGATCAACACGCGGCGTTTGTGTGCGTTCAAGATGGTTCCCTCGGTGATTTGCGGCGCAGCGCTCGCGATGGTCCGGCGCGGAATCCGGACGACGAACTCGCTGCCCTGGCCATGGCCGGCACTGCTCGCTTCGATGGTGCCGCCATGCAGCTGCACCAGACCCTTGGAGAGCGCGAGCCCGATGCCCAGCCCGCCATCGGATCGGTCGCGCGTGGATTGCACCTGGGAGAACATCCTGAATACCGCGGTGAGGCCCTCCTGCGAAAGGCCGATGCCGGTGTCGGTGACTGAAATCGTGATGGTGTCCGCATCTGCGGTGGCGCGCAGCCTGATCCTGCCGCGCGGGTCGGTGTACTTGGCGGCGTTGGTCAGCAGGTTCGACAGCACCTGCGCCAGGCGCAGCGGGTCCGCCGCGAATTTCACGGGCTCGCGTGGAAGCTCGATGTGGAAGTCGTGCATCTTCGCGTCGATGGTCGGACGCGAGGTTTCCACCGCCGCGTCCACCACCGCCTTGATGTCGGTCATCTCCGTGCGCAGCTCGAGCGTGCCGCGCGTGATGCGCGAAATGTCGAGCAGATCGTCGAGCAGCACCGACATGTGCCGCACCTGGCGCGTGATCACCTCGTGGGCCCAGCGCTTCTGATCGGGCGTGGCGTCCGCGGACATGGAGATCAGCGTCGCCTGGCGGATGGGCGCGAGCGGATTGCGCAGTTCGTGTGCGAGCGTCGCGAGGAATTCGTCCTTGCGTTGATCCGTCTCGCGCAGCGCGGCTTCGGCGCGTTCGCGGCTGGCGATCTCGCGTTGCGCAGCTTCGTACAGGCGCGCGTTGTCCATGGCCACGGCGGCCTGGGCCGCGACGCCGATGACGACCTGCTCGGCGCGCTCGGTGAATCTGTCCACGTCGGGATGCCCGAAGAAGAGGCCGCCCATCACCTCGCCGGAGCGCGAAACGACCGGCACCGCCAGATAGCTGCGCACGGGCAGGTGGCCCTTGGGCATGCCGTGGTGCGGCGCCGACTTGCCGTAGCGCGGATCCTTCGTGATGTCCGCCGATCGCACGACGCCCTGGCCGGTGAAGGTGGGGTGGAACACCGCGGTATTGCGCGGCAGGCCGAACTTCTCGAAGTCCTCGCGCCTGGCGCCTGACAAGGTGTACAGCAGGAACGCCTCACCCTGCTCATTGATGATGTTGTAGAAAAACGCGCCGAACTTCGCGCCCGTGAGCTGCGTCGCGGTGTCGGTCACGGTCTGCAGCACGTTCTGCAGGTCGAGCTGCGAGGCGATCGACTTGCCGGTGGTGTCCAGCAGCGCGAGCACATGGGCCTGCTCGCGGATCAGCTCCTCGGCGCGCTTCTGGCGCGTGATGTCGCGCGCGATTTTCGACGCGCCGTAGATGCGGCCATGTTCGTCCTTGATCGGCGAGACGGTGAGCGACACGTTGATGAGCGTGCCGTCCTTGCGGCGGCGAACCGTCTCGTAGTGATCGATACGTTCGCCACGGCGCAGGCGTTCGAGAATGCCGGGCTCCTCGTCGAGATGTTCCGGCGGGATGAGGAGGGTGACGGGCTTGCCGATCGCCTCGTCCGCGGTATAGCCGAAGATCCGGGTGGCGCCGGGATTCCACGTGGAGATGATGCCCTCGAGCGTCTTCGTGATGATCGCATCGTCGGAGTATTCGACGACCGCCGCGAGCCGGCTCATCGTGTCCACGGCTTCTTTGCGTTCGGTGATGTCCTGGATGATGCCGATGAACTGCGCGGCCTCGCCGGTCCCCTTGCGAAGCAGCGTCACGGTGGTGCTGCTCCACACCAGGCTGCCATCCTTGCGCACGTAACGTTTCTCGAGCGCGTAGTTTTCGATCTTTCCTTCGCGCAGTTCCTTCACCTTCGCGAGCGTCGCCACCAGGTCGTCCGCGTACGTGAGATCGAGGAACGTGTGCTGGCGAAGCTCTTCGAGCGAATAGCCGAGGATCGAGCAGAACTTGAAGTTCGCTTCCTGGAATCGTCCGTCGAGATCGGCGACGGCGATTCCCAGCGCCGCCTGCGAGAACACCGCGCTCAGGCGTTCTTCGCTCGAGCGCAGCGCGCGTTCGGCCGCGCGGCGGCGGCTCACGTCGTGGAACACCATGACGGCGCCGGCGACCTTGCCGTCCGGGTCGCGGATGGGCGCCGCGCTGTCTTCGATGCTCACTTCCATGCCCGCGCGCGAGATCAGCGCGGTGTGATTGGCGAGGCCGACGACCTGGCCGGTTTCCAGCACCTTCTCGATGGGGTTCTCGACCGGCTGGCGAGTGTCCTCGTTGATGATGCGGAACACCGCGCGCAGTGGCTGCCTCTCGGCGTCCGCCAATGGCCAGCCGGTGAGCGTCTCGGCGATGGGGTTCATGAAGGTCACGCGACCTTCGGTGTCCGTGGTGATCACGGCGTCGCCAATGCTGGCGAGCGTGACTTCGAACCACTTGCGCTGCTGCTGCAACTCGTCGGTACGCTTCTCGAGCGACAGCTTCGCGGTCAGCAGCGCGGTCTCGGCGCGCTGCCGCGCGCTGAGTATGGCTTCGATGTTCTTGAGCGCGGCCGCGCGAATCTGCTGTTCTTCTTCGTCGGTGGCCACTACGCCAGCCCCAGTGTTCTTTCCGCCAGCGCCGTGCCCGCGACGCGCGCGCGGATTTTCGCGAATGCCAGCGCGCGCGATGTCGACTTGTCGTCGCAGAAGGGCGCGAAGCCGCAATCGTCGGTGGTGCCGAGCTGGTGCAGCGGGATGAATCTCGCGGCTTCGATCACGCGATCGCGAACGATCTCGGGGCTCTCGAGCCGCGGGTCGATGGGCGCGATGACGCCGATGAACGCGCGATGCCCGGGCTTGAGATGCGAGGCGATGATCGCCAGCGCGCCTTCGCGGTCGCGTTCGCCGGCGAGCGATAGATAGAAGTTGCTCACGTTGAGCTGGAACAGGCTGGGCAGCAGCGAGGTGTAGGGCACGTCGGCGCTGTGCGTGGAGTCGCGGTCCCCGCCCGGGCAGGTGTGCACGCCGACGCGCAGGCGTTCTTCCGGTGTCAGGCGCGCGAGCGCGAGATTGTTGAGATCGATGAAACTCGCGAGCAGGGCGCCGGTGGGGTCGATCTTGATGGCCAGGCGCGCTTCGGTGAAATCGATCTGCACCGCGTGGGCGCCCATCGCGAGGCAGCGCCTGACTTCGGTGACGTGCTCGCTGACGAGATCTTCGATGAATTCCTCGCGCGAGTAGCTGGCGATGCCGTCGGCCGGATACATGAGGCTCAGCGCCGAAGGCGATATGACCGCCTGCTTTACCGGCACGGAGGAATGGCGCATCGCCTGCTCGAGGAATCTGTCGGCGTAGCGGTGGTAGCGAAACGGGCCGCCCGTGAGCCTGGGCATGCGCCGTTCGTGGCCGGCCGCGAACGGGATACGGAAGCCATCGGGGGCGGTGTTCTGCATGCCCTCGACGCTGTAGGTCCAGAAGTTGTGGTACTTGCGCTGTTCGCCGTCGGTGATCACCGGTGAGCCAGTGCATTCGAACCGCTGCACCGTATCCTTGATCGCGGCGTCGTACAGCGGTTCGAGTTGCGGGTCGGTGCCGTCGCCCAGTCTTGCAATTCCATCGATGAGTTCTGGCGGGCGTGGAATGCTGCCAATAGGCTCGGTAGGGATCATTCGTTCTCTGGCTCTGCAGCGCGCGGCAACAAAATCGCGAGCCAGTCTAGCGCAGGCAGGTTGCTAGCCGGTGTAGGACGAGTCCGTCACTCAATCAATGGGGTCAGACCCCGTTTCCGGGATATGGGGTCTGACCCCAAATGCTAGGAAATGGGGCCAGAGCTCATTTCCGCTCTCGCGGTTTTTGCGACTGCCACCATGTTCACCAGCGCCTGCTCGACCTCCGGCCATGCGCGGGTCTTGAGTCCGCAGTCCGGGTTCACCCAGATCTGCTCGGGCCGAAGCACCCCGCGCGCCTTGTCGAGCAGCGCGCTCATGTCCGACGCGCTGGGCACCCGCGGCGAATGGATGTCATACACCCCCGGGCCGATCTCGTTCGGATAACGAAACGTCACGAAGGCATCCAGCAGCTCCATCTGCGATCGCGACGTCTCTATCGAGATCACGTCCGCGTCCATGGCCGCCACCGCATCCATGATGTCGTTGAACTCCGAGTAACACATGTGCGTGTGGATCTGCGTGTTGTCGCGTACCCCCGCCGCCGACAGCCGGAACGCCTCCACCGCCCAGCGTAGATAGGCCGGCCACTGCGTGCGGCGCAACGGCAATCCTTCGCGGATTGCCGGCTCGTCGATCTGGATGATGCGGATGCCCGCCGCTTCCAGGTCCATCACCTCGTCGCGAATGGCGAGCGCGATCTGCCGGCACGTCTGCCAGCGCGGCTGGTCATCGCGCACGAACGACCACTGCAGGATGGTCACGGGCCCCGTGAGCATGCCCTTCATGATGCGCGGTGTCAGCGATTGCGCGTACGTCGACCACTTCACCGTCATTGCCTGCGCGCGCGACACGTCGCCATAGATGATCGGGGGCTTCACGCAGCGCGATCCATAGGACTGCACCCAGCCGTTCTCGCTGAACGCGTAGCCTTCGAGCTGCTCGCCGAAATACTCCACCATGTCGTTGCGCTCGGCCTCGCCATGCACCAGCACGTCGAGATCCACGCGCTCCTGGAAACGCACCACGCTCTCGATTTCCCTGCGCATGGCCGCTTCATAGTCGGCTGCCTCCAGCCGGCCAGCCCTGAAGGCCGCACGCGCCGCCCGGATTTCGGCGGTCTGCGGAAACGAACCGATGGTGGTCGTGGGGAACAGAGGTAGTTTGAACTCCGATGCCTGCAGCCGGCGCCGCTCGGCGAACGGACGCGCGCGGTTCAGCATCGCCGGTGTCACCGAGGCCAGGCGGTTCGCCACCTGCGCGTCGTGGATGCGACGCGAGCTGCGCCGTGAAAGCTGCACGGCATCGCTGGATCGCAGCGCATCGGCAATCGTGTTGCGGCCGGAAGCGGCGCCGCGCGCAACCACCACGATCTCGTCGAGCTTCTGCGTCGCGAATGCCAGCCACGCTCGAATCTCGGGATCCATGGCGTGCTCCTCGTTCACGTCGCAGGGCGAGTGCAGCAGCGAACAGGATGGCCCGACCGCCACGCGGTCGGCTCCCAACACCACGGCGGCGCGCTCCACGGCCGAGATCGACCGGCCCAGATCGTTGCGCCAGATGTTGCGGCCGTCGACCACGCCCAGCGAAAGGCGCTTGTGGCTGGCCAGCGCCGCATCGATGCTGGCATCGAGTTGTCCGGGCGCGCGCACCAGGTCCACGTGCACCGAGCTCACCGGCAGGCTGAATGCCAGCGCGCGGTTGTCATCGAGATCGCCGAAGTAGGTGGTGAGCTGAATGGCCACCGATGGCGCGGCCCTCGCCAGCGCCCGGTACACCAGCGGGTAGAGCTCACGCGCTTCACGGCTGAGATCGGTCACCAGGCAGGGTTCGTCGATCTGCACCTGGGTCACCGACTGATTCGCGAGCGTCTGCAGGATTTCCCCATACACCGGCAGCAACTGCTGCGCGGTTTTCGCGAGGCTGAAGCCCGGGTACTTCGCCTTGCCGAGCAATAGATAGGTGACCGGGCCGATGAGCACCGGCGTGGGCTCGATGCCGAGCACGCGCGCTTCGGCCAGCTCATCGAACAGCTTGCTGCTGCCGATGCGGAAACGCATCCCTTGCTCGAACTCCGGCACGATGTAGTGGTAGTTGGTGTCGAACCACTTCGTCATCTCCATGGCCGCGGCGGTTTTCGAGCCGCGCGCCATGGCGAAGTAGGTGTAGAGATCCACCACGTCGGCCTGCCAGCCGAATCGCTGCGGCACGCAGCCGAGCAGGCAGCTCATGTCCAGCATCTGGTCGTACAGCGAGAAGTCGTTGCAGGGGATGCCGTCGATGCCGGCATCGCTCTGCAGTTGCCAATGCCGACGGCGCAGCTCCTTCGCGGTAGCCAGCAGCGCCTCGCGCGTGGACGCGCCTTTCCAATAAGATTCTTCGGCGAACTTCAGCTCGCGCTTCACCCCCACTCGCGGGAAGCCGAGATTGATGGCTCGTATCATGTCTGTCTCCTTCATTTCGCGGGTTCGCGAGAAGGAGCACGGAAAAGGCGCGAGCGGCCGCGGCGCGGCCAGCGCTGTTTCCGGCCGCTCCTCCCACGAGAGCCCAAGAGCCGTGCATCGCACTTGCGTACGACGGCCGCGGCAGGTCTTCGGGCTTCCGGGCGTGCGTGGTCAGACGCTGGTTCTAATGGGCACCGCTTCCCGGATCGCGAGATCCAGTGCTGATGGTGCCGGTCGTTCCCGGTTACCGCTGCGGGGCAGCTCCGGATTCGGTTGTTTCCAACTTCACCGGATTCCCTATTAAGCCAACTTGTTGAAGGTTGGCGCCGCTGGCGGAGGGGACGATAGGGGGAGGGTCCTGCGCTGTCAACGAACTCAACCGCCGGGCGTGACACCCGGCGCGGCAACTGACGCGGGCGCACCCTTGTCCTTGACCATGTACACCAGGAATTTCGCCGGTGCCTTGCTACTCGCATTGGCGGAAGTCACGTGAACGTCGCCGGGCGCTTCGTAGAAGGTTTCACCCGGTTTCAACGTGACCGGTGCGCTGCCCGCGACCTGCATGGTCACCGCGCCTTCGAGCACATAGACGAATACCGATGCGTTGTGCCGATGCGGTTGTGACACGCCGCCGGGCGGGTATTCGACCATGAGCACCAGTATCTCCTTGCCGGGGATGCCTTCGAGATCGCGCGTCATGACCGGCGTTGCCTTGGCGGGCGGGGCGTTTTCGGCGGCCCGGGAGACGGACATTATCGAGGCGATGGTTGCGATGATGGCCAGGGCTTTCATACGATCTCCCAACCTGATGAATGGTGGCGCATTGTATTACCGCGTCGAGCGGACGGGGTTCGGGCATTGCTTCGTCGCGCTCAACAACTCGCTGTCGTGCTCGCATGGAAGATAGAGTGCTAAGTCCAAACCGCCGCGGCCGCGGTCTGATCAACCGGCAGGGTCCAAGAGACGTCGATGCCACATCTACTCGATCTTGCCGAGCGACTTGAGATCGCTGATGGAGACTCCTACATCCTCTCGTACCCGCATCTCCTCGCATACTTTCAGTCGAAGCAGGTCTTCACTGTGTCTGAATTCACATGCGGCGCGCACATGGTTTATGGCTGGATGCCAACGATCTTGGAGCTTTATCAAGACGAGCCGAGGACCGATATCGCAGCAGCGGCAGACATACTCTCGACCGTCAGGCAAACAGGGTCAGTGGTCGATCAGGATCTCGATCGGCTGGCTAGATTGATGAACAATTCACTCGTGGGCGCTTCAAAACTCCTGCATTTTTCAGCACCTGATTCGTTCGCAATCTGGGACTCCCGGATCTATACGTATCTTCACAAGAAAAAGCCCCACTATTATCAGGTACGAGACGTCGCGAACTATCGCAACTATCACGATGTCCTTGTTAGGCACATGGAAGACGAGAGATTCGATGACTTTCATGCGATCGTCAATCGAAAGGTTGGATATGCGGTCTCTCCCTTGCGTGCGCTGGAACTAGTCATGTTTCAGAACAGTGCGATGACTGGAGTCTGATATGTCGCTGGCGCGCGCGTGGGGAGCAAGGCGCCAAACCCAAACCGCCGCAGCCGCGGCGCTCAGCGCAATTGTTGGATGGCTACCAACGCTTTGCGATGATCTCGGCCAACTCTCGATTCGCCTTACCAAGTGCCAATAGCGACTTCACCAGCAAGTGGAGCGGTGTGATTTCGGGAACCGAATGCGGCGTGTGCCATCATATTTGCTGACGAGGAGGTGACTCATGCGGCATCTGCGGTTGCTGGGCCTGTTTTTCAGCCTTTCCTGCTTCGCGGGCCAGACCACTCCATACCAGGAGTGGGTCGAATTCAAAAAGGAACTCTCGGAAGGCGCCGCGGGCCCCGCGGGGATGTACGCCATCCAGGACATGCTGGAGATCGATCCCGGCGAATCGGCCTATCTGCTGCCCGGCAAAACCCCGGGTGAGGCGCGCTGGTCGAAGAACGCGAACCCGGCGGCGCTGGCCACGGTCGAGTTTCGGGACAAGCGCGCGACACTCAGAGGCCCGGGAATTGCGGCCACGGACCTGTTGCAAGCGAAAGAGCCACAGGCCCTGCCGATCGGCCTCAACGTGAGAGCCTCGCTGTTTCGCGAAAAACAGCTGAAGGTGTGGCTGTACAACCCGAAGCTTCCGGCGCAAAGGAAATTCAAGGGACTCAGCTTCTTTCCCTATGACGCGCAAGGTGTCGTCGAGGCCAAGTTTGTGCGCAATGACACTCCCGTCCCCGTCTCTTACGTCGATTCGCGCAAGGCCACTGGCACGATGTACGTGGTGGGCACGCTCCGGATGCAGATTGCGGGCAAGCCCTATGAGCTGAAGGCGTACAGCAACCAGAAGAACTGGGAAAAGATAGACGCGCTGCTGTTGTTGCTCAGGGATCGCACCTCGGGCAGGACGACGTACGAGGGCGGCCGCGTGGTCGACGTCCACATTTCACCCGGAGCGCAGACTGTCACCGTCAATCTCAACACGGCGTACAGCTTCCTGTGCGCTCACTCGGAGTACTTCAACTGCCCGCTGGTTCTCGTCAACAGGGTCGACGCTGATTTGAATTACGGCGAGAAATATCCGCCGCTCTAGAACGTGATCGGCCGCGCCTGAAACTCCGACGTGCCGAAGTACATTTCCAGGCCGATGCCCACGCCCCAGTTCGTGATGCGTTCTTCCGTGAGCTCCTCGCGCGGGAACGTGCAGCTGATGCGCGTCTCCAGCACCAGCCAGTCCCGCGCAACGGCACGCCGGTATCCCACTTTCACGCCGTAGTTTTCCGTCGGAACCGGTGAATCGAACTCGCCGGTGGTAAAGATCTGTGCGGCGATGGCCCGCCGATTCGGCAATCCGCGCATGATCGTGAGCGAGGTGTAACCACGCACGCCCTCGGTTTCCTGTGAGATGGTTCCCGAACCGGTCCAGCGGAACAGCCAGCCTTTCATGATCCGTTCGATGTCCACGCGGCTGGTGAAACCGAACCCCTCACTGTTCTGCCAGAAGACCGTTTCGCGAAAACTGTACAACGTTTCTTCGGAGGACCCGCGCAGGAAGCGATAGCTGCCCTTCACGAACGGATCGAGCGGCGAGCGAAAGCGGATGCCCGCGTCCGCTTCCCAGTTACCGCCTTGCTTGGGCGAGCGATAACGGATGCCAAACAAGGTTTCGTCTTCTTCCACCGGTCCGTACTGCTGCGCGAAAGCGCCCGATGCGGGTGTCCGCTCGGTGACGAATTCCTCGCGGTTCACGCGGCCGACGAACGCGTGCAGACGGGTGTTCATGTGTGGCAGTGGCACATCCACGTCGAATCGCAGGCGCGGCTGCAGTCCATCGAACTTGTCCCACAACAGCGCTGGGGAGATCGAGCCATTGGCCTGTTGATAAAGGGTTTCGTCGCCTCGCTGCGCACCGAACCAGCCATCCACGTGCATCGCCGACCGCCATACCGCATTCCACACCCCGAGGTGTGCGCGGTCGATGAACGGCACGGTGACCGGGTCCGGTAGTTCGTACGCGAATGCGGGAGGCGGTGTCGGGTCGGGCGTTGGGTTCACTCCGGCACCCGGATCGTCGCTCAGCGGATCGAGGTTAACGGGCGCGATGATCGTCGGATCGGGAGGGGTGGTATCGGATGTCCCAGGCAGCTTCTCTTGCGCTCCGCACCAAACTGGGAAGCACACATATAAAAGCAGCAGGACGCGTACCGGCCACGGGTTCATGCGAACACCATGCGCGGAACCGTCGATTTCCCACGTCAGCTTTGACCCGGTCGGCATGTCGGAATGAGCCGTATCGGCGGCGAAATCCGTCTCTGGGTTTGAACAGGGGGCAATTGTATTGAGAGTAAGGAGCAGCAACATGAAAAGCATTTCAGCGATCGTGTTCGCGGTGGCGGGCGCACTGGGTGGTGTATCCGCAAACGCCGCGTATCAGATCACCAGCATCACCATGACCGATCTCGGCACGCTGGGCGGCAATCAAGCCATGGCGCATGACATCAACGATGCCGGTCACATCGTCGGCATGGCGCACAACAGCGTAAGCAAACCCAGAGCGTTCTTCTACGCCAACGGCGTGATGACCGACCTGCAGCCGGCCGGAGGATTTTCGCGCGAGGCGCGCGGGATCAACAATTCCGACCAGGTGGTCGGCTGGTGGACCGACCCGACCGGGCCTCACGCATTCCTGTGGCAGGGCGGAACCTTCGTGCCTCTCGAGGAAGGGTCATTGCCGCCAGGTCCTCCCTTCTTTCTGTATTCGCAGTCGAGGGCCTATGCCATCGCCGACAACGGTCGAATCGTCGGCCAGCGCACCTACGTGGACGTCGACGACATTCCAAAAGATGCCGCGACGATGTGGACGGACGTCAGCAGCCCCTTTCTGCTCGACCCGCAGGGGCTGGCCGATGACTTCGCATCTTATGTGGCGGATGTCGACGAGCTCGGCCGTGCCGTGGGCTGGAACGCCTTTGGTCCCGTCGACTGGTTGTGGAACTACTTCGGCCCGCCTCCGGTCGGCAAGCATGTGGCGCCTCCCTTGCCGCTCGCTAACTACACTCATGTGTCCACCGATCCGCGCGGCGTGCACGAAACCGGCGGAGTCGTCGGCAGCATGACTTTCTTCAACAATGCGGATCCGGACGTGACGATCAGGCGCGCGTTCCGGTGGAACGGTTCCGCGTTCAACTCCTCGCTGCTCGGCGTTCTGCCGGGAGGCACGCGCAGCGAGGCGGAAGACGTCAACAGCCAGCGCTTTACCGTCGGGTGGAGCAATTTCCAGGTGCAGCCTCCGTTGAAGTTGCTGTCCAACGCCGGGTTCATCCATCACACCGACTTCGGAATGGTGGCGTTGCCGCGCACAGGATTCTCCGCCTGCTACGCGCGCGCGCTCAATGAACGTGACCACGGCGGTTACATCCACGTGGTGGGTTACTGCACCGGCCACCAGGGCAATCGCGCGATTCGCTGGAATGTGCGGGTGTCCAACAACTGACTGCGTGCCGCTTGCCACATTTCCGGGGGACGACCGGAGTCGTCCCCTTGCAATCCCGGCATGGAGAGAGCCGGCGCACTGTACGCAATGTGGGCGCTGTTCCGGCTGCTGATGATCCTGGTCAAACCGGGCGGGTGATGCCGCCCGCCCGTGTTTGTTAGTTCGCCTGCGCGAGGGGCGGGCCCGAGAACTCCGTTTCGAGCATCACCTGCACTTCATCACCGACGCCCATCGTGGTGCCTGGCGCGGGGATGACGGCGCTGATGCCGAAGTCCGAACGCTTGAACTTCGCTGTCGCGGAGAATCCGATGCGCGCGCGGGGTTCCATCGGGTGCCCCGCATAGCCGCCGTTGTAACTCGCGTCGAGCACGATGGGCTTCGTGACGCCGTGCAAGGTGAGATCGCCACGGATGCGGAATTTGTTCTTGGCCGTGACCTCGATGGTCTTCGAGCGGAACGACATGGTGGGGAATTGCCCGGCATCCAGCCAATCCCTGCCCGCCAGGATTTCGAGGAAGTCCGACGGCGCGTTGTCGGCCTGGATGGAGCGCGGGTCGATCGTCACGTCGACTCGCGATGCCGCGATGCGGGACGGGTCGAAATCGAGCCTGGCATCCACGCGCGTGAAGCGTCCGGTGTAAGCGGAAAACCCCAGGTGGCTGACGCGAAACACCAGGCTGGTGTGCAGCTTGTCGATTTCATACGTGCCCTTCGGGACAGGGGCATCAGAGACCTTGTCGAGCGCGATGGCGAGCGGGGCGCAAGCGGCCAGTGCAAGGGCGGCCAGGGTGGCTAGACGACGCATGTTCGGACTCCTGTATTGAATTTTGAAGGGTTCAGGAGTTGGTCGAACGGGATCCCGAAAAATCGACGGGCTTCGATCACAAATTCATGGGGCCGCTCCCGGACGCATGCGCGCGGCGGGATTCAGGCTGCCTACTATTTCGGGCCTGCATCGTCGCAGCGTTCGGAGGGAGCCGACCATGAAACGCAAGAGGTTGTTCGCAGCCGCTGTTGTCAGTGCGTGGTGCGCGGCAAGTGCCAACGCGGGCTACCGGGTGGTCAGCGTCACGATGACGGACCTCGGCACGCTGGGCGGAATTTCGGCAGACGCCAATGACATCAACAACGGCGGGCAGATCGTCGGGATTTCGACAGTACGATCCGGGATCGAACGTGGCTTCCTGTATAGCGGCGGGGTGATGATCGATGTCATCGGGGTGCCGGATTCGACGCCAAGCGCTGCGTACGCCATCAACAAACGCGGTGTGGTCGTTGGATTCTTCACCGACCGGGATGGAAGGCAGGCTTACAAGTGGGACAGTGGTGTGGTCACGCCGCTCGCGGAGGCTCCGCCGCTGCGGTTGATGACGAACTCCTCGGCGGTCGCCATCAACGACAGCGATCAGATCGTCGGAGAAATGGTGCAGCTCGATGGCGGGCCCGGTGGCTTGTACATCGCCACCCTGTGGACCGATCCCACGAACTACTTCTCGCTCGATCCCACCTGGGAAGCGATGGGCGCTTCGACGCTGGCGACAGATGTTGATGAAACCGGCCGCGCGACGGGCCATGACTACCGGTTCGATGGCGCCTGGCTCTGGAAACCCTTCGCTCCTCCGCACCAACGGGTGCCGACGATTCTGCCGATTGAGGGCTACATCACGCAGGAAACCGATATCTGGGGCATCCACCACGAGGCAGGCCTGGTTGGCAGAACCTGGATATTTCGTCGCGAGGACGGCGACGAGAGACGTCGCGCAATCTACTGGGACGGAGCGAGCGTGACGCCAGTCTTCCTGGGTGTGTTGCCAGGCGGGCGTGACAGCGAAGCCCACGACATCAATTCCGAGGCGTTCATCGCCGGCTGGAGCACCAGGCCCGTCCCCGGCGCCCAGAGTGCAGCGGCATTCCTCTTTCACAAGAGTTTTGGCATGTACGCGCTGCCGACGGGTAGCAAGTGGGGTGCCTGCATGGCGCGCGCACTCAACGACCGAAAGGAGAGCGGTCTTATCCAGGTAGTTGGAGCGTGCTTTCTCCCCGGCTCAAGTCGGGCCATACGCTGGGACGTGATCGTGGACTGGGTACCCTGAAATGGGGACAGTCCCCATTTCCATTTCAGGTGAGCGCGGGTCTGCGCACCAGCTGCGCGCGGGCGTCGCGATTGGCTGAGTAGTTTCGCAGCGCGGCGCACAGCAGCTCGGCGCTGGTGGCGAAGTGCATGGGCATGATCACCACGTCGCGGCCGGAAAACGTCTTGTTTCGCGCCATCAGCTTGTACAGGCGAGGGCGCGCGGATTCGGGCGTCACCCGCATGAGTTCCGGCTGCCGCACGTCGAAGCCCACCACCGGGTTGTCGTGCATCTCGAATTCGTGGATGTCCGTGAGCTCGTCCCACGGAACCACGTATTCAAAGCTCGATTGGCCGAGCGTGATGCCCAGCGGATCGAAGCGGATGAACAGCCGCGAAAAGCGGCCCGAAAGAACCAGCATGACGAGGCCGGCGGCGAGAACCACCATCGACCAGCCGCAGATGCGTATCACCAGCGGCGCATCGCCATAGAGAAGAATCGCGGCGCCGGGCGCGGCTATCAACACCGCGAGCATCAGAATGCGCGAGTTCGAGCCACGCAGTTCGACACCGCCGGGCGCCAGCACATTCGTCGCCGTGAAACGCGAGCGACGCAGCTTGCGATAGACGGTGTAGCCGGACACGAGAGCGCAGACGCCGAAGAACGTGAACCCGACCAACGCATCGCGCGGGCTCCGCGATGCGATGACACAGGCGATGACGACGAACGTCACGCTGATGGCGAGCACGGCCCAGTCGCGGAAACCGGGGCGGGGCGGCCTGGTTAGTTCGGCCCGAAGATCGTTGTCGTTCACGGTGGCGCCAGTTTGCCTCAAAACCGATCCGGCGCAATTTCCCGGTCACGATGTAAGAAAATGCGTCCGGGTGTTTCTAATGTCCGGACATGATGAATTCCACGGATCAGCAAGCGATTTTCGACTCCTGGCTGCGCGAGCACGCCGCGATCCTGCATCACGTCACGAACGGTTTCGCGAGCGGCGCCGACCGCCACGACCTGATGCAGGAGCTGATGCTGGCGCTGTGGCGCGCCGTTCCGGCGTTCCGGGCCGCATCGCTGCCTTCCACGTTCATATTCCGCGTGACTCACAACGCGGCGTTGACGTGGAAGCGCGCCGAGCGAAGTTATCGGCGGCGGGTCGACAGCTTCCAGCAGCAGCATATCGACCTGGCTCCGTCCGTTGATGAGGCGCATGGCGAGCCGGCCACCGAACAGCTCGAGCTTCTCTACAGCGCCATTCGCTCTCTCGAACCGCTGGATCGCTCGCTGGTGCTGCTGCAGCTCGACGGCGTGAGCTACGCGCAGATCGCGGAAATCCACGGCCTCTCGGAATCGAACGTCGGCGTTCGCCTCAACCGCATCAAACACAGACTCACCGCGACACTGCAGGAGAAGACATCATGACTTTCGACGAACTGGTTCCCGTGTGGCGCTCGTCGCGCAACCAGCCTGATCCGGCGCAGGTGGAGCAGTACAAGGCGGGCATCGCGAGCCACCTGGGCAGGGAATACCGCGAATTCCTGTGGCACGTCGGGCTGACGACGGCGCTGACGATCTTCCTCGCCGGTGGCTTCGTGCAATACGTGCGCAGCGGCGGCGCGTTCGACTGGCAGCTCGAGTGGGCGGCGATTGTTTTCCTGCTGCTGCCGATCGGCGTCGCGGCGCTGTTCGTACGCGGCTTCATCAGGCATCGGCGGCAGCATCCTCGCTACGACCTGTCGATCAGGGACGGCTTGCGCGCCTTGATAGACGAGAACCGGCTGGCGCGTGCGCGGCTTCGCGTGAGCATGACCGTCCTCACGGTGGCGATGGCACTGGTGCCGGTGGTGACGTACCAGCTGCAACTCGTGGGCAAGCAGCGGCCACATGAAGCGGCGTCGATGCTCGCGGTCTTTGGTGCGGCGTACGTCGTTTCCATGGCCTGGCAAGTGTGGAAATACCGGCGGAAACTGTTGCCCGAGAGCGCGCGCCTGCGGGAATTGCTGAGGAGCTACGAGCCCTAAGATTGTCCCTTGCAGGTGCAGAGCGGCGCGCTTCGGCCTACCATCGCGGCCACGAGGGAGAATTGATGCATCGAAGGAAAAGCTGGCAGGTTATCGCGAGCGCAACCGTTGCGCTGTTGCTGGGGTTCGGAGGGCGCGCGAACGCCGCCGACAGCAGCGCCGCCGCCAGAGCCCCATCGGGGCCGGAGGTGCGTTCCGCCTCCGCGCTCATCGTCGACGGCAACAATGGCGAGGTGATCTTCGAGCAGAAGGCGGGCCTCGTCACGCCCGTCGCCTCCATCACCAAGCTCATGACCGCGCTCGTCGTGCTCGACGGGCAGCAGCCGCTCGATGAAGTCATCGTGATCACGGCGGCCGATCGGTGGAAGGGCAAGGGCGCGTTCTCGCACATCCCGAATGGCGCCAAGCTGACTCGCGGCGACCTGCTGCGCCTCGCGCTCATGGCGTCGGAGAACCTCGCCGCGCGCACGCTCGGGCGCAGCTATCCGGGCGGCATGGCCGCGTTCGTCCGGACGATGAACGTGAAGGCCAAGGCGCTCGGCATGACGCACACCCACTTCGATGACTCGTCCGGGCTGTCGAGCCTGAACGTGTCCAATGCGCGCGACCTCGTGAAACTCGTCAACGCGGCCTCGCGCGATTCCCGGATCCGCGAGTTCTCGACGCTGCACAGCCATGAAGTGCGCCTGGGCAAGCGCATGTTCATGTATCGAAACACCAATCTACTGATCGGCAAGCCGGACTGGGACATCCTGGTGCAGAAAACCGGCTTCACCAACGATGCCGGCCAGTGCCTGGTGATGGAGGCGATGATCGATGAGCGCCCCGTCATCATGGTGTTCCTCAACTCCTTCGGCAGCTTGACGCGCACCGCGGACGCCCGGCGCATTCGCCGGTGGATGGAAGCGCAGAAGTCACCGGAAATTCCGCTCCAGTCGTTGCGGGATCACTGACGTGAGAAATGGGGTCAGACCCCATCTCCCGGAATTGGGATCTGACCCCATTTCCTCAGGCGCTCGAGATCGGCGTGGCGAGTGGCGATGTCGGGCCGGTTCGCCGCGAGGCGCATGTCACGCAGCACCTCGAGAGATCGCAGCAGCACCGGCAACGGCGGGCCGCTGGCGGTGATGCTCTCGAGGTGCGCGGCGCCGAGCTTTGACGCCGGCGCCTCGATGAAGCGCTTCACCAGGTAATCGTGGTGCTGGCTGGCATACCGCCCAAACAACTCGCACAGTTCCAGATAAGCGCGCGCGTTGCGCCGGAACCAGTCCGCGCCCGCATGCGCGGGCGCGAGCGCCAGGAACTCGTCGAGGAAACTTTCGTGCCGCATGCATTCACGCAACCTCGCCTGGTCCTGCGGCGGCATGAACTGCATCTTGTCGACGAGCAGTTGCGCGTAGTACGGATCGTTGGCGCGACACAGGCCTAACAACAGGTCGAGCTCGTTGATCCCCGAGAAATCGCCGGCGTTCGCGCCGCGATACTGCTGCCGCCCCACCATGTAAGGCTTGTAGTAAGGACGCACGGAGAAGAAGAAGCGCTCGACATCGAGCTGGTCGAACAGCCGCTGGTTGGACTCGATGACCGCTGCCAGCGCATGCCTGGCGGCAGCGAACGGAACGTCGACGATGGGGCTCGAGATTCCGAGCGGCACCACCTTCGCGAGCGCATCGGCCGCGAGCTGCAGCAGCAGGATGCCGCGCGTGTTCTCGTCGATGAACAGGATCTCGTCGGCGAGCGACGTGAAACTCTTGCGCACGCCCGCGTCGGCGAAGTTGAGGTGCGCGATGTGCGCTGTCGAGAATCGTGGCGCCATGCCGAGCGCCGCACCGACGTGCATCGCCAGCGACGACGCTTCCGGAAAAGGCGAGCGTTCCTCCCGCGCCGGGTTCGTCAGCTCGTGGCGCCGCAGCGCGGCCAGGTACATGCCGACATTGCCGAGCACGCTGAACGCGGTTTCGAATCCGTCGCCCGTGTCACCCTCGGCCAGCAACGCCACGACATACACGTGACCTTCATCGCGCAATTGCGCCTTCAGGTTCCCACCGCATCGCGACACGTCCGAGCGGTCGTCCTGCGCGAAATAGAGATTCTCGAGCTCGGTGTTGATGGCCGCGAAAGACCCGCGGATCCAGTGATCGAAAGCGTCCGAATGATTGCTCATGCCGGCAGACTGCCGAATCGTGACATGCTCTGCAAATGGCGAAGGTCGTTCACGATGGCTCCGGCTACTTCCTGTACCACTCCATCGGCATGTTTCCCGGGAAAGACGCGCGGATTGCCGAGGCGCTGTCGCGCATCGCAACACTCTGGGGAACCCCGGATGACGCGCAGTGGCCGCAGTCGCTCGAGATCCGGCAGCAGTTCCTCGCGCGATGGACCCACCTCATCGGCGCGCCTGCCGGCACGCTGACGGCCGCCGCGAACGTCACCACCGCACTGTACTCGGTCATCGGCGCGCTGCCGGACCGATATTTGCGGGGTCGCAAACTGCTCATCGCCGCCGATTGCTTTCCGAGCCTGCATTTTCTGCTGTCGGGCATGGCCGAGCGGCGGGGCTTCGTCGTCGACACCGTGCCGATGCGGCCCGGCGAACACTGGGTGCGGGACGAGGATTTCATCGCGCGCTGGAATGCGGATGTCGGTGTCGCGCTGGTGACGTGGGTGACATCCACGGCTTCGCATCGCTGCGATCTTCGCGCGCTGGTTGCGCATGGCCGCAGCGTGGGTTCGCTGGTTGGCGTGGACATCACGCAAGGCGTCGGCATCGTCCCGTTCGACGCGCAGACCGCGGATGCGGATTTCGTGGTGGCCTCGACGCTCAAATGGTTGTGCGGAGTCGCGGGAGCCGGCGTGCTCCACGTGCGCGATGACCTTCTGCGCGAGTGCCGGCCGGAATTGCGCGGATGGTTTTCCCAGGAGAATCCATTCGCGTGGGCGCTCGACTCGTTTGAATACGCGCGCGACGCGCGGCGGTTCGATCACGGCACGCCGTCGATCCTGGCCTGCGCCGCATGCCTGCCCGCGCTCGAGTGGCACGCGCAGCAGGACTTCGCAGAACTACAGCGCCACAACCGCCGGCTCGTCGAAGCGCTGCTGGAAGGTTGTGAGGACTCGGGACTCGAACTGGTGAGCCCGGCGAAAGCCGAACAACGCGGTGGCAGCGTCATGTTTCGTTTGCCCGCGCATTCGGATCCGTCGGCCTGGATCGACGGCCTCCGTGAAGAGCATGTCTTCGCGGATTGCCGCGGCAGGACACTGCGCCTGTCTCCGGGCAATGTGACGTCCATGGAAGGTGTTCGGCGCTTGCTTCGGGCACTTCAAAAAAAGACAAGTTCGCCACCCCATCACCGTAGGATCCCCTGAAAATCAAGAACACTCGGGGCGCTGGTTCTGCGCGGCCGTGTCAGCCCGCGCCGACCCTCGATGGCGTGAGTGTGGGTTTGCCCGGTCGCCGCCGGCCCGCATAACCTTGAAGGCCCGAGAAACCGGAGCCGCCCATGCTCGACCACACCGGCATCGTCGTGTCAGATCTCCCCAAGGCCCGCAAGTTCTATGACGCCGTCGCCAAGGCCCTGGGCCTCGGCATCGTGGCGCCGCACAAGGATTTCTTCTTGTTAGGCCGCGGCCCCGGGCAGATTCCCTACCTGTGGATTGGAACGCTTCGCCCGTCGTACTGGGTGGAAGGCTCGCGCGCCGGCATCAACCAGATGCACGTGGCGTTTTCCGCGAAGGATCACGCGATGGTCGACGAGTTCTACCGCGCCGCACTCGCGGCCGGCGGCCGCGACAATGGCAAACCGGGCCCGCGCCAGGAGGGTTACTACGGCGGGTTCGTGCTGGATCCGGACGGGAACAACATCGAGGCGGTCGCGCGCCCCTGACGGGCCGCAACGCTTGCTCAGTCCCTGCCCACCTGCACGGGAATGTGCCGCCGCAGCGTCAGCACACATACCACCGCCAGCACCAGCGCGAGCGCGACACTGCCAAAGAAGCCGGCCGCGCCTGCTCCTGTGAGCAGGGCGCCGCCGGTCAGCGAGCTTGCGATGCCGCCGAGCCGTCCTGCTCCGGAGGCGAAGCCCACGCCCGACGTGCGGCATTCGGTGGGAAACACGTGCGCGGAGACTAGATAGAGCCCCGTCTGCAGCGAATGGATGCCGAAGCCCGCGGCAGCGATGATCGCGAATGTCGCGAGGGCGCCGGGCTCAGCATCGGCGCCGAGCGTCATGCCCGCAAGTGTGATGAGCGACACCACTGCCACACCGGCCACCGCCGCGAGCGGCAGCAGCGAGCCGATGCGCGAAATCAGCCACGCGTTGAGCAGCGCGCCGCCGACACCCGCGAGGTTGAACACCAGGGCGCTGCGCACGGCCTGATCGAGCGGAAAGCTCAACGACGTCAGCACGACGGGAACCCAGCTGAAGAACGCATATGCGGCGAACAGGCTGCAGAAGAACGCGATCATCAGCACCACGGCATCTCCCGCGTGAGCGCGCGCGAACACGGCGCGCAGCCCGCCTTCGCCTGCATTCGGCGTTCGCGCCAGGAAACCCGGCGACTCGGGCAACACGAAGAACAGCACCGCCGCCGCCAGAATGGGCAGCGCGCCTCCCACCACGAAAATCGCGGGCCAGCCGAAAGCAGGGATGATTTCCGCGGCGAGCGCCGACCCGAGAATTCCTCCGACGGGTACACCGAGCAGCGACATCACCACGAGCTGGCTGCGATGGCGCGCCGGCGTGAATTCCGCCATCAGCGCCACGGCGCCGGGCAGGGCCGCGCCGAGCCCGATGCCCGTGAGGAATCGCCACAGCGTCAGCATGTCGACGCTGGTCGCGGTGGCCGTCAACAATGTCATCGCGCCGAACAACGCGGCGCTGAGGAGCAGCGCGGGACGCCGCCCGAATGCATCCCCCACGGGACCGATGGCCACCGCGCCGATACTCATCCCGAGCACGGACGCCGCGAGCGCCGGACCCAGCGCGCTGCGCTCGATGCCGAACTCGGCGATCAGCGCCGGGGCCGCGAAGCCGATGAGCTGAACGTCGAAGCCATCGAGCACCATGATGAGAAACGTGCCGATGAACACGCTGAGCGGTACGCCGGCGACGCTGCGGGATGCGATCTCCGCGCGCACGATCATCGGGGTCGAGGCCATCAGTCGTTCTCCAGCCCGAGCACGGCGGTGCGCGCATCGTGGAGGCAGGCGCGCAACGCCGGCAGATCCGCAACCTGGTTCGCGAGCAGCAGCACGAGCGCGGCGTCGAGCCGCTGGCCCTGCGTATCCGAAAGGCCCTGGTGTGCGTTCACGAGTTCCTCGTACCAGTCATCGTCGATGTGCATGTGAATGTCCGCAGCGCGTGCTCGAGCCCGGCGACATCGCCGCGCTCGAAGGTTCCCGCGCAGTAGAGATCGGGGCGCAGGAGGACCAGGTGATCCTCCGGGAAAATACCGAGCCGCGCGCTGGCGACGATACGCACCGGAAAACGCGCCTCGAGCGCGATGAGATCGTCGGTCTCCGCGTCGACGAGGACCACGAGATCGCCGCCTGCCCACTTCATCAATTGCGCGACGTCGCCATCGCGACCGTCGGGCAGGGCCAGCGGCAGGTTGGGGATGGATCGGCCGCCACCCCGCCCGACGTTCAAGCGTGAATCGACGTAGGTATTCGGCTGCGACATGCGCCCGGTGTTCACGAGAGGCCGCGCAAACGCGTGATGGCGCGCGAGCGCGAGAGTGGCTTCGCGGTAGACCTTGCCGGCAGGGCTTGCCGGCCGCAGGAATCGGCCGGTGCGTTCGGCCGTGCGGATGTTCTCGAGCGCCGCCGCGCGCCGCTCGTCCGTGTAGGTGTCGAGTAGTGAGGCGTCGGCTTTTCCTTCGATGACCCACGCCAGCTTCCAGGCCAGGTTGTCCGCGTCCTGGATACCGCTGTTGCCGCCACGGCCGCCGAACGGGCTCATGGTGTGCGCGCAATCGCCCGCAAACAACACGCGGTCATGGCGAAAGCTCTCGAGGCATTCGCTGCGATAGGACCATGTGCCCGTCCAGATGATGCGACACGCCACGTCGCGGCCGAACTGCCGGCGGAGGCGTGCGCGAATCGCCTGCTCGTCGATGTCTTCCGGATTGGCGGGATCGAGTTGATAGTCGTGGCGCCAGACATTGTCCGCGAGCGCATGGCGCCACACTGCACGGCCATCGTTGAAATCGGCCGAAACCCAGGTATGGCGCTCGGCGGGCAATGGCTCGTCGAAGATGATGTCGGCGATGCACCAGCGGTCGTCGGTGCAGGTGCCGCGCCGGCGCAGGCCGAGTGATTCAGCGAGCCCGCCGCGTGCGCCGCTGCAGTCGATCACCCAATCGGCGTGCAGGGAGTACGCGCCGGCGGGAGTCTCGATCGACAATCGGGCGCCGCGCGTGTCCGACTCGCAGCTCACGACCTTGTTGCGCCAGCGCAGATCCACGCCGCCAAGCTCCGCGGCGCGTTCGATGAGGAAGGATTCCACGTAGAACTGCTGCAGGTTGATGAACGGCGGCTGGCGCGAGGCGCTGGCATCGGATGCCAGGTCGAACTCGCAGACCTGGGTTCCGCCATCGAATGTCCGGCCGACGGTCCAGCGCACACCCTTGCCCAGCATTCGCCGGTAGATGCCGAGCCGATCGAAGATCTCGAGGCTCTTGCGGGCGTAACACACGCCTCGCGACGAAATGCCGCGTGCACCCACGGTGTTGTCGTCGTCGAGTACGACGGCAGGGACGCCTAACTGCGCGAGCGCGCAGGCTGCAGTGAGGCCGGCGAGCCCGGCGCCGACGATCGCGACAGGATGCGGCTGCTGCGCTGCACCCGATAGTTCGGGCGGAACGCAGAATGGATACTCCGGCAGCGCATAGCGGCCGTTCGAGAAGCTCACTTGCATGGCGACAGGCTCGCACAGGCCTGCGCGAGCCGTGTCCACACGGGATGGGGACTAGATGCCGCTCGCGCGGGCGCGAAGTTCCTTGAGGTTCTGCACGCCGAGCCGGCGATAGGCGCGCTCGCGATAGGTCACCGCGCTCGAATGCGCTACGCCCAGGGCTTCCGCGATCTCGCGCAGGCTTTCGCCCGCAAGCATGCGCGCCGCGACGTCGAGCTCGCGGCTGGTCAGATCGTGGCGGATGACCTTGAGGCGGAGCCGCCACACATCCGAGTTCGCCGCGGTATTCGCCAGCAACTCGACGTGGCGGCGCGCGAGCGTGACCAGCGGTAACGCCAGCGACCGCACGCGAGCGATTTCATCCGGCGAAAAGAGGCCCGACGCTTTGACACGGTGGAAATTGAGCGCGACGAGCCCCTCGGCCTGCGTGCCGGTGAGCAACGAGATGCGGTGAACGATTCCGGTGGCTTCGTAGCAATCGACGCGATAGGCGCGGTGCCTGATCTCCGACGCCTTCAGGTCGCGCACCAGCACTTTGCCCTGCAGCTTCGCGGCGTCGCGCACCAGGCGCAAATTGGGATCGTGGCGGAAGTACCCGTCGATATAACGCAGCGCGGCCGTGGCGTGATAGCGGTCGTTCGCGATGGTGGCGTTGGTGAATACCTGCGCCACCGACGCCCGCAGCAGCCGGATGACGGCGCAGTGATCGACGTGGACGACGTGGCGATCCACCACCTCGAGCATGGCGGCCGCGAAGCGCGGCTCGCAGATCGCGGCGATGGCGTTGGTGAGCCAGTCGGATGCCGGAGTTGTCAGACGCCGATCGGCACTCATTGTCCGAGTCCCGCGAGCAGCTCGCGCGCCGCGTGTGGATTGCGCTCCTTGGCGCCGCTGATGAAGTACAGGAACACGTCTCCGTCGACTGCGAGGGCCTGCGCACGATCCCGCCATCGCGTAAGCGCGGCGGTTGCATAACCTTTCGGCGCGCTGGCCTTCGTGCCCATGACGCGCAGGTAGCTGAAGGGCGCGGTGCGTGCCTGGATGCGTGGATAGTCCGAGTCGCCGGCCTCGACGACGGCCACCTGCTGATCGCGCGCCAACGCGACGAACTCCCCGCAGTCGAAGCTCGCGTGGCGCACTTCGAGCGCGTGCCGCAGTGCGAGGCCGTCCAGCTTGCGCGGCAGCAGCGCGAGGAATGCAGCCACGTCCCGGGCGTCGAACGACTTCTCCGGCGCGAGCTGCCAGTTGATAGGGCCTAGC
>DASTXR010000141.1:0-4413 GCA_035765415.1 Steroidobacteraceae bacterium | reverse complement strand
AATGTCAGCAACCAGCTTCTGGGGACCTGGTTCTCCGAAGGGCCGTGATGCTGAGTCAACTCTGCGACATTGATGAATGTCGTACCCCATTTCTTTTCGATATGCGACTTCCCGCCGTGAGTATCGTCGGGCGTCGTGTGCGTGTGAGCGCCGAGCCATAACGCCGTCGCCGCGGGAGTCGCAGCCAGGACTTTCTCGAAGGCGCGCGAGTCCGCCTTGCTGTCGACCCAATAGAGGAACGACGCGCCCTGCGGCGTGCCTTGCGGGTAGTAGCCGTGATACCAGGGTTGCCAGGCACCCTTCTCGTCGCGGCGCATGCCTTCCCATTCGCCAGACGCCACCGTGGTGTCCTTGAGCACATAGTGACTCGCGGTGACGATGATCGACGAGCGATTCTCGTCGACCATGCGCTGCCACCAGCGAAACGTCTCGCCGCTGACGGCGCCGCCGGGATTCCCGCCCAGCGTCCCGCGTCCGATCTTTTGCGACGGTTCATTGATGTCGCTCATCATGAGAAAGAGCAGGTTGCCGGCCCGGAACGAATAGCGCTCCCAGGTACCATCGACTGGAAACGGGCGCTTGCTCGCATTCACGCCCGAGAACTGGGTGTGCTCGCCCGTGGGATCGAGCCACTTGCGCCACCACCAGGCCTGCGGCTCGTCGAGGCCGCTGCGGTCGTGGTTGCCGGAAAGATCGTAGACCTGCTCGCGGCGATGCTTTTCGAGCACGCTGAACTGGCGGACGATCTCCTGGCCTTCGGCGTCCTTTGGCGTGCCTTGCGCGCCGGACACGTCGCCCAGGTGCAGCGCTATATCCCAGGCAAAACCCGCCGGACTCTCTGACTGTCTCAGCGCAGTCGCCAAACTCTCGCGCCCGTTTTTCAGGTCGGTGCCGACGTGGGCATCGGAGAACACCCATACCTTGAACGTTCTCGGCGCGACGTCGGCGGCAAGTGCGAGACCTTGCGCCAACATGGCGATCAGCATGAAAGTCAGGCGCGAAAGTTCTCGCATGGCGCTCCTGCCTACTTGTCGTGTGTTTTTTCCGGCGCCCCTAAGCTACACGACTTGCGCGACCCATTGAGCTGGATCGGCGGAGCGGTCCCCAGACCTTGAGCATGTTCTTGTCGATGTCGGATCTGTAGGCACCGGGCGATCGTGCCGAATGTGGCGACACCGGCATTGTTGACCAGTCCATAAAGGCCGCGGCCGACCTTGTGCGCCGGTAGGCCAATTCTGTCAGGGTGTTTGCGCACATACGGCGTGGCGACTCGCGTGTTATCAGGAGTCGGTGAGGTCGAACTCCAACCCCACCACTGCGTATCGACGCAGTCGTCCGCTTCCTCCTGAGATGGACATGAATGACTCGTTGCGACTGATCCTGTTCACATTCCTGCTGGCCGGCCTCGCCGCGGGCTGTGCTGGTCTCGAAAAGCCCAAGCAACCTGGCGTCAAAGCCGAGGTCGACCGTGCGAAGGCACCTGACCTGAGCAAACAACGCCAGATGCTGAGCGAGGGCTACAGCATGCTGTACAAGGACGCCAGCAATCTCGATCTCGCTGAGTTGATCCTCTATGCGAAAGTCGAATCAGACGCCCTGGAAAATGTCGTTACCGCCGTTGCTGAAGTTGGCGGTCAACTGAAGAAAGACCTGGAGCGAATCGCGAAGGATTATCCCGGCGTGCGAATCGATCTGGATCCGTTGCCGGAAATGGAGAAACGCAAACGCGCCGCGATAACGAAAGACCGCGCGAAGTACTTCGCGCCCATCGTCGGCCATGGTGGCCGTGAATACGAACGCACGGTGCTGATCGGGTACACCAATGGCATCAACCACGAGCGGCACTTGTGCCGGGTGATGGCCGAAGCAGAGCCAGACGCAAGCCTGAAGAAATTTCTGCTCGATGCCGGGAAGCGCTACGACGGTCTATACGAACGCGTCACTGCGTTGCTGGACAAGGACTACTTCAAGGACCCGAAGGGCAAGACGAAAGATTAGACGAATTCAATCGTCAGACGCGTCGATCCTCGGCGCGGTCCCTCCATCCTCATTCCACAACTGCACTTCGATAGCGCCGGCGCGTTGCGAAACTCGGGACTGCGACGGATAGCCAAACTCGCGGCGACGCCAATATAGTGCGCCATTACCTGCCAGCCGGCAGGCCACCCGATACCGGAGAGCACTCATGAAGAAGCTGAACACATTATCGATGATCACTGGGCTGTTGCTGGGTGCCGCCAGCGCCCACGCGCAGGTCGGCGTCCTGCAGGGCACGGTCACGGGCGTCACGGCAGGCACCGTGCTGCCGGTGTTCAAGGGCGAAGCCAAGGTGGCCGACATCAAGGTGGAGGAAGGCGGCAAGTTCTCCGTGCCGCTGCCTACCGGCGTCTACACCGTCAATTGCCCCAACGGCAAGGTCGCGAAGGTGGCCGCGCTGAACGGCGCCGCGACCATCAGCATCAACTGCCTGTAACGAACCGCGCATGACGGGAGAGAACAACGCCGGTGAAAGCCGCGCGGAAGTGAAGGCCAAGCGCGACGTCCAGTTCTGGCTCGACGTGGTGATGAAGCTCACCGTGCCGCTGGGCGCGATCGTGGCGGCGTGGCTCGCGAACCACTTCGAGCAGAACCGCGCCAACCTGCAGCTCATCAACCAGCGCGAGCAGGCCGAGAGCTCACTGCGCGCGACCATGTTCGGGCAGCTCATCGCGCCGATTGCCGGTCCCGGTGGATCGGACGCGGACAAGGATCCGGTGCGATTTGCAGTGCTGGCGCAGCTCCTGACGCTCAATTTCCACGAGCATTTCGAGCTCAAGCCGCTGCTGCAGGATGCCGACGACCGCTTGTCCAAGTACCAGGGAACCGTCGCGCCGGAAGCCATCCTGACCGCGCGCCACAACCTGCGCCAGGCGGCCCACCGTGTCATCCAGCGCCAGATCGCGCAGCTGTGGGAGGACAAGGTTGGGCAATGCACTCCCGCCGCCAGCATGGAGACCACCTTCCAGTTCGTCAGCGACCCGGAGCTGGAAGAAAGCTTCGGCCCGTCCGCCAACTCCACCAGCGTGCTGGTGCCCGGCAAGGAGCTGAAATCCTTCAGCATCAGTTCGCCTGACTGCCGCGATACGCTCTCCATCGTGTTCGACAAGCCGGATTTCACCGCCGAGCGCGTGCACGTGCTGATATCGCCGGCTTCAACCACCGCGGCGATTGCGGACTACCGATTCGATTTCGACCTTACGTCGTTCGCGTTCCCGTTCACCGACAATGCAGTGCTGCCCAATGGCAATCGCTTCGCCTTCTTCATCAAGGACGTCAGCGAACTGGATGACACCGGCACGTCGAAGATCATGCGCGTGGGATTGCGGTGGTTCCCGCAGAACTACTACCCGCCGACGGAACGGCCCACCGACTACAAGGAGTTCCGCAAGGCGCTGGGTGGCTCGGGCGAGTAACGAACGTGCATCGCGCTGGCCCGCTATGCAGCGCGGCTTTCGCGTACGACGCCAGGCTCTGGCCGTGCCGAAGCGGGCGCCGCGGAATATCGCAGCTGGACACGCGTTGAGTGCATCGCTCACATGTTCGAATTCCGCTTGCAGATGAGGCGACTTCCACTCGACCGAGCGTCGGCCCGGCGGCGGCTGTCTCACTACTTCCCGGCGTTTGTCTTTTGTTGGATCGTCGCCCAGGGAGGCTACGCCGGCGACACCGTCGAGGAGTACCTCGCGGCGGTGCATGCCGGGCTCGACGCACGCGTGATCGACGCGCTCGGCGCGATAGAAGGCACGGGCCGCAAGTTGCTCGCCGTGCGCTCCTACGTTCGCAACACCGGGCAGCTGGACGAGCGCTGGAGCTGGAACGATGCGCAGATTGCCGCGTATGCCGGATCGCCCGAGAAGCGGCGCCTCGATGCCGCGATCGCGCGCGTACGATGCAGGTTTGAGGCAGCCAATTCCGGGCACACACTCTTCGTGAACGAAGCAGTTCGTAGTCTCGATCGGCAGATCGAAAAGTGGAATCGAAGCGAGACCATAAAGCGGTCAGCCGACTACATGCTCCAGACCTTTCGCGCAGAGGTAGCCAGGCAGGCGTTCCCCAGAGCCAACTCGCCGGAAGGAGTGGCGGCGTTTCGCAACCTGTTGGTGTCTTTCAAGCCCGTTCCGACGCCGTCTCTTGCTGCGCCCGGACTTTCGCTGCACGGGCGGATGCAGGCAATCGACTTCCAGGTCATGGCGGGCAATCGCATCGTTGCCGGTACTGATCCCTCGACCGTCATCGAAACGTGGGAAACGTCGGGTTGGAAGGCCAAGCTTCAGTCTGCGGTCGACGAAGCAAACGCGGGGTTCGTCGGGCCACTGAAGAATCCGGATGAACCGTGGCACTACGATTTCCGTCCGGGCGCTGGGGTTGACCTGA
>DASTXR010000140.1:0-2641 GCA_035765415.1 Steroidobacteraceae bacterium | reverse complement strand
CGGTGGTGAGCCGATTTCGCCGCAGAGCATCGAGCAGTGGATGAAGTACGCCCCAGGCACCCGGGTGTTCAATCACTACGGGCCGACTGAGGCCACGGTCGGCTGCGTCGTGCATGAGATCGAGACGCCACCCACGGGTGTGGTGCCCATCGGCCGGCCGATCTCGAACGCAAAGCTCTACGTTCTGGACAGCCGCCGCCGCCCCGTGGGGATCGGCGTAACGGGAGAAATCTACATCGGCGGCGCTGGAGTCGCGCGCGGCTACCTGAATCGGCTCGACCTCACCGCCGAACGTTTTGTGAAGGATCCGTTCAGCGCGGATGAGTCCGCACGAATGTATCGAACGGGGGATCTGGGTCGCTGGCGGGCCGACGGAAACGTGGAGTTCCTCGGCCGCAACGATCACCAGGTGAAGATCCGCGGCTACCGCATCGAGCTGGGCGAAATCGAGTCACAGATCAGAGCTCACGAAGGCATCCAGGAAGTCGCCGTGATCGCGCGCGAGGATGTACCCGGCGACAAGCGCCTGGTGGCCTACTACAGCGCAGCGCCGAGCATTGAAACAGAAAAGCTGCGCGCGCATCTGAAAGAGAAGCTGCCGGAATACATGTGGCCTGCGGCATTCGTGAAGCTGGAGCGTCTGCCGCTCACCGCCAACGGCAAGCTCGATCGCAAGGCGCTGCCGGCGCCGGACATGACCGCGCTATCTACCCAGGAATACGAGGCGCCGCAGGGAGAGATCGAAGCGACGCTGGCCAACATCTGGAAGGAGCTGCTGAACGTCGAAAGAGTCGGCCGCCGCGACAACTTCTTCGAGCTCGGAGGCCACTCACTGCTCGCCGTGCAGCTCATCGAGATGCTGCGGCGACAGCACATCACGGTCGCGACCCGGGATGTATTCAACAGCCCGAACCTCATGGCGCTTGCGGGCTCCGTGCAGGTGCAGACCGCGCCTGCATTTTCCGCGCCTCCAAATCTGATTCCGGCCGGATGCGCCGCCATCACACCGGAGATGCTGACGTTGCTGGCAATCGAGCAGCAGCACATCGATCGGATCGTGAGCACGGTGCCGGCGGGCGCCTCGAACGTGCAGGACATCTATCCACTGGCGCCGTTGCAGGAAGGTATCCACTTCCATCACCTGCTCGACGAGCGCAATGAAACCTATGTACTGCCGGCGCTCCTGCGCATAGAGACGCCGGAGAAACTCGATGCCTTCCTCGACGGATTGCAGGCGGTGATCGACCGCCACGATGCGTTGCGCACGGCAATTCTGTGGGAAGGTCTGCCGCGTCCGGTGCAGGTGGTGTACCGAAAGGCTTCACTGTCGGCCCAGGAGCTGAACCTGCGCGCCGGCCACGACATCGTTGCGCAACTCACGGAGCGGCTGAGGCCCGAGCGCCTGCGCATGGATCTGAGCCGGCCACCTCTCATACGGGCGCAGGTCGCGCGCGACCCGGATGCGTCGCATGTATATGTCCTGCTCTATCTGCATCACCTCATCATCGATCACGTCACCATGGAGATCCTGCTTTCCGAGGTGATCGCGCACATGGAAGGTCGCGCCGCTGAACTCGGCGCACCGATTCAGTATCGCGAGTTCGTCGCCCATGCGCTTGCGCAGGCGGAGCGTGACGACGCGGAAACATTCTTCCGCGCCCGGCTCGGCGATATAGATGAACCGACCCTGCCGTTCGGACTGACGGAAGTGCACGGCCACAGCGGTGAAATCGAGCAAGCGCGATTGATGGTCGCGCCGGAGCTGGCGAGACAGGCGCGCCAGCTCGCGCAGGAATTCCGCGTCAGCGCGGCCACGTTGTTTCATGTCGCATGGTCCGCGGTCGTGGCGCATGGCAGTGGTCGCGATGACGTGGTGTTCGGCAGCGTGTTGTTAGGACGCCTGCAAGGGATCAGTGGCGTGGGCCAGGTGCTCGGCACGCTGCTCAACACGCTGCCTTTGCGTTTGCGCCTGCAGGACCGGAGCGTGCGCGAAATCGTCCGCCACACGCACGAGGAACTGACGGGTCTGCTCGAGCACGAACAGGCCTCGTTGGCCGTCGCGCAGCGTTGCAGTGGGCTTCGCGGAGGCGGGCCACTGTTCAGCGCCGTGCTCAACTATCGACACAGCGCTGCGCGACGCAGCCTGCTCGGCGAGGAAGACGGGCATGCCGCCGGCATTCGGGTCGTCACGCACAGAACCCGCAACAACTACCCGCTGACACTCTCGGTGGATGACTTCGATGACGGCTTCGAGCTCACCGTGCTCGCCGATGCCCGGGCAGGTGCGCAGCGGCTGGCGAGGTACGCACACACGGTGCTGGAATCGCTGGTCCAGGCGCTGCTGGACGCACCTGACACGCGATTGCTGGATCTGCAGATTGTTCCTGCCGAGGAGGTCAACCAGCTCGCCGGCGAATTCAATGCAACGGCGACATCGTGGCCGGGCGGGAAGCTGATCCACGAGTTGTTCGAGGCGCAGGTGGCGTCGTCGCCGGAGGCGCTGGCGGTCACGGATGGCAGCCGGCAACTGACGTATGGGCAGCTCAACGAGCGCGCCAACCAGCTTGCGCATTACCTGGTGGCGCAGGGGGCGGGTCCGGACCGGCTGGTCACTCTATATATAGAGCGTGGCATCGAGCTC
>DASTXR010000139.1:0-22143 GCA_035765415.1 Steroidobacteraceae bacterium | reverse complement strand
TCGTGTTCGATGGATGGCCTGGCGGGAACGCGATACGGACGGAAGGGTGTAATCTCTCCCCTTCGAAAGATAGGCAAACACCCCGCCGCCACGCGAGAGTATGCCCCCCCGACCGCGCGAGGACACGTTCATGCCGCACAGCGAAATCAACCGCCGCATCGTTCTCGCCTCGCGCCCGAAGGGCGCACCGGTGGCGCAGGACTTCCGTCTCGAGGAAGCGCAGCCGCCGGTCGCGAATGGACAGGTGTTGCTGCAAACGCTGTATCTGTCGCTGGACCCTTACATGCGCGCGATGATGAACGAGGTAGCGCCGGTCTATTCGCGGTCCATCGCCATCGGCGAGGTGATGGCGGGCGCCACGGTGAATCGCGTCGTCACCTCGGGCAACCCCCGCTTCAAGCCGGGCGATCTCGTGCTCGGCAACTCGGGCTGGCAGGAGCTTGCCGTGTCGGACGGCAAAGACTTGTTAGCGTTGGGAAAACTCGAGCAACCTTCGCGCGCACTCGGAGTGCTCGGCATGCCGTCGTTCACGGCCTATGTCGGGCTGCTCGACATCGGGCAACCGAAGGCCGGCGAAACCCTGGTCGTGGCGGCCGCCACCGGCGCCGTCGGTTCCGTCGTCGGCCAGGTCGCGAAACTCAAAGGCATGCGCGTCGTGGGCATTGCCGGCGGCCCGGCGAAGTGCCGTTACGCCGTCGAACAGCTCGGATTCGATGTGTGCCTCGATCATCAGGAACCGGATCTCGGCAAGCGCCTCGCCGCCGCCTGCCCGCAGGGCATCGACGTGTATTTCGAGAACGTGGGCGGAGCGGTGCTCGAAGCCGTGCTGCCTCGCCTGAATGTCGGCGCGCGTATCCCGCTGTGCGGAATCATCGCCAACTACAACGACGAGAAACTGCCGCCGGGGCCGAATCGCGTGCCGCTGCTGCAATCGACGCTGCTGCAGAAGCGGATTCTCATGCAGGGCTTCATCATCCTCGACCACTACGCCGCGCGATTCGATGCATTCCGCCGCGACATGGGCGAATGGGTGGCCACCGGCAAGGTGAAGCTGCGCGAGGATGTCGTCGACGGCCTAGCAAACGCGCCGGCCGCGTTCATCGGCCTGCTCGCCGGGAAAAACTTCGGGAAGCTGGTGATACGGGTGGCTGACGACGCCGGTTGATCACGACGCGCCACGCAGTTGTTCCAGCCTGGCGTGCAGATGCTCCGTGAAAAACCCGTGCATGAGGAATCGCTGGCCGAGATTTCCCGGACCCACCGGATACAGCGGGTACTTGTTGTAGGCGTATTCGGCGAGCGTCGGGTCGCCGATCAGCCGCCCGATGCGAATGGCGATGGACTGGTCGAGGTTGAAGCCATTGATCGAGTCGCGGTACTCCTCCGCCGTGAGCAACAGGCAGAACAGGCACATGAACAGCGCATGCGAAGTCTCGAAGTCGAGCACCTGCGTGGCGCGCCGCGGCATGTCTTCGAGACTGAGCGTGATCGGACGCCAGTGCGTCCAGACGAGCGTTGCCGGAGCGTGCGCCGCGCGGTCTCCGCCCAATTCCTGAAACATGCGAAACAGCTCCTGGTCGTGCCGCACGAAGGAATCTTCCAGCAACCCGTCGATGGTGTGTGGATAGAGCGCCAGCGGCCGCACATCGGCCGCATTCGAGTTGTCGCGCAGGAAGTTCAGCAGGTTCGACTCCGTGGCGAAATGCCGCAGGATGAGCAGGTTCGCCTCCGGGCTCACGAAGTTGCGGCAGAACCAGCAGATGGTGCGCTGGAGCAGACGGTGCGCGCGAAACTGCGGTAGCGGCAGGCGCTTCAGTGTCCAGATCACGTACAGCAGCATCGAGAACACGAACTGCAATAGCGGCCTGACTACCCAGCGCAAGGGGTTGTGCGCGTCTTTCAGCCACAGGTCGACCGCGGCGCGGTCGATCGGCAGAGAGTCGTCCGCCTGGACGGCCTGCATGAAGGGGCTGTACCTGGTTGATCTAGGAGGCATCGATTTCCTCGAGCTGCCAGGCATACAGCCGCGCGACGACACCGGCCGTCGCGACCACGTCGTCCGCGGCGCGCGCGGTGGTGCACACGCGATCGACGAGCGCGTACAACTTGTCCATGTGCGCATCGTCGTTGCTGCCGTGATAACGCAGGAACCGCGTGCAACCCGCATCGCAACCGGTGAGCGTCTCGACGCGTTGCGCCCAGTTTGCCGCCATCTTTTCCCCGAGGCCTTCGATGATCCACATGGCGCCCAGCAATCCGCCCGGGTTGGGCTCGCCGGCCTTGTGCATGAGAAACGCGTGCAACGCCTGCGACCCCAGGTTCTTCTCGCGGCCGCGAATCGTCGCCAGGTCCCCGCCGGTGGCGACGAAGTCCTGCTCGAGCACTTCGTAATCGCGATGCTCGTCGTGCGCATGACGCAGGATCACGGAGCGGATGTCCGCGTGGTCGCGGTCGAAGCTCGACGCGCAGCGGCTGATCCAGCGCGATCCCTCGACCACCTGCGGACGCAGGTTGAGCAGCAGCCGCTGGTAGTCCTCGCGCGTGAATGTTCCGAGATCCAGCCGGCGCACGATCGGCACGCTGGCGAGCCGACGCTCGAACTCGAACCACTCGCGCATCAGCCGGCGCAGCGTCTCCTGCCCCAGCTCGCTCAATGCCGCAGGACGCGTCATCTCGATCGCAGACATGTCAGGCCTCCACCACGGTGAGTTGCATATAGGCCGTGTTGAACCGGCCGCTCTCGGGAACCATGCACAGGATCTTCTCGCCCGCGCGCGGGCGCACTTCGCGCAGGAACTCGTCGAGCATGATCAGGATCGACGCCGCGCCCGTGTTGCCGCGCGTATACAGGTTGGTGAACCACTTCTCCTGCGGGATGCTGGCGCCGCTCATGTCGAGCATGTCCGCGATCTTTCCGCGGAAGTGATGCGAGGAGTAGTGGCACAGGAAGTGATCGATCTGCGCGGGCACCAGCGTTTCTTCCTCGATGAGCCGCAGCGCCCCATCTACTCCGAGCTTCACGATGTGCTCGAGCAGGCGCACGTCCTGGCGGATCAGCAGCGCGCCGGCGGACTCGGCCTGGGCGTAGGTCGGGAAGTCCTGCCACGTGCGCGTATCCGCCATGTCGGTCGGCGTGCCGATACCCATGCAGACCGGAAACGCATTGGCATGCGAGAAGCCGCGCATCCAGTCGATGCGCAGGCAGCGGCCGCGCGGTGCGCTTTCGAGCAGCCATGCGCCGGCGCCGTCCGAGAGCATCCAGCGCAGGAACTCGGAGTTGAAATCGATGGCCGCGTGGCCGCCGGCGGCCTCATAACGTGTGTTCTTGAACAGCCGCGAAGCCAGCTCGCTCACCACGACGAGCGCCGCGCGATGCTCGCCGACCCTGATCGAGTTGACCGCGGCCTTCACCGCCATGGCGCTGCTCGAGCAGATGCCATGTGCCGTGAACAGCTCGACGGCCGGCAGCGCCAGGCCCGCCTGCACCATGCTGCCGAAACCCGGGATCACCATGTCACCCTGCGTGGTCGCGCAGCTCAACAGGCCGACTCCGCGCAGAGTCACCGGTGACGCATCCAGGCAGTTGCGCGCGGCCGCGACCGCCATGTCGACATTCGAGTGCGTCGTGCGGTGCTCGCGATCGATGGCGTAGTGGCGCGTGCGAATGCCGTTGGCCTTGAGGATGCGCGCTTTGAGCCGGCTCGGCTTGCCGTCGACGAGGCCGAGAATCTGCTCCATGTCATCGTTGCCGACCGGCGGTCCGGGAAGGAATGCACCCGTGCTGGTGATGAAGGCGTTCATGATGGTCGCTGCTTGCGCCGGTGGCGCAGGCAGCGGATGTTCTCCTCGATGTAGGGAAGGACGCAGAGAGTGCCGATGAATGCGAGGTATCCGGGTAGATAGCCCTGCCCTCCCGGGCGCGATTCGAGCGGGCGCAGCGCGAACTGGCCGGCCCAGTCGAGCGTCACCGCCTTCATCGTCACGTCCCAGTTGAGGATCGCGACCAGCATGAGCAGGTACAGCGGCAGGGTCGCCATGTAGTTGTGCACGTGCACTTCCCAGATCGAGATGTGCCGCCGGGGCGCGGCGTAGTGCACGTCCCAGTGCGCGGCGAATTCGTGCGTGAGCCACATCGCGACGCAGACCAGCAGCAGCAGCACGTTCACCTCGAACGTCAGGCACAACACGATCGGGATGCCGAGCTGCAGTCCCATGAGGGAATGCACCAGGGACTCCGCGAGCCCCGAAGTGCTCTCCACTTTCGAGGCCCGGTGGCAGCACCAGTCGATGAATCCCGCGATACCCCACAACGGCAGCAGGCCGTAGAGAATCAGGTTCATCAGCAGCGAGCGCGGATCGTCCATGGGCGGCCAGCCTGCGCAGGCGCAGGGTCCCGGGCAAGTTCGCGGCCCGGCATGACACCCGGCGATCCCGCCAGTATCGTGGCGTTATACAGGCGGGAGATTTTCGTCAAATGAGCACGGCCATCATCATCGAAGCCATCAAGCGGCATCTGCGCGCGCAGGGCATCACGTACCAGACCCTGGCGAAGCAGCTCAAGGTGAGCGAGCCCACGGTGAAACGCGATCTCACGCGCGGAGATTTCTCGCTCAAGCGGCTCGATGAGATCTGCGAGTTTCTCGGCGTGACGGTCACGGACCTGGCCAACGAAGCGCCCGCGCGCGAGCTGCGGATCACGCAGTTCACCGACGCGCAGGAACGGGCGCTCACCGCCGATCCGAAGCTGGTGATGCTCACCTATCTGCTGGTGAATCGCTGGACGCTCGAGGAGATCACCGCCACGATCGAGCTCAGCGAAAACGACCTCGTGTCGCTGCTGCTCGTCCTCGACGAGATCGGCATCGTGAAATTCCGTCCGCCGCGCGGCGTGCAGATACTCACCGCGCGCAACTTCGCGTGGCGCAACGACGGGCCCGTGCACGAATTCTTCCTGCACCGCGTGGTGCCGGACTATTTCCGCTCGCGGTTCGATGCCGCGGGTGATGAGTTCTTTTTCGTGGCCGGGTCGCTGTCAGCGGCTTCGCAGGCGCGGTTCAAGTCCGCGCTGAACCGCATCACGGCGGAATTCGAAGAGCTGGCGCGGCAGGACTCGCGGCTGCCGGTGAGCGAGCGCGATGGACGCGCCGCGATCCTCGCGCTGCGCGACTGGCGGTTTTCGGAGTTCGCCCCGTACCGGCGTGAAGGAAACGCGCGCGTTCCGGGGAAGCGCTGAGGTTCGCACGCGAACTAGCGCGCCGCCCTCGCCGTTTTCAGCAACGCGTCGACCGCGGAGCTGTCCTTGCGCTCGAGCGCCGCCTCGATGCCGAGGCTTTGCTGGTCGCGTCCGACGGTCAGCACCGCGGCCACTTTTCCGGCAACGCGATAGGTCACCGTCGCATCGTGCCTGTCGAGGCTGCCGATCACCTCGGTCTCCGCTTCGCCGCTGGCATGACCCACATAAGAAAGCGTGACGTCGTAGTGCTGGCTCCAGAAAAATGGGACGTCGTTGAACGGCCCGCCGACGCCTAACATGTCCGCCGCGACGCTCTGCCCCTGGCGCTGGGCGGCCGCCCAGTGTTCGACACGAATCTTCGTTCCGAGCCGCGGCTCGGGATATCGCGCCACGTCACCCGCCGCCCAGACATCGGCCGCGCTGGTGCGCAAACGCGAATCGACCACGATGCCGTTGTCCACCTCGAGCCCTGCCCGCTTCGCCAGATCGGTGCGGGGTTTTACACCCACGCCCAGCACGACGACATCGGCGGCGAGCTGCTGACCATCCTCGAGCTCGACCGCCTTCGGGTGGATGGCACGTAGTTTGGCGCCGAGGTGAAATCGAACGCCCTTGGCCTCGTGAAGCTGCTGCACGAACCGGCCCACTTGCGTTCCCATGACGCGCTCGAGCGGAACACGGTCGAGGCTCACCACGTCGACTTCCAGGTTGCGCGCGCGCAGCGAGGCGGCGACCTCGAGGCCGATGAAACTCGAGCCGATGACGACGGCGCGTTGCGCCGTGGCGGCCGCGTCGATGATGGCTTGCGCATCGGCCAGCGTGCGCAACGTCTTCACATGCGGAAGCGATGCTCCTTCGACAGGCAGCCGCAGCGGCTCGGAGCCCGGCGCGAGCAACAGTTTGTCGTACGCGACCCGGCGACCGCCTTTCAGCACGACGGCTTTCCCATTGGTGTCCAGCTCGACCGCTTCGTCCTTGATGAATTCGATCGAAAGTTTTTCGTAGAACTCATCGTCGCGCAGCCGCACCCACTCCATCGGCGCGGCGCCGGCGAGAAAATCCTTGCTCAGGTTGGGGCGGTCGACCGGCCCCGGCGGTTCGTTGCCGACGAGCGCGATCGCACCCGTGTAACCCAGGCGTCGCAGCCTTTCGGCGGAGGCCGCGCCGGCGGCACCCGCCCCCGCGATCACGATCTTCGCGGGAGATTTCGGCGGCGACGGCAGCGGCGAGCGGGATTTGCGCGGCCCGACGGCGACGCGGTCTCCGTTGCGAATTACTTCGTAACAGGGGATAGCTTCCAGGGCGGGCGCGCCCAGCGCCTCGCCATTGCGCAGATCGAAGCAGGCATGGTGCCAGGGGCATCGCACCGTCTCGCCGACGACGAGGCCTTCGGCGAGCGGGCCGGAGTAGTGAGAACACGTCGCCCCGATGGCGTGGATGGTGGTGCCCGTGCGCACCAGCACGATGGCATCCCCGCGTGCATGACCGAGAAGTGGCACATTTTCCGCGAGATCCGACGCCGCAACGCCCGCCGCCAGGTCGGGGCCACTGAGCTCCTGGGTGTGCGCCATCGTTCTTCTCCTGTTCACTGGGTAATGAACAGGATGCCATGCGCGTTCCCGAGCGGCGACAGCGCGGGTTTTGCTGGAACAGATCTCATCAGCTCGATGCGCCTGTTCCGATCCAAAATATTTCACGTCCAGGTCAAGCCGGAACCCTAACCAAATCGGTGTGCCCTACCTCCTTTGGGTGACGCGCGACACACCCGCCCGGGCGTTGTTGCAACCCGGCCGGAATCCGAAGATAGGCACACCGAAACCCGGTCGAGACTGCAATGAAACGTTCTGAATCAGCATCCGCTTCCATTCCCCAGCACGACTACGGCCTGGCGCTGAAGAGCGCGGTGTCCTGGCTCGGCGATCGTTATCTGCTGGCGGAACCGATGCCGAGGCGCCGCAAGGAGCACAAGGAATATTTCGTGGAGACGCGGCGTTGGCACGATGGCCGCAACGCGAAGGCGCCGTTGAACGCGGGACGTTGAGCGGGAAGGCGCAACTCACCGGCCACTTCGATTTCCGCACTTGCATCATAACGCCGGCCCGCGGGAATTGAACTGCCCCATTCGGTGGAGGACGGCGTCGCGACCGGCGCGTAGCGTGCGCGACCATGAAAACACCCACCACCCCCGCATCCGCACCGTTTTCCGGCTACCAGAAACTGGTCATCGGCATGCTGGCGTTCCTGCAGTTCGCCGTCATCCTCGACTTCATGCTGATGGCGCCGCTGGGCGCCCTCATCATGCCGTCGCTGTCGGTCACCCCCGCCCAATTCGGCACCGTGGTGTCGGCGTATGCATTCGCCGCCGGCATATCGGGCCTGCTCACCGCGGGCTTCGCCGACAGGTACGACCGGAAAAAGCTGCTGCTGTTCTTCTACCTCGGCTTCGTCCTCGGAACCTTGTGGTGTGGCCTCGCGCAAAGCTTCGAATCGCTGCTCCTGGCGCGAATCGTCACGGGATTGTTCGGCGGCGTCATCGGTTCGGTGGTGCTCGCCATCGCGACCGACCTGTTCCCTCCGCAGATGCGCGGCCGCGTGATGGGTTTCATCCAGACGGCGTTCGCGGCCAGCCAGGTGCTCGGCATCCCGATCGGCATCTATCTATCGAACCGGTGGAACTGGCACGTGCCGTTCCTCGCGTTGGCGGCCTTGGGCGTGATCGGCGGCTTGCTCATCGCGGGTTTCATGAAGCCGGTGGCCGACCACCTGAAGACTCCCCAGCAACACAGCGCCTTCGAACATCTGCGCCACACGGTGACCGAGCCACGCTACCTGCTGTCGTTCGTTTCGGTGCTGTTCCTCGCGACCGGCGGCTTCATGCTGATGCCGTTCAGCAGCGCGTTCACGGTGAACAACCTCGGGATCTCGTTGCATGACCTGCCCATCATCTATCTCGTGACGGGCATCGCGACGATCTTCGTAGGTCCGCTCGTGGGAAAAGCAGCCGACCGCTTCGGCAGCCTGCGCGTGTTCTTCATCGGCACCGCGCTCACCATCGTCATGGTGGTGCTCTACACCAACCTGGGCGTCTCGACGCTTGTTGTCGTGACCGCGATCAACGTCGTGCTGTTCATCGGCATCTTCTCGCGCATGATCCCGTTCCAGGTGCTGATGTCGCAGGTGCCGGCGCAGACGCAGCGCGGTTCGTTCAACGCCATCAACGCGTCCATTTCGCAGCTGGCGGGCGGAATGGCGTCGCTCCTCGCGGGCCACATCGTCCAACAGGACGCGGATGGCCGTCTCCACCACTACGACATCGCCGGCTATGTCGTCGTCGCCACCTCACTGCTCGCCTGCTTTCTCATGTGGCGCATTCAGCGCGCAATCACGGCGCCGGCGACTTCGCCGGCTTGAGGAACGCGCGGATGCGGACCGCGCAGGCGAAACACCACAAGTTAGCGCTATCGCAAGCGCAGCACAGACTGGGTCTAACCTCATGTCGTGTTCCTGACTCTTCGACACGCCAACGTGGCGTGACGAGACAACCCGCGTCGGGCCGGCCATCGGGAAACTCCGCAAGTTCGTTGTGAGTCAGGCAACTGCGCCACGATTGTCCGCACGCGACAATTGGCGCGATCGAGCGCCGCAGGAATTTCGCTCACGCGACTTTCGTCCGGCTCATTGACACCGTTTCGCATGGTAGTTAGCCTCGCCCCGCATCTCGCGTTGGTGGATTCCAACGGTGCCGGTCCTCGTGTCCGGCACACGGGATACATGCTGGCAACAGCAACTCCGGGTTATCCGACCGGATGGCGACGCTGGGAAATCCCTGGTCGCCGCCCGGTCGCGAAGGAACGCATCGGCTAATCGCTAGGGGAATACCATGTCACACAAAAGAGAAAAGCGAGTGCGACGCGCCACGCGCGCCGCGCTGTTCACCGCAGTCACGTTCGATCTGCTGGCCATCGCCGTTCCCGGCAATGCGCAGACGCCGGCGCCCGCCGGCACCACGGCCGACGACGACGAAAACCTGTCCGAGATCGTCGTCACCGGGTTCCGCGCATCGCTGCAGACCGCGCTGCAGAACAAGCGCAATGCCATCCAGCCGATCGAGTCCATCGCGCCCGAGGACATCGGCAAGATGCCGGACCAGAACGTGGCCGAGTCGCTGCAGCGCGTGCCGGGCGTACAGATCAACCGCGCCGGCGGCAAGGGCACCCAGGTGCTCATCCACGGCCTGTCAAACAACCTGATCACGCTGAACGGCGAGGTGTTCCTCACCGGGCGCGAGTTCTACGTGACGGGAGAAGCCTCGGGCGGTGGCGTCGGCGGCAACGTCCAGTACGCGTCGCTCGAGGGTATTCCGAGCGAGGAAATCGGCGGCATCGACGTCATCAAGAACCCGACCGCGGCCAACGGCGAAGGTGGTCTCGGCGGCATCATCAACCTGAAGACGCGCTCGGCGCTCGCGCAGAAGCAGGGCTTCAGCCTGGGCGGCAACGTGCAGTTCTCGGACGCCGAGGACACCGACGGCAGCGCCACGCCGAACGTCACGCTGGTCGGCGGCTACAGGTTCAGCGACAACTTCGCCATCACCGCGAGCGCGTCGTACAACGAGCAGGACACGGTCAACAAGGAATTCCAGGATCAGAACCGCAACCAGTGGCTCATCACCAATTCCGCGCAGAACGGCAACTATGCCGGCTCGCCGGTGGCGGGCACGCTGAGCACGATTCCGGACTTCTACATCATTCCGCAGCTCGCCTACTTCACCGACCAGATGCAGACCATCACGACCAAGGGCGCCACTCTCGGCGTCGAGTGGAAGTGGTCGGAGAACATCACGAGCTCGCTGAACTACTTCTACGTCAACGAAGAGGACGAGAGCAGCTCGTTCTCCAACAAGGTGTGGTTCAACGGCCAGGGCTCCGCGCCGGGCACATTGTTCCCCGCCATCGATCCCTCACAACCCTACGAGATCGACGAGAACGGCGTGGTGCTGTCGGCCACGTTCATGGCCAACGGCGCCGAGACCGCGACGCTGTACCAGATGCTCGAGTCGACCTCCAACAACTACCAGTTGCTGACGAAGTTCGAAGGCGACGGAAAACTTTCCGGAGACTTCGGCCTGTTCTTCGCCGAGGCCGAATCGGAGCTTCAGGCCGCGCAGGCAGACGTCGAGCATGGTCGATACAACTACTTCGGCGTCGGCACGACGGTGCCGGGCGGCCCGGCCTCGCCGGCCGCGCCGGGCTGCAACAACGGCGGCGCCACGTGCACCGATGGCAACCACGGCTACCGCTTCACCTGGGCCAATGGCGGTGACTCGGGTCTGCCGCGCGTGACTTACCCGGATGCCTTCGGATACTCCAACCTGCTGTTCAACCCGGAGTACACGACGTTCAAGTCGAACTGGGCCTGGGCAAACCTGGGCGATGAAAGCAAAGGCGCCGTCAATGGCAACCTGCGCTTCAAGTTCAACGACACGCTGACGATCTCCGGCGGCCTGCGTTACACGGACCGCGACGTCGAACAGACCTTCGGTCGCTACCTGATCGATGCCGCAACCGTAGGCTACGGCGGCGTCGGTGCAGGCACCGCGGCTGGCAATTGCTGTATCGCCCCGGGCCAGAGCGGGACCGGCATCTACTTCTCCGACCCCGGCTACGCGGCCATTCCGTTCACGATCCTCGGCACGAATCCCATGGGCAGCCCGGGAGTGTCGATGCCATCGCTGGGCCTCCTGTACGACAGCTTCAACTCCGGCCCCCTGCTGGTGAAAGATCCTTCGGTGGGCGGCATGAAGGACCCGGCCACCTATCTTTCGACGGTGTGGGCCCAGGGCGGCCAGCCGACTGCCACGCAAAGCTTTTTCGTCGACACGCTGAGCTCATTCGACGTCCAGGAGAAGACCACGGCTCTCTACCTCATGGGCGACGTGGGTGACGCCGAGGCGGACTATCACGCCAACTTCGGCGTGCGCGTGGTGAAGACGGAACTGCAGGTGGATGGCGGCACGCAGGTGCCCGTGCCCACGTGGTACGGCACGGCGTCGTGGAATGGCGTGAATGCCAACAACGAGGCGTTCACGAACTCGCGCAGCTACACGGACGTGCTGCCGTCGTTCAACTTCACACTGAACGCCACCGACAATCAGAAGGTGCGCGTGGGCGCCGCACGCGTGGTCGCGCCGCAGAACCTCATGCAGCTCGGCGTCGGCCAGTCGTACAACTTCACGCGAGGTGCGGACGATCCCGTCACCGGTGCCGCGCGCTTCCGGTTTGCGACCGGCACTTCGGGAAACCCGGACCTCGATCCGTTCCGCGCCACGCAGTACTTCATCTCCTGGGAAAACTACGTGGGCGACAACGGGTTGTTCGCCGTGGGCACGTTCTACAAGCAGGTGGACAACTTCGTGACGACCGCGAACGTCCCCACGCTCGTGGCCGACGACTTCGGCGGCACGGTGGGCACCGTGTCGACACCCGTCAACGCAGGCAAGGGCAAGATCTACGGCGCCGAGCTCGCGGCGCAATACGCCTGGAGCATGGGCCTGGGCGTGGCGGCAAACTACACGTACTCGGAATCGCAATCCGACCAGGACACGGCGTTCGAGACCGACCTGCCGATCCCGGGCGTGTCGCGCAACTCCGCCAACTTCACGGTGTATTTCGAGAAGCTCGGGTTCAGCGCGCGTGCGGCCTATTCCTGGCGCGACAAGGCGGTGAACAGCTCGCTGGTCGGCTCCACGTTCGCGTTCCCGGACCAGAACGGCACGCAGGTGGTGTACGGCGTGTTCTCCGCGCCGTATGCGCAGCTCGACGCGCAGATCGGCTACGACTTCGAGCTCGGCGATTCGGAGGCGGGCGTGTTCTTCTCGGCGAACAACATCACGAACGAGGCGCAACACACCTATCTTCAGTTCGAGAACCTGCCGTTCACGTACAACGATACGGGCACGCGCATGTTCCTCGGCGTGAAGTTCAAGCTGTGACCTGAAGGCATGGAGGGCCGCGACGATTCATTCGTCGCGGCCCTTTTTTTCGCGGGCGCTTAGAATCCCGGGCATGACGAAGCCAGTGACATGACGGACCGGCGCCTGCGCACCATCGCCGTCGTGGGCGGCGGAACCGCCGGCTGGATCGCGGCGAGCCTGCTCGCGCGCATGGCGCCTGAGCATGGTTGCAAGGTCACCGTCGTCGAGTCGTCGCAGATCGGCACCGTCGGCGTGGGTGAGGCGACGATCCCGCCCATCATCGACCTGCTGCGCATCCTCGGCATCGATGAGCCGGACTTCATCCGCCACACCCAGGCCACATTCAAACTGGGCATCCAGTTCAAGGACTGGAGGGAAGCCGGCACCCGCTACTGGCATCCGTTCGGCACGTTCGGCGCATCGCTCAATCGCCGCCCGTTCCATCACTTCTTTCTGCATGCACGCGCCGCCGGCGAAGCTCCGAAAGTCGAAGACTATGCCGTGTGCGCCGCGCTCGGTGATGCCGGGCGCTTTCACTTTCCGGCCCGCCCGCCTGCGAATGGCGATGGGTCCGGCCCCGCCGGTCTGCGTTATGCGCTGCACTTCGACGCCGGCCTCGTGGCTAACTATTTGCGCGCCTATGCCACGCGGCTGGGTGTCACCTGGCTGGACCGCACGATCGCCCGGGTCGGCCTCCGCGCCGATGGCGCCATCGATGCCCTGCACTGCTCCGATGGCACGCTCGTGCAGGCCGACCTGTACCTCGACTGCAGTGGATTTCGCGGCCTGCTCATCGAAGAGGCGTTGCACACGGGTTATCTGAACTGGAGCGACGTGCTTCCCTGCGATCGCGCCGTCGCGCTGCAGACACGTCACACCGGCGCGCCGCCGCCCTACACCCTGGCCAGCGCGCGGGCCGCGGGCTGGCACTGGCGCATCCCGCTGCAGCGGCGCGCGGGCAACGGCTACGTCTATGCGAGCGCGCACATCTCCGACCAGGCCGCGCTCGACGACCTGCTGCAGACCGTGGGCGAAGAGCCGATTACCGAGCCGCGTTTTCTCAGGTTCGTCACCGGCCGGCGACGCCTGTTCTGGAACCGCAATTGCATCGCGCTCGGGCTCGCGTCGGGATTCCTCGAGCCGCTCGAATCGACGAGCATCCAGCTCGTCATCAACGGCGTGCTCAACCTGTTCGATCATTTTCCGGATCGCGATTTCGACGCGCGCAACATCGATTCCTACAACCGTGAGCTCATCGAGGAATTCGAAGCCGTGCGGGATTTCCTCGTGCTGCACTATTCGGAAACGCGGCGCACGGATACTCCGCTGTGGCGGCAGTGCGCGGCCATGAAGATTCCCGACACACTCGCCGAACGCATCGAGCTGTACCGCGGCACGGGCCGCATCCGGCCGCGCACGCGCGAGCTGTTTACCGACCTGAGCTGGTTCTACGTGCTCGACGGCATGGGCGTAACGCCGCGGGCGATCGATCCGCTGGTCGAGAGCGCGCTCGGCGCGCAGGCGCGCAGCGTGCTCGCCGAGATGCGCGCGCAGGTGGCGCGCGACGTGCGGCAGGCGCGCCCACACGGGGAATTTTTCGGCGCCGGTTCGCCGCTCGCGAGCGCGGTGGACTGAGCGCCGGTCATTCCCGCTCCAGCAAGCTGACGATGGCGTGATAGTCGGCAACGGTGCCTTCGTTGCGCCCATCGCCAACCGGGTCTTCGTTTTCCCCGCCGGGCATCGGCATGAAGCTGAGTGAGGATTTCGCCGCATCCAGCGCGCAATCGTCCGATCCACGCAGAGGATCGGCGCCCATGGCGAGCAGGCGCTGCACGATCGGCAACAACCCACTCTGCGCCGCGAGCGCCAGGGCGGTACCGTGCCGTTCACCGTAACCCTTGCACACCGCATTCAAATCGAAGGCTGCGAGGTCGAGCATGTCATTCGCGATCCGGACTTTGCTCGCCACGTTGTGTTCCAGCGACGTCAGGATGTAGTGGAACTCCGACCTGGGCCGCTCCGCATCGCCGGACGCATAGATCAGCTGCGCGCCCAGAGCGAGCGCACGCTGCAGATACTCGCGCTGGTAGATCCCGGCAGTGAGCAGATCGCCATTGATCCGCAGGACGCCCCGGATCTCGAGCGCAAAATCTTCGTCGTTGACCGGTTGCCAGCGTGCTGTGGGAGTGTCACCCGCATCTGCACCGGGATCCGGCAGGTCGTTCACGAACAGGTCGGGGAACTGTTCCCGCACGCCCGCGGGGACGCAGTCACGCCAGCCGGTCATGACCTGCGAAGCCTGCGCGGCGTCGTAACTTTCGAAATTGATGGTCCCGAAATAGCGCGCGTCGCGGCCATCCATGGCGTACAGCTCGGTGTATCCATACTCATGGTCGACGCGCCCATAACATTCGAGGCCGCGACCATGGTTCACCAGCGCCCGCATGGGTTTCATCCACTCATCGCCAAACAACGTGATCGATACAAAACCTTCGCGTTGTTCGATTCCCTCATGCGGATAAGCGCGACGTTTCACGCCGAGGGCCGCCTTGATCTTCGCACGCGGCACGGATGCGGCGTCTAACAAGGCCAGCATCGCCTCGTGGCTGATACGCTGCCCGTCCGCATCGAGTAGTTGGACGAGCCCGGGGGATGCGCGAACCAGCAAGGTGCCGTGGGCTTCTGCCATGGGTACTGACTACACCCGCTTGTCTTGCGTGTTCGTCAGGAAATCGGCCGCGTCGTGCCGCTCATGCAGCTGGCCCGCCGGATCGCCGGTAATCCGGTTCACCATTCGCCCGCGTTGCACGGCGGGGCGCTGCGCGATCTTGTCGGCCCAGCGGCACAGATGCGTGTATTCGCGCACCTGCAGGAATTCGGCGGCGCCGTCGTAAATCGTTCCGAGCGCGAGCGCGCCGTACCACGGCCAGATGGCGATGTCGGCAATGGTGTATTCGTCGCCCGCGACGTACGCGTGATCCGCGAGGCGCTTGTCGAGCACGTCGAGCTGGCGCTTGGCTTCCATCGCGAAACGATCGATGGCGTATTCGATCTTGATCGGCGCATAGGTAAAGAAGTGGCCAAAACCGCCGCCCAGGAACGGTCCGGCGCCCATCTGCCAGAACAGCCACGACAACGTTTCAGCACGCCCCGCCGGATCGCGTGGCAGGAATGCGCCGAACTTCTCGGCGAGGTGCAGGAGGATGGCGCCGGACTCGAACACGCGAATCGGTTTGGGGCCACTGCGATCGAGCAGCGCCGGAATCTTCGAATTGGGGTTCACGGCCACGAACCCGCTGCCGAACTGATCGCCGTCGTTGATGCGGATGAGCCATGCATCGTACTCGGCACCCGTCATCCCCAGCGCCAGCAGTTCCTCCAGCAGGACCGTCACCTTCACGCCGTTCGGCGTGGCCAATGAGTAGAGCTGCAGCGGGTGGCGGCCGACCGGCAGTTCTTTTTCATGGCGGGCGCCCGCGGTCGGGCGATTGATGTTCGCAAAGGCCCCGCCATTTGGCTTGTTCCATTGCCAGGTCCTGGGTGGAACGTATGGGGTTACAGTGGGCTCGGTCATCGCAGCTCTCCTTGAATCTTCATTGGCAATGGAAGTCGTCCGCACCCGCAGGCTGGCAGCCGTCGCCCCACCTGCCGGTCTGGCGCCAGTAGTCGGCCACTCCGGCCTGGGTGAGCAGTGTCTTGTAATCCGGGTGCGCGCGCACGTCTGAATACGGCACGTTCAAGAAGGCGACATGCGGAAATTGCGCCCGGGTGTGCCACGCATTCCGGAAAGTACGGCAGGCACCTGCTCGAGCTCGTCGCCGGCTGAGCGCATCGACCCTCGGCAGGGTCGATGCGCGTGTTCGGCCGAGGCGCCTGCCGATCAATGATCGGGCTTCTTCAGGGAATCGAACAGCAGCACTGGCGGCGTGCGGTTGCCGGTCTACTCCTTATGCCGGCAGAACCTGCGGCGGGTAGACGGCGATGCTCTGCGGCGGCTTCGTCTGCGTGCTCGATGCCAGCAGCGCTCCGGTGAGCGGCTCGATGGTCGGTTTGATCTGGTCGGCCAGCGTCTTGTCCGCGACCTTGTTGAGCTGCGAGCCGCCGTCCTTGCCGCGCCCCTGCCCGTCGCAGAGCACGACGTAGCCGTTCCTGCGCGCCAGCGGAGTCTTGATCGTCATGCCGCACGACGTGATCAGGTGCAGATCGATGAGCGGCGCGGCGCGTTTCTCCTGCACCGCGTACTCGTCGATCGCGTCGGCGAGCTGGTGCTCCGCATGATCGAGGCAGACCTCCAGGCCGATCGTGCGGTTGCCCACGGCGATGAAACGCGACTTCTGCTCCGTCCAGTCCTTCAGGCACGACGAGAAGACATCGGATTCCCAGATCGAGTCGAGCTCCAGCCACTCCGGCTTCGGTAGATAGTCTATGTTCGAGATGAAGTGCTTCAGCACGTACGTGAGGCCGCCCTGCGTGATCACCGGCGCGACGTTCGCGTAGACGCATTCGGTCGGTTTGACGTCGGTGCCGTTGGCATGTTTGTAACCCGCGGTGGTCGGCAGGTAGAAGACGATCGTGCCCGCGACGACCACCCAATCCGGGCCCGGCGCGCCGATTTCCTTGAGCGCCGCCAGCATGTTGATCATGGTGTTGAACGTGAACGAGCCCCAGTGCTCGCCGCCCACGCCCTTGAAGTAGAACTCGGGTGCGACGAACACCTTCAGTGTCGTCGTCTTGGCATCGACGCCCGGCAGGCCCTTGGCGTAGTTCAACACGGCGGCGAACCGCTGCATCAGCGCCTGTGCCGGCGCATCCAGGCCCTGGCCGATCCTGGAACCGGAGTCGGGCGCGAAAGACTCTGACGCGAGTGCCGAGAAGGTCGGCATGCGGTAGGCCAGTACTTGTAAGGAAGTAAAGTTCGACATGACATCGCTCCTTGATTCTTCAGTTTGGTGTCTGTTCGTCAGTTTTCGCGGCGGTGAGCTCGGCACTGTCACGCACGGCGCCCCTGTCGTCGGTGAGCTGGACTTTGAGTCGTCGCGTGTCGGCATCCGCGGTGAGCTGCATGAAGCCGCCGAGCAGGCGATCGCAATAGCCGCCGTTGCTGTTTCGCAGGGTGTAGACGTGTTCGCTTTCCAGGCGCGCGGTCAGCGTGCAGAAGCGTGGCGAGCCGAAGGCGAGCTTGGCATCGTCGGACGACACCAGCGTCAGGGTGACGGCCACCTGATCGCGATCGGTACGGCCGCGCCAGACACTGGCGTGGTCGTCACCGGCGGCGAACGCGAGCCAGGTAGCGCTCAAGAACACCGCCGTCACCAGCAGCGCCAGCACAATCCTGCGGTGCCGGGGGACATGCCGCGTAATGCTGGACGGTGGCACGACGCTGCGAACGGCAGTCGCGTCATCGGTGGAAAACAGTAGTTTGCTCGTGCGTTTCATGGTCTATCTCCGCTATTAACTGTCCGTTGATCGACATCTCCGTGACGATCGGGTCGTGGCCGTGCATGCGGATTTCCAGGCGCGCCAGCGCGCCTTGCCTGCGCCATCGCCGGCGTCCCAGCCGCAGACCGAGACCGCTTGCCGATTCGTACAGCGCGCCTTCGAGGCGCAGCGTCAGCTCCGCGATATGGGGCGCGCTGCCTTGCGAAGACTTGCGGCTCGTGGCCGCGCGCGCGCCGATGAGGCTGTCGCGCAACGCCGTGAGCAGCTCGCGGAAATTCACGGGCTCGCTCACTTCGGTTCTTCTTCAGTCAGCCACGCCGGGCGGCGCGCGAAACCAATGTGGTAGCAAAGCCATTGCAGGACCACCTGGTGCTCGCCGAGCTGCAGCAGCGTGAAACTCCTTTCGATTCCGATGATGTTGCCGCGCGGCGAATCGCTCAGGCAGCGGTTGAGCAGCGCGGCGGCCGCCTCGATCTCCCGGGGACTGCGGATTGCTGTCGCGTCGTCGCTTCCTACGACGATCCGCTTGACGTAGCGCACTTCGCTTAGATCGGGCATATGGCCACCGCGCCGCTCGTTAAATCATCGCCGCGTCACGACACCGCAACCGGTGCGCCGACCTTGCGCGGTGCCACTGCCGACTGCAGGATATCGAGCACGCGTGCGAGGCCTTCGGGCATGCCCTTGTCCTCGGCATGCACCGACACGACGTACTTCGCCGAATTGTCGGAAGTCCGCGTGTTTTCCTTGTGGGTGGCGACGGATCCCTGGATGTGGACCTTGGCGCTGAAGATGCCCCAGTTTATGGACGCGTCCAGCGATGCGGACGCGCTCAAGTCCTGGGACTCTTTCGACGAGAAGGACGATTTCACTTCCATGTCGAAGTTGACGTCGACCGTGGTGATGCTGAGCGCCGGCACCTTGACGATCGCCAGCAGCGGCACGGTGATCTCGACTTCCTCTTCGTAGATAGGAACGACGGCCGTGCCGGTGCCGCCAGCGGGCTGCGGCGGCGCGTCGACCGGTCGCTTGAAGCGGAAGGTCGCGGTTCGCGTCGCCTGCGGCGCAGTGGCGTTCGCCGGATCCGGCGGCATGAAGCCGATCAGCTTGATGAAGTCGGCAGTCGCCTGCGCGAGCTTCACCTGCGCATCGCACGCGGCGCTCAACGGCCCGCCGATCAGATCTCCCATCGGCAGTCCCTTGAACTGGCTCGACATGTTTACGAGTTCATTTGCCATGATTGTTCTCCTGTTTCCTTGACTCCGGCACGCGCCGGCGTTGTGTTTGGAATTCCTGGCCCGGCCTAACTGACCTTCACTGTCTTGAAGACGCCTTGCGTCTGCGTGAGCTGGTTGGTCAGCTTGGCGAGGCCTGAAGTGATTTCGGTGTTCTCGACTTTCACGCGCACGTGCACGGCGCTCGAGGACGCTCCCTTCTTCGCGGTGTGCAGGTCGATCTGCACGGTCTTGCGCGGGGTGCCCTCACGCCAGGCCCCTGACGTTTCCTTGTCGCCACTCTCGCCGCTGCCGGCGTCGGTCGTCTCCTCTTCGCTGATCTCTCCGAGCTGTACGTCGAAGTCGATCTCGACCTCGCGTATCCGCAGCGGGTTCGCCGAGGTCAGCGACAGGAGCGGCGCGCGGTAGTAGTCCTCGTCACCTTCTTCCGCGCCCGGATGAAGCGAGGGCAGGCGAATGAGCACGCTCTTCGGGCGGTTGTCGCTGTCGAAGTAACTGCCCAGACTGGCGTTCTGATGTTCCTCGATGCGGTCCTGTGCGCCGATCACGGCGCTTGCGAGAGCTTCGAGCAGATCCTGGAGGGTCATGGCCATGGGCGGTTCCCCGTGAAGAGCGCGATGAGTTGCGACGATTCAGTGTGGCCGGGAGCGGCCGCCGCGGATATCGGTAGTTTGGCCGGCGTGTCTAGGTGAAGAACTGAAGCCCGTTCGCTCGTCAACGATCCGGAAAACTGTTGACCCGCTTGAGCCAGCCGTTGAGAAACTTCGCGAGCGATGGCCTGCGCGCGACGAGGTCCTGGTAGTACTCGATGCGCCGCTGCTTGTAAGTGCGATACAGCCCCACCGGATCCGTGCCTTGCAGCGCCTGCAGCGTTCCCGGGCCCACGACTCCATCCACCGGTAGCTGCGGCTTCACACCGCTATCGTTGAGCGCGCCCTGCAGCACGCGCACCGCGGTTGCGCCGGCATTGACGTGGAAATCGAAGACGATCTCCGCGAGCGGCTGATCGACGATTTCGTCCGCGTGCAGCGGGTCCCAGTACCCGACTTTGTAGATGCTGAACGCCTGCGCGTCGCTCAAGGCGCGCAGATTGTCCAGCGATGGCGCGACGCCGAGCACCGCAGGCGCGTAGCGCTGGAATGTGGCGATCGTGATGCCCTTGTTCGTGGCGCCGCCCGGATCCGCCGGATCGTTCACGAAGCCGCCCTCGAACCGCAACAGGTGGGGGAAAAACCGCTCGAGACTCGCCATGACCGTTCTCCTTCGCGCATGAATGTGCGGGAAGCATTCACAGCGAACGGCGAGCACACACTCGGTCCCAGGCTGGTTGGACCTCGGCAATATTCCGAGCGAGTCAGGGCTCGATGATGCCCGCGCGGATTGCGTAGCGCGTGAGGTCGGCAATGCTGCGTATTTTCAGGCGAACCAGCAGCTGGTCACGGTGCGTGGCTATGGTCTTGACGCTGAGGTTGAGGCGATGCGCGATCTGCTTGGTGGTGAAGCCTTCGGCGAGCAGCTGTGCGACTTCGCGCTGCCGCGGCGTGAGCACGCCGCTCTCGGAGCCGCTGGCGCGGGCCAGCGCGAACAGCGCATTCGCGCGAGGGCTCAGGTAGAGGCGGTGTTCGCCCGCGGCGCGTATGGCAGCCGCGAGCTCGCTGAACCTCTCGCGCTCCATCACGACGCCCGCCGCACCGGCCTGCACCGCTTCGGCGACGGCGTCGGGCAGCTCGCGCAGCTCGATCAGCACGACGCTGGTGGCCGAACCCGCGCCGCGCAGGCGATGTATCAGGTCGAGGCCGCTGATACGCGGCAACTGCGCGGAAGCGACCACCACGTCGGGCACTAACTTCCGCACGACGTCGATGCAGTTGTCGCCGTCGACCGCTTCGCCCGTGACCGTGATGCCGTCGAGCGCATCGATGAGGATGTGCAGCCCGTCGAGCACGAGCGCGCGCCGCTCCACCACCAGCACCTGCAAATCACGAATCGAAGCGACCACGACGCCCTCCTTGGCGGCACGATGGTGGGCACGGCGCAAGCGCATGCTCAATGCCCCATTTGCCGTATTGCTGCGACCACGGCGCGAGTGTCGAACACGGACGCAAGTAGTTCGGTCGTACTGTGAATACGTAGTTTTCGCAGGATGTGTTCGCGGTGAGTACGAACCGTCGCGGTGCTGATACGTAGTTGTACCGCGATCGTCTTGCCCGGCACGCCGCGAGCGAGCAGCGTGACGATCTCGCGCTCGCGGCCCGTTAGCTCACGCGGCAGCGTGGCAATGCCGCGTTTCCCGCGATGCGGGTTATCAACGCCGCCGTGGTGCTGACGGCAAACTTCTGGCGGAGATTGGCGCTGTATTTCCTGGCGGTTTCGGCGCCTATCTTCAGCGATCTGGCCGCCGCCTTGCTGGAGAGACCCGACAGGATGCAGACGAGCATCTCGCGCTCACGCGGCCTGAGACTTGCCACGATGCGCGATACCTGGGGAGAAAGCGTGGGCAACATCGAGCTGGCCGGTGAGAGTTTGCCGATGCATTGTGGTCAGCCGCGGCGTGCCAGCGCAAGCCTGTGAATGCCGTGATCCCGTAAGAGGCGGCCTGCGTAATTCCCCGGTGAAGCTCCGGGGTCGACGGTAGCTAGGGGCAGCCCCGGGTTTCGTCACACCCTTACGCGTGCGCCAGGATCAGCTAGCTACTCGCCCGCAAGCCGCTTGCGCTCGCGCCGTCGTTCGTGCAGCAGCGGCTCCGTGTAACCATTCGGCTGTTCCGTGCCCTTAAGCACCAGGTCGCAGGCGGCCTGGAAGGCCACGGAGCGCTCGAATGCGGGCGACATCGGTTGATAATCGACCGCGGCATTCTGCCCGTCGACGACCGCGGCCATCCGTTTCAGCGATTCCAGAACTTCATCGCGCGTCACGACGCCGTGCAGCAGCCAGTTGGCGATGTGCTGGCTGGAGATGCGCAGCGTGGCCCGATCTTCCATGAGCCCCACGTCGTGGATGTCCGGCACCTTCGAACACCCGATTCCCTGGTCGATCCAGCGCACCACGTAACCGAGAATGCCCTGCGCGTTGTTGTCGAGCTCTTCGCGTTTCTCCGCTGCGCTCCAATTCAGATTCGTTGCGAGCGGCGGGGTGAGAATGTCGCGCAACGCGGCACGTGGCCGCGACGCCAGCTCTGCCTGGCGCGCCGCCACATCCACCTGGTGGTAATGCAACGCGTGCAGTGTCGCCGCGGTGGGACTGGGGACCCAGGCCGTGTTGGC
>DASTXR010000138.1:0-24510 GCA_035765415.1 Steroidobacteraceae bacterium | reverse complement strand
TCCCGATGCGGATCCGGAGACGCTCGCGGATCGAACGCTCGGCGAGCGCAATGCGGCGCTGCTGCGGCTTCGGCAATCTTTGTTTGGCGATGCGCTCAAGTCCTGTGTCGAGTGTCCCGAGTGCGGCGAGGCGCTGGAGTTTGAGTTGTCGGCCAGCGCGTTTCTCGAACGCGCGCCGGCCGCGGGCATCGGCCACGCGATGGTTGGTGATGTGCGGGTGCGGCTGCCTACCACGCGCGATCTGGCCAGTGTCGCCAATGAACCCGACGAGTCCAGCGCCGCGCGCAAGTTGTTAGCCAGGTTGTGTGCAGATGCGGATTGCGGCGCGGCCCGGATTCCGGTTGACGATCTGGCAGGCGCGCTCGATGCCGCAGATCCCTGCATGGACCTGGCGCTCGACTTGTCCTGCCCGGCCTGCGCCCACCAGTGGAACTCGACATTCGACGTACCTGCCTACCTGTGGGAAGAACTCGACGTTCGTGCGCGCCGGCTGCTCGACGAGGTGCACGTGCTGGCGAAGTCGTACGGCTGGAGCGAACGCGACATCCTCGCGCTGCCGGAAACGCGCCGGTATGCGTATCTCGAACGGGTGCTGGCGTGAGCGGCTTGTTAGCCAGGCTCGCGGGCCAGGCGCTGGGCGCGAAAGCCGCCGCGGCGAAAGGGGCGCGCGTGCGGCCGGCGATGAGCGTGCATGCGCAGGTGCCGGTGGTGATGGATGAGCAGCCGCAGGTGTCGGTGCCAGCGTCAGCGCCGATACCGGACGGCGAACGCTCCACCACCCAGGTGCTGCCGAGCCTCACCACCGACGATGAAACCCCACTGCGGCAGACAAGACGCGCACCCGCGACGGCTGCCGGGCAACCGCACAAGTCGTCACAGCGCGCGTCGGTCATCTCCGCGCTGCACGACCCGATCGCCGATGAGCCAACGGTGAAACCCGCATCGATGCCGCGTGCGATCACTACGACGCATTCCGAAGCCCCACAGTTCGCCCGACCGCTGGAACCCGTGCCGTCGCGTTTGCTGGATGAAGCAGAGCCCGCGGCTCCTCGCATATCGCCGGCGATTGCACCGGTGAGAGCCCAGGCGCCGCTGTCACTGCGGCCCGATCCATCCACCCCGAATGCCGGATCCACGGAAGTCCACGTGCACATCGGGCGAATCGAAGTGACAGCCGCGCATGAGCCCGTGCCGGCCAGGAAAAAGAGCGCGCCGCCGGCGCGGCAATCAGTGCCACTCGCCGACTACCTGGCTCGCCGGAGGCCGTCGTGAGCACGGCGCTCGCCATCGCAGGCGTGACCGCGGTCCTGCGGGACCTGCTCAATGACGAACTGGTGAATGCAAACGTGGCCGGAGAGGTTGGGCAGAGTGTCGTGGTTACGACATTGCCGCCCGACCGCGTGGTACCTGAGAACGGTAACGAAGCTTCGCAGCTCAACGTGTTCCTCAGGCACGTTTCTCCCAATATCGGATGGCGGAACGAGGGACTGCCATCGCGCGATGGCGCGGGGCGGACGCGCCTCTCGAATGCGCCGCTCGCATTGAATCTCCACTACCTGATTTCCGCATATGGGGCGGAGCCTCTGCACGCCGAGATATTGCTCGGCCACGCAATGCAATTGCTGCACGAGAACCCCGCGATTCCCCGCGAGGCATTACGTCGTTCGCTCGGACAGGAAGCGGACCCGAACCTGATCCTGCCGCCAGCACTGCAATCGCTGGCGGAATGCGGGCTTGCGGAACAGGTCGAGCAACTGCGCATCACTCCCGAGTACCTCAGCACCGAGGAAGTGTCGAAATTCTGGACGGCAACGCTCACGCACTATCGTCCCTGCGCCTCCTACCTGGTGACGGTCGTGCTGATCCAGAAGGAGAACCCGCGGCCACAGCCATTGCCGGTGCTCAGGCGCAACATCGGTGCAGTACCTTCGCTGTTGCCGCCGGTGCCGGTGATCACGGCGATCTCTCCGGCGGCCAAACTACCTGTCGCGCAGGTCGATCGTGCCGTGGGGCTGGAGGGCATGCATCTCGCCGGCACCGCGCGCGAGGTGATCCTCAGCAATGACCGCTTCAGCATCGACGAGACGCTGGTCCCGAGCGGCACGGGCAGTGACCGGATGGAGTTCATCATCGCCAACGCGCGTGCCGAGGATTTCCCCGTCGGCGTCTATCGGCTGAGCGCGCGGTTGCAGCCAACGGGCGACACGGTCGTGCGCGAGACCAATTCGCTGGCGTTCACGCTGGCGCCCACCATCGACGGTCCACCGGTAGACATGACACGCACCGGCACCACGGTGACGTTTTCTCTCAATTGCCTCCCGGCCGTGCGCGCGACGCAGTCCGTTCGCCTGGTCATTGCCGGGCGGGAGGTATTGGCGCAACCGATCTCCAGCCCCACCACGAGGCAGCTCAGTTTCTCGATGCCCGATGCTCCCGTTGGCGAATTCCCCGCATGCCTCCGTGTGGATGGAATCGACAGCCCGATGATCGACGTCGAAGCGATCCCACCCGTGTTCAGTCACCGGATCAACATCCCATGAGCGCCACGAACTGGGTGGAAGCCAATCAGCGAGTGCTGGCCGCGGAGATTGCCCGGTTGAAGGTGGCTGTGTCCGGTCGCGAGAGCGAAGACGCCGGGCAGGACCTGGATGCCGCGCGCGAAGCGATGCCTTCGCCCGCAGCCATCGACGTGCTGACGGACATCTTCGGTCTCAGCCCGTTCGAACGCGACACTCTCCTGCTGTGCGCGGGCGTCGAACTGGATGCCGAGCTCGCCACGGCGTGCGCGGATCTGGGGGTGCCGGGCGGACAGGCGTACGTGACATTCGCACTGGCGCTTGCGCGGCTTCCCACACCGCACTGGAGCGCGCTTGCGCCAATCCGGCCGCTACGCCTCTGGCGCCTCGTGGAAGTCCGTGATGATCGTGCGCTCAGCAGCAGCCGCCTTTCGATCGACGAACGCGTGCTTCATTACCTCACCGGTATCAACTACCTCGATTGCCGCCTGCGCGCGCAGTTCCGATTGCACGCGGAGCCGGGACTGTTGAGCGCCACGCAGGAACGGCTGGCTGCTCAGGCAGAGGACATGCTGAGGAACGGCGCGATCGAGTCGCCGATCGTGCAGCTGACGGGTGATGACGCCGGCGGCCAGCTGGAGATCGCGCGACGCTGCGTTCATCCGCTCGGATTGACTCTGCACGTCCTGCGCTCCTGCGACATTCCGGCACAGGCGCACGAGGCTGACGCGATGGCGCTGCTGTGGTCGCGTGAGTCTTCGCTGCTGCACAGCGCGCTCTGTCTGCAGGCGGACCCCGCGGATCTGGCCGCCGTGGATCACTTCACGCGGCGCATCGGCGGCATCTGCTTTGTTTCCAGCTCCAACGCGCTGGCGCTGCATCGGGCCAGCCCCGCGCTTGCCGTCAATCGCCCGGCGCCCGCGGAGCAGAAGCAGCTCTGGATTCATGCGCTCGGAGACATGGGGCCGCGCCTGAATGGATCGCTGGATGCGATCGTCGGCCAATTCCGGCTCGGTACGGACACCATCATCCGCAACGCCCGCTCGCTGTCCGCCGGCGACTCCCCGGCGTCTCTCGAGAGCGATCTCTGGCGCACCTGCCGGAATTCGGTCCGCAAGAAGCTCGATGATCTCGCGCAACGCGTGGAACCCGTCGCGACCTGGGAAGACCTCGTGCTCCCCGAGCCGCAGGTCTCGACGCTGCGTCAGGTCGTCGCACACGTGCGCCAGCGATCCCGGGTCTTCGAGTCGTGGGGCTTCGGTTCCAGGAGCGCGCGTGGCCTCGGTGTCAGCGTGCTGTTCGCGGGGGAGAGCGGCACCGGCAAAACCATGGCTGCCGAGGTGCTCGCCAACGAGCTGCGCCTCGATCTGTACCGCATCGATCTGGCGGGAGTCGTCAGCAAGTACATCGGCGAGACGGAAAAGAACCTGCGCCGCGTCTTCGACGCCGCCGAAGACAGTGGCGTCATCCTGCTGTTCGACGAAGCGGATGCCTTGTTTGGCAAGCGCAGCGAGGTCAAGGACAGTCACGATCGATACGCGAATATCGAGGTCAGCTATCTACTGCAGCGCATGGAGGAATACCGCGGCCTCGCGATCCTCACCACCAATCTCAAAGGCGCCCTGGACACCGCGTTTCAACGTCGTTTGCGGTTCGTCGTGCCATTTCCGTTTCCCGACCAGCAACTGCGGGAACGGATCTGGCGAGGCGTGTTCCCGGCCGCGTCGCCGCTCGGAGCCGTGGATCACCGCCGGCTCTCGCAGCTCAATGTGTCGGGCGGAAACATCAGGAACATTGCGCTGAATGCCGCATTCATCGCGGCAGAAACCGAAAGCCCGATCGGGATGGGACACCTCCTGCAGGCGGCGCGAAGCGAGGCCGCCAAACGTGAGCGCCCTTTCTCCGACGCGGAAATCCGGGGCTGGGTATGAGACGTGTGCACGTCGACATCGGCACGCTGGTGTTGCGCGGATATCCGCGAAACCGCCACGAGGCGATCGCGCGGGAACTTCGCACGGAACTGTCACGCGTGATGGATGGCGGGCCACGACCGGAAACGCCGGCGGCAAGGCCGGCGGGCATCGGTGCGCAGATCGCGCGCCAGATCGCAGCCAGGATCCGCTCATGAGTCCGGTGCGCGAATCGCGAAGCCAGGGCGCATCGACCGAACTGACGGCGAACGCCGCACATTCCCGCCGCGGAGTTTCGCTTGGTGCGCTTGACGCTGCCGCGGAAAAGCATGCACAGGGCGCCGCGAGATTCACCTCGGCGCAGGCCAACTTTGGCGTACCCACGCTCGCGCCGGAACACCACGGCGGCTCAACCGGAGTCGTGGCGCCGGCGAGCGTCGACCGCGTCCTGGCGACGAACGGCGCGGCGCTGGAGCCGGGTGTGCGTGGCGCAATGGAAAACCGTCTCGGCCACGACTTTTCGCAGGTGCGCATTCATGACGACAGTGCCGCGGCGAAGTCCGCGGCTGAAGTCGATGCGGATGCGTATTCGGTCGGGAACGATGTGGTTTTCGCTAAGAATCGATTCGCGCCCGCCACGCGGCGAGGTGACGAGCTGCTGACGCATGAACTGGCGCATGTCGCGCAGGCCGCGGACGCTCCAGGTTCGGCACCCGTGCTGCGCCGCCAGCCGTCGTCCGCGCCCAGCCGCAAAGGCATCGTGCTTTCGGCGAAGGAGGTGCGCGCCGAGGCATGGCGCGAAAAATTGCGCAAGAAAAGCGGCCAGTCGGAAGGCCGTGCCTGCCGCTCGATCACCGGCAAAGGGCGCGACGCATGCGTGGCCACGCTCGAGCCAGGGCTTCCGGTGACGATCGTCGACACTTTCGGCGATGGCGTGTGGTTCCAGGTACTCCTGCCGGAACTGCCACCGGGAGTATCAGGCAATGAACCGTTGTTCGTTCCTGCCGCCTTCATCAGGGAGTCGGCTGCCGCGCAGCAGGCGTCCGTGCAGAAGCCCGCGAACACCACTAACTACTATGAATTCGACTTTTCCGCGGACTCGGAACCCGGCAAGACAGTCCTGGTTTCCAACCCGGTCGCACAGCGCAGCAACTACATCGACGCGCAGCTCGACTACATGGTGTACGGCTTGTACTACGGCGGCTTCCAGCTGCACCTCAAGGGTGTCGACACGCCGGTATTCGTTTCGAATCGATTCCTGGACGGGCGGCTGGAGAGCGTCAGCCTGGGCGATCGCATCTACGACACCTACGACGAGGCGATGAAAGCCGTGGCAGCAGCCTCGAGCCCGAAGGACTCCACACCCTGGCACGCGTACTACGCAGGCGCCGAAGGCCGGGTGATCGCCCCGACGGTTATCTCGTCGGCCACCACGCCGCGGATCATGGCGACGCTGTACGCGGCGAGAGCCGAGCTTGCGCGCCGGGTTATCGGCGAACTCGGCACGCTTGCGGTTGGAATGGCCTTCAACAAGTTTCTGGGTGTCTTCTACCAGAAGGCACGCACTTCCTTCCGCGACGACCCAGCCCCGCCGAAAACGCCGACAGGAACCAACCAGCAGGTGCCAAAGCTCGATCCGGATGCGCCCAGTGTGCCGCTCGTGAAGGACAGCGGAAAATTGAGCACGGGCACCGGCGACAAACCGGTGAAAGAGCCGGTGGAGAAGGGCCTGCAGAAGCTGAGCAACAAGAAGCGCGAGGACGGCGGCGGCGGGCGGCGCCGTGACAAGTCGGACGAAGCCGATGACGACGAGCAGTTCCGCGCGGATGAGCGGCAGGATGCCGCCAAGGGAAAAAAGAAGTCGTCACGCGATCGCCGACAGGACGACGCGCACGTACCGCCGGCAGCGTCCGATCCGGATTTCCGCGCCAGGGTCGACGCGGCGGTCAAACAGAATCTCAATCGCACCGGTCAGTATGCCGACGTCGAGCAATGGCAGCTCCAGAGCATGACCGGGCCGCATCCGTTTGCGAGCAGCGACATGACGATGAAAGAGGGTCGGGGGTTCCGTTACCAGGCTTCGTTCCGTCGTGCGGACGGTAGTTCGATCGATGTCTCCGTCAACTACGACTCCGTGGGTGACCACTTCGGAACCATCAAGCAAAGCAGCGGAAAACCATAGGGACACCATGCTGAGCGCGAAAACAACGGCCATTGCGGCGAGCAGGACTCCCGGAGCCTCGGGGTACTTTGCGGGACTGATGCAACGCAAGTGTGCGTGCGGAGGCAAGTCCGCCGAACCTGAACAGAAGTGCAAGCGATGCGCCAGCAAGAAGATGCAGAAGAAGCTCTCGATCGGCGCGGCTGCGGATCCGCTCGAGCACGAAGCGGATCGTGTTGCCGACGAGGTCTTGCGCAAGCCGATCTCCGCGACCACCAGCTCGGCGCCAGTTGGTGTTCAGCGCGCCGTTGCGAACGACTCCACAGCCGTTGACACGGTTCCGGCGAGCGTGGAGCAGGTGTTGTCGAGTCCGGGGGACGCGATGTCCGGCGGCGTGCGCGAGGACATGGAGCGCAGATTCGGACACGACTTTTCGAACGTACGGATTCACACCGACGCCGCCGCGGCCGAATCGGCGCGCGAGGTGAATGCACGCGCTTACACGATTGGCAACCACATTGCGTTCAGGCCCGGCGCGTTCGACGCGGCGTCGGGCGACGGACGCCGGCTGCTCGCGCACGAGTTGACGCACGTCGTGCAACAGCGGTCGGCTGCTGCTCCGCGCATGCAACGGCAGCCGGCCGCGCCCGAGCTAGAGAAGTCGGGAGCGGTAGTCGAGCAGACGTATCGTGCAGGTGCGCGCAACCTGCAGGACCCCACGCTCGCGGCCGCGGCCAACGACGTGCGCAATTGCCGTGAACTCGGTGGTCCCTACTGTGAAATGCTCGTCACCGACGCCGACATTCACAGGATGTACGGGCAATGGACGCTCATAGAAGACGTCAAGGGCCGGGAGGTGGCCAATCGCGCGATTCGCGATCACAAGTTGCCCGAAGTCGCGCAGCAAGTCGCCATCGAGAAGGCGAAAGCCGACCAGGAGAAGCAATCCCAGGCGCCAACGGGTGGTGTGATGATGGGTGGTCTGGCAGTCGCACCGCTTGCGCCGCTTGCGCCGGCGACAACCACGTTCCAGGTTGGAGCGGGGACGGCCGCAAACCTGAATACAGCGCGGGTTGCGGTTCAGTCGAGCTCCCTGATCTCTTCTGCGACCGCGGCCAACTCCAACGTAGCGGCGCTGGCGCCGAAACCCGTTCCGGTTGCCGCCGTGGGTCCCGCAATCGTCATCGTGTTTGGCATCGTGGTGACCGTGCAGCTGGTGGGCATGGCCAGCTTCCAGAGCAAACTCTGGGCAGCGGGGTACCGGTTCCTCCCCTCGCCGCGCGGCGTTTGCATGCGTGGCTGCCACCAGTCGAAACCGCAATTGCCAGATCCGGAGTTCCCGGACCTGGAGCCGTTTGCGCCGACGCGGATCGACCCGACGCCAACCTTGTTAGGTCCGCGAGGTGGCCAGCGAACCTGGGATCTCACCGACGTCTTCCCTCACACAGATGTCAGTCCTGACCCCAAGCGGCGCGACAAAGATCGTCGGGATCGCAAGTGCAAGTTCGATGGCACCGCGCGCCCACGGGGAGGCAATCCCGAGCACGACGCCCTCGCGCACCAGGTCACGGGATCTCCCGAAGAGATGAAGGTGACGACCCCGGAGGGGGAATCGAAGCAGTTTGACGGCGAGGACTTCACGGGGACGCTTTACGACGTCAAGACGAGGCATGACTTCCTGAGGCTGCTCAACACGACAACCATGCCATTAACTCCGGGGCAGGTCTGGGGACTTGCCAATGGCGTCGCAAAACTGAGGGAGGAAGTGCAATACGAACAAAAAGTGGCCAGCAGGTGTCATCGCCGGTTCCACATTGCGACCAACAATTTCCCGGTCGTGGTTCTCATGCGCGACGTGCTCGGCGACATCATGGACCGCGACCGAATCGAGTTCGAGTCGATGCCATGGCCATGAAAAAGACTCTCGTTAACGCGATGTCGCACAAGACGGCAGCTTTCAGCCGATCTCCGGCGCGAGCAGGCCTGAGATTGGGGGCGGCGAACACTGCTCTCGAGCGAGAGGCCGATCGGGTCGCGCGTGCATTGGGCGAGCCGCTGGCTTCGGCTACGACATTTTCCGCTGGTGTACGTGCAGGCCATGGCGGCGCGGTACAGGAAGGCGACGCCGGCGAAGTGCCCGCGAGCGTAACCCGCACCTTGAGCTCACCCGGGCAACCTCTCCCCGCGGAGCTGCGTTCGCAAATGGAACGCCGGTTCCAGCATGATTTCTCGCGAGTGCGGATTCACTCGGACTCGACCGCGGCCGAATCGGCGCGTGATATCCGTGCGAAGGCCTACACGGCGCGCGAACACATCGTCTTCGGAGCCCGGAAGTTCGCGCCCGAAACGCACGACGGCTGTCGCCTGCTCGCACACGAGCTCACCCACGTGGTTCAACAGCCGAAGAACTCCATGTACCTGCAGCGCGACCTCGAGGATTGGCAACGAGTGCAGGAAAACCTCGAGAACATCCGTCAGTCGGCCGCGGCGCGCCACGCAATGCGCCAGCCGCGCAAACTGAATCCCATCGAGCTCGAGGCCGCGAAATTCGTGTTTGAAGGCGCGCTCGATACCTCGGGCATAGTCATCTCGGAAGGCGGCATCATGACCGCCGGCGGTTATGCCCGCACGGTGAACGATCGCATCTACTTTCCCGACAACACCTTCTATCAACCCGGGTTCCTCAAATACCTCATCCATGAGCTGACACACGTCTGGCAGTACCAGCGCGGAGCCGAGATTCCCGGAATGATCTGGGAGGCGCTGGTTGCCAGGTACGACTACGGCGGCCAGGACGGCCTTCGCAAGGCGCTGGACCGCGGCAAGGCGTTCGACGACTTCACCACCGAACAGCAGGGCAGCATCCTCGCGGACTACTACGAGTGGGTCGTCGACGGTCGGGATACGGAAGCATTCGAAATATATGTAGACGACGTTCGCAACGGCAACGAAAAGAGACGCCGTTTCCGCACCGTGGAGCCGCTGCCCCGTTCCACGCTCGATGTCGCGAAACACAACGCCGAATACCGCGCCCGGACCGAGGCGGACATGATTCGTCAGCTCAAGGTTCCCATGGGCCCGAACGACGACCGCGCACCCGCGCGCGCGCGCCGGATCATCGAACAGTTCAGCCGGATGACCTATTGGAGCATCGACTATCGCGAGCGCTTCGCCGCGCGTCGCAAGAGTGATGAGCTCGTCAACCTGCTGTTCTCGCGGCTCAGCGAAACCACGATCAATCACATCTTCCGCGTCCTCGGAATCAAACGGGAGAAGGGTGCAAGGCCATGACTCTCACCGCCTCCCCCAAACTACTCAAAGGCGGCCTGGTCGTCCTCTCGCCCGACGGCTCACGCGCGCGCCGCGTGATCTCGCTTCAATACAACCCCGACACGCTCACGCGCAGCTACCAGGTGCAGGGCGTGGGCGGCGAGGGCGGCGGTGAACGCGCGCAGCCGTTCCGGCTCAAGGGTGCGGCCATCGAGTCGATCAAGCTCGACGCGGAGATCGACGCCACTGACCAGCTCGAATTTCCGGACCGCAACGCCATTGCCGGCGAAGTGGGCATCGCGCCGCAGATCGCGGCGCTCGAGGCGCTGGTGAACCCGACCACGGCGGAGTTGTTAGCCGTGGACGCGGACGCGCGCGGCGGCACGCTGGAAATCCTGCCGCCGGAAGCCCCGCTGGTGCTGTTCGTCTGGAGCCGCAGTCGCGTGGCGCCGGTGCGCGTCACGGATTTCTCGGTTACGGAGGAGGCCTTCGATCCGGTGCTCAATCCGATCCGCGCGAAGGTGAGCATCGGTCTGCGTGTGTTGACGGTCGACGATCTCGGCTACTCGCATCGCGGCGGCACGCTGTTCCTTTCCTACCTGCGCACGCGCGAGTCGCTCGCGGCGCGGGCCCCAGGCGCGACGCTGCAGTCGCTCGGCCTCACCAACCTGCCATGAGGAGCGCATGAACGATCCCGTGCAAATGCTCATCGCCGCCGGCGCGATTCCCTCCTCGCCATTCGGGCCTTCGAGCCGCTACGCGAACGTCGCCATGGGCACGTACCGTCTGCCGGACGATGGCAGCGGCGAGGACACCACGGTGGCCTATGTGCTTCGCCGTTTCATCCCGCAGGCGCGCGATATTCCGGTGGCCACGCATCACCAGGTGCGCGCCGACGATCGCATCGACCTGCTGGCCGCGAACTACCTGGGCGATGTGGAGCTCACCTGGCGCGTGGCGGACGCGAACGCGGTCACCGACATGCTGGAGGTCACCGCGAACCCGGGTGATCGCGTGGTGATCCCGCTACCGCCCGGTGCGGCGGGGGCGTGAGCGGAAGATGTTAGGCAGCATCAAACTGTCGCTGCTGCTGGGTCCGGTGCCCGTGCCGGCGCCCAACTTCGTGGTGGAAGCGATCACCTCGGTGAAAGTGGAGGCGGGTGCCGGAGAAACCCAGAGCGGCTTCGAAATCGCCTTCGACGTGCCGCTGCGCTCGCCATTGCGCGCCATGTTTCTCGCAACCGGCGGCGGTGCGGTGGGCGGCGTGCCGTTCATGCGCGTGGTGCTCGTCGTCACGATGAATGGCCGTTCGGAGCCCATCGTCGACGGTGTTGCTACCGACATCGAAGTGCAGCCGGCCGACAGTGGCGTCAGCAAACTCGTGGTGAAGGGGAAAGACCTCTCGGCGTTGATGGACGTGCAGGAATTCCCGGCGATTCCGTATCCGGCCATGCCGCCGTCGGTGCGCGTGCTGGCCATCCTCGCCAAGTACGCGGTGTTCGGCGTCATCCCGATGGTGATCCCGTCGGTGGTCGATGAGCCGCCGATGCCGCTCGAACGTATCCCGCAACACAAGGGCACGGACTATCAATACGTGAAGCAGCTCGCGCACGAAGCGGGCTACGTGTTCTACGTGGAGCCGGGTCCCGCGCCCGGCATGTCGCGCGCCTACTGGGGGCCGGAGATCCGCGTGGGAATGCCGCAGCCGGCGCTCACGATGGGCATGGACGCGATCAGCAACGTCGATCAGCTCTCGTTTCACTTCGACCGCGAGGCAAAGAGCATTCCGATCGTCTACTTCCACGAGACGGCGACGCGGATGCCGATCGGGATCCCGATCCCGGACGTCACGCCGATGAATCCGCCGCTCGGGCTGGTGCCGCCGCTGCCGCCGAAAGTCGAGCACCTGAGCGACACGGGGCACCTGTCCCCGGGGCTTGCATTGATGCGCGGGCTCGCCTACGCGGCACAGCACAGCGATGCCGTGTTCGGCAGCGGCTCGATCGACGTGGTGCGGTATGGCCGGGTGCTGAAGTCACGCGCGCTGGTTGGCGTGCGCGGCGTGGGCCTGCCATACGACGGCCTTTACTTCGTGCGCAGCGTCTCGCACGACATCCAGCGCGGCGCCTACAAACAAACATTCTCGTTGGCGCGCAACGGCCTGTTCCCCACGGTACCGACGGTGCCGACATGAGCAACAAGCAATACGTCGGCATGTATCCCGGCCGCGTGATGAACAACATCGACCCGCTCAACATGAGCCGCATCCAGGTGTCGGTGGCCGACGTGGGCGGCAACCAGATACTGAGCTGGGCGTTGCCTTGCCTGCCGGTGGCGGGCAACAACATGGGCATGTTCACGGTGCCGCCGATCGGCTCCGGCGTGTGGGTGCAGTTCGCGCGCGGCGACATCGACTATCCCATCTGGTTAGGCGGTTATTTCGCGAACGGCGAGGCGCCGGCGCTGTCGCGCAACGTTCCGCCGGGCATCAGCGGCATCACGCTGCAGACGCAGGGCGGCAACGGCCTGGTGATCAGCGACGCGCCCGGCGGCGGGGTGCTCATCAAGACGCTGAGCGGCGCATTCATCGAGATCTCGCAGACGGGCATCACGATCGACAACGGCAGCGGCGCGCGCATCGAGATGACCGGCAACACGGTCGATGTGAACGGCGGCGCGCTCACGGTGAGGTAGGAGGCAACATGGGATTCATCATGCACAAGGACGCGGTGGTCGCCTGCCAGCATGCGCCAGGTCTCGCGGAAGCGAAGGCGCCGGACCCGCGCGTGTCGGTGAGCGGGAAACCGGTGATGACGGTCCTTCGCCTCTACTCGGTGACCGGCTGCGCGCTCAATGGCACCAATTCACCGCCGTGCACGACGGCGATGTGGATCGAGGGAGCGCAGCGCGTGACGGTCGGCGGGTTTCCGGTGGCCATCGATTCGGGAAAATCGAAGTGCATCCCCTCCCTCGGAAAGCTGGAGCCGCGCATCTTCCAGCAGCGCGTCGAGGCCCAATAGGAGCGCCGCGTGAGCCATCTCGACTTCCCTTACCACTACGACGGCCGCGGGCGCACCGCGGTGACGGATGACGACGGTCACATCCGCGATCTCATCGAGCAGGTGTTGTTCACCTCGCCGGGCGAGCGCGTGATGCGCCCGGATTTCGGCTGCGGCCTGCTGGCCATGGTGTTCGAGCCTGACAACACCGCGATTGCCGCCACGACGCAGATGCTGGTGCAGGGCGCGCTGCAGCAGCACCTCGGCGACCTCATCGCGGTGCATGGCGTCGAAGTGGAAGTCTCCGAGGGCGTGTTCCGCGTGACGGTGCGTTATGCCGCGCTGCGCACCGGCATCCTCCGCGTCGACAGCTTCGCATTGCCGGGAGGTGGCGCGTGATATTCCGCTGCTGCGAGCAACGGCGGCTCGAAGTGCTGCGACGCTCGGGCAGCAAGAACGCCATCGAGTTCCTCGAGGTGCTCGATCACGCCGCGCCCGCGGGCGTCGCGCCCCAACAGACTTTGTTCGTGCGCCTGTTGCGTCCCGTACCGGTCCCGGGCCTGACGGCCGGCCAGGTTCGCATCACGGGCGGCGAGCGCATCCCGACGGTGGCCATCGAATGGGTGGCAATGGCCGACAATCTCCCGGCGACCGCCGAGCCCGGGCTCGTCGATGGCGTCGAAGAACTGCCGCGCACACTCGTGGTCCGTACGCGCAGCAGCGGTGACTTCTCGCGTTACCGCCTGGCGCTGGTCCGCAATTCCTCGGCCGATGAGCCGCCGGATAATTTCGATCCGGTGCTGTCGGGCATCGACTTCTCGTTCAAGGTGGAATGCCCGGCGGATTTCGACTGCGACGCGCCGCTGCCCTGCGAGCCATCGGCGCGGCCTCCGCCGCGCATCGACTATCTGGCCAAGGACTACGCGGGCTTTCGCCGTTTGATGCTCGATCGATTGAGCCTGCTGACGCCGGGCTGGACCGAGCGCTCCGCGGCCGATGTGGGCGTGACTCTCGTGGAACTGCTCGCGTTCGCGGCCGACACGCTGAGCTACCGCCAGGACGTCGTCGCCAACGAGGCCTATCTCAATACCGCGCGCCAACGAGTCTCGGTTCGGCGCCACGCGCGCCTCGTCGATTACTACCTGCACGAAGGCTGCAACGCGCGCGCGTTCGTGCACTTCAAGGTCGCTGAAGGCGCGGATGAGCAGGTGCTGCCAGTGGGCAGCACGTTGCTGACGCAGGTGCCCTCGGTTCCGAAGGTGCTGACCCCGGACATGCCCGAAGCACGCACCGCGCTCGAATCCGGCGCGCTGGTGTTCGAGACGGTGCACGAAGCCACTCTGCATCCCTCGTTGAACCGGCTCTCTTTATATACGTGGGGCGACGCGGGTTGCTGTCTGCCGCGCGGGGCTACCAGCGCCACGCTGGCCGGCGGCATCGAACGCCTGAGCGTGGGCGATTTCCTGGTGTTCCAGGAATTGGTGGATCCGAAATCGCTCGAGGAAGACAACGCAGATCCCGCGCATCGTCACGTCGTGCGGCTCACCCGGGTCGCACTCGATGTCGATCCGTCGGGCGGCCTGTTCCTCGAGGATCCGCAGGACGTTCCGGTGGATATCACGCGCGTGGAATGGGATGCGAGTGACGCGCTGCCGTTCTCCGTGTGCGTTTCGGTGCGCGCGCAACCTGGACGCGAAATGAGCGTCGTGCTCGGCAACATCGTGCTCGCCGAACATGGCGTGACGATTCGCGATGAACAGCTTGCGGCCCTTCCCGCCACACCGCAGCGTTTCGCCGCTGTCGAGCACGTGGTGGGCGAGTGTTGTGATCCGCCCGAACCCGAGCATCCACCGCTGCGTTATCGCCCGACACTGGCGATGACGCCGCTGACCCATGGATTCGACCTGGCGAAGTTGCTGGAGAAGCCGCTTACCGCCGCCGAACGCTGGAGTGCGGCGGCAGTGCGCGCGCTGCACGCCCGCGATGCGATGCCGCGGGTGCACCTGCTCAGTGAACTCAAAGGCGCCGAAGACCGCTGGACGGCACGGCGCGATCTGCTGTCGAGCGATGACGATGCGTCGGACTTCGTGGTCGAGATCGAAGATTCGGGGCGCGCGCGACTGCGCTTCGGCGACGACTTTCACGGGCGACGTCCCGACGAGGACACCGGATTCAAGGCGACGTACCGCATTGGAAATGGCACGGTGGGCAACGTCGGTGCCCAGGCCATCGCGCATCTGCTCATGGTGCCGGCGCTCGCCATCGACGACATCACCAATCCACTGCCGGCCTTTGGTGGCGTGGATCCCGAGGACATCGAAGTGGCGCGTCGCGATGCGCCGCAGGCGTTTCGCACGCAGGAGCGCGCGGTGACGCCGGCCGATTACGCTCGCGCCGCCGAGCGCCGCGCCGACGTGCAGCGCGCCGCGGCCACGTTCCGCTGGACCGGAAGCTGGCATACCGCGTTCGTGACCGCCGACCGGTTGGGCGGCGCCGCCGTCGAGCCGGAATTCGAATCCGCGTTGCGGCGGCACCTCGAACGTTTTCGCATGGCCGGGTACGACCTCGAAGTCGATTCACCACGGTTCGTGTCGCTCGACGTCTCCCTGCACGTGTGCGTGAAGCCGAATCACTTCCGCAGCGACGTGATCGCGGCGGTGCGCGATGTGCTCGGCAGCCGGATGCTGCCCGACGGCCGCCTCGGCGCATTCCACCCTGACAACTTCACTTTTGGTCAGCCGGTGTATGCGAGCCGCATCGTGGCGACCGCCCAGTCCGTCGAAGGCGTGGCGTCGGTGCGCCTCGACAAATTCCAGCGGCTCGCGGATCCGGACCCGTCGACGATCGAGGATGGCGTGATTCCGATGAGTGGCCTCGAAATCGCGCGGCTCGAAAACAACCCTAACTTTCGCGATCGCGGCCGGCTCACCGTGACCGCCGGAGGCGGAAAATGAGCGAGCTGCTTCCCGACCCGCCGCGCCTCGCGGCGATTCCTCCCGGCACCGAGGCCTGCGGCTGTTGCGACGGTGTCGAGCGCGAAACGCCGCGGCAGGTTTTCAACCGCGGCGGACTCGCCAGCATTTCGTTTCGCGTGGGCACCTACGCGAGCTTTCACGCGAGCCTGAAAGCCGGCCTCAGGCAGCTGCGGACGCGTGACGATGACGACTTCACGATGGGGCTCATCGACGCATTCGCCTGCGCCGGCGACGTGTTGACGTTCTACCAGGAACGCATCGCCAACGAATCGTATCTCGGCACGGCGCGCGAACGCGTGTCGCTGCAGGAGATGGGGCGACTGATCGGTTATCGGCTGCGCCCCGGCGTCGCCGCTGAAACTCCCCTGGCGTTCACCTTCGAAATGCCGCCCACACCGCCGGCGGCGGCCAAACCGGAACCTGGCATGTTCGTGACCGGCGTGCCCGCCGAAGTGAATCTCGCGAGCGGTCTCGCCGTGCGTTCCGTGCCTGCGCCCGACGAGCAGCCGCAGGTCTTCGAGACCGTCGAGCCGCTCACGGCGCGCCCGCAATGGAACGCCATGGTGCCGTGGCTCAGTGCGCCGGATTTTCCGAAGCGCGGCCACACGCATGCCTGGTTGCGCGGCGTGAGCACGCGGCTGCGCGCCGGCGATGGCCTGGCGTTCCTGGGCGCGGAGTACCTCGCCAATCGGAATTCGAACCGCTGGGACTTCCGCATTCTCGACAGCGTGGTGGCGGACAACGCGAACGATCGCACCTACGTGAGCTGGGGCCGCCCGCTGGGCTCCATCGTGCCGCCGCAGAATCCGGCGTCGCTGCCGCGCGTATTCGCGCTGCGCCGGCGCGCCGCTGTCTACGGCCACAACGCGCCGGCGTTCGGCGTGATGCCAGAGTTGTTTCGCGGCGACTACTCGAAGACTTTTCCGCGCCGGCGCGCCGCGGATATCGGGGGGTTGTTCGCCTCGAATATTTCCGTGATCCCGGAATGGCCTGACTTCGTGATCTCGCCGAGTCCTTCGAGTATCGATCTCGACACTACCTATCCGGAGATAACATCCGGCAGCTTCGTGGTGCTCGCCAAGGGAGATTTCACTTCTCCCGTGGAAGGCACGAGCACCAGCACCTACGTCGAGCTCTACGTGGTGGTGGGCGTCAGCGAAGTGTCGCGCGAGGAATTCGGGCTCGCGGGCAAGATCACGCGCCTCGACCTGAGCGGCGCAAACTACTCGATTTTCAGCGAAGCGGTGCGTGAAACGAGCGTGTTCGCGCAGTCCGAGGAACTCGCGCTGACCGAGTATCCCGTGGACACCGCGGTGGCGGGTGACGAGATTCCTGTGAACGTCGTGCCCGACGGCCTGGAAGCCGGCCGCCGGTTGTTGATCCGGGGATCGCGCGTGCGGGATGGCATTGCGCAGGTTCACGCGGCGACCCTCGTCGCGGCCTCGGGCACCGGCACGGTCGGCCGCACGATCCTCGAAATCGATCCGCCGCTGCCGGAACCGATTACGCGCGCCAGCGTCGTGGTGCATGCCAATGTCGCGCTGGCGACGCACGGCGAGTCCGTCACGCAGATCCTCGGGGCCGGCAACGCGGCCACGCCGTTCCAGCGTTTCGAGCTCAAACAACTTCCGCTGACCTATCGCGCGGCAGCCAATGAGATCGGCGCCGCGAGCGAGCTCACGGTGCGCGTCGATGGCATCGAGTGGACGGAAGTGGACACCGCGTTCGGCACCGCGCCGCGACAGCGCGTGTACAGCCTGCGCACGGACGAGCAGGGCCGCAACTTCGTGCAGTTCGGCGACGGCGTGCGCGGCGCGCGCCTGCCGAGCGGCGTCAACAATGTGCGCGCCACCTATCGCAAGGGCCTGGGCGCCACGGGGAATGTGGCCGCCGAATCGCTGACGCAGCCCACGGTGCGGCCGCTCGGACTCAAAGGCGTGAGCAATCCGCTGCCCGCCCTGGGCGGCACCGACGCCGAAGCCGAAGACCAGGCGCGCCAAACCATGCCGCTGATGACGCGCACCCTCGGGCGCGCCGTCTCATTGCTCGACTACGAAGATTTCGCGCGCGCGTTCGCCGGCGTGGCGAAAGCGCGCGCCCAGGTGCTGCAACTGTCCAGCGGCCCGGTGATCGCGATCACCATCGCGGGGCCGGACAATGTCGTCATCACGCCTGACAACCCGGTGTGGATCAACCTGGCGGCCGCACTCGCCGACAGCGGCGATCCGCACGTCGCCGTGCGACTGCTGCCACATCGCCCGGTCACGTTCCGCCTCGGGCTCAAGGTCAAGCGCGACGCGGCATATGAAGGCGCCGCGGTACTCGCTGCCGTCGAATTCGCACTGCGTGCGCGTTTCGGATTCGCCGCGCGTGCACTCGGCGAGCCGGTGCTCGAATCCGAAGTCATCACCGCGGCGCAGTCGGTTCCAGGCGTCGTCGCGGTGGATCTCGACTATCTCTACGGCGGTTCACAGCCGCCGTCACAGACCGTGCGCTCGCGCCAGGCCCGGCTGCTCGCCGCGCGTATGGCGGTGCGCGCCAATGCGCCGCTGGCGGACGAAATTCTCACGCTTCATCCCGCGCCCTTCGACCGCCTCGAGGAGATGCCATGAGTCTCGATACCGAGTCGCTGTATCGCCTGCTGCCCGCGGTACATCGCCTGCGTGACGACGCGCAGGGCAACCCGCTGAAGCAACTGATCGGACTCATTGCGCGCGAGCTCGGCGTGCTCGAGGAAAACATCGAGCAGCTCTACGACGACCAGTTCATCGAGACCTGCGAGGAGTGGGCCGCGCCCTACATCGGCGAGCTGGTGGGCTACCGGCCGCTGCATGGAGTGGCGCCGCGCGTGGCATCGCCGCGTGCGGAGGTCGCCAATACCATCAAGTTCCGCCGCCGCAAGGGCACGGCGCTGATGCTCGAGCAGCTGGCGAGCGACGTCACCGGCTGGCCGTCGCGCGCGGTGGAATTCTTCGAGCAGCTCTGCACGACGCAGTACATGAACCACACCCGGCTGCACGCGCTGGCCACGGCGCCGGTGCGTTCGCATCGCCGCATGCTCACCGCGGGCGGGCCGTTCAACGCGGTGGCGCACACCGTCGAGGTGCGCCGTCCGGAAGCCGGCAGCGGGCGCTACAACATCCCCAACATCGGTATCTTCCTGTGGCGCCTGCAGCCGTTCCGCCTCAGTAGTTTGCCGCTGGTCGTCGATCCGGCCGATGCCAGTGGCCGGCGTTGCCGGCTGAACCCGCTCGGCACCGACCTGGCGCTGTTCCGCCGCCCCGAATCGGAAGATGACATCGATCACCTGGCCGAAGCGCGCAACGTGCCGGAGCCACTGTCGGTGCGCGAGTTCGCGTTGCAGGTGCGGGCCGCCACCGCCACCGCCGCGACGGTGAACGAATGTGACGACTACGGGATCGGGCGCAGCATCGTGATCACGCGTAATGGCGCCGTCATGCCGCTCAAGGAAGCCGGTTCCCTCGTGGTGCGTATCGCCGACCTGCGCGACGTGTTCGACGGAGGCGGCAATTTCGTGGGCTGGGCGCACGAGGACGACATCGAGCCGCAGCAGATCGCGCTCGATCCATTGCTGGGCCGGGTGCTGTTGGGCACGGACAGGGCGACCGAGCACGCCAGCGCGCCGTTCGTCGCCACGTTTCATTACGCGATGTCACGGCCCATCGGTGGCGGGCAGTACGAACGCACGCCGGCCAATGTCGAGGACAGCGCGTTGCCGCAGCTCACGGTCGCGCAGGGCGCGGATCTGCAGGCGCCTCTCGACACGCTGGAATCCACGGGCGGACGGCTGCTGATCGACGACAGCCTCACTTTCGCGCAGACGCCCGCGTTCAAGGTCGGCGCGGTGACAGCGGAAGGCGCTCCCGGGCTGACGGTGGTGGTGGGTGCGCGCAACGGTGCGCGGCCGTTGATCGCCGCGACCGGCGAAGTGGCGCTCGAGATCGGGGCGCGCGGCACCCTGGTGCTCGACGGGCTGGTCATCGCGGGCGGCACGCTGTGGCTGGCCGCCGCCGCCGACAACGAGACGCGCACGCTGGTGTTGCGCGACTGCACGCTCGTGCCCGGGGCCACGGCGCCGAGCCTCGCCCTCGAACATCCGTTCACGACGTTGCGACTCGAGCGATGCATCGTCGGGCCGGTGCACATCGCCGCCGAGAACAACGTGGCCGTTGAGCTCGAAGATTGCGTCGTCGATGCCACCGACCCATTGGCCTTCGCTTTCGCGGGCGATGCGGCCGGTGCCGCCGGTGGCGAAGTGTCGCTGCGCCAGTGCACGGTGCTCGGCAAGGTGCACACGCGCCTGCTGCGCCTGGCGTCCAACTGCATCTTCGTGTCGCAGGTTTCGGCCGACCGCAAGCAGGAAGGTTGCATGCGCTTCAGCTTCGCGGCGCCCGGCTCGATTACGCCGCGCCGCTTCCAATGCCAGCCGGATGCCGAACACCCGCACGCGCGGCCTCACTTCACGTCGCTGCGTTTCGGAGACCCGGGTTATTGCCAGTTGCTGGCCTCGACCTCGCGGCTCATTCGCGAGGGCGGCGAGGGCGGCGGCGAGATGGGTGTGATGCATCCCCTGTTCCAGCCGCAGCGCGAAACCAACCTGCGCATTCGCCTGGATGAATACCTGCGCTTTGGATTGCGCGCGGGTTTGTTCTACGCCACTTGATCAGAAGGACCGGAGAAGTCTCATGGCTACAGATTTTTCGAGAGTGCGCGCCAACCCGCTGCTCGACTACGCGGGTGTGCAGCTCAAACAGGGAGCGGTGCTGCTCGACTCCGATGCGAACGAACTGGTCGCGATCTTCGACCGGCGCCTGCGCGCGCTCGCGGGCGATGTGCTCGGCCGGGCGACGGTGGGCAGCAACACTCCCGACGCATTTCGCATCACGCGGCGGGCGGACGGCGGGCTCGACATCGGTCCCGGCCGGCTGTACGTCGACGGCCTGCTCGCGGAGAACCACGGCATGCCCGACCCGGCGCAACGCGTGTTCGACGTGCTCATGGCAGAGCCGCGGTTCAGCGCGCCGGTGCCGTACACGGTGCAGCCCTATCTACCCAATGCGCCGGCGCTGCCTTCGTCCGGGCGTCACCTCGTGTACCTGGACGTCTGGAATCGCGAGGTCACACACGTCGAAACCCCCGATCTCGTCGAATCGGCCGTCGGAGTCGACGCGTCCTCGCGCGTGCAGACGGTGTGGCAGGTCCACGTGCTGCCAGAGGTGGCGAGGAACACGAGCTGCGGCTCGCCCGACGCGGAATTCCCGGGCTGGACGGAGCACATTGCGCCATCGACCGGGCGACTCACGACGGGCACCTACGAAGTGGCCGCGGCACTGGATCCCTGCGAGCTGCCGCCCACCGGCGGTTACCGCGGGCTCGAGAACCAGCTCTATCGCGTGGAGATCCACGATGCGGGCGCGCCGGGCACCGCGACGTTCAAATGGTCGCGCGAGAACGCCAGCGTCTGCAGCCGCGTCTCGACCTGCATCTCCGCCGGCGAGCTCGAACTGGACTCACTCGGGCGCGACGAAGTGCTGCGTCTGAACCAGGGCGACTGGGTGGAGATCACCGACGACGTGCGCGAATTCGCGCAGCGCGCCGGCGAGATCCGCCGCATCGACTCGGCTAACAATGCGACGCGGCGCATCACGCTCTCGGCGGCGTTGCCCGCCGACCTGCTGCCGGCCGCATTTCCCGACAGCACGTTTCCGCAGGCGCGCAACATGCGCGTGCGCCGCTGGGACCAGAATCGCCAGGTACTGCGCGCCACCACCGCCGGCGCGACGACGATTTTCCAGGATCTGGACGCCAACAATTCCACCGGCACGATCACGGTGCCGCCCGCCGGCACGACGCTGATCCTCGAGAACGGCGTGACGGTGAGTTTCGATTCCGTCGGGCCCAAGGGATTTCGTACCGGCGACTATTGGGTGTTCGCGGCGCGCACCGCCGACGCGTCGGTCGAAGCGCTCGAGCAGGCGCCGCCGCGTGGCATCCACCACCACTACGCGCGCCTCTCGTTGTGGGACGCGGGCACCGAGAATGAACCTTCCGACTGCCGGCACCGGTGGCCTCCCGCCGGCGGTGGCGATGACTGCGCCTGCACGCAGTGCGTTTCGCCCGAGGGCCCGCTCACGATCGAAGAAGCCGTGCGCCGGGTGCAGGACACTGGCGGCACGATCTGCCTGCAACCGGGGGAATACACCCTGAGCGCGCCGGTGCGCATTTCCGGCGGCCGCCCTATACGCATCCGGGGGCAGGGGAAGCGACAGGCCACCATACTCATCGCGCCGAACGGCGCCTTCAGCATCGACAACTGCACGGAGCTGGCCATCGAAAATCTTTCGATCCTCAACGTCGACGGAAGGACGCCGACGATCGATGTGCGCGATAGTAGTGGCATCGCGCTGCACGAACTCGCGATATTGGTCATGAATGACGATGCGCCGGCGTCCGCCATCGCGCTCTCCGGCGAAATCGTCGCGCTTTCGATCCGGGACAACATCATCGGCGCGCCTTTTGGCATTCGCGGGCTCGACCGCCACTCACCAGAACCGCTGACCGAGCTGTCGACGCTCGGCATGCGCATCGAGGGCAACATGATGCTTTGCCCCCGGCGCGCGGTGGACTTCGAGGGTCCGGTGTTGCACCAGCTGGGTTCGTATATCGTGGACAATGAGTTGTTAGGCTGCCGGGAACCCTGCATCTCCATGCTGGGCAGCGTGGCGCCGGGTTCGTCCATGCACATCGACAACAACACCCTCAGCATCAACGGGCCGGGAATCCGCTGCGGGGGCGACGGCGCATGGATATCCGGCAACAAGCTGGCGGCGTCGCCCCTGGGCGAGCGCTCGCCGACCGGCTCCGGAATTTCCCTGCTGGCCGATGTGGATGTGAACGGCAGCGACCAGTGCCAGCTGCTCGCAAACCAGATCAGCGGCTTTCCCGACGCGGGCATCCTCATCGACGCACCGGTGCAGGAGCTCATCTGCAAACTCAACATCATCGAAAACTGCGGCAACGGCATCGTGATGACGCCGCCCACGGGTGCCGGCGTCGTGTCCATCGAGAACAACCACCTGCGTGACATCGGCACCGCGCGCGCCCGGCCCGCACTGGGCCCGTTCGTGTACGGCATCAGCGTGCAACGCGCGCGATCGGCCAATGTCGTGGGCAATACCTTGCGGCGCATCGGTCTGCAGGCGGTGCCGGGTATCGAATCCATCGCCGGAATCGCTCTCCTGGCGGTCCGCAACAGTCGCGTCACCGGCAACACCATCCTGGAGATCGGGCCGACGACGGCGCTTGCGAGTGCGCAGCTCGCCGGTGTGCTGATGATCGGGCCGTACACGCAGAACGAGGTGAGCGGCAACCACGTCGAGCGCGATGCGATCTCGGCCGCACCCGACGGCGCCATGTGGTTCGCGGTCAGGCTGGAGCAGCCGACGGCGACGCGGCCGATCATTCACGTCGCCAATTTCAGCGCCGTGCACCTGGCGGCCGGGCGAATGCTCGTGTTCAACGGCACACATGCGTTTGCCGAAGATCTCGCGCTCGACATCAGCGAGGCGAACATCCTGGTTCCGCGCCAGGGCTCGACCACGATGCGCGGCAACACGTTTCGCGCGCGAGGTGCCGCACCGGCGGTGACGGTGCAATCCGGCGCTGTCATCCAGTTTGGCGACAATCGCTGCGAGCTCGTCGGCGGCGCGGAAAGTGCGGTCGTGCTGAATTCGGCCGCGGCGGTGGTGAATTCGAACGTGGTGAGCGGCGGCGAGACTTCGATCAGGCTGACCGCGCCCATGGAGCGTGTGACCATCATCGGCAACGTCACGAACAACCGGATCGTGGCCGGTTCCAACAACCTCACGGGAACCCCGTGGGAACGACTCAATGTGGAGCTCTAATGCGTACCTTGATCATGAAAGCAGATACTGACCTCAAATCCCTGGGTGACACGCTGCTCAAGAGTCCCTCCGCGGCGAGCGCCACGCTCGAGCGCATCAAGGCGCTCAATCCGCACGTCGCCGATTTTCAGCGACTCGCTGCGGGGACGGTGCTGATATTGCCGGACGCGGCCGATCTGAAGCCGGGCGCCGGATCGGCGGTTGGCACCCAGGGATTCGGCGACCTGACGCAGGTGGCGAGCTCGGGGCTCCGCGCGCTGAAGGCGCGTGCGACCAACCTTTTCGACACGTTCGCTTCGGACCACGCGGCGGTGAAGGATTCGCTCAAGGCCGCGGCGGCGAAGCGCCTGGTCGAGAGCGATCCCTTGCTGGTGCAGCGCCTCAAGGCCGCCGATGCGCAGTTCAAGATCGATCAGAAGGCCGCGAAGGAAAAGAAGGCGCAATTGGACGAAATGCAGAAGGCTGCCGAGGCGGGATTCGAACGCCTGCTGAAGTTGTTAGGGCAGTGAAATGGGGACATTCCTGATTTGCTGCAAAAGGGGACGGGGCTCGGTGGTGGCGCGTCAGCGCGTGAAGGAGGAAAGGCTTCCGGCGCTCACTCTCGGGCGCGCTTGAGTGAAGGAATGGGGACAGTCCCCAATTCCTAGCAAAAGGGGTCAGACCTCACACGACCACGCCGCGATGAATCGCGGCACCTCACGAGGTCTGACCCCTTTTGCCCGCGAAGCGGGGAATTGGGGACTGTCCCCATTCC
>DASTXR010000137.1:0-33758 GCA_035765415.1 Steroidobacteraceae bacterium | reverse complement strand
CATGACTGCATCCGCTACCCAGGCGCTCGGGCAGAACCGTGACTCCTCCTACGACACGCTCGTCGGCCTCTTCAACGAATGGCGTGCCTTCGAGCGGCCCCCGTCGCGCGACGGTGTGCCGGACTACACCGCGGCCACCTTCGAGCGGCGGCACGCCGAGCTTCCGAAATGGCAGGCGCGGCTCGCCGCCATCAGGCCGACCGCGTGGCCGATCGCGCAGCGGGTCGACTACGAAGTGTTGCGCGCCGAGATGAACGGCTTCGACTTCTACGTGCGGGTGCTGCAGCCCTGGGTGCGCGATCCGGCTTACTACGTTTCGATCTGGACGGCGCAGAGCGACACACCTGCGCATGAAGGGCCGACGAATCACGCGGCCATCGAGCTGTGGCAATACGCTTTTCCGCTGGACGCGAAGAGCGAGAAGAAGCTGACCGCGGAGCTGCGCACGATAGCGCCGCTGCTCGCGCAGGCGCGCGGCAATCTCACCGGCAATGCCCGCGATCTGTGGATAGGCGGCATCAAGCCCGTGAAACAGCAGATCGTCGATCTCGATGAGCTCGAAGCACGCGTTCCCAAGGCCGGCAAGGACTTCAAACGCGCGCTCGATGAAGGACGCACCGCCACCCGCGGTTTCGTCGCGTGGTTGGAGGAGCAGTCGCCGAAGAAGAACGGCCCGTCGGGAATCGGCAAGGAAAACTACACGTGGCTGCTGCAGAACGTGTACCTCGTGCCGATGACGTGGGACGACGAGGTGATGTTGCTCAAGCGCGAGCTGGCGCGCGCGCATACCTCGCTCAAACTCGAAGAGCTGCGCAACGAAGGCCTGCCGCCATTGCAGGCCGCGTCGACGCCGGAGGAATACCTGAAGCGCGGCAACGACGCGGTCACGAAGCTGATGCAGTTCATCGAGCGCAAGAAGATGCTGCCGGTGAAAGCGAACATGGATCCGGCGCTGCGCGCGCAGATCGGCGAGTTCGTTCCGGAGGCCACACGCAATTTCTTCTACATCGCCTCGCACCTGGAACCGCTGGCGCTCTACACGCACTTCTATCACTGGTGGGATCTCGCGCAGATGCGCGACGAGCCGCACGCCAGTGCGATCCGCCGCGGCCCCCTGCTCTACAACATCTGGATGAGCCGCGCCGAAGGCATGGCGACGAGCTTCGAAGAGATGGCGATGCACGCGGGGTTGTACGACGACAATCCGCGCGCGCGTGAAGTGCAGTGGATCATGCTCGCGCAGCGCGCGGCGCGCGGGCTCGGTTCGCTGTACGCGCAGGCGAACGAATTCACGATGAAGCAGGCCCAGGATTTCCACGTCGCGTGGACGCCGCGCGGCTGGATGAGTCCGACGCTAGATCTGCTCGGATTCGAGCAGCACATGTACATGCGCCAGCCGGGTTATGGCACCAGCTACATCACCGGCAAGTACCTCATCGAGCAGTTGTGGCAGGAGCGTTCGAAGCAGCTCGGCAAGAACTTCAGTTCGAGCAGCATGTTCGCGGAGTTCAACGAAGCCGGCATGGTCCCGGTATCGCTGATCCGATGGCAGTTGACGGGCAACGAGACGGGAACGAAGCCGTGATGAGCGGCTCCGCTAGTTGTCGCCCGATGCGTCCGTCCGCACCGCCCGATCGAACTCATCCTTCGTCGCAGTGCGTCCGTGCACGCTCGCGATTCGGTCGAACTGGAGCTTGAGCTCGCGGAGCTTCTTCACAAAACTCAACGTCGTTTCCTGCGGAGGCCCTGGCGGCGCATCGTTGGCCGGGATGAAAAACAGGTCGCCCTGGAAGATGATGCGCTGCCTGGGGAGATACGCGATCACCATCTCCCTGGCGTGCGGATTGGGCCCGACGTCGATGAGTTCCAGGGTCTGCCTGCCATCCTTGAATACCCGCCTGCCTCTTTCGATGAACGCAAACTGCGGCGCCCGTGGATTTTTTGCCAGACGATCCGATTGCGGCGCAACTGACATCGCCTCGACCGTGCTGCGATTCCCCGGCGTGGTGACGACCGTTGCCCCTTCGGCAATGAAACTGCGCAGCCCGCCGATGTGATCGCCGTGGTGGTGAGTCATCGCGATGAAGCGGATTGGTTTGTCAGGAATGGCTTGTTTGATGCGCTCGATGACTTGTTCGGTGCCGTCGCTCGAGCCGGGAGCTTCCACCGCGATGATGTGATCCTTGAACTCCACCGCAAGCGTATTCTGGTTCTGCCCTGCCACGTTGTGCACGACATAGACTCCGTCGGCGAGCTTCTCCACCTCCGCGGGTAACGTATCGGGCTGAGGCTTTGCCTGTTGATAGCCGGTAGCCGACACCTTGAACGCTTCGTCGGTGACCGGGGGATTGAGCTCCACCGAGATCTTCGCGTCCGCCACCTTCTGGCCGACCTGAAACCAGGTCCATGTAGTCGGCACCTGCTGCGTTCCCGTGGTGACGTAGTTGCCGAAGACGATCTCCGACACATCGTCGCCGGCCACTGGATCCACGAACACCAGTTCGTATTTCGACACGAGATTCGTCGACGAGTCGACGTATACGGCGACCTGCTGCGTATCGGCCATCACGAAAGTGAAAGCCTCGTGCGGTTTACCGTTGTAGTTCTCCGTGCCCAGGTAACGCAACGATGTCGGACGATCGATCGCCTGTCGCAGCAGCAGATGCGGTACGCGGCGGTAGTACTGCACGAACTGCTGCTGGTTCGACTGCGAGCCCGGTATCGGTGTCACCGTGCGGGCACGGTGATCGTAGGCGGCGCCCTCTCCGGTAGTGATCACGACGCCATTGTGGTTCTCGAAACCTGCGCCCGAGCCCTGCTGTTCCAGGGCGAGCCGGTTGTTCTTGAAGTCCACCAGGACCGTTTCGCGCAAGCTGGCGCTCTCGAACGGTGGGTTCGGAGTCGGCATCTGGAAGCGTGGCCAGGTTTCTCCTTCGAGCCGGAGCCTGACTACTTCGATGCCGCGCAACGATTGTGGCCCGCCCAACGCCTGCACGGCGCGATCCAGGACTGCCCGCGCCTGAGCGTGGGACCTCTCGGCCAGCGTCTCCGCGTTTTCGCCGAGTGCTACCGGGCTCGCAAGCACGAGCAGGACGAATGCAGATCGCTTCACGGCCGTACTCCGTCTGGATGGAGATCGCGAACGTAGGTCCACGCGCATCGCGGCTGCAATACGGATTCGTCGAGCCGATGCCTGGGCGCGACGAAGTGGAACGTCTGAACCTGCCTGCAGGACACGACGCGCGCATGCGCGCTCGAGTTATCGCCGGATCACCATTGCACCCGGAACCCGACGTTGCCCTGCAGCGCGCTGCTATCGCTGCCGTTCACTCCCTGCGCGGCGGTGACGCCGACGTGCACGCCGGTGTATTCGTTGATTTGTGCGGCGAGGCCCGCCGCGATCTCGACCCAGTCGTCTTCGAACGTCGTCCTGAGGATCGTCGGTTCGGCGCCTGGTGCCGCGATGGAGGTCCGGGCATCACCGGAAAGTTCGCTCCAGTAGCTGGCGCGCAGCCAGCCACTGAAAGTTTTCGGATCGATGTCGACGCCCAGTTCGAGACCCACGCGGCCCGCCACGGTATTCGTGTCGCCAAAGTCGATGTTCGCGCCATAGATATGCGCGTCGGATTGCTCGAAGTGCTGGCCGATGACTTGCGCCTGCAATTGCACACGGCTCTGGCTGCCGAGACGGAAGCTGCGACCACCTTCGAGTGATGCCGCCATCGACCAGCCGTTGATGCTGCTGGCGGTGTCCTCGCGCGGATCGAGCTCCAGTCTGCTGAGATACGTGGCAACCAGTGTCGAATCGAAATACCAGCGCTGCGCGTCGCGACGGGTCCAGTAGCCGGCGAGACTGTACGCCGTGCCGTGCGCTTCACCGGCAGCGGCGCCGTCATCACGGTCGGCATTGGCATCGAGCAGACCGGCATTGAAGAAGAAACCCGCGCGATCGGACCGGCCGGCTTCGACGTCGGGATCGGCGTCCGTACCGATCTGCAGGCCGGTCGCGCCGTAGTCGAAGGTCGCGCCATTGACGGCCGTGCCACCCCCGTCGTGCTTGCCGTTGCGGTACCAGATGCGTCCCCACTGGCAGCCGTTCTTCGCGGTGCCGTCGCAGAACGCACGCCGATCTGAGCCTTCACGATCGTGCAGCGTGCCGATCAGCGCAAGTCCGTAGGACTGCATCGCCGGCACGACGGCCGTGGCCAGCGACGCCATGTCACGCACGGGCGCGAGCGAACGCAGATACCAGCCCTGCGGGTTGGTATCCGCTGCAGTTCCGTGAAACAGATCGTATTGATACGCCCCGGCCATCACCGGCGCATCGAGCCGGAACGCATCGTCCGTGCTGGTCGCGCCGTTGGCGGCCTCCACGAGATGGATACCGCTGCCGGTGGTCCGCGCACCCAGGCCGCCCTGATGGATGACGTTCACGCGGGTCGAGCCGCTGGCGCTGCCTCCGTCAATACGCAGACGATCGGCTTGCGAATGTTCATCTCCGAGCGCGACACGAAGATCGAGGCGCCCGTCAGCACCTAGATAGTTGCCGCGGATGGTCAGCGTGCTGAACGGTGTAGCGCCCGTATTCAGCGCGCCGGCGTTGATCACATCGCCTGCCAGCGTGCCATTGCCCGACAGCACGCCATTCGCGCCTATGTTGATACGCGCAGCCGTGAGCAGTCCGCTGCTGGCGAGCGTGCCGGCCTCCACATTGACCGCATCGAACACTGGTGTGTCGAGCAGCGTTGCAACGCCCGTGTTGCGCTTGGTCAGCACTTCGAAGTCGCTGGCGCGCGCCGCATCGAACTGCATATCGGTGGCAGCGTCCAGCACGATCGTGTCGCCTGCCGCATGCGCGCCGCCGTCGACGATGCCCACCACGCTCGTGCCCTCGCGAATCGTCAGCGTGTCATCGCCTGCACCGAGCGAGAAGCCAGTCGTCGACGCGTCGAACGTGCCGGCGATATCGAGCAGATCTGCGCCGTCGCCCAGATCTCCCATGGCACGCAGCAACGCGCCCGCCTCGATCCTGACGGTGTTGGCGCCGCCGCTGCCGCTGAGCATGGTGGCCGTCGCGCCCGCAGCCTGCATCGTGCCAGTCACCTCCAGCATGCTGTTGTCGGCAAGAGCAACGCTCGGAGACACGAGCGTGCCGGTAACTAGCAAACTGCCGGCATCGATGCGGGTGCCGGCGCTGTAGCCGTGGGCGCCGGTCAGCGTGGCAGTACCGGTGTTCTGCTTGGTCAGTTGCTCGAAGCCCACTACCGATGCTGCCGCGAGCGTGTAGCCCGCGGCATTGTTCAGCACCACGGCGTCCGCAATGGTCTGTGAGCCCGCGCCGATGACCGCACCGAGCACGGCGCCATCGTTCAGCCACACGACATCGTCGCCAGCGTCAAGATCTACCGTGCCCGCGCCCGTCAACGTGCCGCTGATGCTGAACGTGTCCACACCGGCGCTGCCGGCGTAGCTGCCTGCGACATCGAGTGTCGCGCCGCTGGCGATCTGCGTATTCGTCACACCGGTGATGCTGCCGGCGGCGGCGACATTGATCGTGCCGGCATTCGCGGCGACGGTGCTGAACTGCGACGCTGCCGGACCGTTGATATTCAGCGCGCCGGCTCCGGTCTTGACCAGCGACTGGAAACCACTGACGGCGCCCAGGTTGGCCGCGCCCGCGATGTCGGTGGCGAACGTGTTGATGCCAGAGCCGCCCACGACCGTGCCAGAGACGACCGTGCCATCGTGAATCGTGAAGGTGTCATCGCCGTCACCCAGGCTGAGCGTGCCCGAGCCGGTGTCCAGCACGCCGGCCACGTCCAGCAGATCGGCGCCATCGCCGAGATCGCCCGTCGCACGGAGGGTCGCGCCGCTAACAACGTTGACCGTATTGGCGCCGGCACTGCCGGTGATCGTGGCCGCACTCGCCGGCGCGCCCTGAGCAGTGCCGAGGACCAGCAAGGTGCCGGCATCGGCAATTGCGATGGTGGGTGAGTTGAGCGTGCCGCTGACCGCGAGCGTGCCCGCGTCAACATTCGCTGCCGTGTAGGACTGATTTCCGGTCAGCGTGGCGAGGCCCGCGCCCTGCTTGCTGAGTAGTTCGAAACCGGTGAGCGACGCATCGTCCAGCGTGAAGCTGGCCGCGGTATTCAGCACGATCCGATCCGCAATGGTCTGGCCGCCGCCGCCGACACTCGCCGCGATGACTGCGCCATCGTCCAGCGTCAGCACGTCATCGCCCAGACCGAGATCGACACTACCGCTGCCCGATACCGTGCCAGCAACCGTCATCGTGTCGTTGCCTGCCGTGCCCAGGTAGCTGCCATCTACCTGCAGCGTTGCGCCGGAACCCACCGTCGTGGTGCCCGGATCGATGGTCGCGCCCGAAGCCACATGCAGGGTGCCGCCGCTGATTGCCACGACGTCGAATACGGAAACGGCGGGGCCGTCGATGTTGAGCGTGCCAACGCCGGTCTTGAGCAACGACTGGAAGCCGGTGATCGCGCCAAGGTCGGCGACGCCGGCGATATCCGTGTTGAATGTGTTGATTCCAGCACCGCCCGCCACCGCGCCGAGCATGCGGGTGCCATCGTGAACGGTGAAAGTGTCGTCTCCGTCGCCCAGGTCGAGCGCGCCAGCACCCGTATTCAACGTGCCTGTTACGTCGAGCACGTCGGCGCCGTCCCCCAGATTGCCCGCCGCGTGCAACAAAGCGCCGCTCGCAACCGTGATCGTGTTGACGCCAGAAGTGCCCGTGATGCTCGTCGGCGCAGCCGCTGGCGCCTGCACCGTGCCACTGACTGCCAGCGTGCTGTTGTCGCCGACGCCGATCGTCGTCGAGTTGAGCGTGCCGCTGACCGCGAGCGTGCCGGCGTTGATGGCTGTGCCGTTCGAGTAGGCATGTATACCCGTCAACGTCGCAGTGCCTGCATTCTGCTTGGTCAACTGTTCGAAGCCGGCGATGGCGCCGCTATCTACCGATAACGTCGCTGCATTGTCCAGCACCAGCGTATCGGCCACCGATTGCGATCCGGCGCTGATGGTCGCATCGATGACGGCGCCGTCGTTCAGGGTCACGACGTCGTCACCGGCGCCGAGATCGATCAAACCGGCCCCGGAAACTGTGCCAGCAACCGCGAATGTATCTGCGCTGCTGCTGCCCGCGTAGCTGCCATTCACGGTGAGAGTTGCGCCGTTCGCCACGACTGTACTGGTGACGTCGCTGATGTCGCCGGTCGCGGCTACGTTGATGGTTCCCGCGTTGGCCGCAACGCTGCTGAACGCCGATGCTGCGGGACCGTTGATGTTGAGCGTGCCGGTTCCCGTCTTCAGCAGGGACTGGAAGCCGGTGACGCTACCGAGATCGGCGCTGCCCGCGATATCCGTGTTGAATGTATTGATACCCGCGCCACCGGCCACTGTGCCGACGATGCTGGTGCCGTCGTGAATGGTGAACGTGTCGTCGCCGGTGCCGAGATCGAACACGCCGCTACCTAGATTGAGCGAGCCCGTGACGTCCAGCAGATCGGCGCCCGCGCCGAGATCGACGGAACCCGCGCCCCTCAGAGAGCCGGCAACCAGGAAAGTGTCGTCGCTCGCGCTGCCCTGGTAACTGCCGTCGATCCTGAGCGTGGCGCCGCTCGCCACGTGGGTGGACACCACCCCGGCGATGCTGCCTGCAGCAGTGACATTCACTGTGCCGGCACTGGCGTTCACGGTCGTGAAGTTCGAGGTGCCAGGGCCATCGATGTTCAAACTACCGGCGCTGGTCTTGAGCAGCGTCTGGAAACCGTTCACCGCCGTGAGGTTCGCGGTAGTCGCGATATCCGTGTTGAACGTGTTGATACCCGCGCCGCCCACGACGGAACCGACGATGGTAGTCCCGTCGTGAATGGTGAGCGTGTCATCGCCTGCGCCCAGCGTCAGCGTTCCCGCCCCGCTGTTCAGCGTGCCCGAGATATCGAGCACATCGGCGCCATCGCCGAGATCGCCCGTCGCGCGCAGCATCGCGCCGCTGGCAATCGTGAGGAAATTGCTGCCGGCGCTGCCGATCATCGCCGTCGGTGACGCGCCTGCCGCCTCCACGAGGCCGCGCACATCGAATGTGCTCGAGTCACCCAGGGTGACAGTGGGCGACGTGAGCGTTCCTGCGACCGATAACGTGCCGGCATTGATGTTCGTGCCAGCGGTGTAGGTCTGCGAGCCCGTCAGCGTGGCAACCCCGCTGTTCTGTTTCGTCAGGCGCTCGAAACCGGCTGCGCCCGTCGCACCGAATGAAAATGCGCTGGTGTTGTTCAACACCAGCGAGTCGGCAGTGGTTTGTGTGCCGCCATTGATGACGGAACCGAGAGACGCGCCATCGTTCAGCCACAGCGTGTCGTCGCCGGCGCCGAGGCTGATGGCCCCGGCGCCGGAAACAGCGCCTGCGAGCGCGAACGTGTCCGCGCCGGCGCTGCCGGAGTAGTTGCCGGTCACGTTGAGCGTGGCGCCACTGGCGACCGTGGTGTTGACGATGTTAGTCAGGCTGCCCGTGGCCGCCACATTGATCGTGCCGGCACTGGCCGTGACGCTCGAGAAACTCGAGGCTGGCGGTCCGTTGATATTCAACGTGCCGCCACCGGTCTTGAGCAGTGACTGAAAACCTGTCACCGCCCCCAGGTTGGCTGCACCGGCGATATCGGTATTGAACGTGTTGACGCCTGCGCCGCCGGCGACGGTACCGATGATGTTGGTGCCGTCATGAATCGTGAACGTGTCGTCACCGATGTTGAGGTCGAACGTCGCGGCGCCGAGATCGAGCGTACCCGCAACATCCAGCACGTCGTCTCCCGTGCCGAGCCCACCGGTGGCACGCAGAGTCGCTCCGCTGCCGACAACGATGGTGTTCGCACCGTTGCTGCCGGTAATCGTGGTGCGACCAGCGCCAGCAGCCTGTGCCACACCCGTCACCTGGAACGTCGTGCCATCGGCCAGCGTCAGTGTGGGTATGTTCAGCGTACCGGCCGCTGACAACGTGCCGACGTTGAGAGCTGCGCCACTCGTGTACCCATGCGTACCGGTCAGTGTCGCAATACCCGTGTTCTGTTTCGTCAGGCGTTCGAAGCCGGAAAGCATCGCGCCATCCAGCGACAACGCGGCAGCATTGTTCATCACCACGGAATCCATCGTGGTCTGTGCGCCGCCGAGAATCGTGCGCGTGACTGCAGCACCATCGGCCAGCGTCAGCGTGTCGTTGCCCGCGCCGAAGTCGATCGTGCCGGACCCCGACACTGTGCCCGCGACGGTCCAGGAGTCGTTGCCAGCGCTGCCCGTATAGCTGCCCGCCACATTGAGCGTCGATCCAGTGGCGACCGACGTCGTAACGACACCGCTGATACCGCCTGCCGCAGCAACATTGATAGTGCCGGCGTTCGCGTTGACGGTCGCAAGCCCGCTCAACGCATTGTTGATGTTGAGCGTTCCAGCGCCGTTCTTCGTCAGCGTCTGGAACAATGATGCCGGGCCCAGGTCGGCGAGCCCTGCAATGTCGGCGTTGAGAGAATTGATGCCCGTGCCGCCGTTGAGCGCTCCGAGAATGCTGGCGCCATCGCGCAGGACGAAGGTGTCGTCGTTGGCGCCGAGCGTCAGCGTACCTGCGCCGGTATTGAGAACGCCCGCGACATCGAGCACGTCATTGCCCGCACCGAGGTCACCCGTTGCGCGCAGCGTGGCGCCGCTGCCGATCCGCACTGTGTTCACCGCGGTGCTGCCCGTGATTGCCGTGGTCGTTGCACCGGCTGCTTCGGCGGTGCCGCGTACATCCAGCGTCGTCGCAAGCGTTATTGTCTGGGTAGTCAGACTGCCGTTCACCTGCAGCGTTCCGGCAGTCACGTTGGTCGCATTGGCCGCAACGGCGCCACCGAGTTGCGTGGTGCCGGCGCCCGATTGACTGATCGTTCCGGTGCCGCTGATGTTGTTGGCTACACTGAGCGCGTCGGAGCGCTGGAAGGTCAGCGTGGCGTTGTTCACGACTGCGCCACTGCCCAGCGAACCGGTCGTGCCGTTGTTGCCCACCTGCAGCGTGCCAGCGGAAATGGTCGTAGTGCCGGAATTCGTGTTGTTGCCCGCGAGAATCCAGCGGCTGGTGCCCGCCTTGGTCAACGACAATGCGCCGACGCCGTTGTCGGTCAGCGAGCCGGCGAAGAGGTTGCCGTTGGTCGTCCCTGTCAGGGTGAGATTGCGCGCCTGATCGACGACGTCATACGAGGGCGAGCCGCTCCACGTCAGCACGCCGGTGCCGCTGCCATCGATCGTCGCGCCGTCGTCTTCAATCAGGAAATTCCGATTCGTGCCGCTTGCGGCGCCGGTGTAACGCAGCGTGCCGCCATCGAAGTCGAGATTTGCAGCCGCGTTGCCGGACGCACCGAGGTTGCTGGCGACAGCGCCGTTTTGCAGATTGCCGACGGCGAGCACGCCGGCGTTGAGCCTCACACCACCGGTGAAGGTGTTGAGGCCAGTCAGCGTGGTCGTGCCGATGCCGTCCTTGCGCAGCATGCCCGTGCCGCCGATGACGTTCGCGACGGTGAGCGCGTTGTTGCGATTGAAGGCAAGCGTCGCATTGTTTGTCAGGGCTCCGGTACCCATGGCGCCCGTCGCGCCGCCGTTGCCGATCTGCAGCGTGCCCGCATCGATGAAGGTCGCGCCGGTGTAGGTGTTGGCGCCGGTCAGCGTGGTCGTGCCGGATCCCATCTGTCGAAATGAACCGGTACCACTGACGATCTGGCCAACGGTGAAAGCGTCGCTGCGATTGATGGCGAGCTGCCCGGTGTCAGTGACGTTGCCGGTGCCCAGTGTTCCCGTCGTACCGCCGGTTCCGATCTGCAGTACGCCGGCACCGATCGTCGTGATGCCCGTGTAGGTGTTGGAATTTGTCAGCGCCAGCCTGCCGGCGCCGGTCTTCGTCAATCCGCCGCCGGCGCCTGACAACACGCCGCTCAGAATCGCATCGACTGCGGCGCTGCCATCGTTGGTGACAACGGTGCGGGCCACATTGCCGAGACCGATGTCGTTGCGGAAATCGATCGTGCTGTCCGCCGTTGCGAAGCCGAGGTTCAGGCTCTGGCCGGCCGGCACGAAGCCTGCCGCGCCCCAAGTCAGCAGCGCGCCGGCGCCGCCGAGGTTGACGCTGCGATCGCCGCCGAAAGCCGCGAAACCACCGCTGCCCTGCCAGCGGACATTGTTGAGGAACTGGGTCGTGCTCACGCCGCGATTGAAGTCGCCGCTGGCCGCGGTCAGGCCCAGCACGCCGCCGTTGAAGTTGAGCAAACTACCCGTGGTCGCTCCGCCACTCGCGAGTCCTCCGGAAAGCGCCGCCGCGCTGTCCAGCCGCAGCAGACCGGCATCGATGCGCGTGTCGCCCGTGTGGAGATTCAGCCCCGACAAGGACCACGCGCCCGCTCCGCTCTTTATCAGGCCGGTGCGCGCAGCACCGGCGGTATTGAAGTCCGTGAGGGCGCCGGCGAACAGGTTCGCGCCCGTATTCGTGCCGCCGAGTGTGAAGTTCAATGCGTTCGTGGGTGTCAGCGTGCCGTTCCACGTCAGTGATCCGGTGCCGCTCGATTCGATACGCGGTGCTGTCGTGCCCGTGAAGTTGCGATCGGTGCTGGTTGCACTGCTGCCCACGTAGCGCAGCCCGCTGTTGTTCAGCAGCAGATTCGCCGCAGCGTTGCTGCTGCGACCCAGCGCGCTAGCGACGCCGCCGTTCGCAAGGGTTGCGAGCTCGAGCGTGCCACCGGTAACCGAGGTGATCCCCGTGTAAGTGTTCGAGCCCGCGAGCCGCCAGGTGCCGGCATCGGCTTTCGTCAGCGATAACGTGCCGCCGCCATCCGCCAGCACGCCCGCGAAGGTGTTCGCCGCAACGTTCGTGCCGCGCAGAAGCAATGTCTTCGATCCGCTGGCGATCGAAGGCGCGCCGTTCCAGGCCAACGCGCCGCTGCCGTTGGCGAAAATACTCACCTGTGATGCTGGCGCGCCGATGGTGAAGTTGCGGTCAGTGGACTCGCCCGCGCCGTTGTAGGTCAGCGTCGAAGTGTTGCTGTTGAAAACGAGATTGGCAGCGTCGCTGGTGGCCGCGCCGAACGCACCGTTACTGCCGCCGTTGCCGATGGCGCTGAGGAGAATCGGCGAGCCGTTGAGCGTCGTGGATCCGGTGTAGCTATTCGCGGCGTTGATGGAAACAGTGCCGGCGCCGCTGTAGACCACGCTGCCGTTGCTGATGACGCCGTTGAGGATGGCATCCGTGGCCGCAGTACCGTTGTTGATCTGCAGCGTGCGGGCAGCGCCGTTCAGATCGAGCGCGTTGCGGAAATCGAGCGTGCCCGTCGACGTCGTCGAGGAGAATTGCAGAGTCTGACCGTCGCCGATGAATCCCGGTGTGCCCGCCCAGGTCAGCATCGCACCGGCGCCGCCGAGATTGACGATGCGCGTCGCACCGAGCGCGCCGAATCCGGCGCCGCCGGTCCACTGAACCTGGCCGGCGCCAGTGCCGACTGCGCTGGTGAGATTGCCTGCCGCCAGTTCGAGTATGGCGTTGCCCGACAACGCCAGGTTGCTGTTTGCGGAAAGTGCGCCGGCACTGCCCAAGCGCAGGACGCCCGCCGACACCTGCGTCGCTCCGGAGTAGCTGTTACTCCCGTTCAGGATCACGGTGCCCGCGCCGTTCCTGGTGAGGCTCAGGACATTCGGGCCGGTATCGGCAAAGTTGCTGGAGAAGGTGCCAGCGCTCGTCAATCGCAGCTCGGTCGATGCGGCCAGCGTCGGGCTGCCCGTGTACGTGCCGGTGGTGGCAGCCATGTTCACGACACCGCCGTTCAGCGTGAAATCGCGATTGATGGTGGTGGCGTTGAAGTTGAGTGTCGTGCCGTTCGCGAGCACGAAGTTGGCTGCGATATTCGGCGCGGCGCCGAGCGCTGAACTATTGGTCAACGACAGCGTGCCCGATTGCACCAGCGTCAAGCCGCTGTACGTGTTGACGCCCGAGAGCACCAGCGTGCCAGTGCCTGTCTTGGTCAGACCTGCGGTGCCGCCGACGATGGAATTGATCGTGGTAGTTAGCGCCGGGTTGACCGTGATCGTCGGTGTGACACCGCCCAGCGTCAGCGTGCTGCCCGTGAGCGTGTAGCCGGTGGTGTTGAAATTGAGATTGTGAACGGTGATCGGCGTACCCAGCGTCACGGTGCCAGCGGTGCTGGCGAACACCGCATCGTTGAGCGCGCCGTTGTTCCACGCCTGGTAGGTGCTGCCGTTGAACCAGCGCGACGCGGTCGTATCCCACGTGCCGGTGCCGCCGCTGCCGGCGGTCGCACCATTCGCGTCCCACTGCAACGTCTGGGCGTACGCGCCCGTTGACGGCAGCACAGCGCAGAGCGCCAGCGTCCATGCCAGAACTCCATTCGAGCGATGTGCCATCAGAACAGAGTCGCTATGGAATCGCGCGGGACGCATGACGTCGAAGCTGGCGGACCTGCAGCAGTTTGGGTTGACATAGTCTCGCCGGCTCGGGAAATGGATGAGCGAAGGTTGATCACGTTTTGACACCGCGTCGGGTGGGGAATCCTCAATGTATTCCGTGCCATGCGACGCCGAGATGCTCGACAGCATCAAACCTGCCCGGGCTTTGAGCACTAGCTCACGTAATCTGGCAACGATGCGGAAGAAATGCGCCGCTCGACGCCCTCACCTTCGTGGCCCGTCACGCAGCAGCGATTGAAAATATTTCCAGACGCGTTCGGCGCTTGTTAGAAACCCGCGCGAAGGTGCAGGCTTCGGGAGCCCCATGAAACGCCGGTTTTGCCTGAAGAAGTCCCGCTCGTTGCTTGCGCTGGTCTCACTACTCGTGGGCTGCACGGATGGCACGGGCGACCGCGGCGTGCGTCCCGAACCGCAGTTGGTGCTCGGCTTCAGCCAGATCGTGGGCGAAGCAAACTGGAACATCGCCAACACGGAATCCATCCGCAACGCGGCGCACGACGCCGGCATCGACCTGCAGCTCGTGGATGCGCGTCGCAGCCAGGAGACCCAGGTGGCGGCGCTGCGTTCTTTCGTCAAACAACACGTCGACGTGATTGCCTTCTCGCCCGTCGTCGAAACCGGCTGGGAGTTCGTGTTGCGCGAAATCCGCTCGGCGGGCATTCCCGTGATCCTCATGGATCGCACCATCGAGATCACCGACGAGTCGCTGTACGTTTCGCTGATCGGGTCGGACTTCGTCGAGGAAGGTCGCCGCGCAGGGCGCTACCGCATCATCCGCTCGGAGAGCGGCGATTTCGACCGCGCCCGGGCGCGCAGTGCAGTCCATTGCTGGGGCCGCCGCTCATGGACCTGGTGAAGCGAATCGCCGCCGGCAAACCGGTACCGAGGCGTGTGATCACGCAGGAGTCCGTGTTCACGCGGGAAAACGCCGCGGCGGAACTTCCCAATCGCGCCTACTGAGGCGCCCGCGACGAAAAAACCCCCGCCGGTTTCCCGACGGGGGCCAGGCCTACGGAATGCAAACGCAGCACAACCCGGAAACCGGCGGCCCGAAACTTCCCGGCGGCAGCGTATTCGCGGCAGAACACATGCCCGTTTCGGACGTCACCGTGCAAGGGTTACCCAGGGTTTGTGCCGCGATGCCGTTCGGGCAGCGCGTACCGCAATTGCTGGTGGTCGGAACATTGTTCACGCAGAGCGCCGACGTGTGAACGGCAGGCCCCGCAGGCCCCTGAGGTCCCACGGGTCCCGTGGGTCCCATGGGTCCCATGGGTCCGACAGGGCCTTGCAAACCGGTAGGGCTGCCAACCCAACGGCCGGTGCCGTCGATCACTCGAACACCATTGACGTTGATGGGACCTGCCACCGTCAACAAGTCCGGTGCCCACGCAGTACCAATGCCCACATTGCCGTTTGACGGATTGACGGTGAGATCGGCGAATTCGCCGGGGGAAGCTCCGCGATTCAGGAAAAAAACGCCGCCAGCGCTCTGTTGGGTTCCCAGCGAGTACCAGACATTTCCCGGGTCATGGAATCGCATGGCCACATCGCCGTCATCTCTCACCAGTTCGAGAAGCTGGCCGGGAGCAACGGTACCAATGCCCACATTGCCGTTGGGCAACATCGTCATCACGTCCTGCCCTCGTTGCAGATTGAAGATGCCCAGATTGGCGGTATTGCGTGAGGCGATGCCCCAGGTTCCACCGTTGCTGGGAACGTTGTCCTGGTGGACCCAGAGAATGGTTGAAAGCGTGCTCCCGACGGGGCGGGACAATTTCATGTTGCCGTCGAAGATTTCAAACTTTTGCGAGGGAGCAGAAGTACCGACGCCGACAGGCCCTGGAAAGCTGACGCACTGGGGATCTCCATTGGTGCATGGGGCCTGGGCGTGAGTCGATGTAACGAAAGCGGTCGACAGAAGGAGAAGACTGCATGGTATTACCTTACACATTTTCATGGGCAGCTCCTGGAGTTGGATGGTTCTGGTGCATGGGAATGGCAACGGCACAGGAACTGCCGTTGTCGGTGAAACACACCCGCGCGGACTAACTACCGCCCGGGGAAGAGGACGGAACGCATGTAATTCGTGAGGCGAAGAACCTTGGTTGCGCGCTCCTTCGCGCCGAGTTCTGCGTCGCCGATTGCTGTTGTTCTTGTTGCTTCTGCAACCGGCACATTCTATGACAGGCTGGGGATTTCCCAGCAAGGCGCCAGCGGGATTTCAGCGCCGGTCACGAACGCTTCAATAAAACCCTTAGGAACGGCGTCTTCCACTATCTACCATGATCCGGAAAACCAATGGCTGGCGTTCATTCATCTGTGACACTCATGACCTCGGCGAGGGGCGAATCCTGACTGACTCGAAGGAATTTGCAGAAGGCGCCAGAGAAAAACCGCCGAGCTTGTGTGCTAACTTCTGCACTGCAAGACATGAATGCCAGAGAAAAGCACGCATCGGCGGGCACGGTGACGCTGGACGTGCGCGACCTTCACATGAGATACGGCACCCGGGATGTGGCCCGGTTCTACGCCCCGTTTGCGACTGCCGCGGTGCGCCAGCGCATCATGGCGAAAGGTTACTGAGGCGGAATCGATGCGCAAACTCATGGATTGGCTTTACCCGAAGTACGACGAGGTTTCCGTTTTCCTCGTCACGCTGATCATCGTGACGTCCATCGTCGCTGACGATGCCGCACGCATGGTGGTCGGCGTGCTCTTCATGGAGCTGTTCGGGGTATCACCTGTCGTCACGACGGCCATTGCGTTCGCCGTCCTGCTCATCGTCGGTTCGGCTTTGATGTTGCCGCTCACGCGATCCGACCTGCGCCAGTTCGCTTTCATCATGATCGTCGTCCACACGCTCGTGGTGGCCACGGCAAACGTCGCCTGGGCAATCACCGACAAGGGCGATCCACGCTGGCATTCGCTCAACTGGATTTTCGTGTTCTATTCACTCTCGTGGCTGGTGGTGCTTCGTTATCGGCCGGCGATCGATGTGATTTCCGACCGCCAGGCACACCCGCGCGAGGCGCTTTACGCGGGAGCACTCTGCGTTCTGCTGGTGATCGTCGTCACCGACGTACTCGGAATTCCATGGCTCTACGCGTATTCGCTGGCCTTCGTGGGAATCTCCACGCTTCATGACCTCGGCTTGACGGCGATACAGGCAATCAACGCGCGGACGGCGCGGTAGTGGATGTCAGGGACGCGGGAATCGCAGCGCTGCATGAGACTGGCGCGTGCCGCGTGCAGTTTCGTCGCTCCAGCGATACAGCGCCATCCCGGAGAGAGCACCCTCATCGATGCGTTCGCATGAGGCGTTCGAGTCATAGACGAATTCAACACGCAACGGCTCATCTGCAGGCTGATCCATCAACACCAGCACCAGCGCGGGCAACCGGCTGACGCCGGCGCCTGGCAAGGCGCCATCCACTTCGGCGGTGAGACAGGCCAGCCTGCGGCGCGCCACGGTGATTTCCGCGCGTTGCGAGTGAGCGATATGCCAGGCCTGCGGTACGGGCCACTGTGTCGAGGCACCGACCGACACGAGAACATGTTTGCGCTCCCCGCAGCGCACGGCGGCCGGCCCTGCTTCCAGGCGGCACTGAGATGCGGAGCTTCCGTCCGTGTCTTCTACCGATCGCAGGACCGGCTTGTCTCGCGCGAGCTCTGCTCTATGAACCTGTCCTTCACGCAGATAACCGAGCGAAGATCCGCTCTCGATGTAGACGACTTCCCGCGACTCATTTCCGTGTGAAGGCTCGCCGCTCACCCATGTGCATTCGACGTGGTAATTGTCGAGCGCACGGAACGCAGCCAACCTGGCTGACGGTGGCTTGTCTGCGCAGACAATGTTTCGCATCAGTACTTTCTGCGCGGCGGTCTCGAAATAGAGGGCCGAGTAGGTTCGTCGCTCGTGCTCGACGTTGGCCCGGTAGAGACGACCGTTTGCGATCGGGATCTCCTCGTTCGGGGCGCCCGGCGGATGCCGCCAGGGAATGTGCATCCACTGCCACGTTCCGAAAGCGCCTAACAGGATGAGAGTCGCAAGGCTGTATTCGTGCCAGTCCCAGTGCCTGGCGCGCGTGCTCGACAGTTTCACCAGCGTGCAGAACGTGTTCGCGCTGACGAATGCGATCACGCAGCCCGCGAGAAGCAGGACCGCCTGCATGAACAGCCCGAGGGATGCAGTCCTGAAGGCGTTGACCGTCGAAAGATCCGACCAGCTGACGGGAACGGGATAGTGGTCGACGACGTGCGGAGCAATCCACAGGATCGCGCCCGCGCAGAGCGCGAGCGCCAGCGCCGCGCGTTGATCCCAGAGAAATTGCCACGCTTCCTTGGAAGTGGGAGACGTCAATGCAGCCGACCTGAAATCCTGAATTCGTGCCGAACGGTAATGAAGTTTGCCCCAAGTCTGCCTTGGGGTGCGGCCCGGTTTGCCGGCTGGTCAAAGTGCCGTGCCGCGTTGGATGATCGCCGGCATGAACACGAAGCTGGCATTTCTCCTCGCTGCGCTCCCGCTCGCTGCGCTTGCCTCCCCGTGCGGCGTAAGTATCTCGGGTGACGCACGCGAGTTCGCGCCCGGCGTCATCACGACCCGATTCGCCGACGTGAGACTCACCATCTCGCCGGACGGCATGACTGCGTTGTGGTTCAGCCGAAATCGGCCCGGCGGACCAGGCGGTTATGACATCTGGATGTCACGCCGGGAGTCCGCGGGCTGGGCCGAGGCCGTGCCCGTCTCGTTCAACTCAGCGTCCAGGGATTTCGATCCGGCATTTTCGCGAGACGCACGCTTCGTCTACTTTGCATCGGATCGTGCCGGCGGCATCGGTGGCGACGATCTTTATCGGGTGGCCGTCACGAAACACGGCTTCGGCGCGGTCGAACACCTGGGCAACGAGGTGAACAGTGCGCGCAACGAGTGGGCGCCCATGATGTTCGGCGACACCTTGCTGTTCTCGAGCGACGGCCATGGCGGCGCGGGCCGCATGGATCTCTTCACCGCGAGAATGCACAAGGGAAAATTCAGCGCCGTGGAGGCATTGCCCGGCGCAGTGAACACGCCTGCGGACGAATTCGACGCCACGTTTCTGAGCGACGGCATTTCAATCATATTCACGCGCGCGGACAACCTGGAGAAGGATCCGGTTGCGCTCTTTTATTCCGACCGCCTCGCCAGCGGTTACATCGCCGGCAAGCGTCTGTTCGACGAGATCAATACGCCACGCAGCGACACTTACGCGCCGATGCTCGATTGGTCGGATCCCAACTACATCACCTTCACGACGCGCCGCCCGGCGGCCAGCCTGAACGGCGCCGATCTCTATCGTGTCGAAGTGCGTGTGACACATTAGGGGCACGCTGTCCCGATTCCGGGAGAAGGAGAAACTGGTATGAAATACGGCGTTCTCGCCATTCTGTTATTGGTCTCCGGCTGCGAAAGTCTTCCGCGCGAGGCGCCGCCGACGCCCGCGCTCAGCGTCTTCGTCGTCGCCCATCCCGACGACTGGCAGCTCTTCATGAACCCCGCCGCCTTCCACGCGATGAACGAGCCGCACGAGAAAGCCGTGTTCGTGCACGTCTCGGCGGGCGACGCCGGCCGCGGCGTGGGCGGCGAGCCCACTCCTTACTACCTTGCGCGCGAAGAAGGCGCGTTGCGCGCCATCCGCTTCATGGCGAACGCCGTCAATGCGACCGCTGCGCTGGGCACGGACACGAAGCCCGAAGCCGTCGAACGCGCCGGACACAAGGTGGCGCGCCACACCTACGCCAATTCCATCGCGTACTTCCTGCGCGTGCATGACGGCAACATCGTCAACGGCGACGATTTCCAGGAGCATCCGCTTTCGCTGCAGCGGCTTCGCTCGGGCGCCGCCGCCGAAACGAAGGCCATCGACGGCAGCGCGACCTATGCGGGGTGGAACGATTTCGTCGCGACGCTCGAGGCCGTCATCGTCAGCGAACTCGCGCCCGGTACCGCGCTGAAGCTGCACATCGCCGAGCTGAATGAAAGGCGCAACCCAGGCGACCATCACGATCATCGCGCCGTGGCGTTCGCGATGGAGGAAGTTGCCGCCCGCCTGCCCTGCGCGCGCGTCAGCCGCCACCAGGAATACGCCACGCGTGACCGCAAGACCAACGTGACGGGCGTGAACTACATGATCGACGTGGGAACCTGGGCCGCGACTGCTTCAGGTCTCAGCGACAGCCACGCCGGCAGCACGTGGGAACCGGGGCACAATGCCTGGCTGGGACGTGACTATCACCGCACGCAGGAGCCGCGGGGCACATGTCGCTGAGCACCTGCCCACCTTTGTCTTTCGTCCGAACATTTTTCGCAGATTGAAGATGAGCTTCGCTCGTTTTGTATCGACGTAGTCCAGATCGCGTCTAGCGTTACCGCAACCATTTCTACCTGCTGCGCATTCAGCGCCTCGCTCCGCGTTTTTCCGCGGACTGTCGCCGTGAAGCGACCGCGCCCTTAGTTCCGATGATCTATGGCACTCAAACGGTGCGCCTGTAGTTTTGTCGCCCACGGGAGCCGCGACCAGGAAGGGTCCCGCGGTAGTTAGACTCGGGAGATTCTCGACCGCGCCACAAGGCAGTGGCGCAAGGGGGTAACATGTTCAGGATCAGTAAACGGCATCTGTGGATGTCGGCAGGGCTGTGCGCGCTGTTCTGCCGCATCGACGTTGCCGACGCGCAACTCACCGACCTCACGCAGACACCGAATGCCGAAAACGCCGGCATCTTCAAATCGCTGGAGCAGCAGATCGGGACGGGCGTCGGCAACATCATGACGCCAGGCTCATCGACCTTCATAACAGCACGCGACCCGGCGCGCGCCGTCCGCCGCGGACGGCAGCTGTTCCAGCGAAAGTTCACGCTGACACAGGGTTTCGGCCCGCGCACGCAGGACGGTATCGGCAACATTGAAACCGCCAGGGCAATTGGCGCCGGATTGATCGAGAGTTGCGCAGGCTGCCATGGCCGGCCGCGCGGCTCGGCCGGTTTCGGTGGCGACGTGGTGACCCGGCCGGACAGCCGCGATGCACCGCATCTCTTCGGTCTCGGCCTGCAGGAAATGCTGGCGGACGAGATCACCACGGATCTGCGCAACATCCGCCAGAGCGCCGTCAACGAGGCACGCCAGCGTCGGCAGTCGGTCACACGTTCGCTGAACAGCAAGGGCATCAACTACGGTTCCATCCGCGCGCGCCCCGACGGATCGGTGGACACCAGCAACGTGCGCGGCGTGAACACCGACCTGCGCGTACGGCCATTCTTCGCCGAGGGCGACACCACTTCGATCCGCGAGTTCGTGGTCGGTGCGTTCAACGACGAAATGGGGCTGCAGGCGGTGGACAACCTGACCGCGGCGGGTGCCGCGGGACAGCGCGTGGTCACGCCCACCGGCATGGTGCTCGACGGCCGGATCGATCAGGTGAAACGCAGCCTGGTGTCGAGCCCCGCCGAAGACAACGACCGGGACGGCGTGGTCAACGAGATCCCGCAGTCGCTGGTCGACTTCATGGAGTTCTACCTGTTCAACTACTTCAAGCCGGGACAGCACCGGCACACCAGCACCGGACAGGCCGGGCAGAACCTGCTGGCGCAGATCGGTTGCACCGCCTGCCACATCCCGAACCTCACGGTCAATCGCGACCGGCGCGTGGCGGACGTGGAGACTAACTACGATCCGGTGAACGGCATCTTCAACCGCATGTTCTCGGTGGCGTCGCTGCTGGTGAGCGAGAACGATGACGGCTCCGGGCATCCGACCATCAAGATCCCGAACCGCAATTCGTTCGTGGTGCGCAACTTCTACTCCGACCTGAAGCGGCACGATCTCGGGCCGAATTTCCACGAGCGCAATTACGACACCACGCTGCAGCGCGAATTCCTCACCGAGCCGCTGTGGGGTGTGGGTAGTACGGCGCCGTACGGGCACGACGGTCGCAGCATCAATCTCGAGGAAGTGATCCTGCGGCACGGTGGCGAAGCCCAGTCGTCCCGCAACCGCTTCGCGCAGCTGTCCGAAAGCGGGCGGAACGCCATCATCACCTTCCTCAACGAGCTGGTGTTGTTCCCGCCGGACGACACCGCGTCGAACCTGGATCCGGGCGATCGCAACAACCCCACGTTCCCGCAACGTGGCCACGGCAGCATCCGGCTGCCGGTGCTGTTCAACGATCCGTCCGAGCCGGAATAGTCTTCCTGGTGATGTTCCGATTGCGGCCCCGCCATGCGGGGCCGCTTTTTTTGGCGCGCCGCTAACTACTTCGCGGCGACGCGGATCACCGCAAGCCGGGCCGACACGAGAAGCTCGACGCCTTCTCGACACTGCCGTGCACGTAGCGCGCGACCGATGGGTACGGACACAACGGTCGCGTGCGATCCGCCGCCCAGTCGACCGGCACTTCCGGGTTCACGCCTCCGGCATTCCCGGGGCCTCGGGCACTCGCGACGATCCGGTCCGGCTCCCTGCCGCGCTCGACCCAGTTCACCAGCGGCGTGATGTAGTCCGCCTGGTCCGTCGCTGGTCCACCGGCGCAGTGGTTCATGCCGGGCACGGGGAACACGCGGGCGAAGTCTTCGGCGCGCCCGCCGCTCGCACGGTCGACGCCGCGCCACCAGCGCGTGGTGTCGTCGATCGAGAAGATCGGATCCGAGACGCCGTGGTAGACGAGCACTTTCGCGCCGCGTTTGCGCAAATCCGAAAGATTGGTTGCATCCGGCGGCGTCATGAACTGCATCGCCGACTCGGTGAACGTGGCATCGGTAGCGAACAACTGCGCGAGCGCGGCATCGATGTCCAGATTCAACGCAAAGGCCGGGCCGTTCGTCAGCGCGTCGGCCGTGGGCGGCACCTTGAAGATCACGCCGACGGCGCCGGAGTCGAGCACCAGAGGCGCCACGAATTCCCAGAACGGCACGCCGGAACCGCCGATGCCCGGGTCATACGGAAAGCTTGCATAGAAGGGCCCTTTGCTCGACGTCGCGCCCCGGAAGATAGGCCCGATCGCGAGCTTCTGCGCGGCTGACAAACAGCTGCCGTCGCGTTCGGCGGGGCAAGTGGGCACGTCGCGCCTGAGATCGAACACCTTCTGGCAGAGGCGTGTGTCCTGCACGAGACCATCGCGAACCCCATCCAGCTTGTCGCATCGCTGCAGGACGGCGGCGGCCACTGTGCGCCGCTCCGCCGTGGTGAACGCGGTCTCGAGCCCCTGTGGGGTCGCCGGATCTCCCGTGGCGACGCTCGCGTAGCGCTGCGCGCTCCAGATATTTGCCAACGCCGCCAGCGGCAGATTGAAACCCGGCGCGCCGGCGAGGAAGCCGTCGTATTGGTCTGCATAACGTGCCGCCGCGACCAGCACGTGCCGGCCACCGTTCGAGCAGCCGCCGATATACGAGCGGTCCGGCCGCTTGCCGTAAGCAATGTTGATAGCCGACTTGGCCATGGGTGTGAGCGTGCCCACTGCCTGATAACCGTAGTCGAGACGCGCCTGCGGATCGAAGCCGAACGATGGACCGTAGGCGGCCGGATGACCGGCGTCGGAGCTGAGGACTGCGAAACCCTGCGCAAGCGCATGGGTCAGCGGACCACCGCCGAGCGCGCCCGTCGCGGGAACCACGCTGCCGTCGATTCCACCGTTGCCCTGGTACCAGAAGCGTCCGTTCCATCCAACCGGCAAACGCATTTCGAAGCCGATCGAATAAGCGCGACCGTCGAGGCCGACGCGGTCGTTCATGCGGCCGGTGACGCGACAGTGCTCCGCCACCGGCTGACCCGCCACTTGCAGCGTGCCCGCGGCGACGGTGGTGGAGCCGGTAATCACCGTATCCGGCAGACCGGTGAGCTGCGCTAACAAACCTTCGCAACTCCCGATCAGCGTCGCCGGCTTCGCCGGGGACAACTGCGGCAGACGCTGCGTCTTTCCATGGGCGCATGCCACCGCCGGTGCCGCTGCGCAGATGAGCGTGGCGAGAGCATTCAGGAATCGTCGTGGATGCCTGGTTTGGGTTCTCATCGTTTTCTCCCCGTTGGGTCGTGATGGAACGTGATTGTAAGCAACACATACTATTTGATGGGCGGCCGCGCGAACAGCGCCGGGACGCATCCGTCTGCCGCGGTGCGATGGTGGGACGAGTCCTACCGGGTTTCGTCGCGCCGCGCTTGCTAGCTACACGCGGCCACGCGAATGACGACCTTGCCGATCGAGCGGCGGCCGTTGATGACGTCGAGCGCATCGGCGGTGCGCTCCAGCCCTTCGATGGGCGTCACGTGCGGGCGCAGCTTGCCGGCGTCGAACAGCGCGAACAGCGCCGCGAAGTTGGCGGCGTGCAGCGCGGGCTCCCGCCGCACATGGGCGCCCCAGAACACACCGACGATCGAACAGCCTTTGAGCAGCGGCAGGTTCAGCGGGATCGACGAGATACCGCCGCCCGCGAAACCGATGACCAGATAGCGGCCGTTCCAGCCCATCGCGCGCACGACCTGTTCGGCGGTGTCGCCGCCCACCGGGTCGTAGGCGACGTCGAGGCCACGATCGCCCGTGAATTCCAGTACTTTCGTCTTGATCGATTCGCGCGTGTAGTCGAACGCCGCGTCGGCGCCGTGACGGCGTGCGAGCTCGAGCTTCTCTTCCGTGCTCGCGGCCGCGAGCACGCGCGCGCCCAGCGCCTTGCCGATCTCGACCGCGGACAGTCCCGCGCCTCCCGCCGCGCCGAGCACGAGCAGCGTCTCGCCGGGCTGCAGACGCGCACGTTGTACGAGCGCGTGATACGTCGTGCCGTAGTTCACGAGCAGGCTCGCGGCGACCTCGAAGGACATCGATGCGGGAATCGGCAGCAGGGCCTTCGCGTCGACCACGCACTCGTCGGCGAGCGCGCCCTGGCCGGCCATTGCGAGCACGCGCGTACCGACGTTCACGTTCCCGACGTCGGCGGCCACTTCCGTCACCACGCCCGCGACTTCGTTGCCCGGCGTGAACGGCGGTTCGGTCTTGCTCTGGTACTTGCCCGCCAACATCAGCGCGTCCGGGAAGCCGAAGCCGACGGCGTGGACTCGCAGGCGTACGCAGCCCGGGTTCAGCGGCGGCGGCGGGACGTCGCGCACGCCGAATCGCGGCGGCGGACCGAAGCTGTCGAGGATGAGTGCGCGCATGGCGGCCATCGTAAAGGGCGGTTCGCGCGCGCGCAGCACATTGTCAGGTTGATTCCGCGGTGCGAACCTCAATGCGCCGCTGCCGCCCTACCCGCCTCCGCCGCCAGCTCTTCCCGCGCCTTTTCCAGCAATGCGATGGCGGGATTGTCCGCGTCCGCATGAGGGTTGTAAGCCAGTGGGCTGATCGTGCGTATGGCCTCGGCAAAGCGCTTTTCCTGCATCTGCCGCCTCGCAACCATCATTCGCACATTGCCGTCATATGGCGCGAGTTCCAACGCCCATTCCAGTCCATCGAGCGCGGCTTTGTTCGGCTCCTTGTCTTGCTGGATAAAGCTCAAGTAGTAATAGATGAGCGGAATGGGATGGTCGTTCTCGATGCGGTTCACGGAGACGAAATGCCGGCGTGCCGCCCGCCACGCTTCTTCGGTCTTTGCCTTGCGCGCCACGCGCGTCAGGGCGTAACCCTTCTGGATCAGCGCCGTCATGTTGCCCGGAGCCACCGCCAGCGCCTTGTCGGCGGCACGGATGGCCGCTTCATCATCGCCCGCGTCGAACTCCGCTTCGGCCAGCGCCGCCTGCACGGCCGGCTCGTCCGGATATTTTCCCGCGACCTCGCGCGCCTCCTGGACCACTTCTGCCGCGGTCTGCTCGTTCACTCCGCGCTTCGAACGAATGCGAACAGGCATGCTGGCGCCTTCGGCCTCGCTCAATCGCCGCACAGCGATCTGCCCGATGCTCAGCCTTTCAGGAGGAACCCGGATGTATTGCATGCTCCGTTGCCGCAGATAACGTTCCACCGCCTTGTCGAGGGCATTCAGGTCGCCGAGCGCTGCGGTCGCGGCCGAGATCTCCGCCTCCCCGCGGTTCAGCCGGTTCAGATAGTCGACGAGTTGTTTGCGGCGACCGTCGTCGGTGAATAGATAGTGGAACAGCAGCCAGCTGCGGCCGTAGAAGTTGTCGTAGCTCTTCGACTTGTTGGCTGCATAGAGCTTGGAATCCAGCAGCTGTTCGATGCTCACTTCCCTGGCTTCGAACAGTTCGTAGGCCCGGTGCTGCGCCGGCAGCCCGAGCCCGACCGCGCCATTGGCTTCGAATTTCGCCGTCGCGAAATACTCAGCAAAACCTTCGCCATACCAGCGAGGCACCAGGTAGGGCGCGTTCTCCGCCATGAAGTGATGCGCGTATTCATGCATCAGCACGAGCTCCGACTCGGAGGCATTGCTGCCCGCGACGTCGATCGGCGGAATGATGGCGAGGGAACCGCCAGCGCGTGGCACGTAGAAGCCCCGCATGTAGCGCGTGTCACTCCCGGCGCCGTAGAGCTGGCGGACGATTCGCGCGTTGCGCACGACGTAAATCGTCACGCGATTGGACGGACTCGGCTTGATGTTCTTCGATGGCAGCACGGCGCTCATCGCGCTGTAGTACCGCTCCAGTCTGTCGGAGTATTTGCGGATTCCCTTTTCGCTTTCGTCCGCGTAGATCACGAAGTGATCGCTGCTGGCCTCGTGCCAGTCCGCCAGCGCGTCGCTGGAAACGAACCAGAACAAAGCCGCCGCCGTGGTGAGAATTCTGCGCATCGAACAGCCCCCTTCCGGAACCCACCGACAGTCGGTGCCCGTGGTCGACGCCCGCAGGCTACTATCGGCGCATCACGAAAACCAAGCGGGGGACCGAATCGCTACAACACCCCACCAGGCCCTGACATGACTGCCGTAACACTTACCTGGACGATCGTTGCCACGGTGTCTCTGACGCTGGCAGCGTTCTGCGTGTTTGCCTGGATACTGGAGCGACGCAAGATCGCGTACCTGATGTTCTGCGTCATTGCCCTCGCAACGGCGGCCTGCGCGCCGTTCGAGCTGGGCATGATGCACGCGAGCACACCGGCGGAATACGGTAGGTGGCTGCGCGGCTATCACCTGCCGATCTTCTTCGTCGTATTCAGCCAGTTGTTGTTCGTCTATTACTACCTGGGAACCGGCCGGCTGTGGCTGTTCGTGCTCAACATCGTGTGGCGACTGGCAATCCTCATCGTCAACTTCATCGTCGAGCCCAATTTCAATTTCGTCGAGATCAGCGCATTGCGGCAGCTCACCTTCATGGGTGAGCAGGTCTCCGTGGTGGCAGCGGCGACCACGAGGAGTTTGCAGTGGATGGGCTCCGTCAGCCTGCTGATGATGACGGGGTTCGTCCTCGATGCGGCGATCCGGTGTTGGCGCAGGGGCGACTCCGAGTCCCGCCGCAAGTCCCTCGTGATCGGACTGGGGTTTGCCGGCCCGATGTTGTTGAACGTCGGCTTCAACCAGTTGCTGGTCTATGGCCTCGTCCAGGCTCCCATCTTCAACATCCTGTGGTTTCTCGGCACGCTGGGATCGGCGGCCTACAAACTCGCGCGCGACTATGTCATCAACAGTCGCGCAAGCTTGCAGGTGGCCCACCTGCGCGGAGAGCTCGCCCAGCTCGGGCGCGTCGATATGTTGGGACAGATTGCATCCGGTCTCGCGCACGAACTGGCGCAACCGCTGGCCGCCACGCTCAGCAATACCGAGGCCGCGCAGAGGTTCCTGCAGAAAGAGAATCCGGACCTCGGCGAAATCAGGTCCATCGTCGATGACATCAACAAGGACGCGGGCCGCGCTGCCGACATCATCGACCGGATGAGGATGCTGATCCGGCGACAGACGGTCGACAAGCAGAGCGTGGCGATCGAAGAAGTATTCCGCGACATCGCGAGCCTGCTCCACTCCGAGGCCATCAGGCGACAAGTCGAGCTTTCCTTCAAGGCAGACCCGCGTGTCCCGCATGTCCTCGGCGATCGTGTGCAGATCTCGCAAGTGCTGTTGAATCTGCTGATCAATGCCATGGAAGCCCTGGAAGCATGCGCCGCAGGAACGAAGCAGGTTCACGTCGAGGCATCTGCGCACCCCGGCGGCGGCATCGTGATCGCCGTGACCGATTCCGGACCGGGCATTCCCGACGACAAGGTCGAGCAGATCTTCAAACCGCTGTTCACGACGAAGCAGAAAAGCCTGGGGCTCGGGTTGGCGCTGTCGCGCACGATCATCGAGGCTCACGGGGGACGGCTGTGGGCGGAAAACCGCAGCGACGGCGGCGGCGCCGTCATGCGACTGCTGCTTCCGGCAGCGTGAGAAAAAAAGACTCCCGGCCAGTCGCCTTGCAACGCATGGCGGACAGAACCCGCGATTTTCTTTAAGCTGCCCGCAAGCAAATGGCGCTCACTCGCGCCGGCATCATTCATGGGAGCAATCGTATGAACAAGAAAAATCTCGCGGTCATCGCGTGTGCCGCGCCGTTGGGCGCGCTCGGTGTTGCGCCAGCCGCGCTCGCCCAGGAACAGCAGGAAGACGACTCGGTGTTCGAGACCATCATCGTCACTGCGCAGAAACGCGAGCAGAGCATCTATGACGTGCCAGTGGCGATCAGCGCCTTCACGACGGAAACCATCGAAAGGCAGGGCATCACCGATCTCACCGACATCGGCAAGTTCGTGCCGAACCTCAACATCACAGGTTTTTCGGCGGGCCACACCTCGTCGCAGAATCCGTTCATCCGCGGCATCGGACTGCAGGATCACCTGATCACCACCGAGCCGGGCGTCGGCGTGTACATCGATGGCGTCTATCTCGGCCGCCAGGTGGGCCAGAACTGGAGCCTCGCCAATATCGAGCGCGTCGAAGTATTGCGCGGCCCGCAAGGCACGCTGTACGGGCGCAATTCGATCGGTGGCGCCATCAACATCATCACGCGCAAGCCCGGCGACAAACCGGGCGGCAGGGTGGGATTGAGCGCCGGGAGTCGCGGACGGCTGAACGGCGATGCATACGCGGACATGCCGCTCTCGGACGAGTTCGCCGTTTCTTTCGGCGTGGCCTACCAACGCCGCGACGGGCTCGGTGACTTTCTGCTCATCGAAGATCCGAACAAGGAGGTCGGCGAGATGCAGGACATTTCCGGACGCATCGCCATGCAATGGAAACCGACCGACAAACTGTCTTTCCTGCTGACCGGAGACGGCAACGACGGCGAAAACGGCCTGCGTCCTTACGACACGCTGATCGACGAGTTAGGCGCGGCGTGCCGGGCCGCCAACCCCATGGCTCCGGCAGCCTGCACCGCCGCCAACGGCGCCGTCTACAACGCCGGCTATCGGAACTCCGACCAGGCCAGCGATCCGTACGACAACAACACCGGCCAGGCCAGCCAGATCGAGGTCACTAACAAGGCGTATGGAGTCTCGCTGACGGTCGAATACGAAGTCTCGGACGCTCTCAACTTCAAGCTGCTGGCGAGCGATCGCCATTCGGAATACGAGAGCGGGCTCGACGACGACAGCTTCAACGACGACTTCCTGTCGTTCCCCGAGATCGGCTCTGCCGATCAGCAGTCGGTGGAATTGCAGGCCACGGGTACATCGGGCGCCTTCGACTACGTGGTCGGTCTCTTCTACTACGAGGAGGAAGGACAGAACTTCCAGAACGACACGCAGTTCAACTGCGGCACCCGCGCTACGCCCTGCACGAGCCCGCCCGGCAGCGACTTCTTCCTTCACCAGAAGTACGACAGCCTGGCCGTCTACGCCAACGTCGGCTTCCATGTGACCGAACAGTTCCGCATCGCGGCCGGCATCCGGCAGACGGAGGACGACAAGTCCGCGGATACCGAGCCCGTGGTGGGAGTCATCGGTGCGTCCAATACCAACAGCGGGTCGGAAACCACGTGGGACTTCTCCGCCTCGTACAAATACGCGGACCGGTTGACGTTCTATGGTTCCGTGCAGAGCGGCTACCAGGCCGGCCAGTATCCGGCGCGTCCGTTCTGCCTGTTCGGGAACCCCAACTGCTTCGTGGCCACTGACAACGTCACGGCCATCAATTACGAAGTGGGCATGAAAGGCGAGTTCTTCGACAACCTGCAGTTGAGCGTCGCCGTGTTCAACACCGAGTATTCGGACCTGCCCTACCAGGTCAGTTCGACGACGGGGGCCGGCTTCAATACGGTGAGCATCGTCGTGGATCAGACCTCGCGCGGCGCCGAGCTCGAAAGCACCTGGGCCGCCACCGACAACTTCCGTCTGCACGCGTCGCTGGGTTACATCGATGTCGACGTCGACGATCCGAATCCGGCCGCAGTGGCTCCGCTGACACCGGAACTGACCGCGTCGATCAGCCCCGAGCTGACGATTCCCGCGGGAAGCGGCGAGATCACGCTGCGCGCCGACTGGTCATTCCGCGACGACATGTTCGGCGAGCCGAGCAACGACCCGGCCCGGTTCACGTTCATCGAGAGCCGCGACCTCATCAATGCCGACATCAGCTACCAGCCCGCCGATGGCGATTGGACCGTCGGGATTTACGGCCGCAACATCACGGATGAGCGCTACGACAATGCGCGGCTCAACACGGGCGACTACGTGCTGGTGATGCTGAGCAACGATGCGAGCGAGTTCGGGCTGCGGTTCGTCAAGGAGTTCTGACGCCACCTAACATATCCATGCTGCCCAGCCCGCGGAGTAGTCCGAAGGAGTAGGCAGCGGAGATGGTTGTGACTGTGATCCGCGACAACGCTCATTCAATCGGGGAAAGTTATCGTTAGCTAGAAGGGACTCACACTGGGCAATTCCGCCCGCATCCAACTGCAGCACGAAGCGACTCGAGTGGCGAGTCTGCCAGAGAGCGGCGATGACAACCGAGTCAACTTCTCCACAGGATTCAGAACGCCAGCTCAAGCTGCAGCCCCACCGCATGCGCCTGGCGCTGGTGGCGCTGACGAACTTCGCGATGCTGACCTTCGTGCTCGCGTTGTACGCCTGGATTGGCGAGGCGCGCTGGCCCGCGGTGCTGCAATTCGGCGCGGCTGGCATCGGCCTGTCGGCGCTGTTCGTGCTGATCATCGCTCGCCGCTGGAATCTGCGCGTCGCGGACAAGGATCTGATGGTGGTGCAGTTCTGCGTCGCCACGGGAGTGATCCTGGGCGGCCTGCTCCTCATGCCGCAGTTATGTGTGCTGTTCCTGATCGGCGTGATCGACGTTTTCATCTTCGGCATGATGCGGTTCGAGCCGCGCCAATTCATGTTCGCGTGGCTGCTGGTGAGCATATCCACCGCTGCGGCCATGTACTCGGTGCGAGGACAGTTGGGCCAGGTGGCCGTCAGCGACGCGTCGCTGGCTATCCTCGTGCTGTACGTCTTCATGGTGCTGGGGCAGCTCACGGTGTTCGGCACCAGCGTCATGGCGCTGCGCACGCGGCTTTCCGAGCGAAATCGGCAGCTCGCCGAGTCGGTGGAGCGCATCCAGCAGTTGGCCGCCCGCGACGACTTGACCGGCGCATGGAACCGCCGCGCCTTCATGGAATTGCTGGCCGACGAGCGCGCCCGCGCGCTGCGCCATGGCTGGATGTTCGGCGTCGTCCTGCTGGACATCGACCACTTCAAGAGCGTCAACGACCGCTTCGGTCACCCGGCCGGCGACGCAGTGCTCAGAGCGTTCTGCGAGGTCGCGAACACCGGCATCCGCACTACCGACCGGCTGGGCCGTCTGGGTGGCGAGGAGTTCATCGTGCTGCTGATCTCGCCGTCCGGCATCGATGCCGCCCGCATCGCGGCCGAGCGCATTCGCGCGGCGGTCGAAGCGCATGACTGGAACCGCATCGTGCCCGGCCTGTCGCTAACTACCTCGCTCGGTGTGGCGGTGTTCGAGCGCGGCGAGACTGTCGAGTCCCTGATCGCGCGCGCCGACCGCGCGCTGTACGCGGCCAAGGAATCGGGGCGCAATCGCACGGTGATGGCGTAATCCTGCGTGTAGTCCCGGCTCACTTGAGCCGACCTGTCTCGAAGGCGTACTGCAACCCGATTTCGAACCAGTCCGTCATGTCTTTTGCATTGAAATAGCCTTTAACAAGGGCCTCGCCGATCAGGACCGGGGAAACCTCTTCGAACGGCTCGTCCCGCTGGTTCTTGACTTCTGGTCTCTTGCGTTCTTTGACGAGGTCCGGAACCGATTCGACTGTGATCACGTTGAACGAGACGTTGTCGAGACCTTCAGGCTTAAAGGAATCCTTGACGTGGACGGCGACATCGAGCCCAGTTTCCTCCTTGATCTCCGTGATCAACTGCAATTCCGGTTGCTGCCCTTCCTCTACTGTGCCTCCCGGCAAGTGGTGGCCGCTCCGCGGCTTCGGGTTCCTTCCCGATTTACCACCAGTACCCACAACGATGTACTTCTTGTCAGTGATGATTCCGTAAATCTTTGACGGCATGTGATTCCCCTTTAGTTAGCGGTCGGCCTGCAGCTTCTTCCACACCCGCACCATCTCGTCGATGTAGCCTTCCACCACGGAAAGCGATGCAGGACTCGTGCGCGTGGGGACGGTAGCGATGTCGAGCTGGCTGCGGAACCTGAGGTAGCTGCCGGCGGGTTTCTTGCCGTCGGCGGGTGCGGGGGCTGCCGGAACCGCCTCGATGTAGGGAACATCGCGCGCTGCCACGCGCGTCGCGAAGGCACTCCACGTCATCGTCCGAGAGTCCGTGCCGGTAGTGGGCAATGCCTTCTTGATCACGACTCCAGGCGATTCGGATATCGCGTTAGTGAGAAAGTCGAAAACAGCCTTGTCGCGGGTGATGGGGTCCAGGCCCAGGGTCTGAAGTTTGGTTCTGATTGCATCGTTCTTATCCGTGGTCCATGTCGGAGGCTCGAGTCCCCCGGGCTTCACGTTCTCATTGAGATACTCGCCGCTCGAAAGAGCCTGGGTGACCAGGTAGATCAGTTCATCCAGGGTCACCTGCGTGTGGTCGATCACCGACTTGCACAGGACGTAGGCGACGGCGGTGTCGTGCTGGTCCAGGATCTTCTGCTGATCGAAGTGGTACTTCCACGTGACCACGTCGATGCGGACGAAGGCATTGTTTTCCGGCACGACGAAGTACATGCGATCCTGGGACTCGCCTACCGATGTCGAGCCGATGAAGCCGCTGAGGCCGGTCTGGATCACCTGCTTCAGGCCATCCTGCACCGCCTTCTTGTTGTTGCCTTCGCCGATGGAGAAGAACGCGTCGATCGCATGGGTCAGGTGGTCGCCCACCTGCTGGTCGAACTCGCTTTTGCTGGCAACGTGGTACTGCTCGATGTAGCGGATGGCACGCGTGCCGGGAACCTGGGTCTTGTTGATCAGCCCCGGATTGGCAAAGCCGGCGTCGAGCTCCGTGCGGAACTTGTCGATCTTGGACTTGGCCAGCGTGAGCAGGATCTCCAGCCGTTCCTTCTGCTGCTTCTCGTCTTGCGAAGCGCCGTCGATGTCGTTGATGAGTTTGCTCAGCGAGCCCATGGAAATCTCCTGCAGGTGGGTGGCGTTGTACGGCGGCAACCGATCACTTGGTTGACTGCGGCGCGCCTGTCGTATGGACTACCGGTCATGAGCGCTTCCCCAAGCGACATAGATCGGATCTCCCAATGCAAATGGCGGCACCAGCGGCAGCTTTGCGGGATCCGAGGAGGCCAGGGCGCCGGGGCTATAGCTGTTCGCCGGCCATTGGTCTGCGCTGAGGACACCCATATGCAGATAGGAATCGGCGGCCAGTTGTGCGCAGAAGTAAGTTCCGGCGAAGAGCGTGATGCCTTTCTGGCCGGCGGCATAGTTAGCGGGCAGCGCCGTTTCCACCGGGATTGGAAAAGGCAGCCCGTCGACACGGTCGATGAAAATTCGCAGGGCGTGGAATTGTTCGCGCGTCACCGACGGTGTGAGATGACGCACCCAGAAATGGCCGCCCAGGATTTTCATGTAGTAAGTCAGCACGAGATCCAGCGGCGCCACACGACATCCGGGGTGCGACGTGATGCCTATGGCGTGGAGCCGGTTCCTGGGACGGGCGGCATACGGATCGCGGAATATATTGCCGCCGCCGGGTGCATCCCAGAAATAGAGCTCACTACCGTCGCGGATGACCATCCCCACATGCGAATAGGGCGGATCGCCCGCCGCGACATCGAGAGCCTCGATCATGAAATCCTCGGCTGAGCTGCCGGCAAAGAACAGCAGGTCGCCGGTCTGCAAGGTCTCG
>DASTXR010000136.1:0-16449 GCA_035765415.1 Steroidobacteraceae bacterium | reverse complement strand
AGAAGGACAGGCTTCCGGCGCGAACATCGAGGGCGGCGCAGCGCGAGGCGATCAGCGCGCAGATCCTCTTGGTGGTTCAATCCAGCATGTGCGTTTGGTGCGCCTTATAGCGCAGCGCTGACAGCTCTGGCGCGCCGCCTCGTGCAAGCGAACGCGAGTGAAGGAATGGGGACAGTCCCCAATTCCTAGCAAAAGGGGTCAGACCTCATTGAGGTGCCGCGCTTCATCGCGACGTCGTCGGGTGAGGTCTGACCCCTTTTGCCCGCGAAGCGGGGAATTGGGGACTGTCCCCATTCCTTCACTCAAGCGCGCCCTCCGTTTCGCGCCGGAAGCCTGTCCTTCTTCACGCGCTGACGCTCCACCGCCGAGGTGCGGCCCCTTTTGCTAGGAAATGGGGAGTGTCCCCATTATTTCAGCGCGGCGATCCTCGCCTGGGACAGCGCGTACACGCTGCTCGGCTGGATGATTCCCTTCTTCGGCCTCGCAACCTTCGCGTAGTAGTCGCGCGCGGACTGCGAGTCGCCATAAGCCTCGGCCACCAGGCCGAAGCCGTACCACGCGGCGTCATCGGGGCTGTCGATGCCCGTCTGTTCCATTCCCTTCAGCAGCAGGTCGCGCGCCTCGCGCGGCTTGCCGGTGGCGGCGTATACGCAGGCCAGCGTGTGTGCGATGGCGAAGCTCTTGCCCTGCGTCTCGTCGTACGCCATGCGCGCGGCGTCCACCGCGCGCTCGTCCACGGGCTGCTTCAGCAGCGAGGTCCACGCGTACTGGTTGTAGTCGGATGCCGTGGCGCGCCCGCTGTCGATCAGCGGCTGCATGATCCCGGAGATCTCTCCGTACGCGCCGCGCGCCTCGGCGCGGCGCACGAGCATCTCGCGCGCCAGCGAATCATCCGGCAGGCGCGCCAGTCGTTCGCGCGAGGCGCTTTCCACCGCTTCCCACTGTTCGAGCTGAATGGACGCCCACTGCTGATAACGGAAGGCCTGCGCCGACCCCGGCACCGCCGCCACCAGCCGCGTGGCGACTTCGCGCAGATCCGTCCAGCGCTCGAGATCCAGGTAGGCGCGCGCCAGCGCGACATCCAGGCTGAGTTTCCCGGCGGCGTTCGCGGTCGCGCCGCGCGCCGCGATCAGCAGCGGCACCGCACGCTCGGCCATGCCGTTGTCGGCTAACAACATCGCGGCGGCGGAACGCGCGGCGGCGATATCCGTCTCCGCGCCCACGGTCCAGGCGCGCGCAAAACTTCCGCCTGCCAGCGGGTCATCGGAGTTGAGCGGCCGCTGCTCCACGCGCGCCCAGTCGAGCCAGCGCCGCGCGCCGGCGAAATCGCCCGCGTCCACGCGCTTCAACGCTTCGAGCGCCACCGGGCCCAGCTGGGCCGCCAGCGCCAGGATGCGATAACCACTATCGAGCTTCACGACGTAAAACGTCTGGGTTTCTCCCGTCATGCGCAACTGCACGCGGTAGCCGCCGGCGTCATCGCCTTCGACGTTCACGCGCAGATTGCTGAACAGGATGTCCGCGCCCACTTCGAATGGCAGATCCTGTTTCCTGAGGCCCAGGACGATCGCGCGCCGCGCGGAGGCGAAGTCCGCGCTCTCGAGCATCGCTTCGCTGCCCGGCGCGAGCAGGTTGCGCAGCCCGCTCTCGTTGGCGTCGACGGCCAGCAGCTCCGCGAACCAGCGCAACACCACGCCGCGCGGATCGATCGGCTCGATCGCCTTGCCGTCGTTGCGCTGCGTCTTGCGCAATGTGGCGATGCGTTGCGTGGTGGCCGCCGTCGTGGTCTGGCCGCGCGTGCTCGCTTCGATGAGATCGGCGGCGCTCGAATATTCGCGCACGCGCACCAGCAGGTTGCCGGCGCTTGCCAGTGCCGCGCGGCGGTCTGCCTCATCGATCGACAGGCCGCGCGCGAATTCGAGCGCCTGGGCACTGCCGCCCTTGTCACCACTGTGGGCCGCGATGGCCGCCACCGTGAGCGCGCGCTGCGTGGGCCCCGGGGACTGCTTGCGCAGTTCCTCGCGCAATTCCGGATAGCGACGCGCATAGAACAGCGCATACGAAAGATTGCGCGTGTACTTGTCGTCCTCCGCATCCTCCTCGCTCAGCAACTCGCGGCGCAGCCGATACGTGCTGATGGCCGCCTCGAGATTCGCGCCGGGCGCATAACGCACACCGTTGGCATCGTGCTCGAGCAGCACGGCCAGGTCCGCGGCGATGTCGGCGTTCTCGGGCTCGAGCGCGCGCGCCTTCTGGTAGGCCGCGAGAGATGCGTCGCGGTCGAAGCCCTCGCCGAAGCGCCGACCCACGGCGTCGTGCTGCAGCATCCAGCCCAGCGTCTTCCAGGCGAGCGCCGATTTCGGTTCGAGCCGGGTGGCCGCCTGCGCCTCGCGCTGCGCACGCGCACCCAGCCCGGCTTCGAGCAACGCTGTCGCCGCGCGCAACCGGTGCACCGCCTTGCGCGGATTCGCCGCGATCAACGCGTCGTTGGCGTGCAGCGCGCCTTTGAAGTCGCCCTCGGCGCGCAGCGCGACACCGACCTGGTCGAACGTGATGAGCTGCGTCTCGGCGCTGTTGAGCTCGCGCAGCGCCTTGAGCAGCGCGTCGGTTTCCGCCGGCGAGTAGCGCCTCTTCACGGTGTCGAAGCGCCACGTGGCATGCACGGTGCCATCGGCCGCCACCTTGAATTCGGACTTGAGTTGCGCAGGCCCCAGGCTCAGCACTTCGTTCGCGGGCAGCTTGCGCGCCTGGAAACCCGGCGGAGGCCGGATGCGGTAGTTCCATTCGGTGACGAAAGGCTCGAACACCACGTCGGCGATACGCTTCTCCGATTTCTCGCCGCTGGAATCCTCTTCGAGCCGGTCGTCGAAGTACGAAGGCAGGCGCGAGGTGATGTTGGCCACGTTCACGCCGACCGCCGAGGAATGCAGATCGGTGAAACCCACGGGCGCATCCTTCATTTCGATGCTCATGGAATAGGGTTTCGAGAAATCGGTGCTCGAGCTGTGCTCGTACTTCACCAGCGACTTGGCGCGGTAGGCGCTGCGCGCATAGTTGGTGAGGTCGTTGAGGCGTTCCTTGTTGTCGGCGCCCGCGTACCAGCTGCGGAACTCGCCCTCGACGGTGCCATGCGTTTCGGTGGTCTCGATCACGCGCGCCGGGCCGTATTCGGCCAGGAAGAAGTCGCGGGTCTCGACCTGCGCGTTGTCACTCGAGCGCATGGCCGGCGTGCGCGTGAGGCCTTTTTCCCCGGCGCGGATCACGAGGGCGAGCCGGTCCGTATCCGACGGCGGCAGCGTGCCGACGCGCGTGTACTCGGCGGTGGCGTCTATCCACAGGTCCGGAGTCCCGGGCACGTAGACGATGGCGTGATCGAACATGCCGAGGCCCGGCAGGTCGGGCGAGACGTCCTGGTCGTCCCCGGCGGACAGCAGCGCGAGATACGCGTCGATGCCCGATGCGCGCAGAGCCGCCACCAGCAGCGTGGATTTGTCCTTGCAGTCGCCGAACCGGCGGCGCAGCGTCTCGGCGGGAAATTCCGGGACCAGCCGCGCGTCGGCGAACTCCACGCCGGTGTAGCGCACGTCGCGATGCAGGCGTTCCACCACCTTGGCGATGTAGTCGCGCGTGGGGCTTCGGGCGAGCGGCGCCTTGAGGCCCGCGATCAGCGGTCTGGCGTCGTCGTTGCGGATGCGCGGCTCGGTCATCTCGCGATAGGTCGCGGCCACCGCTTCCCAGGACGTGGCCGACGTGAACTCCACGCTGGGCCAGGACGGCGCGTCCGGCGGCAGGTTCGAATCCATGGCGCCCATTTCGTCGAGCACACCCTGGTCCAGCGTCCAGGTGCTGCGGCCGTTGGCGCGCACTTCCTGGACCACCGCCGTCGGCAGCAGCTGCGTGCGGTGCTTCACGGGCAGCGACTCCGGCGCGCTGACGCTCACGCGCGTGCGCAGCACCGGCATCGGCCGGCCGATGAATTCCCGGAACACCGAGCCGGCCGGGAAGAACGGCTTCTCGTCGCGCACCGTGATCTCTTCCTCGACGACCGCGCCGATCGCAACTGCGGGCAGGGGCCCTTCGAGCGTATGCGAATCGTCGTAGACCTGGTTGTCGCCGCTGCGATTCGCGGCGTCGGTCAGCAGCTTCTGGTCGATCTGGTGCTCGCGTCCGTCGAGCGTGATGACGCGTGCGCGAATGGTGGGTTTGGCCTGGTGCCAGGGTTGCCAGTGCGCGGTGCTCGCCGCCCAGCGCTCGACGCCGTCGGGCGAGTCGATGCGATAGATGAGGCGCGAGATGCTCGTGAGCCGATGCTGCTCATCGAGCACGAAGCTGCGTTCATCGAGCAGCACCACCACGGCGGTGGCGCGCTCGCGCTTGATGGCGGTGGCGGCCTGCAGCAGTTCGCGTGCGGGTACCGAAAACGCCGGCGCATCCCAGACCTCGGCGGCGACGGCGGGCAGGGACAGTACGGCGATGAGCGCCGCTACAGATATCCGGAACGGTGTGCGCATAAGTCAAAAGGATAGCTGCCCGCGGCGCCGCCAGAAGCGCGATTCGTTCACGGCTTGTTGTAGTCTCGCCAGGCATGACCGCGCCCGATCCTCACGGCCTGACCCAGCTTCGCGACGCTTTGCGGCATTTCGCCGCCGAGCGCGACTGGGACCAGTACCACAGCCCCAAGAACCTGGCATCGGCGCTGGCCGTCGAGGCGGCCGAATTGCTGGAGCGCTTTCAGTGGCTCACCGAAGACCAGTCGCGCGCGCTGCCGCCCGCCGAGCTGCAGAAGGTGCGCGAGGAAATGGCCGACGTGCTGATCTACCTGGTGCGCCTGGCCGACAAGCTGGACGTGAAGCTGCTCGAGGCGGCTCGCGAAAAAATGAAGCTCAACGAGCAGAAGTACCCGGCCGAGAAGGCGCGGGGCAGCGCAAAGAAGTATTCGGAGCTCTGAAAAAAGGGGACAGATCTATTTATTTCGCTGTAACAACTGCTGGCATTCGGCATTGCCGATAAATAGATCTGTCCCCTTTTTTCAGAGCTATGGGGCGAAGCGCCAGTTTAGTCGCTGCGCCTCGCCCCATGCCCATCTCCCTGACGTCTGTCAGTTTTTGTTGTTATAGGCCCGTCCTGGACCGCTTTCGCTCAGCACCCGTTCTCGTGCTGATTCCGCAGGTTCGGCACCCTTGGCCGAACCATAAAGAGTGGGGCGCCAGCCCGCATCCGGCTTCAGGTCCGGGTCGAACTGGGCGTTGTAGAGCGCCAGAAAATCCGTCGGCAGGCAGGAGCCGTCCTTGCCGCGCCAGCAATTGCCCACCACGGTGATGCTCAGGCCCTTCTTGGCGTCGATGACTTCCGTCGGCCCGAAGCTGGCGCTCATGTCGAAGTAATTGTTCTCGGCGTAGATCTGCGACTCGATGCCCGCGCCCCAGCTCGAGCGATAGTTAGTGTTGCGATCGGCGCGATAGACGTTGTTGTAGACGTGCACCTTGCCGAAACGCACGCGCGGCGTGCGCTGGCCGGTGCCGTCGAACAGGTTGTGGTGCAGCGTCACGCGCAGGTGTTCGCGGTCCTCTGTCGCGCTATCGGAATTACCGATGAGCATTGTCTTGTCGTGTGACGTGAATTGGTTCCACGACACTGTGACGAAGTCCGATTGATTGGTGATATCGAGGTGGCCATCGTGCATCTGGTGGCGCTGCCCAAAGTAGATCGGTTGTGTCTCATCGCGCGTCCTCAGATCGGCAAAGCGGTTGTGATCGATCCACACGTGCGTGGCATGCGCGATCGAGATGGTGTCGTACGAGCCGTTCCAGTTGCCGGTGACGTTTTCGGTGGGCGACCACTCGGGAAAGCAATCGATGGTGTCCTGGAAGCTGATGTTGCGGACGATCACGTTCATGGGCTGGGCGCCGGGGTTGCCGCCCGTATTGCCGCGGATGTCGAGCCAGACGCCGATCAGCGTCGCGTCGCCGCCGACACCGAACAACGTGGTGTTGGGCGGAATGCGGATGCGCACGCGCGCTTCCTGCGCCGCCGCCGACGCCTTGCGAGCCTCTTCCTGGCCGCCCCACGGGATGTCGCGGCCGAAGTGGCCGGCGGGGTCGTACATCGCCATGAAGGCGTGGATCGAGAACATCTCGCCGGTCGCAGGATCCGGACGGATGTAGTCGTTGCAGGTGAGCACCCTGCCAGCGTCGTCCACGTTCACGTCGATGACGCCTTTGACGTAGATGAGCTTGGGCGTTGGATCCGGGTAGGCGAGCGCGGCGATGAGCTCCTTTCGGCTGGTCACCGTGGCAGTGCGCGCCGCCGAAGCGGTGGAGCCGCCCGTGGTGCCCATGCCCAGCGAAGCCGTGGGAACCGAGCCCCAGCCGTCGTTCGCACCCAGAATTTCGCGTCCACCATCGGCGGCGGGCGTTGCCGCCCGGGCCGTACCCAACAGGAAACCGATGGACAGGACGTATGCAAGGACCCGTGCCAGACAGGGTAAAAACATCCATTTCCCTCGCTTAAACCGCTAAAAGTGGGTGAGCCCGGAGACCGGCCACCAAAATGACACCGGTGACATCCTCTAAGGGTTCTTCCGCGGACGCAAGGATTTGTTCAGATTCATCGCGCGCTTGGGAAAATGGTCACACAATCGGGCCGGATGACGCGCCGCATCTTTAACTAAACGTGTGGGGACAGACTTCAGTCTGTCCCCACACGCTCCCTGGTATTTAGTCTACCTAACACGATGATCGTCCGGCCCGCTGCCGTCGAGCACGAACTGACGCACGTCGCGCGCTTTCTCGGCGCTGCCGTTCTTGCCGTACAAGATAGGCGTCCATCCGGCGTCGGGCACGAGATCCGGGTTGAACGCCGCATTCCAGGCCGCGACGAAGTCCGTGATCACGCATTCGCCGCTCGCGGCCACCAGGCAGTTGCCCACGTCGGAGATGCGTGTGCCGTTGAACCGGTCGATGACGTCCGCGGCGCCGAACGGTGCGGCGATCTCGAGGAAGTTCTTCTCCGCGTAGATCGCCGATTCCACGCCCACGCCCCAGCTGTATCCAAAGCCCGCGCCCGGCGACACCTGGAAGTAGTTGTTGTAGACGTGCACCTGGCCGAAGCGCACGCGCGGCACGCGCTGGCCCACATCACCGAACCAGTTGTGGTGGATGGTTACGCGCAGCCGGTTGCGATCCGCCGTGGCGCCATCCGAGCTGCCGATCAGCATGGTCTTGTCGTGATGCAGGAACTGGTTCCACGAGATCGTCACGTAGTCGGACTCATTGGTGACGTCGACATGGCCGTCATGCACCTGGTAGATCCGGCCCAGCAGCACCGGCAGCGTTTCGTCGGCGGTGTCCACGTCCACGAACCGGTTGTGGTCGATCCACACATGCGTGGCGTTGCGCACCGAGATGGCGTCGTACGCCGAGTTCCAGTTGCCCAGCGCGCCGTCGGTGGGCGCCCATTGCGGGAAGCAGTCCACACCGGAGTCTTCGAAGTGGATGTTGCGGATGATGACGTTCATCGGCTGGTTGCCCGTCGACGACGTGGGCCGGATGTCGAACCAGACCCCGCGCAGCGTCGGCTTCACGCCGATGCCGAAGATCGTGGTGTTCGCCGGGATGCGGATGCGCACGCGCGCCGATTGCGCCGAGGCCGAGGCCACGCGAGCGCGTTCCTGCGGGCCCGTCGGATTGGCGCGACCCCAGGGACCGGCCGGATCGAACGCGGTAAGGAATGCCGCCAGCGAATACATCTCGCCGGTGGTCGGATCCGGGCGGTAATAGTTCTCGCAGGCGAGCGGGGCGCCGGTGTCATCGACATTGGCGTCGATTTCGCCCTTCACGAAGATGACCTTGGGCGTGGCGTCCGGATAGGCCAGCGCCGCCACCAGCTGCGCCCGATTGGTGACGACCACGCGGCGCTCCTGCGCTGCGTTCGATCCGCCTGTGGTGCCGTTGGGCAGCGCGGCCGTCGATACCGACGCCCAGCCGTCCTGGATGCCGAGCGGATACCAGCCCGCGCCGAGCTGGCGTTCCTCGGCCTCGGTCAGAACCGGTCCGGTCGCGGGCGCCTCATCCGCCCACGAGACGATGGGAAAGGAGAAGAGAACCGCGGTAAGCGTGCGGCACGCGTTCGTGTGAAACATGTATTTCCCCCAATTGACGAGCCAAAACCCGGGTGTCCGCGCGTTCTTCGACGCGTATGACACCGGTAGACATCGTGCGCCAATCCCGGCCACTGAATCAAGGGCAATTGGCTCGTTCAGGACATGCCCGTACTCGTCCTACATTTGTGCCCGCAAAAGTGCACAATCGCGCCCATGGCAACTAACTACGTACTCGTCGACTTCGAAAACGTGCAGCCCGACAGCCTCGCCGCACTGGCCACCGGCCAGTTCCGCGTGAAGGTGTTCGTCGGCGCCGCCCAGGCCAAGGGACGCATCTCCTTCGAGCTGTCGCACTCCATGCAGATGCTCGGCGCCAACGCCGAATACGTGAAGATCGCGCGCACCGGCAAGAACGCGGTGGACATGCACATCGCGTATTACGTCGGCCGCCTTCTCGAGAAGGAGCCGGGCGCGGTCATCCACATCATCTCGAAGGACAGCGACTTCGACCCGCTCATCGAATACCTGCGCGCCAAGGGCAGCTCCTGCAAACGCGTGAAGACCATCACCGAAGTTCCCAAGCACGCGGCTCCACGCCCCGCTGCGACCGTGGCCAAAACCAACGGCAAACACCCCACCCCCGCGCCCTCGACGCATGTGCCCAGCCCGCGGCGGCCGCATGCCGAAAAGCTGGCGCCCATCATCAAGCACCTGCACTCGCTCAGCGGCAAGCCCGCCACTTCCAAGAAGCTCACGCAGACCATCGCGACATATTTCAAACAACACGGCGGCGCACTTGGCGACAAGACCGTGGCGCTGATCCTGGATGAACTCGTCCGGCTGAAGTACGTTAGCCAGGACGGAACAAAGGTTAGCTATCATCTGAGTTGAGCGGCCTGAACTGAGAGGCCTGACTGAAAGGCCCGTGTCGGGAGAGAAAATGAACCGGTTCAAATTACTGGCCGCGACGCTGGTCGCGTGCCTTCCGTTGGTTGCGCACGCCAAAAGCGGCTGGTACGTCGGGCTCGACGCCGGCAAGGCCCAGGCCGATGCCGAAGTCGTGGAATATTTCCTTGGCGGTGACGTCACTGACAAAGACGACGGAAGCAGCACCGGGATCCACCTGCGCGGCGGCTACCAGTTCGGGAGGTTCTTCGCACTCGAAGGAGGCTTCGCGGATTTCGGCGAATATGAATATTCCTTCGATCCCGACGACTGCCCGTTCGGCGCGCCCGGCCCGTGTCCTTTCAGTGTCAGCACTTCGTTCCGGGGATTCACGCTCAGCATGCTGGGCATCCTGCCGCTGGGCGACCGCTGGTCTATCCACGGGCGGCTGGGGTTTTTCGAGATGCAGGCAGTGAGTCGCCAGCTCGACGGCGGCGACCTCCGCGACAGCAGCAGCGAGGGTGGCATGCAGTTCGCCCTCGGCGCCGGGCTCAAGCTCGACGAACACTGGGAATTCCAGTTCGACTACAGCAGGTTCGAACAGCTGGACTTCGGATTCGGGTTCAACGTCATCGGTGATTTCGGCACGTACGATGTCGGCGATACGACGCTGACGTCGATCGGCATCAGATACCAGTGGTGATGCGGCACCGCGGAACGAATCTGTCAGACTTTTCCGCGACCTAACATCGTGACGATCCGCGCGCCGCGCACGGACGATAGACTCGCGACTCTAACAACACAGCGAGAATCTCCCAGTGCGTTTCAATTTCATGCCGATCGTGCTTTGCGCCGTCTTATTCACACCCGCGGCGCAGGCGCAATGGACCGGTAAGGCCGAGCTCGGTTTTCTGAACTCGAGCGGCAATACCGAATCCACGTCCGCCAACGCCAAGTTCGATCTCAAGCGCGAATCGGAAAAATGGATCAACACGTTTTACGCGGGCGCGCTCTACGGCAACAACGGTGAGTTCACCAACGCCGAACGTTACGAGGCGCGTTATCAGCTCGACTACAAGATCAACGATCGGCTCTCGTGGTTCGGCGCCCTGCGCGGCGAGCAGGACCGCTTCAGCGGTTTCGTCTACCAGGCCACGGTGTCCACCGGTGCGGCATACAAGTTCATCGACACCCCGACCACCAGGCTGGCTTTCTCGATCGGCGCCGGTTATCGACGCCTGCAGAACGAGACCCTGATCCAGACCGATGCCGGAGAAGTCATCGAAAGAATCGAAGGTGAGGAAGAGAGTGATCCGGTGATCACGGCAGGCTCCACCTACGAGCACAACCTCACCGCGAACACCAAGATCACCAACAAGTTTCTCGCGGAGTCCGGATCGGAAAACACCGCGCTGCAGGACGACCTGGCGCTGCAGGTCAGCATGTCGAAGACGCTGGCGCTGGCGGTGGGCTACGGGATTCGCTACAACACCGATCCGCCGCCGCTTTCCGAAACGACCGACACACTCATCACCGTCAACCTGGTCTATAACATCCTGTAACAGTGAAGACGCAGTGCACATCCAGGGCCGGATTTTTGGGCGCGACGCTCGTGCTGATCGCCGCGCCCGCGTTGCCGCAGGCGAGCGGCATGGGCAGCAGCGCCAGCATCAGCGTCGCCACCGGGCCGCATGCCGGCAAGTACGCGTTCGCGCCGCGTGAAGCCTGTGTCATCGCCGCGTTCGGCGACCAGCCTCTGGGGCTTTCCGTGGTGCTGTCGTCGGAGAATTCGTCGCTGTCGCTCGACATGCCCAATCTCGATGAGAAACACGCCAACGAAATTCAGATAGTGCTGGTGGTGGCCGACAAGAAGGCCGGCGCCAGCATGAAGGGCACCGCCAGCACCACGTACGAAATCGACACGCGGCCCGACTCGGCGCTGAAGCCCTATCAAAAGGCCGAGCGCGCTAACAAAGGCCGGACGGGCAAGGCGAGCACCCAGCTCATGACCCAGGGCAGCAACGTGCTCCTGACCTTCAGCGGCGAGACCGCCACGGGCGTGAAGCTCGACGGAGAAGTCACCTGCCGCAAGGTCGCCTCGTAATGGGGACACTCCCCATTTCCTAGCAAAAGGGGCCGCACCTCGACATCAACGGTTTATTTACAATTCCAAATGGCACTCCCAAGGTGCCGCGACCAACAAGAACAATCCCAAGGGAGATCTCCATGCCCATTCTCAAGCGTTCCGTCGCCGAGTTGTTAGGCACGTTCTGGCTCGTGTTCGGTGGTTGCGGCAGCGCCGTGCTCGCCGCGAAATTTCCCGAAGTCGGCATCGGCCTCGTTGGCGTCTCGCTCGCCTTCGGCCTGACTGTCGTCACCATGGCGTATGCCGTGGGCCCCATCACCGGTGGGCATTTCAATCCCGCGGTCACCATCGGAGTGTTCGTCGGCGGCCGCATCAAGGCAGCGGACGTCGCGCCTTACGTCATCGCGCAGGTCATCGGCGCGATCCTCGCTGCGTGGCTTCTAGCTACCATCGCCTCCGGCAATGGCACCGATGCCGTTGCCGGCGGTCTCGCGTCCAACGGCTTCGCGGATCACTCACCCGGAGGCTACGACATGGGCACGGCGTTCGTCACCGAAGTGCTCATGACGTTCTTCTTCCTGCTGATCATCCTCGGCACCACCGACCCGCGCGCGAACATCAATTTCGCGCCGCTCGCCATCGGCCTCGCGCTTGCGCTCATCCACCTCATCTCCATTCCCATCACCAACACCTCGGTGAACCCGGCGCGCAGCACCGGGCCGGCGCTCATCGTTGGCGGCTGGGCCATCCAGCAGCTCTGGCTGTTCTGGGTTGCGCCCATCGTCGGCGCCGTCGCCGCCGGCGGCTTCTGGCGCTGGCTCAAATAGCGGAATTGGGGTCAGACCCCATTTCCCGGTAATGGGGTCTGACCCCATTTTCTACGGGAATACGTCACACAACGCGGCGCTTCAGGCGAACCCTGAAGCGCCTTGTGCGGTGCTCAGCGCTACGTTCCCTTCAACGAAAAGACTAGGGACAGTCACATGCGCATCGTTCATTCACTCGACGAACTCCTGGAATTGCCGCGCGAACCCGGCGTCAACGGTTTCCGCGCCCGCGAGCCGCTGCGGCTCGAGATCCCGCGGATCGCGACCGACATCAGCACGCGCGCCCAGGACTCGCTCAACAGCCTGCAGGAGCGCTGCGGCAGCCTCGCCGCCTCGGGTGTGATGTTCCTGGCGCTCGTCGCCGGTGTGTTCAAGGTTTTCCACCGCAATCCCACGCTGCTCTCCTGGCAGGCACTGAGCGAGCTCACTGCCGTGTTGCTGGTTTCGTTTTTCCTGGGCGCCATCGCCAAGATGGTGGCGCTGACGATCACTCGCTGGCAGTTCACGCGGCGCTGCAGGGAGCACTACGAAAAACTCTCCCAGCTCGTGCAGGGGCCGGCGGCGAACTGAGAAATGGGGACATGGAAGCGTGGGGACTGACTTAAGTCTGTCCCCACTCGTTTAGCTGGCAAAAGGGGCCGGAGCAAAAAAGCTCCCCGCGCTGTCTCAATCACCGCGCGGATTGCGTCTTGCTCTGCATGAGCAAGAAACATGTTTTCACCAGTCTCCTCGTCGCATCCGCGCTTGGCCTGTCGAGCCCCGTCTTTGCGCAGGCCGATCAGATCCTGCGCCCCATAGGCGGCCCTGGAGGCGGTCAGTTCTTCGGGCGCTGTCCGATCGGCGATCTGCTGACCGGCTTCGAGCTGCGTACCGGCGACGACGTCGACGCGATCCGCCCGATCTGCGCGCGCGCCGTCAACTCCAGCGCCATCGGCCAGCGCGTCAAACACGCGCAGAGTTTCGGCGGCACGGGCGGCACCGTCGGCGAAATCGTGTGCCCGGACGAAGCGCCGCTCGTCACCGGCCTTTTCGTGGGCTACGAAGGCGAGAAAACCATCATCGTCAACACGCTGCACCTGTACTGCGGACGGATCGCCACCGATCAGCCCCTATCTACTCACCCCACCGCCGTGTTCGACGGCAGCGAGATCCGCCGTACGAAGGCAGGCCCGTTCAGCGGGCACTCGTACGTACCGCTGTATTCCGACACGCACACCTGTCCCTCGGGCCTCGTCGCCGTCGGCATCAGCGGGCGCTCGGGCATATGGCTCGACTCCGTCGGTCTCATTTGCGGTGGGCTGCGTGTCGAACAGCCGGACGGTGGAGTCTCGCCGTCAAAACCCAGGACGCCTTGCGAAAAGGCCCGCGAGGCGCGCGAGCGCAACTCGCCCTTCGCGGCCCAACTCGAGAAGCATTGCCTCGAGAGCACTGCCGTGGTGACACACGTGGATCGCGCCGGCGGCGCCATATCCACCGCGGGTCCGACGCCGCCGGCCGCCATCAAGCTCGCCGAGCTCGACGCGCTGGCCGGGCGCGGGCAAGGCCTCGCGGGCCAGGATCCGCTCTCCATGGAACTGCGCAATCGCGCGGCCGAAGGTGCCGCGCGACGGGGCTTCGACATCGGCATGGCCGCCGCCGAAGGCCAGACGCAGCACGGGCCCGGCAAGCAGCGCATCCACGACGCGCTGAGTCCCGCCGAGCAGGAAGGCTTCGACGTCGCGCTGGCGTTCTCGCTGCAGCGGAACAAGAGCGCCAGATTCGCCCAGGTGGGCGCGTTCATCGCCAATGCCGATCCGGCCGTCGCCGAAGCCCGCGCGCGTGAACCCGATGTTTTCTACTGGTTAGGCTTCGACATCGCCAGCGGCATCTTCGGTGATCCCGCCGTGGGCGCCCAAGGCAATACCGCCACCGGCCCAGGTTCGCTCGGCATCCGCGATGCGCTGAGTCCGGCGGCGCAGCGAGGGTTCAATGCATCGGCGGCGCTGCACCTCGGACGGGATTACAAATGAGTACATGCCGGGGCCTGAAAACATGGGTAGCCGTCGCGAGCATCTTCATCGGCGTCCCTGCGCTGGCTCGCGACCGGCCGGGCACTCCCAACGAAGGGTCCGCGTGGCACTGCGCATCCACGCTGCTCGAAGAGCCCGCGGTGTGCGTGCGGTTCAGGAATACGGCCACCGAGGATGTCGGCTTCCTCATGAACTGGACCGAGAACGGGCAGCTGCAATCGTCGGACGTGCACATGCGGGCGGATTGCATCAGGCACTCCGCGCAACACTACTCATGCAACGCGCTGCGACAATGGTTCTCCGGGAACACGAACGTAGAACCGGCCGACAGGCTGAGCGAACTGATCAATCCGAGTCCGGACGGGCGATTCATCAGCGACCGCGAATTCCCCGAAGGATTTCGCGTGAAGGGCCTCGCCCACGACACGGAGTATTGCTTCCGATTCCGCGCCATCGACAGGTTCGCAGTCATCTCGGCGCATTGGTCCGGGTATACCTGCGTGCGTACACCACCCGCGCCGCCAGAGCCCCTGGCGCCACAGGCACCCAAGGTCACGGGCCTGCAACCCACGAGCGGCCTGGGCGTCGAAGGTGATGGGCAACTGTTCAGGATTCTCGTGGAGTGGCACAAGTCGGCCGAGGAGGAGCTGCGTGCCGTTGGCTGGTACACCATCCAGTACGGTGACGGGAAAAACTGGAGCGAGATGCAAGAGAAGTACTTTCCGAGCAAATATGCATCGCGACGCAATTTCGAAGGATTTGTCGACTCACCGCACGCATCCGACCCCACGCAGCGCCAGGCAGTGCGCGTGTGCGCATGGAATCCCGTGCATACCACTTGTTCGCCTGCAACCTGGTACTACCCGTTCGCGGCTCCCAGGGATCGCCTGAAACCGGACGTGGAACGGCCCAACAGCCTCTTGTCGGGCAAGCCGAAGACTAACTACGCCAGCAACACCGCGCCGCAGGCGGCGGAACGCGCGCCGGTGTACTCCTCCACCGCCGCGATCAGCAGTGCGGATCTCGACGCGCTGGCGGCGCGCGGGGCGGGGATCGCCGCGCATGATCCGTTGTCCGCGGAATTGCGCAACCGCGCTGCGGAGGGCGCGGGCAAGCGAGGCTTCGATATCGGCATGGCCGCGACCGAGGGACAGACCCAGGACGGACCGGGCAAGAAACGCATCCACGACGCCTTGAGCGCCGCGGAGCAGGAAGGATATGACATCGCGGTCTCGTTCTCTCTGCAGCGGAACAAGAATGCCGAACGCGCCGCCGTGGGTGCGGCGATCGCGAACGGCGACCCCGCCATCGCCGCGGCGCGCGCGCGTGAGCCTGATGTTTTCTACTGGTTAGGCTTCGATATCGCGAGCGGCATCTTCGGCGATCCCGCCGCGGGCGCGCAGGGTAATACCGCCACCGGGCCCGGCTCGCTCGGCATCCGCGATGCGCTTTCTCCCGCCGCGCAGCGAGGGTTCAACGCCTCCGTCGCGCTGCATCTGGGTCGCAAGTATCGCTAGCTTTCAACCTCCAGATCGGCGCGATGCCGCCGCGCAGAACGCTGGAAAGCATGGCGACGCCTTGCTCGGTGAACGCCCACGGGCGATACCGCCTCCCGCCGTGGTTGCGCGCCAAACACTTGGATGGCCAAATACTCATGGCAATCAATGTAAGCCCCTGATTGGCAGGCTACGTTCCGATGCTCAACGAATCCTCCTCCTGGCCCCTCTGGCCCGTGCACGACGGCAAACCACTACCCAGCGACCACGCCGAGCTCGCCTTCGAAGACCCCGCCGCGCCAATTCACGACCGCGTCATCAGCGACGTCTTCCATCCGCGCGTGTTTGCCTATGCGCCCAGGACACCGAACGGCCGCGCCGTGCTGGTGCTCGCGGGCGGCGGCTACACCAAACTAGTCGTTGGCAAGGAAGGCGTCGAAGTGGCCGAGTGGTTCGCCTCGCTCGGTTTCCACGCGTTCGTACTCGCGCATCGATTCCCGTGCGCCAGGTTCGGCTCGCAAGCGCCCGTGGACGACGCCATCGAGGCGATACGTCAGATCCGCGCCCGAGCCAGCGAGTTTGGACTGGACGCGCGCGGCATCGGCGTCTGCGGTCTCTCGTCGGGCGGCCACCTGGCCGCGTGCCTCGTATCTAACTACCCGGCGTCCTGGTCACCGCCCGCCACGCAGCATCCCGGCGTCGAATTCCGGCCCGACTTCCTGATCATCGGCTACGCGCCCATTTCTACCAACGCCACCGGCCGCACCATCATTCCTGACAAACCACCCCTGCCGCCGCCCGAGAAACAGGCGCTGTACGAGGCGATGCAACCCGACGTGCAGTTGGTCGACAACCCGCCGCCCGCTTTCATCGTCTACGCCGCGAACGATGCCGTGGTGCCCGTGGAGAACGCTTACCGCCTGCACAAGGCGCTGCAGGCAAAGGGCGGCGCGGCGGAACTGCACGTGTTCGCCGACGCGCCGCACGGGTTCGCACTCAGGGAAGCCGCGCTGCCGGTGGGCGAGTGGCCGAAGCTCTGCGAGCG
>DASTXR010000135.1:0-27373 GCA_035765415.1 Steroidobacteraceae bacterium | reverse complement strand
ACTCCCTAGGATCACCTAGATAGAGCGTAGCTGAGCCTAGCTGCCTGCACTTGTAATTTTCGGCCAAACCTACGCGTGGCGTTCGTAGAACGCATAATCCTGGCGGCGAAATTCGCTCGGTGTCATGCCAGTCCGCTCGCGGAACGAATGAGAGAAGGCGGCATGATCAAAGAAGCCCACACGACCGGCAATCTCGGTGATGTCCAAGCTCGGAGCTTCTCGTAACAATGCGCACGCTCTTAAGTGTCGTCCCGCAAGTTGCACTTCCTTGGGCGACAAAGAGGAGTGCTTCTCCGCGTGGCGTCGGAGTGAGCGCGTGCTCCATCCCAGTCGCGCGGCCGCTTCCTCAACTGACACACTTGTCATGTGCCACATCAGGTGCTCAAGTAGTCTTTCGGTGGCCCAGTCTTCGCTGTCCCAATCTGCAAGGCGGCTGGAAATCCACGCCTGAAGGTACACCTCACGTTCTGAAGACGAGCGCACGGAGAGCGCCGCCAGCATTTGTTCGGCCTCGGCGCCGATAAACTCATGCAATGGGACGGCAAGGTCCCAGTGCTGTTCCAAGCTCCGCTTCAGAATTCTCGTCGCCACGAGTGGACTCACACGGAAAGCGACGACTGACACCGGGCCCTCGCCTTCGAAGCGCAGGGCCCCTTTTCGCTGTGCGTAGATGAACGCGTGCGGCTGGCTAGTCCAGCGCTGCTGGTTGGCGATACGCATGCGCCAGGGCGTGCCCAAGTGGAATACAAACTCGATATGCGAGTCCGGTGCCACTACGCCAGGCAGGGTTGCCTGCGCGGCATCACCGGCGATCGACCAGATCGACTTCACCAAGGGCGACAGGCGAGCTGATAGCACCGGCATGTCCATGTGACCTCAGATTCTTACGAACTGCGTATTGAGAAACTGCTGCTGCGAGCCTGAAGGCGTGACATGAACACTGATAGCCGAATTCACCAGTCTGAACGAGGACCCCAGCTCGGTCGCAAGACCCTCGGCGTCGTAGCGAGCCGTGGACAGGCCGCTGCAGCGGGTAGGGCCTTCGGGTCCAAAGGTCGAGATGAGCACATGGCTGCCAGGTTTGGTGGCTCGCTCCATGGTATGGCGATACGCGAGGCGTCCCGCTGTATCCGTCAGGAAATGGAACACAGCCCGGTCGTGCCAAAGCTCATAGGGCCGCGACGGAAGATAGGTAGTCACATCGTGCGCCTCGAGCGTGACGAACCGCTGCTTCGCTCCGAGGCGCGCAGCCACCTTTCTCAACACCTCATCGGAGATGTCGAGCACTGTGACGTCGGTGAATCCTCGCCCGACGAGCTCGTCCACCAACGTGGATGCGCCGCCGCCCACGTCAATGATGGCTGAGGTGTTACGAACTTCCGTTTTGGCTATCCAATCGAGCGAGGTCTGCGGTACGGGTTCGAACCAACTGACTTGATCGAAGGCCCGGCGCCCGTAAACGGCGTCCCAGTGCTCAGGTACGCCTGTGGTCGCAGCCATCATTCGATCACCGCGAAGTCCAGGCTCTTCGAAAGCGTCTGCCGGACGGGGCAAGAGTTGGCAATCTCGACGAGCGCTGCGCGTTGCGCATCGCTCAAGGTGCCTTCGAGTTCCATGGATTGTTCGAAGCGCACCGTTGACGGATCGGGTCGAACGATCTGCACGCGCGTGCGCACCGCCTGAAGCGGGAATCCATGCTTCGTCGCATGCATCCGCACCGCCATGTTCAGGCATCCGGCGATAGCCGTTTCGAGAAGCTCGTGTGCACCGAAGCCTGCGCCCTGCCCACCTTTGTCGATAGGCGCATCGATCGGAACCTCGACACGGCCATTGCTCGCAATCGCCTGATATTTCTCTTCCCGACTTTCAACGGTGACCATATCTATTTGACCGGGCTCCGCCCCTTCGTCATCATTCAAGTACTCAATTGAATGTATGCCTTGAGGGCAGCAAGTGTCAAAACTCTCTCCAAAACTCGAGTTGTTCGCCTCGTTCGCTATGGTTGCGAAAGCGGCCGGCCATCCGCGGCGGCTGGATCTCCTTGAACACGTCGCGCAGGGGGAGCGATCGGTTGACGCACTTGCGGCGGTGTCGGGACTTTCAATCGCAAACGCTTCGCAGCACCTTCAGCAAATGAGGAGGGGCGGCCTGGTCGTGTCCAGGCGTGACGGCAAGCGCGTCCTGTATCGGTTGAGCAGCGACCAAGTGCTTCAGCTCCTGAGCGCACTTCGAGCGATCGCGGAGCGAAACGTCGCGGAGGCGCGCCAGACGATCAACGACTATTTCCTTGCGCGGGATTCCATGGAGCCTTTGACGATCACCGACATCGCGCGCGCCGTACGTTCGAAGAATGTTGTCATTTTGGACGTGCGTCCGCCGGCGGAGTTTTCTCTGGGTCATGTGAGCGGGGCGGTCAATATTCCGCTTGGTGATCTTGAGAGGCGTCTCAAGGCATTGCCCAAGAGCAAGGAAATTGTCGCGTACTGTCGAGGTCCTTACTGCGTCTTATCTTTCGAAGCGGTCGCGCTGTTGCGAAAGCGGGGATACTCCGCCAGGCGCTTGGACGGAGGGCTGCCAGAGTGCGCAGCGGCTGGTGTTCCCATCGGTCAAGCTGCCTAAAACGTACGCGTCGAATTAGAACTACAACTGGACGTCGTTCTTGACTGCTTTGCAACGCGGATATGTCGAGCAGCCCCAGAATTTGTTTCCTGCGTTTTTGCCCTGCTTCGCGGTGCGAAGGACCATCTGACTACCGCATCGCGGGCAACTCCTCCCGATAGTGGGCTCGCGGCGGCGCGACTGAAGATTGGCAATGTGCTGGCGGCGGGTTGCGAAGGTTGCCGGAAGGCGGTCGTTGTGGATGCGGGCGATGATCTGATCAACTTGTTCGACCGAGATTACGTGCTGGCGAAAGGTCTTGATGAAGCGGATGTACTCACCGCCTCGAACCACATTCGAGGGGAGGTGCGTCTTGAATGTGGCCGCTCCCGAAAAGACGATGACGGACTGGATCACATTCCGCGGAATTTCCAGTGCCGCCTCGAGCGCTCTCACGTGTGCGTAGTTCTGGCGCAAAGGGTTCTGGAACTTGAAGGTGGTCCTGAAGATCCTTTGAGTCCATTGAGCGTCGTTCTCGGACCCGAAGATCCACCCTCGCATGTGCTTTGTTTCGATCACAAAGACGCCGAAGCAGGAAACGATGATGTGATCGATCTGCGTTGTCCCGCCATCGATTCTTAGAGTTACGTTGTGGAATGAGTGGTAGGTGTCGGATGGGAGCCGCAGATTGGCTGAAAGTCGAACCAAGGCTTCGCCTGTGGCGCCTTTGAACCATGGCGAATTGAGCACCATGGCTAACAGCGCGATCGGAACTAGCCACCACAGCGGGTTCATAGCCTTGGGGATGATAGGTCGACCGCCTACATGTCTGCGAGTTCTGCCACATCCTGCTCGGCAGCTTTGAGAACCAAGGCTGGTTCGGTTTCCAGCAGCTCGTCGGGTCGCCGGCCCGAGAGCCATCCGTTGCTGGCCGAGCACCAGAGCGCGATGTCCCAGCTGGAGCGGTGCGGCGAGAGTAGACGGATGATCGTTTCAATGATCAGCTTTGGCAGTCCACTTGTGTCGAACTGATACTTCGGTAATAGCGGCTTTCGATGCCACATGACGTAAAACATCGTGCCGGCTTTTGCCAAGTCACGGGCAACTAGGAACTCGCTGTCGAGGATCCGATCGGGCGTACAGGTTCTCGCGACCTGAAACGCCGTATACATGGGCACCCGCCGGACCAGGTCTTCTTGGAGAAAGATGGTGTCTTCGCGCACCTTCTCCCAGAGCTCGCCTAGTGACTCGTTGTGTGCCTGGAAGACGCGACTCAGCTCAGGGATCACGACGTCCAAGCAATCGTCTGCCATAAGCATCACAGGGGTCTTGTTGTTGAGCGGGGGTATTCGGAAATTCCGGAACCAGAAAAGCGCCCGATCGAGATCAAACCCGAGCCACATGAGCCGTTCTAAGACGCGTAGTGACCTCCGCATGTATTCCTGCGCCTTGGGATTCTCGGGTTCAGTAGCAGATGTGTTTTCAGCCAGCCCCGCGAACGCATCGAGTTCAACGAGATCGTTCAGTACAAAGTTCGCAAACACCGCTGGATCAAGCGTGTGGCCAACACGCGCGTCTTGCACGAGCGTGGAAAAGTCGCGCCAACTAGTCGCTGACTTGGTCATTGGCGTGGCTGGCTGCTTCGAGGACTTGATCCGGATCCAGGTCCATCACTTCGTAGGGGGAAGCAATGCCGTCGAGCCACACATTCGTGCCGACGAACCAGAACATCGCGTGCCAGTCGTCTGAGGGTTTAACGAGACACAGGATCTGCTGGACGATGGGCTTCGGCTCACCAAGCCGGAACTGGAAGGCCGGGAAGTAGTCGCGCCCTTTGTAGCGGGCGCCAAATATGAGTGCTCGTCGACGCCAGGCTCGGATCTTCCAGGAGACGACAGGTTTGTTCAGCGGGCCGGGCACGGAATCCGCCGTGAACATCGCCACGGTGTGCACGATGTTTCCGCGGGTCACCATTTCCTGGGCGGCCCAGCGGTCGAAAACTGCTTGAATTCTTGGATCGATCACGCGGCCAGCGTAGGGTGGCTGGCTAGTTTTGAGGCTTGTGCTACCTAACTCTCCGCCCTACCCAGTCTCACTCTGGATGGCAGTGCCCTACATCGTTTCGCGATTCAGGCACGTGGCTGCAATCCACCGCCAAGATGTGAGACTGCCGCCAAGTTAACTGAGACCCTACAAGTAGTTAGACGTCCAGGTTCGACACCGCCAGCGCATTCTTCTCGATGAACTCCCGGCGCGGTTCCACCTGGTCGCCCATGAGCGTGGTGAAGATCTCATCCGACGCGAGAATGTCCTCGATGCGCACCTGCATGAGCCGGCGCGTGGCGGGGTTGATGGTGGTGTCCCAGAGCTGATCGGGATTCATCTCGCCCAGACCCTTGTAGCGCTGGATCGACTGGCCTCTGCGCGCCTGGTCGAGCAGCCATTGCATGACCTGCTTGAAGGAGCCGATGTCTTCGCGCACGTCGCCGCGCTTGATATAGGCGCCGTCGCCGATCAGGCCCGCGAGTGTCTTGCCGAGCTCGACGATGCGGCGGTATTCGGCCGACTCGAAGAATTCCTTGGGCAGCGCCTTCTCGGTGACCGAACCGTGCTCGGTCTTGCTGACGAGCACCCGTGTGGGATGGCCGTCGACCTGGCGCAGCTCGACGCGGTAACTGCGCGGGCTGTCGGACAGGCCGTTCAGATGCAGCGCGAGGTCACGAGTCCAGTCTCGCATCCAGTCGGCGCGTTCGAACTCCGCGGCACTGACCGCCGGCATATAGATGAGCTGGTCAAGCAGGCGTTCGTCGTAGCGACGCGCCCAGCGTTTGATGATGGCCTGCACTTCCATGTACTGGCGCGCGAGCGCCTCGAGGCCGGGGCCGGACAGTGGCGGTGCCGCGCTGTTCACATGCAGCGCCGCGTCGTCGAGCGCCGAGGCCAGCAGCATGGTGTTGAGCTCGAGGTCGTCCTTGACGTAGACCTCTTGTTTGCCGCGCTTCACTTTGTACAGCGGCGGCTGCGCGATGTAGATGTGCCCGCGCTCGATGAGCAGCGGGATCTGCCGATAGAAGAACGTGAGCAGCAGCGTGCGGATGTGCGAACCGTCGACGTCCGCGTCCGTCATGATGATGATGCGGTGGTAGCGCAGCTTGTCGATGTCGAAGTCATCGCGGCCGATGCCGCAGCCAAGCGCCGTAATGAGCGTGCCGACTTCAGCCGACTGCAGCATCTTGTCGAAGCGCGCCTTCTCGACGTTCAGGATCTTGCCCTTGAGCGGCAGGATGGCCTGGGTCCGGCGGTCGCGGCCCTGCTTGGCGGAGCCGCCTGCCGAGTCACCCTCGACGATGAAGATTTCGCAGAGCGCCGGGTCTTTCTCCTGGCAGTCCGCCAGTTTTCCGGGCAGTCCCGCAATGTCGAGTGCGCCTTTACGGCGCGTCATTTCACGGGCTTTTCTCGCGGCTTCGCGCGCACGCGCAGCCTCGATGATTTTGCCGACGATGGCCTTGGCCTCGTTCGGATGCTCGAGCAGGAACTCCGACAGTTTCGCCGTGACGGCGGATTCGACCACGCCCTTCACTTCCGACGAGACCAGCTTTTCCTTGGTCTGCGACGAGAACTTCGGATCGGGCAGTTTGACGGAAAGAATGGCAGTGAGGCCTTCGCGAGAATCGTCGCCCGTCGTGGGGACCTTCTCTTTCTTCGCAGCCATTTCCTTTTCGATGTAATCGTTCAGAGTGCGCGTGAGCGCGGCGCGGAATCCGGAGAGATGCGTGCCGCCGTCCTTCTGCGGGATGTTGTTCGTGTAGCAGAACATCGACTCGGTGTATGAGTCGTTCCACTGCATCGCCACTTCCACGCCGATGGGCCCTTCCTGAGTGCGGAACCAGAACACCGACGGGTGGACGCCCGTGCGCGACCGATTCAGGTGTTTGACGAACTCCTGCAACCCGCCCTCGTGCTGGAACACATCGCTCTTGGCCTCGCGCTCGTCGATGAGCTCGATGCGGACCCCGGAGTTGAGAAACGACAGCTCGCGAAGTCGCTTGGCCAGGATCTCGTAGTCGAAGGTGATGTTCGTGAAGATGGTCGGGCTGGCCTTGAAGCGCACGACGGTGCCCTTCTCGGTGGTGTCACCCGCGATGGCCAGGGGCGCCACAGGATCGCCCAGGCGGAATTCCATCTTGTGGGCTTTGCCATCCCGATTGATGGTCAGCCAAAGGTTGTCCGACAGCGCATTGACGACCGAGACACCGACGCCGTGTAAACCGCCCGAAACCTTGTACGAGCTGTCATCAAACTTACCGCCGGCATGCAGCACGGTCATGATGACCTCGGCTGCGGAGCGTCCTTCTTCAGGATGGATGTCGGTTGGAATGCCGCGGCCGTTATCCGAAACCGTTACCGATTCGTCAGCGTGGATAGTGACGACGATACGGTCGCAATGGCCGGCCAACGCCTCGTCGATGGCGTTATCCACAACCTCGAAAACCATGTGATGAAGACCTGTGCCGTCATCGGTGTCACCGATGTACATGCCGGGTCTTTTGCGCACTGCATCAAGACCCTTTAAGACCTTGATTTTGCTGGAGTCGTAGACGTCGTCGTTGGCCATGACTGACTCGAGAAAACGGGCGCGAATTATAGCCGCATTACCCTTCCCTGTTCCACGTGAAACGTCGCTTTAGGTGCTTGAAAAAGCGCGGTTTCTTGAGTCAATGACGTGGCAATCATTTGGCATCGAAGCGCCGACAATTCATCGAACAGACGATGCAGATTTTTGTCGTCGAGTTCGGCGGCGGGATCATCCAGGAGCAGCACCGCGCGCAAGTTGAGTTCGTCTTTCAACAATCTTAGCTGCGAGACGATCATCGCCACGGCCGTGAGCTTTTGCTGTCCCCGCGAGAGGGTCTCCCGAGCGATTCGCTGGTTACGCCGAAGCGAGACGTCGGCGCGATGCGGGCCTGCAGTGGTGGTGCCTCGTGCGCGATCGCGGTCCAGATGATTCCGAAGGGCATCCTCAAGTGGAGTACCGGCGAGCCAGCCCGTCGTGAAGCCGACGGTCACTCCTAGCCCACCGAACCGTTCAAAGGTCCGATCCAGGCATGGGATCAACCGGTCTAGCGCTCGCTGCCTGGCTGCGGTGATTGCGTTGCCATTACTGATCAGCTCCGCGTCCCATACGGCGATCTCACCCACTCCCGAGCGCAGCGCCGCATTCCGTTGCTTCAGAGCCCGGTTATACCGAGCCCAGTGAAGCCCAAAGCTTGGTTCCACGTGGAACACCAGCCAGTCGAGCCAGCGACGGCGGCGCTCGGGTCCCTGATCGACGAGTTTGTGGATCTCGGGATCGATCGCCTGGACCGGGAACACCCCGGACAACTCCAGTAATGAAGCCGCGGGCTCACCATTGATCCTGGCGCGTGTGCCACCGTCGGCGGCTACTTCGATCCCAGCCTGTTTCGATGGCGCATCGTCAGTGCGGCCGAAAACGGTGAGCTTCGGCTGGTGATAGCGAATCAGCCTTTCGCTGCTTCGCGTTCGAAACGACCGACCGCGGCCCAGAAGAAATATGGCCTCGAGGATGGACGTCTTGCCAGCTCCGTTTTCGCCGGCGATCAGGTTGAGCTCAGGCGAAAACTCCAGCACCGCCGATTCGATGCAACGCAGGTTTTCGATGCGCAGCTCAGCGAGGGACATTGGAGCCGCGTATCAACGTCGGCTTTAGAGCCGCATCGGCATCACGACGTACTTGGAATTTGTGTTTCCAGCCGCGCGGACGAGGCAGCTGCTGTTTCCGTCGGTGAGTCCAAGGACTACGGTTTCTGAATCCACGGCAGCCAGCGCGTCGAGCAGATAGGTGACATTGAAGCCGATCTCCACCTCATCGCCCTTGTAAACGACCTCCACCTGGTCCTCTGCTTCTTCTTGTTCGGGGTTATGTGCCTGAATCGTGACGAGATCTGACTTCAGATTGATGCGAACTCCACGATACTTCTCATTCGAGAGAATCGCGGTTCGTTGCAGCGCCTGCCGAAGCCCTTCGCGATCGGCTTCGACCTGCTTGGTCGGATTCGCTGGAATCACACGACCGTACTCGGGGAAGCGGCCATCAATCAGCTTCGAAGTGAAGCGAATATCGCCAATCTGGGCGCGAACGTGGCTCGTTCCAATGGCCAAGTCCACGTTCCCATCTCCGCCCAAAATGCGCTGAAGTTCGAGCACACCCTTTCGCGGCAGGATTACCTGCTGATTGGTTTTCGCCTTCGTCTCGAGCTCGGCCTCGCAAAGAGCAAGCCGATGACCATCCGTCGCAACGGCCCGCAGGGTCTTCCCGTCCGTTTCGAGCAGAAGTCCGTTCAAATAGTAGCGAACGTCTTGCTGTGCCATCGAAAAGTGCGTCTTATCGATCAAACGTCTGAAATCTCCCTGCGACAATGTCAGCGTTTGCTGCGCATTGATGTCTTCGACGACAGGAAACTCGGCAGCCGGCAAGCTCGACAGCGTAAAGCGCGATTTTCCGGCCTTGATCGACACACGTTCGCCGTCAGTAGCGACAGTAACTGCAGTCTTCTCTGGCAATGCGCGGAAGATATCCAGCAATTTGCGGCCTGGAACCGTGATGTCTCCCGGCTGTTGGACGCTGGCATCGCTGGTAGCCACCAGTTCGACTTCGAGGTCAGTGCCAGTAACGCTGATGCGATTGTTCCGCGCTGCCAGCAGCACATTGGAAAGAACCGGCATTGTTTGCCGACGTTCGACGACGCCAATGACACTTTGCAGGGGAGCGAGGATTTGCTCGCGAGTCGCGGAGAGCTTCATGCGATTGCCTTCTGTTCTTAAAGATTTAAAGCCAGTAGTAGCAGCAGTAGAGCCTGTGGACGATGGGGATTACTCCAAAACCATCTCTCGATCAGTCCCTTGCCCTTCTTTTCCTATCTAACCAACTTACTCACAGCCTGATGATCCCCTGTGTGCGACCTGTGGATGGTTTTGTCCACAAAATTATCCACAGGCTTCCCACAGTCATCCCGTCAGGGTTCTCAACAGGTTTTGATAATCCTCACCGACGCGCTGTTCAGCCACACGCAATTCCCGGATACGTCCGCAGGCATGCAGCACGGTGGTGTGATCTCGCCCACCGAACGCGTCGCCGATCTCGGGAAGACTGTGTGTCGTCAATTCTTTCGCGAGCGCCATTGCTACCTGGCGCGGTCGCGCGATGGAACGACTACGGCGTTTTGAAAGCAGATCTGCCACGCGAACTTTGTAGTAGTCGGCCACCGTCTTCTGAATATTTTCGATAGTGATCAATTTCGCCTGCAATGTCAGCAGGTCTTTCAACGCGTCCTTGGTGAATTCGAGCGTGATGGCCTTGCCCGTAAAACGCGAATTCGCGATCACCCGTTTCAAAGCGCCTTCGAGCTCACGTACGTTCGAGCGAATGCGTTTCGCAATGAAGAACGCAACTTCCTCGGGGAGCAGCACGTTCGCGGCTTGCGCCTTGCCGATGAGGATCGCGACGCATGTCTCGAGCTCGGGCGGTTCGATGGCTACCGTCAAACCCCATCCGAAGCGGGATTTCAAGCGTTCTTCGAGGCCCGACACTTCTTTGGGATAGCGGTCAGCCGTGACGATCACCTGCTGCTGACCTTCGAGCAACGCGTTGAACGTGTGAAAAAATTCTTCCTGTGAACGATCCTTGTTCGCGAAGAACTGGATGTCGTCGATGAGCAGCGCATCGAGTGACCGATACGCCGTCTTGAACTCGTTCATCTTGTTGTGCTGAAGCGCGATCACCATGTCGCTCACGAATCGCTCGGAGTGAATGTAGGCAACTCGCGCTTCCGGATCACGTGCCTTGATGGTGTGGCCGACGGCCTGCATGAGATGCGTCTTGCCGAGACCTACACCGCCATAGATGAACAACGGGTTATAGGCACGGCCAGGATTCTCGGCGACCTGCACCGCTGCCGCCTTGGCGAGCTGATTGCTCTTGCCTTCGACGAAACCGTTGAACGTGAAATCCGGATTCAGGCGGACACCGACGACGATACCTTCGCTGCGCTTCGGTCGCGCCGCGGCACCATTTGTGTCGGATTGGGCGGGGCGCAGAACCTGCTCTGGCCCACGAGACCCGACTTCCACGGTGACGATCGGGGCATCACCTTCGACGAAGCGGCGCACAATCTCGCCGAGGCGCGACAATAAGTTGGCGTTGACCCAATCCACGGCGAAGCGATTAGGCGCGAGCAGCTTCAGCGCACCGCTGCTTTCCACCGCCTGGAGGGGTCGCACCCAGGTATTGAAGTGTTCGCCGGGGAGTTCGTCTTCCAGCGCGCGTACGCAACGCGTCCACAGCGAGCTGCCGTCCATCTGTGAAGTTTCGCGGGGCGTAGCTGTCACTGATGGATCCGTGGCGACTCTGGCTTGGAAAAAGGGGGGCGAAGTCTAGCCTTTCCTGACCGGATTGTATTGACACCCGGACTACCCGCTGCGTAACCTTCCCGCCCTTTTTTCCGGGATATCAGCGGCTTTGGGCCGATCATCATGAAACGCACTTATCAGCCGAGCAAGATCAAGCGCAAACGCGCCACGGGCTTTCGCGCCCGCATGAAAACCACGGGCGGGAAAAAGGTTCTTGCACGCCGCCGCTCCAAGGGCCGCAAGAAGATCGTTCCCTAAGCACGCGGGAGCTCGTCTTCAGCGGGCCGCAATGCAGCCCACTCCACGTCGTTCAGGTTTCGGCGCAGAACTTCGTCTGCGCAGCAAACTGCAGTTCGATGCCATCTATGCCGGTGGCCGGCGTATCGACGACCGATTCTTCGCGCTGCGCGTGAAACCCAACGGACTTACGCATCCGCGCGTCGGACTCGCCGTCGCGGTGAAAACCGCCGGCAACGCGGTCGCGCGAAATCGACTGCGGCGCCTGGTGCGTGAAGCCTTCCGCCTCGCCCAGCACGATCTGCCTGCCGTCGACATCGTAGTGGCGGCAAAATTTCCGGCGCGCGAAGCTCCGGCGGCGACGCTGCGTGCTAGCCTCGCGACCCTTTGGCAACGCGTCGCAACAACATGCGCTACGTCCTGAAATATCTGATTCGCGGGTACCAGCTCGCCATCAGCCCGTTACTCGGGCCGCGCTGCCGTTTCTATCCGTCGTGCTCGCACTACGCCATCGAAGCCATCGAAACGCACGGCGCCGCACGCGGCGTGTGGCTCACCATCAAACGAATTTCCCGTTGTCACCCCTGGCACGAGGGCGGATTCGATCCGGTCCCCGCCTGCCTCAAACATTCGCATGACCAATAACATTCGCGTTTTCCTGTGGCTGAGCCTGCTGCTCGCCCTCTGGCTCAACTATTCGCAGTGGCAGATCGACTACGGTCCAAAGCCAGCCTTGGCAGACACGAGCACTGCCGCCGATGGCAGCACCAGCGCGCCAAAGCCAGCCGCATTGGAAGACACTATTCCACAGGCGGATCAAACGAAGCCAGCGGCTGCGCTGCCTGCGGAAGGATCGGTACCCGTGCCCGCCACGGAATCGGCAGTCCCGGCACCTGTGGAAACCGCCGGAAAGATCCGGGTCACCACGGACGTACTCATTCTCGACATCGACCTGAAGGGCGGCACGCTGGTGTACGCCGCGCTGCCCGGCTACCCGCTCGTCAAGGGTGAGCCCGATCCGGTCGTCCTGTTCAACCTCGATGGCCCGACCACTAACTACATCCTGCAGACCGGCCTCAGCGGCGTGAAGGCCGACGACCTACGCCCGACGCACCTGCAGACGTTCTCGAGCGAAGCCACGCGTTACGACCTCGGCGCCGGACAGGACGAGATGCGCGTGCCGCTGACGTGGACCGACGGCCAGGGCGTCACGGTCACGAAGACCTTTGTCTTCCACCGCAGCATGTTCGCGATCGGCATCGAATACGCCATCGACAACAAGTCGAGCGCGCCGTGGACCGTTCACTCCTACGCGCGTATTTCGCGTTCCGATCCGAAAATCGAATCGTCGATGTTCAACTTCAAGCCCGAGAGCCTGGCGTACCGCGGGCCGGTGATCTACGACGGCAAGAAATATCAGAAGCTCGACATCGAGAAGTCCGAGCATCAGCAGCTGACCCAGCAGGTGACTCACGGCTGGATCGCCGGCATGCAGCACCACTTCGTCAGCGCGATCGTTCCGAATGCCGAGCGCACATATACCTACAGCTTGCGCGCGCAAGGCCGGCAGTACCTGCTCGGCGCATTGGGACCACCCGAGGTCGTAGCGCCCAACACCACCGGCACCATCAAGGAATCCATATTCGTCGGCCCCAAGCTGCAGAAGCAGCTCGACACTCTGCATCCCGAGCTCAGCCGGGTCGCGGACTACGGTGTGCTCACGCTGCTCTCGAGGCCGCTGTTCTGGCTGCTCGAACACGCGCACTCGCTGGTCAGGAACTGGGGTCTGGCCATCATCCTGGTGACCTTGCTGCTCAAACTCCTGTTCTATCCGCTGTCCGAGAAGTCTGGCCGCTCGATGGCGCGTATGCGCACGCTTGCGCCACGCATGAAGATCCTCCAGGAAACCTATAAGGACGATCGATCCAAGCTCGGCCAGGCGACGATGGAGCTGTACAAGACGGAGAAGGTGAATCCGCTCGCCGGCTGCCTGCCGATGCTCATCCAGATGCCGGTGTTCCTGGCGTTCTATTGGGTGCTGGTCGAAAGCGCGGAAATGCGCCAGGCGCCGTTCCTCGGCTGGATCAACGATCTGTCGTCGCGCGACCCGTACTTCATTCTCCCGGTGCTCAACGGACTTGCGATGTGGGGCCAGTCCAAGCTGAACCCGCCGCCGCCGGATCCGGTGCAGGCGCGAATCTTCCAGCTCATGCCCATCGTGTTCTCGGTGATGTTCGCGTTCTTCCCGGCAGGCCTCGTGCTGTATTGGGTGACGAACACCGGCCTCACGATCCTGCAGCAGTGGAACATCAATCGGAAAATCGAAGCTGAAGACCGGGCGCGGAAAAAGTAGCCGCGCCGATCTCCCCGGACTGATGCGCTGCAGCGAGAGGCAACCGGCGTAGACTCATCCGCGGCGGCGCCAATGCCGCTGCATGCATGAGTCACCCCGACACTATAGTGGCAGCGGCATCACCGCCCGGACGCGGCGGCGTCGGCGTCGTGCGCGTATCGGGTCCGAAGACTCCGGAGATAGCCGCGACGCTGGTCGGTGAGCTCCCGAAGCCCCGCCATGCAACCCTGACGCGCTTTGCCGACCGTGCCGGCAATCCCATCGACATCGGCATCGCCTTGTTCTTTCCCGGCCCCTTGTCGTACACCGGCGAGCACGTGCTGGAGCTTCAGGGTCACGGCGGCCCGGTGATCGTCGAGCAGCTCATCGAGCGCTGCCTGGAGCTCGGTGCGCGGCGCGCGCGCCCCGGCGAATTCACCGAGCGTGCGTTTCACAACGACAAGATCGACCTCGCCCAGGCGGAAGCCGTTGCCGATCTCATCGATGCCGGATCTCGCGAAGCCGCTCGCGCCGCCATGCGTTCGCTGCAGGGTGAATTCTCGGGCATGGTGCAGGGCCTCACCGACGCGCTGATCGACCTGCGCGCTTACGTGGAAGCCGCCATCGACTTTCCCGAAGAGGAGATCGACTTCCTCGGCGACGCCGAGCTGCAGGAGCGGCTATCTACCGTGCGCGGCCACTTCGACGCCGTATCCACGGCCGCGCGCCAGGGCCGGTTGCTGCGGGATGGCATAACCGTGGTGCTCGCCGGTCGCCCGAACTCCGGCAAGTCCAGCCTGCTCAATCGGCTGGCGGGTTACGACGCGGCCATCGTCACCGCGGTCCCCGGCACCACGCGCGACGTGCTGCGCGAACGCATCGACATCGACGGCCTGCCGCTGCATGTGCTCGATACGGCGGGCCTTCGCGATTCCGATGACGTCGTCGAGCGCGAAGGCGTCCGGCGCGCTGCTGCGGAAATGTCGCGCGCCGATCGCGTGCTGTTCGTCATCGACACGTCGACGGACCCACAAGGCCGCGCTTTCGAACTCGAACGTGCACGCCTGCCCCCGGATGTCCCGGTGACGCTCCTGTTCAACAAGATCGACCTGGGCGAAGGGTTGCCGCTGTCGGACACGGTTTCCGGCCCGCCGCGACTGCACATCTCGGCGGTTACCGGCCAGGGGCTGGATCAGCTGCGGGCCCATCTGAAGGACAGCGTCAGCTTTCGCACCGCGGGCAGCGGAACCGTGTCGGCGCGGCGCCGACACCTGGAAGCGCTGGCCCGCGCGCGGGACTGTGTCGAGACCGCCGCGCGAACGCTCACCCAGCGCCGTGCCGGCGAACTGGTGGCGGAAGAACTTCGCCAGGGCCAACAGGCACTGGAGGAAATCACCGGTATCCATACCGCCGATGATTTGTTAGGACGTATCTTCGGCTCGTTCTGCATAGGGAAGTGACATGTGGGTCGGTAATCGCTGCTATCCACCCAAGGACGTCCAGCTGGCTCTGGAGAGCCTGTTCGGCGAATCCGTGGGGCGCATCAAGGTCATCCAGTACAGCATCTTCGTGCGCTTTCACTGGCGCGCCATCGCCACCACGCGACCCAATCGCATCTACCTGCGTGGCAGCGGCAAGGAGTTTTTTGCCGATGGACCGCTGGTACTGCACGAATACTTTCACGTGATTCGCCAGTGGGGCACGGGTGACATGACCATCCCGCGTTATCTGATGGAATGTTTCCGTCGCGGCTACTGGGACAACCGGTTCGAGGTGGAAGCGCGCGAATACACCGACACGGAAATCTTCCGGTACCGCGCACTGCTGGCGCAGCACCGCGCGGCGGAACTGCCGCCGGGTGTGCACCCGATCCGGAAGAAGTCAGCCTGACTTGATTTTCAGCCTGGGCTTTCAGCCCAGGAGCGCCTCGCGGCGATACAGCCGGCCGGCGATGTATGCGAGCAGCGCTCCCAGCACCAGCGTGCTGCTGACGGACACCAGCATGTGCAGCGGCAATATCTCCTCCGCGCGTACGACGGACGTCATCAGCAGGTGCTGGCTCAGGAACGGCACGAACATCCATTCGAGCTTGGGCTGCAGTCCCATCATGCCGGCGAAGATCAGCGGCATCGTCGGAATGGTGATCATGAGCTGCACATAAGTCTGCGCTTCGCGATAACTCTTGGCGAAAGCGGAGATGATGGTCAGGTATGCGGAGCCGAAAAGAATCAGCGGCGCGCAGCAGGCGACCATTTTCGCGGCCGCGGCCGGCCCCAGGTTCGTGGTGATGCCGAGCTGTTCCAGGCCCACGAAACTCATGGCCACCGCGAACATCGCCACCGTCAACACCAGCGAGATCAGCATGTATGACGCGGCGGCGCCGATCTTGCCGTAGATGAGTTGTTCGCGAGGCACCGGGGACGTCAGCAGCACTTCGAGCGATCCGCGTTCGCGCTCGCCGGCGGTGGCGTCGATGGCGAGATACAGGCCACCAAACAACATCGACAGCAGCACCAGGTACGTCATCATGTTGAGCACCAGCACGGAACGGCCGGTGGGTGTCGACACGTCGATCTCCTGCACGGAGATCGGCAGCACCGAAATAGGGTCGATGCCCCGCGCCAGGAAGCGAAGCTGCGCGATCTCGATGCCGTACTGCGACACCAGTGCGCGCACGCGGCCGACGCCGCGGCGCTCGAACGCGCGTGAGCTGTCGGAATAGAGCACGATCGGCGCCGGCTGGCCCTGCTGCAGGCGCGTCCCGAAATCATCCGGGATCTCCAGGATGATCTTGTGAGTCTGCGTTGCCACGGCATTGCGCGCCGCGGCCTCGTCGAAGTCCACCTTCTCGATGTTGACACCGCGCGCGCTCAGATATGCGATGAGGTTGGGCGCGCTGTCGGCATGCGTCACCGCCACCGAAATGCTTTCGTCCGATTGGGTTTCCGCATGCGAAATGCCGAACTGCACGAGGCCCGCGACGAGAATCGGGCTGATCACCGGACCAAACACCAGCGCCGAAAGCAGCGTGCGCTTGTCGCGCAGGTTCTCGCGGAACTCCTTGCGAAACACCGCCCAGATGCCGCGCAGGTTCACTTCGGTTCACCGTTGCCGGCGTCGCTGCCGTGCATGAGGCTCACGAACGCGTCTTCGAGGTGGCTGTTGGCCGCGTGCGCGCGAATGTCGGCCAACGTGCCCGCGGCCACGACCAGGCCGCCGTTGATCACCACCACTTCGTCACAGAGCTGTTCGACTTCCTGCATGACGTGGCTCGAGAACAGCACGCAGTGGCCCGCATCGCGCAGCTGCCCCAGCAACTTGCGCAGATTGCGCACCGCCATCACGTCGAGGCCGTTGGTGGGTTCGTCGAGCAGCAGATTCCGCGGTCTATGCACCAGCGCGCGGGCCAGCGCGGTCTTGAGTTTCTGGCCCTGCGAAAAGCCTTTCGCCAGCCGGTCCGCGAAGGATTGCATCTCGAGCATCTCGATGAGCTCGGCGGCGCGCGCATCGCGGTCCGCGCGCTCGAGGCCATGCAACTCGCCGAAATACGCGATGTTCTCGCGCGCGGTGAGGTTGTTGTAGACGCCGGCGCCATGTGAGAGCACGCCTATCGAGCGTCGCGCGGCCAGCGGATCGGAGGTGACGCTGGTGCCGTTGATGAAAGCGTCGCCCTGGTCGGGCTTCAGCACCGTATACAGCATGCGCAGCGTGGTGGATTTGCCGGCGCCGTTCGGGCCTAACAAGCCGGTGATCTGGCCGTCGCGCGCGACGAAGCTGACGCCGCGCACCGCCTCAACCTTGCCGAAAGACTTGAACAGGCCGCGGGCTTCGAGCATGACTTAAGGCCCGGGCCCGGCCAGTGTGATGAAGAACGGCATGGGCTTGAGCTTGTCGACGCAGGCCGTGTCGAGACCACGCGCCGTACCGGCGGTCACGAAATTCGCGATGATGCGATCCACGCAGGGCGCGCTGAGCTGGCCGTGTCCATGCCCGGCGACGATCACGTGTTTGCTGTCCGCGAACGCGCGCTGCGCCGCGGTGGCGTACTCGGGCGGAGTCACCGGATCGTCCGCGCCCGACAGCAGCAGGGCGGCCGCAGCGCTCTTGAAAGGCTTATGCAGGTCGGCATCGACGACGCCTTGCGGCCATTCCTTGCAGGCTTCGACGAGCTGCTGCACCTGTTCGGCCCCCATGTGGGTGGCCCCGAGCGCGGCGAGATCGAGCTTGGACGAGTCGATGAGCGGCGCGTCTTCGCTGCACGCCACGCTGTTGTGCATGCCGTATGCGAACGCGGCCTGGAGTGAATTCGCGAACACGCGGAACTGGCTCGCGAGCGGCGTGAAGTTTTCCTCGTGCCTCGCCAGGTGCAGCGACAGCGGCAGCAGCGCCGCCTGGTCGTCGTTGTAACTCGCGAACCTCAGCACCGCGGACAGGTGCCGCGTGGTGAAATCGAAGTGGATAGGCCGGCCCGTCACCGCGTCGCTGACCATCGACTTCACGGGCTTGGCCGCAAGCTGCGCGCGCAGCGCGCGATAATCGGCGGCGGGATCGGTGAATGCCCTGGCGCAGTCCGTGTCATGCGCGCAGCGTGCAAGGATGCGCTCGAGCGCGCGTTCCGCGTCGATGGCGATTGCCGGTCCGAGGATCACTTCGGGATTCACCACCCCGTCCAGGATCACGGTGCGCGTGGATTTCGGAAAGCGACGCGCGTAGTGCTGCGCGACGCGTGTGCCGTACGAGTTGCCATACAGATTGATGTGCTCGTATCCGAACGCCTGTCGCACCTGGTCGAGATCGCGTACCGCGATGCTGGTGGTGTACATGCGCAAGTCCGCTTTCTTCGACAGCTCTTCGCGGCACTGGATGTTGACCGCGCCCACCTTGATCTCGTCGATGTGCTCGAAGACATTGTCGTTGCCGTAGTCGCAATCGAGCCGATGCGATCGGCCTGTCCCGCGCTGGTCCACGAGGATGATGTCGCGATCGCGGCGCACGCGCTCGAACGGCCCTGCGGACGACGTGTACAGGTCCACGGCCGAAGTGCCGGGGCCGCCCGCGATCAGGAACAGCGGATCGGGTTTCTTGTTGAGGCTGATGGCCGGTACGCGCGCAACGAAGAGCTCGATGGAGCGGCCGCCCGGCTTGTCGGGATTTTCGGCGACACGCATCGTCCCGCATTCGGCGGTCAGCGCCAGCATGCGCGCGGGATGTTCGAGCCGGCACGGCTTGAGCGGAATCGTCGGCGCGGCAGTCGTCGCCGCTGCGGTGGCAGCGATGCCAAGTAATCCTGCGAGAACGCAAAGTCGCATCATGCGGCGCGCAGGATACATGCCACGGGCTGCGCCCGGGACTCAAACCCTGCTTCGCCGGGTTTACTCACGGGCTGCGCCCGGAATCCAATCCCGGCTTCGCCGGGTCCGTATAAATGAAAAGGGCACGGGTCTGGCGACACGTGCCCTGAAAGCGTTCGGCTCTGCGACCTACTTGCGCTCCTGAGCGTCGTGCTTCTGGCGATAAATGCGGCGCGACTGCTGATTCGCCTCGTGCTGCAGGTGGGCACGCTCGCGGCCGGTCACTACGCCGTCGGCCTCGGCGCGGCGTTCGACGCGATTGAGGTGCACCTGGCCGCCGGCGAGACGGCGCGTCTCACGCAGGGTCAGCTCACCGTTCTGCACGCCGTTCACGATGCGCGCGCGCTGGTTGTGCTGGCGAGCGTCGTAGCGTGGGGTATCGGCATTCGCTGTGCCCGCCATCACCATCCCAAGTGCCAGACCGATAGCGGCCAGGCTGTTCGTGTTTTTCATGTCTTCTCTCCTCAAGCCGGAATTCGGCCCGTTGGGATAGAAAACGGCGTGCACCCGGTGGCGTTGACACTCCGGCCGATATACCATCCGGCGCCTTAACTCCTTGATCTGGCGGCGATTCCGTGGCTTCTGCAGGCGTTTTTGACGTAATCATCGTGGGCGGCGGCCACGCGGGCACCGAAGCCGCGCTGGCGAGCGCGCGCATGGGCGCGCGTACGCTGCTGCTGACGCAGTCCATCGAGACGCTGGGCCAGATGAGCTGCAATCCGGCCATCGGCGGCATCGGCAAGGGACATCTCGTCAAGGAGATCGACGCGCTCGGCGGAATCATGGCGCGCGGCGCCGATGCGGCGGCGATCCAGTCGCGCACGTTGAACGCCAGCAAGGGACCGGCGGTGCGCGCGACGCGCGTGCAGGCCGATCGCATGCTCTACAAGGCGTTCATCCGCCGCGCGCTCGAGGATCAGCCGAACCTCACGCTGTTCCAGCAGGAGTGCGGCGATCTCATCGTCGAAAAGAACGGCGCCGACAGCGTCGTGCGCGGCGTCGTGACGGTGACCGGCATCGAATTCCGCGCGCGAGCGGTGGTGCTCACGGTCGGCACGTTTCTCGGCGGCCGCATTCACGTCGGCCTCGACAACTACAGCGGCGGCCGCGCCGGCGATCCGCCGTCTAACAAACTTGCGGAACGGCTGCGCGCGTTGCCGTTCCGCACCGCGCGCCTGAAGACCGGCACGCCCCCGCGTATCGACGGCCGCACCATCGATTACTCGGCACTCGCCACGCAGTATTCCGACGATCCCCGGCCGGTGTTCAGCTACCTGGGGCGGCAGAGCGATCACCCCGCGCAGTTGCCCTGCCACATCACGGCGACGACGGAACGCACGCACGAGATCATCCGCGCGGCCACCGATCGCTCGCCCATGTTCACGGGCAAGATCGAAGGCGTGGGCCCTCGCTACTGCCCCAGCGTCGAAGACAAGGTAGTTCGGTTCGCCGACAAGGCGTCGCACCAGATTTTCATCGAGCCGGAAGGCCTGAACACCCACGAGGTGTACCCGAACGGCATCTCGACGAGCCTGCCGTATGACGTGCAGTACGAGTTCGTGCGCACCATCAGGGGTTTCGAGAACGCGCATATCACGCGGCCCGGCTACGCCATCGAGTACGACTTCTTCGATCCGCGCGATCTCAAGTCATCGCTCGAGACCAAGGCGCTCGGGAGCCTCTTTTTCGCGGGCCAGATCAACGGCACCACGGGATACGAAGAAGCCGCCGCGCAGGGTCTCATCGCCGGCATCAACGCCGCGCGCTCGGTGGCTGACGAGGAAGCTTTCATCCCCAAGCGCAGCGAAAGCTACGTGGGCGTGCTCATCGACGACCTGGTGACGCGCGGCACGCGCGAGCCGTATCGCATGTTCACGAGTCGCGCGGAGCATCGCCTGCTGCTGCGTGAAGACAACGCCGATCTGCGTCTCACGCCGGTCGGACGCGAGATGGGGCTCGTCGACGACGCGCGCTGGGCGTTCTTCGAAGCCAAGCGCGATGGCAGTGCGCGGGAGCTCGAACGGTTCGAGAACTCGCGCATCAAGGCCGTCGACATTCCGGCGGAGTGGGCGACGCGGGTGCTGGGCGACACTTCGTCGCGTGATGCTCTCTCCGCCTTCGATCTGCTGCGTCGCCCCGAAGTATCGTACGAACACGTGGTCGAGTTGATCGGTCCGATGGCCGCGGTGGACGACGATCGCCTGGCGGCGCAGATTCGCGCGCAGCTCGAAGTGGCGGCGAAATACTCGGGTTACATCGAGCGGCAGGAAGAAGAGATCGCACGCCAGCGCCGCAACGAGGAAACGCGGCTGCCCGCGGATCTCGACTACGCGCGCGTCAGCGGCCTGTCCAACGAAGTGCGGCAGAAGCTCGAGCAGATTCGTCCGGCCACGGTGGGACAGGCGGCGCGCGTCGCCGGTGTCACGCCCGCGGCAGTTTCCATTCTTCTCGTCCATCTCAAGAAGTCGCGCGCGGCCTGATGGGAAGGCCGGTCACCCGACGCGAACTGCTGGCTGCGTCGCTTGCCACTCTTGGCGTCACCGCCTGCGGCAAGAAGGGCGACGAAACGGGCAAGGCGGCGATCCTGTTGCGCGGCAATGGTCCGGACCCCGACTCGCTCGATCCACACAAGGCACGCTCCGCCGAAGCCATGGTGGTGCTGCGGGATCTGTTCGAAGGGCTCACGCGGCTCGACCAGAACGCCGTCACCATCCCCGCGGCTGGCGAAAGCTGGACGATGAGCGAAGACGGCCTCGTCTACACATTCAAACTGCGCGCGAACCTGCGCTGGTCGAGCGGCGAGCCGGTGGTGGCCGAAGACTTTGCCGCGGGCCTGCGAAGGCTCGTGGACCCGGCGACGGCTTCGCAGTACGCGGAAGTCATCGACATCATCGTCAACGCGCCCGACATCGTCGCGGGCAGGAAGCCGGTGGAATCGCTGGGCGTCGCCGCGCCCGACGCCCGCACCGTGGTGATCACGCTCAGCAGGCCCGCACCCTATCTACCGGGTCTCATGGCGCACCCGTCCACCGCGCCTTTGCACCGGCCATCGCTCGCGAAGCTCGGTCAGCGGTTCTCGCGCCCGGGCGACCAGGTGTCGAACGGCGCGTTCGTGCTCAAGGAATGGCTGCAGGGCAGCTACATTCGCGTGGAGCGCAACCCGCACTACTGGGGCAATGCCGCCAACAAGATCGATGGCGTGAAGTTCGTGCAGCTCGCGGATGAGAACGCGGAGCTGCGCGCGTATCGCGCCGGCGAGCTGCACTGCACCTACGTGTTGCCGCGCGGACAGTTCGACTGGATCAAGGAAAACCTGGCCGCGGAACTGCACGTCACGCCGCAGCTCAGCACCTACTATTACGGCTTCAATCTCGATCGCGCGCAGTTCGCGAAACATCCGCAATTGCGCCAGGCCCTGTCGATGGCGCTCGATCGCGAGCGCCTGGCGAGCTCCGTGCTCCGCATGGGAGAGCTGCCGGCCTATGGCTGGGTGCCGCCCGGCATGTACAACTACACCGCACAGTCTTTCGACTACGCCACGACGCCATTGCCCGCGCGCATCGAGACCGCTCGCAAGCTGCTGGCCGAAGCAGGATTCACGCGCGAAAAACCGTTGCGATTCGAGCTGCGCTACAACTCCGGTGAAGTCCACACCAAGGTGGCCGTGGCCGTGGCTTCGATGTGGAAGGAGGCGCTGGGCGTCGAAGCGCAAATGGTCGCGGTCGAGTTCAAATCCTTGCTGGATGACATCGACCGCCGCAACATGGACATGTACCGTTTGTCCTGGGTCGGCGACTACAACGATCCGTACACCTTCCTGCAGTACTTCAAGAGCGGCTTCGGTATCAACCTGCCGCATTATTCGAGCGCCGCCTACGACGCGTTGCTGGAAGAAGCTTCCCACCAGTCCGATGTCGCAAAGCGCCGCGCGCTGCTCGAGCAGGCCGAGCGCGCCATGCTCGCGGATCATCCGATGATTCCGCTCTATTTTTATGTGAACAAGCACCTGGTGAAGCCCGAACTGCAGGGCTGGTACGACAACGTCATGAACGTCGTCTATTCGCAGGATCTCGCGCTCGCCGCCCATAGTTGAGCTCTGTCGTCCGGCGCAGACGCTCCGACGCAGTACACAGGCGATGTCTGACAAGCCGTTGGGCGCCCGACCCTGCCGGATGCATCGCGCCGCCGACATTCAGAAGCAACACGACTTCGCGATGATTGTCACACCCCGGCAACAGGCGGCCGGGGGAACAGGAGCGGTCGTGAGAAATTCATCAGTCAGTTCGGGATACGGGGCCAGCGCCCGCGCTCCCACGCAGTTCCAGGACGACGTGGATGTCGCGGAATGCGCGCTCGACGAACAACTCGAGCAGTTACAGCGCCATTACGCGACGGCCAGCCGCGCCGCGTCGCGCGCTCGATTCGAAATCGAGTTGCTCGAAAAGCGCGACGACGTTTCCGAAAACGTGCTCGCTCACGCGAGACGGCAGCGCGCGGCAGCGGAAACCCGCTGCACACGGCTGCTCACCGCCATTGAAGCGCTCGAAGAAAGATTGGAGAACGAATGATGCGTCAACGCACGATCGATGATTACCGCCGCGCGCTCTGCGCAGCGATCCAGGCCCGCATTTCGACGTCCAGCACCGACAAGGGCAGCGCGCCCATCCCGAGGAGCTGGTCGTGGAATGCGCGGATATCGAAGCGCGCTCCGAGCGCCTTTTCGGCCTCGGCACGCAGCGTCTGGATCCTGAGCTGACCTAACTTGTACGCCAGCGCCTGGCCCGGCCAGGAAATGTAGCGGTCCACTTCGTTTTCGATGTCCTGCTGGCTCTTGCCGGTGTTCTGCTTGAAGTAGTAGATCGCCTGATCGCGGGTCCACTTGAACTGGTGCATGCCGGTGTCGACCACGAGGCGCACGGCGCGCCACATGTCGTAGTTGAGCTGGCCGATCTTCGAGAAATCGTCCTTGTAGAGCCCGAGCTCGTAGCCGAGGCTCTCCGAATACAACGCCCAGCCTTCGATGAACGCGGTGTAATTCGCGTTGCGCCGGAATTGAGGCAGCCCCGTGAGCTCGTACGCCAGCGCGATCTGCAGGTGATGGCCCGGCACGGACTCGTGCGCGGTCAGCGCCTCGATTTCCCAGATGGGGCGTGACTCGGGCTTGTACAGGTTCACGTAGTAATTGCCCGGCCGCGAGCCATCGAGAGACGGCGGCTGGTAATACGCCGTGGTGGTGGTGGGGGCGCTCGCCGCCGGGATGGCGCGGATGCCGAAGCTGGTCTTCGGCAGGCGGCCGAACAGCTTCGGAAGCTGCGGCTCGATGCCGCGGGCGGTTTTCTCGTACGCCGCCAGCAGCTCTTCGGGCGTCTTGTAGTAGAAGCGCGGATCGTTGCGGATGAACGAGAGGAACTGGTCGAGTGTGCCGAGGAAGTTGATGCCCTCGAGCGTCTTCTCCATCTCCGCGCGGATGCGCTTCACTTCCTCGAGGCCGATGTTGTGGATACGCGTCGCATCGGGGTTGTCGATGGTCGTGTAGTACTGCATGCGGTTCTTGTAGTACAGGTCGCCATCGGGCGTGTCGTAGATGCCCACCGTGTCGCGCGACGCGGGTAGATAGACGTCGCGGAAGAACTTGTCGAAGCGCTGGAACGCCGGCACGCCCACGGTCTGGATCGCGGTCTTGGCGGCGGCGGTGAGCCGGTCCCTGGTGGCGGCGTCGAAGCTGGCGGGCATCTTCTTGAACGGCGCATAGAAGCCGCTGTCTTCCGGATTCGTGACGAGCTGCGGCTTGATCTGCTCGAGCACCTTCTGGACGGTGACGCGCGGCTGCGTGCGGCGTTCGGTGGCGCCCTGGCCTAACAACACGATCCATTGATCGATGAACACGCCGCTGGCATTGATGCGCGCGATCCAGTTCTCGTAGTCCTTGACGGTCTGGAACGGGTGAATCTCGGCGAGCTCGGGCAGCAGCTGCGGGCCGTCGAAGGTGCGCGTGGCGTACAGGTACGGCTTGAACTGGCCTTCGTTGAGCAGAACGCGGGTTTCGCGCTCGAACAGGTCGTAGTTGAGCTGGTCGGCCTTCTCGAGCTTGGTCTTGTCGATCTTGCGCAGCGCAGCCATGCGCGAGAAGTAGCGCTGGTTGCGCTTGGCGATCGTTTCCACCGACATGTCGGTGAGCAGCGCGTCATAGCGATGGTCGCCGAGAGCCGTCGCGGCGATCGGGTCGTCGGCGAGGTCCTCCTGCCATGCGGTTTCGAACAGCTTCAGCAACGGTGCGTTCGCGGCCTTCTTCGCGGCGAGGGCGGCGTCAACGGTGAGCAACCCCACGAGGGGGACCAGCAAGGCAATGATTTTTCGGCGCATGGCGCCGATTTTCAGCTACCGAGGCGCTGAGCGGCAAGAGGTTCGCTGCGAACGTGGCCCATTGCGGGACGAAACTTCAGCAATTGCACGTGGTCCACGTGTGTATCGCAGGAAACCAGCTTCACATTGGTGTCGGCCAGAAACGCCGAGAGAAAACTGCGGACTCCATCAAAGCGCTCGCGCGCTCCGGGCAGGTCCCGGACCTGGCCTACGACTTTCGCCTGCCAGTGCTGCGCACGCGGCTCACTCTTGCGCAATTCGATGAAACAGCGGTCGAGCAGCAGCAGGTCGGTGGACAGCGTGGTGTCGGTCAGCTCGGGATCCTGGACGCGTCCCGGCGGCCCCACGCGCAGGTGCACCAATGCCCCGGATTCGAGCACCGCGTCGTACAGACATAACGCGAACGTGGATTCGAGCTGGGCAACCAGCACGACATCGCTGGTCACGACGTCGAAGTGATCGGGCTCTACTCTGATTTCCGGAACGGGGGTTTCTGACACGGCGACCTGAATACTTGGACGTTATCCCCGAGGCGGCCAGTCAGCTCTGTCGGCTGGCGTTTCGCTGGCTTCCCTCGTTGCGGATCATCGCAGAGTCAGCCTCGCATTCCCATGTCGCAGGGCGGCTACGTGCGGAAAAGGCGACCCGGAGCGTATGATTCCCCGCGAGCGAGCGCGCAGAACATTAGAGGGGAAGTACACATGTTCGATTCCGGCACCATCTGGGTCGTCCTGGTCGTCATCGGCATCATCGTCGTTGCGATCAAAACGCTGGTCATCGTGCCTCAGGGTTTCGAGTACACGCGCGAGCGCCTGGGCAAGTTCGACCACGCCATGCCGCCCGGTCCGCACTGGCTGATCCCGTTCTTCGACAACGTGGGCCAGAAGATCAACATGATGGAACAGGTGCTCGATGTTCCTCGCCAGGAAGTCATCACCAAGGACAACGCCATGGTGGCGATCGACGCGGTGGTGTTCTACCAGGTGCTGGACGCTCCGAAGGCCGCGTACGAAGTGGCCAACCTGCGGCTCGCCATGGTGAACCTCACCATGACGAATATCCGCACGGTGGTTGGCTCCATGGATCTCGACGAGACGCTCTCCAAGCGCGACGAAATCAATCATCGGCTGCTCAAGGTCGTCGATGACGCCACCACGCCCTGGGGCGTGAAGTGCACGCGCATCGAAATCAAGGACATCACCCCGCCTGCGAATCTCATCGAGGCCATGGGCCGCCAGATGAAGGCCGAGCGCGAAAAGCGCGCCAACATTCTCGATGCCGAAGGCTTCCGCCAGGCCGCGATCCTCAAGGCGGAAGGTGAGAAGCAGGCCGTCGTGCTCGCCGCCGAGGGCAACAAGGAAGCCGCGTTCCGCGAGGCGGAAGCCCGCGAGCGCCTGGCGCAGGCCGAGGCGCGCGCCACCCAGATGGTGTCGCAGGCCATCGCCCAGGGCGACGTTCAGGCCATCAACTACTTCGTCGCGCAGAAATACGTGGAAGCGCTCAAGGAGTTTGCCGCTTCACCGAACCAGAAGGTGGTCATGATGCCGATGGAATCCGCCGGATTGTTAGGGGCGCTCGGTGGCATTGCCGAGCTCGCCAAGGACGCCATGCAGCGGCAACCGAGCAGCCTGCCGCCAGGTTCGCCGGGGTCGGTTCGCACGCCGCCGCGAGTGCCGCAGTCGTGAACCACTTCCTGACCCACATGGTGTGGTGGCACTGGATGGTCATCGCGGTATTGCTCGCCGCGGCTGAAACCCTGATTCCCGGAGCCGTGGCCATCTGGTTCGCGGCGTCCGCGGCCGTCATCGGCTTGTTGCTCATCGTCATTCCCATTCCCTGGCAATACCAGCTCATCGGTTTTGCCGTTCTCGGCCTCGCCGCGCTGCTGATGTATCGCAGCTATCGCAAGAAACATCCGGGAACCGTCGAGCAACCCAACCTCAATCAGCGCGGGCTGCAGTACGTGGGCAGCGAACTGGTGCTCGTCGAGCCCATCGAGCAGGGCTCGGGCAAGGCGAAACTCGGCGATGGCGTGTGGAAGGTTTCAGGTCCCGAGCTGCCCGCC
>DASTXR010000134.1:0-3234 GCA_035765415.1 Steroidobacteraceae bacterium | reverse complement strand
AGATCGACAACGTCCGCGCGTTCCTCCCGGGTTCGCTCGTCGACGTGCGTCCCGTCCGCGATACTTCGTTCCTCGAGAACAAGACGCTCGAGTTCAAGGTCATCAAGCTCGACCAGAAGCGCAACAACGTTGTCGTTTCCCGTCGCGCGGTCGTCGAGCAGGAATTCTCCGCCGAGCGCAGCGCGCTCATGGACAACCTGCAGGAAGGCACCGTGCTCAAGGGCACGGTCAAGAACCTCACCGACTACGGCGCGTTCGTGGACCTCGGTGGCATCGACGGCCTGCTGCACATCACCGACATGGCGTGGAAGCGCGTTAAGCATCCGTCGGAAGTGGTCAAGGTCGGCGACGAGATCGACGTCCGCATCCTCAAGTTCGACCGCGAGCGTTCGCGTGTCTCGCTGGGCCTCAAGCAGCTCGGCGCGGACCCGTGGGAGAACATCGCGCGCCGTTATCCCCCGAACACCCGCGTGTTCGGCAAGGTCACGAACATCGCCGACTACGGCGCGTTCGTGGAGATCGAAGACGGCGTCGAAGGCCTGGTCCACGTGTCCGAAATGGACTGGACCAACCAGAACGTCAACCCGGCCAAGGTTGTGCACTCGGGCCAGGAAGTCGAAGTCATGGTGCTCGACGTGGATGAAGAGCGTCGTCGCATTTCGCTCGGCCTCAAGCAGTGCAAGCAGAACCCGTGGAAGGAGTTCGCCGAGAACTTCAACCGTGGCGACAAGGTGTCGGGCCAGATCAAGTCCATCACCGACTTCGGTGTGTTCATCGGCCTCGCCGGCAACATCGACGGCCTCGTGCATCTGTCGGACCTCTCGTGGGATGTCGCGGGCGAAGAAGCCGTGCGCAACTACCAGAAGGGCCAGCAGGTGGAAGCCATGGTGCTGTCCATCGACCCGGAGCGTGAGCGCATCAGCTTGGGCATCAAGCAGCTCGCGCAGGATCCGTTCAGCGAGTACATCGCCACCAACCCGAAGGGCAGCGTGGTCCGCGGCACCGTGAAGGAAGTCGACGCGCGTGGCGCGGTCATCGACCTCGGCAACGGTATCGAAGGCCAGCTCCGTGCCAGCGAACTCGGCCGCGATCGCGTCGAAGACGCGCGCACCGTGCTCAAGGTCGGCGAGGAAGTCGAAGCCAAGTTCACCGGTGTGGATCGCAAGACCCGTACCATTGCGCTGTCCATCAAGGCGAAGGAAATGCACGAAGAGGCCGAGGCGGTATCCAACTACCGTTCCGAGCAGCCTTCCTCGGGCACCAGCCTCGGTGACCTGCTCAAGGAACAGATCGGCGGCGATCGTCAGTAAAGGCGATCGCCGGCAATAACAACAAAAACCAGGATAACGGCCCATGACGAAGTCCGAGCTCATCGAGATCATCACGGCGAAACAGAAACACCTGCCAGCCAAGGATGTGGAGCTCGCGCTCAAGCAGATCCTCGAGATCATGAGCGATGCCCTGTCGGCGGGAGATCGCATCGAGATACGTGGCTTCGGCTCGTTCTCGCTGCATTTCCGGCCGCCGCGGCAGGGCCGTAATCCCAAGACCGGAGAAGCGGTGGCGCTCTCCGGCAAGTACGTGCCGCATTTCAAGCCGGGCAAGGACCTGCGCGAGCGGGTCAACGATGGCGCAGATCGCCCCATCAGGGATTGATCCTCCGGACCTGATGACGGCAGCTCCAACGTATCCCGCATTTCTCGATCTCGAGCCCTGGAAACAGGGCTCGTTTCATTTCGAGACCCCGCTGCCCGGCAGCAAGTCGCTGACGCTGCGCGACTGCGCCATCGCGGCGCTGGCCGACGGCGTCAGCACCATCCGTTATCCGGGTGAATGCGACGACTACTGGCGCATGAAGGACTGCCTGCGCAGGCTGGGCATCGCGGTCGACGATTCCGTCGAAGACTCGGTGCGCATCACCGGCCGGGGTGGCGAATTCGCGTCGGGCGACATCGAGCTCAATACCGGCCAGAGCGCGGTGACGACGCGACTGCTGCTCGCCATGGCGGCGCTGCGCACGGGACGCACGCTGATCGACGGCCACATCTCGATGCGCAACCGGCCTAACAAGGCGCTCGTGGACGCGCTCGCGAAACTCGGCGCGCGCATGGATTCGACGCGGGACGGGCACCTGCCCACCACTGTGATGGGAACGCGGCGGCTGCGCGGCCCGGTTCGCGTGCCCAGCGATATTTCCAGCCAGTACCTCACGAGCCTGCTCATCATCGCGCCGCTCATCGACGATGGCCTCAGCATCGAGGTCGAGGGCCAGCTCACGAGCAAGCCGTACGTGGATCTCACTTTCGACGAGATGGCGAAGTTCGGCGTCACTGTCGACAACCAGGACTATCAAACGATGCGCGTCGCGGCCCGCGGCTATCGCGCGAGCGACATCGATGTCGAAGGTGATGCTTCGGCGGCTTCCTATTTCGCGGCCCTGGCCACGCTGCACGGCGCGCGCATCACGCTCAACAACCTGGGCGCCCACACCCGCCAGGGCGACTATGGGTTCTTCGGCCTCTGCGAAAAGCTTGGCGCTAGCGTGGAGCGCACCGCCGCTCGCACCATCATCGAAGGTCCCCGCAAGCTGGAAGCCGGCTTTGACCACGAAGTCGACATGACCAGCATGCCCGACGTCGCGCCCACGCTGATGATGCTCGCGCCGTTCCTCGCGACCCCGACGCGTATCACGGGTCTTGCGACGCTGCGCGTGAAGGAATGCGATCGCATCGCCGCGCCGACGCGCGAGCTGCGCAAGCTCGGCGTGACGGTGGAAGAGGGGCCGGACTTCATGGTGATCGAGCCGCTGGCGGCGAATGAAAAGCCGCGCCCGCAGGTCGTGGAAATCGAGACCTATCACGATCACCGCATCGCCATGTCTTTCGGAGTGCTCGGATCGCGCCTGCCGGGACTGCGCATTCTCGATCCGGGCTGCGTGGCGAAGACCTATCCGAATTACTGGAAGGACTGGCAGCGGGCGAGCAGCGTCCCGCGCTGAAATGGGGACAGTCCCCATTTGCTAGCAAAAGGGGCCGGACCTGGGCGGTGTAGCGTCAGCGCGTGAAGAAGGACAGGCTTCCGGCGCGAAACGGAGGGCGCGCTTGAGTAATAGAAATGGAGGAGGTGACCTCAACCGGTCGACGCAACAGCCCGGCTGAGTGTATCGGCCGGGTTCTCCCAACCCAAGGTCATCCTGGGTCGTTGATTTAGTTCATGCGCGACGCGGTCTAGCTG
>DASTXR010000133.1:0-140952 GCA_035765415.1 Steroidobacteraceae bacterium | reverse complement strand
CCGCGTTCGAAGGCTCCATCGAATCGCCCGCCCATCCGCTACTCGTCGAAACCGCACGCCAGCTGCGCGAATATTTCGCCGGTTCGCGCCGGGCGTTCGACGTCCCACTCGAATTCCGCGGCACCGATTTCCAGCGGCGCGCCTGGTCCGCGCTGCTCACGATTCCCTACGGCGAAACGCGCACCTATGGGCAAATGGCCGAACAGATCGGCAACCCCGCCGCGGTTCGCGCGGTGGGCGCGGCCAACGGCAGGAATCCGATCTCGATCATCGCCCCCTGTCATCGGGTCATTGGCATGAACGGTGATCTCACGGGCTTCGGCGGTGGGCTCGATGCCAAGGCGCACCTGCTGTCGCTCGAGGCGCCGCAGCTTCAGTTGAGCCGTCAGGTGATGGCTGGCTGATCCCCTGGCGAAATCAATGGCTGGGCATCGATTCGTACTGGCGTTGCAGAAATTTCTGTTCGCGCGCGTTGCTGCAATGTTCGATCGCCGACAGGTAGGCCGCTGCCGCTTCCGCGTCGCGTCCCAGCCGGCGCAGCAGGTCCGCACGCACGGCGTGCCACAGGTGATAACGCGGCAGATGGAGGCCATCCACCAGCCTCAGCGCCGGTTCCGCCCCTTCTACTTCTGCGACGGCCACCGCGCGATTCAGCGCGATCACGTCGCCCGGCGTCAGCGCGAGCAGTTGGTCGTAGATCGCGAGTATCTGTCGCCAGTCGGTACCAGCCGCGGTGTGCGCATCGCTGTGCACGGCATTGATCGCCGCCTGCAGTTGGTAAGGCCCGGGTCGATTGCGCGCGAGACACACGCGCAGCAGCGCCTGTCCTTCGTCGATGCGCGAACGGTTCCAGGCATCGCGGTCCTGGTCGGCGAGCCGCACGAAATCGCCGGAGTCATCGACCCGTGCCTCGCGTCGCGCATCGATGAGGAGCATCAGCGCCAGCAATCCGATGGCTTCGGATTCATCCGGCAGCAACTCGACCAGCAGCCGGCCGAGGCGGATCGCTTCATCGCAAAGCTCGGCGCGCACCAGCGCATCCCCCGACGTGGCGCTGTAGCCCTCGTTGAAAATCAGATAGACGACGGCGAGCACGGCGCCCAGGCGCGTGGACAGTTCGGGGGCTTCGGGCACGCGGTACGGAATTCCCGCGTCGCGAATCTTGGCCTTGGCGCGCGACAGCCGTTGCGCCAGGGTCGGTTCCGGGACCAGGAATGCGCGCGCGATCTCGGCGGCGGTCAGCCCGCCTAACAACCGCAACGTCAGCGCCAGCTGCGCCTCGGGGCCGATCGCCGGGTGGCAGCACGTGAAGATCAGTCGCAGCCGGTCGTCGCGCACGTCGTGCTCCTCCGCCGCGTCCTGCTCCAGCAACTGCATCGCGGCAGCCTGGCGCGTGTCGCGAGTGGCTTCGCGACGCAGATGGTCGAGCGCCCGGTTGCGGGCCGTGGTGATGATCCAGCCCGCGGGCGCCGGCGGCACTCCGTCGCGTGGCCAGTGCGTGAGCGCGGTGGTGAACGCGTCCTGGACAGCTTCCTCGGCGAGCTCGATGTCCTTGAGGGAGCGGACCAGGACGGCAACAGCACGGCCGTACTCGCGGCGGAATATGGTGGCGATCTCTTGGGTCAGTGTCCCTCCTCGAAGGGACGAACCTCGATGGGAGTGCCGATGGCGCGCGCCATCTTGCGGCCCCAGGCCAGCGCCGCGTCGAGATCCGGCGCCTTGAGGACGGTGAAGCCGCCGATCTGCTCCTTGCTCTCGATGAACGGCCCGTCGGTGGTGATGAGCTCGCCTGCCTGGTGACGCAACACGGTGGCGGAGCTCGGCGGAGCGAGACCGCCGCTGAATATCCACACGCCGGCCGCCTGCATTTCCTTCTGCAGCGCGACGACATTACTCATGATTTTCTGCAGGGCATCCGGTGGCGGCTTCGTGCCGCCGGCCGGATAACAAACGCTCAGCATGTATTGCTTCATGGCCTTGGGTTCCCGAGTTGCCGGCGACTTGCCGGTTTCAGGCCCTAAACGAATCAGGAAGGCGAGTTTCGACAGGCACCGGCACGTATTCAAGCCGTCCGACGCGGTTTTTCGTGCTTGTCGTACGGCCATGCCAGGGTACGGTCGCTAGGCTTCGCGTCATGCCCAGGCATCGCGAAACCGATCCACCGCCGAATCACCCGTCCCGCAATCCCCCGGATGGCGGCGACCAGCCGAATCCGAAACCCAAACCCGGGGTCGAGGACGAGGAGGCCGAGGAAGATGAGGACGATGCCGACGGTATCGGCGTGCGGCCGGGCGGGTAGTTAGTCGCCGTTCGCCGCTCAGGCGGCGTCGATGGACTCGGAGCTGCCGTCTTCCGCGCCACGCGCGGACTGTTCGTAATGCTGGGCAAAGGTCTCGACGAAGATGTGGGGCAGGGTGCCGGGCTGCATCTCGCAAAGGCTGCGGTAGAAGTCGCCGTACAACTCCCAGTTGCCCATGGTCTTGCGACGCGCGCTGCGCTCGAAGCGCGTGGCCAGGTCGCGCGGGTCGAGGCGGCCGACGAAATCGGCGAACGCCGTGCGCATGGCCTCGATCATCGCGTTGTCGTGACGGCGGCCACCGGCGAACGATTCGCGCAACCACTGCACGGCGTCGAAACGGCGGCTGTCATGGGCTTTCAGCAATTCCTGGATGAGCTCATCGACGCTGTGACGCTCGAGCGAGGGCCGCAGGTCCCCCGGCGATTTCTGATAGGACACACGCAGGCGGTTGCGCTGTTCCTGCTGGCTGCGATTGCTTTCCTTCAGGCCCAGCAGCGATTCGCGCAGGAGCTGGCCGGCCAGATGCAGCATGCGCGAGTGCGCGTCCACGGGAAGCGTTTCCGGGCCGATGCCGGCGCCGCGACAGAACGCCTGCAGTCCTGGCGTGTTGTCCACGGCGGTGGGTGTGTAAGTGGGGGCGGGCGCTGGCGGCGGTGCCGGTGCCGGGGCGGAAGGCGCAGGCAGCGTGTGTTGCTGCTTCGCTTCCTGTTGTTTGGCGGCGGCCTTGGCGAGACGTGCGATGCGGCGCGCCACGGCTTCGGAGTCCACGTCGAGCTCCGGGGCCGTCGAGGATTCCTTCGGCACATCCTGGGTCTGGTGCAGCGCGCGCGTGCGCGTCGACACGGCCTGGCCGAAGGCGTTGACGGGCTTGAGCTCGTCGCTGGAGATGTCGTTGCTGGCTTCGAGCAGGTTCTCGAGGCGCAAGGAGGCGCCGAGATCCTTCGGTGGCGAGACACGACGGCTGCGTGTGCTGGTCGATCCGGTCTTGTAGAGCGCGCTGTCGTCGAGCGTGAAATCGGTGGCCGAATCGATATGCACCTGCACGTGGTATTCACCAATGCGCAGGACGTCGCCGCTCTTCAGCTCGTGCGGGTTCTGGTTGCCGAGCGGGCGGTCGCTGTCGTTGACGTACGTGCCATTGCTGCTGGTGTCCTGCAGCAGGTAGCGGCCTTTATGGAAAACGATGCGCGCATGCCGGCCCGACACGTATCTCATGTCGTCTGGCAATACCCAATCGTTCTCGGCCGAGCGTCCTATGCTTCCGCCCGAGACGCCAAAGACGAACGTACTCTTGTCGCCCAATCGTTGGCGATGATCGCTGATGACGCGCAACCGGAGCGCCATGTTCTACCCTCTGGGCCCTAGCTTCCCGCGGCCCATGCGTGTATGAAGGGGCAGGTTAACGCCCCCCTAGTCCGCTCGATGGCATCCAGTCACATTTTCAAGATTATGTTCGTGAACCAAGGCAAGGTTTACGAGGTTTATGCCCGTAAGGTGGCCCAGGGTCGGTTGTTCGGATTCATCGAGGTTGAAGACCTGACCTTCGGGGAGCGCTCGGCGGTGCTGTTGGACCCCGCCGAGGAAAGGATCAAATCCGAATTCGAAGGTGTGAAATGCACCATGCTGCCCATGCACTCCATCCTGCGAATCGACGAAGTCAAGAAGCAGGGCGTGAGCAAGGTGAGCGCCTTCGAAGGCAGCAACGTCGCGGCATTCCCGATGTCCATGTACACACCCACGAGCGACCCCGGTCCCAAGAAATAACGGGGACATTCCTGATTTGCTGCAAATAGGGACGCGCCTCGCGGGCGCCGTCAAGCGCGGATTTGTTCGCGCGATGAGGCCCGTCCCTATTTGCAGCAAATCAGGAATGTCCCCGTCCTGTACAATTCGCGCCCTCAATGATCGAGCTCCCTGGCGCCTCTGCAGTCTCAGATTTCCGCATCGCAAAACTGCGCCCCGCGCTCGAAGCCATTCGTCCAGGCATCGGCGCCATCAGCGCCCGCTTCGTGCACTTCGTCGACTTCGAACGCAATCTCGACGCGCGTGAATCCAGGTTGCTCGAACGCCTGCTGACCTACGGGCCACGCGAAGAAAAAGCGCAGCCGGGCCAAAGCGAATCCGCCATCGAGATCGTGGTGGTGCCGCGCTTCGGCACCATCTCGCCCTGGTCGAGCAAAGCCACCGACATCGCTCACGTGTGCGGTCTCGACGCCGTGCGGCGCATCGAACGCGGCATCGCCTGGCGCATCGCTGGTGTGAAAAACCTCTCGCGCGACGAAGCGTCGCGGCTCGCCGCGCCGCTGTTCGATCGCATGACCGAGACGGCGCTCCTCGATCGAAGTGAAGGCGCGCGCCTTTTCGTCAGGGAAGAGGCGCGGCCGCTGCGCACCGTGTCGCTGGCGAACGGACGCGATGCGCTGGTGGCCGCGAACTCCGAGCTCGGCCTGGCGTTGTCGGACGACGAGATCGACTACCTGGTGAAAAACTTCGCTGCGCTCGGGCGCGATCCCACCGACGTCGAGCTCATGATGTTCGCGCAGGCGAACTCCGAGCATTGCCGCCACAAGATCTTCAACGCCGACTGGATCATCGACGGCGAGCGTCAGCCCAAGTCGCTGTTCGCGATGATCCGCAACACGCACGAGAAGAATCCGCGCGGCGTGCTCTCGGCCTATCGCGACAACGCCGCCGTCATGGAAGGCGCGCTCGGCAAACGTTATTTCCCGAACCCCGAAAACGATGTGTATGGCGCGGTGGACGAGCCCATCGACATCCTCATGAAGGTCGAGACGCACAACCATCCCACGGCGATCTCGCCGTTTCCGGGCGCGGCCACCGGGTCGGGTGGCGAGATCCGCGACGAAGGCGCCACCGGGCGCGGCGCGAAACCGAAAGCCGGCCTCACGGGGTTCTCCGTATCGCACCTGCGCATTCCGGGTTTCGAGCAGCCCTGGGAGAAAGCGCCGGGCGCTCCGCTGGGCAAGCCCGATCGCATCGTCTCGGCGCTCGACATCATGATCGACGGCCCGATCGGCGGCGCCGCGTTCAACAACGAATTCGGCCGGCCTAACATCTGTGGCTACTTCAGGACTTTCGAACAGGCGGCGCATGGCGATCCGGGCGGCCGCGTGCGCGGCTATCACAAGCCCATCATGATTGCGGGCGGCCTCGGCAACGTGCGCCGCAATCACGTCGAGAAGTGCGAGATCCCGGTGGGTGCGAAGATCGTCGTGCTCGGCGGGCCGGCGATGCTCATCGGCCTGGGCGGTGGCGCCGCGTCCTCGATGGGCAGCGGTAGTTCGAGCGCCGATCTCGACTTCGCATCCGTGCAGCGTGGCAACCCCGAGATCCAGCGCCGCGCGCAGGAAGTCATCGACCGCTGCTCGGCGCGGTGGAGCCAGAATCCCATTCTGCTCATCCACGACGTCGGCGCCGGCGGCCTGTCGAACGCGGTGCCCGAAGCCGTGGCGCATACCGCCGGTCGCGGCGCGCGCATCGACATGGCCGCGATTCCGAACGACGAACCCGGCATGTCGCCCATGGAGCTGTGGTGCAACGAGTCGCAGGAGCGCTACGTGCTGCTCATCGACGCTGCGCGCCTCGAGGATTTTACGGCCATCGCGCGCCGTGAACGTTGCCCCTGCGCGGTGCTCGGCGAAATCGACGACACCGGCGTGCTGGTGCTCGAGGACAGGAAGAACGGCAAACGCCCGGTGGATCTGCCGCTGGAGGTGTTGTTAGGCAAGGCGCCGAAGATGTTGCGCGACGTGCGCCGCGTCACGCCGCCGCAGGCGGCATGGCCCACGGCCGCGCTCGACCTGCGCGACGCCGCGTACCGCCTGCTGCGTTTCCCGGCCGTGGCCGACAAGACGTTCCTGATTTCCATTGGCGATCGCACCGTCGGCGGCATGATCAGCCGCGACCAGATGGTGGGGCCCTGGCAGGTGCCGGTGGCCGACGTCGCCGTCACCATCTCCGATTACTTCGGCCACGCCGGTGAGGCGATGTCGATGGGCGAGCGCACGCCGGTGGCCGTGCTCGATGCGCCCGCATCCGGCCGTCTCGCGGTGGGCGAGGCCCTCACCAACATTCTCGCGGCCGACATCGGCGCGTTGTCGTCGGTGAAGCTTTCCGCCAACTGGATGGCGGCCTGCGGCGAGCCCGGCGAAGACGCCGCGCTGTATGCCACGGTGCGCGCGGTGGGCGAAGAGTTGTGCCCCGCGCTGGGCATCGCCATTCCCGTCGGCAAGGATTCGCTGTCGATGAAGACGGTGTGGGGCGAGGCCGCGCAGCGCAAGTCCGTGGTCGCGCCCGTGTCGCTCATCATTTCCGCGTTCGCACCCGTGGGCGATGTGCGCAAGACCTGGACGCCGCAACTGCGCACCGATCTCGGCGCGACCGTGCTGTTGCTCGTGGACCTGGGCAAGGGCGCGAACCGGCTCGGCGGTTCCTCGCTGGCGCAGGTCCATGGCGAGCTCGGCGCCACGCCGCCGGACCTCGCCGACCCCGAACTACTCGTCCGGCTGGCCGCGGCACTCGCGGAGTTGCGCGCGCAGGGCCTGGTCCTTGCCTATCACGACCGTTCCGATGGCGGTGTCTTCGCCACGCTCGTCGAGATGGCTTTCGCCGGCCACTGCGGGCTCGACATCAAACTACCCGCGGGAGCCGGCGTCACGGGTGCGGCCGGCGCGCTGTTCTGCGAAGAGCTCGGCGTCGTGTTGCAGGTGAAGGCCGAGCACGCCGCCGCGGTGCAGTCGGTCTTCGTGCGGCACGGGCTGGGCGAATGGACCCACGCGATCGGCGCGCCCACGCGGGCAATGCGCGTGAGTCTGCAGGCAGGCGATGCCCGCATCGATGAATCGTGGGAAGACCTGCGGCGCGCCTGGTCGGAAACCTCCTGGCGCATGCGCGAGCTGCGCGACGAACCGACCTGCGCGCGCGAGGAATTCGCCGCCGCCTGCGACACCGGTGCACCGGGTCTCAACGTGGCGCTCACGTTCGATCCGAACGAAGACGTGTCCGCCCCGTTCATCGCCACCGCGCGGCCGAAGGTTGCGGTGCTGCGCGAGCAGGGCGTCAACAGCCAGATCGAGATGGCGGCGGTGTTCGAGCGCGTGGGCTTCGAGCCGCACGACGTGCACATGAGTGACGTGCTCTCGGGCCGCGTGAAGCTCGATTCATTCCGCGGCCTCGTGGCCTGCGGCGGATTTTCCTACGGTGACGTGCTCGGCGCCGGCGAGGGCTGGGCCAAGTCCATTCTCTATCACGCCGGCGCGCGCGAGCAGTTCCAGCGCTTCCTCGATCGCTCCGACACGTTCACGCTGGGCGTGTGCAATGGCTGCCAGATGTTCGCCGCGCTCCAGGAGATCATCCCCGGCGCGCAGAGCTGGCCGCGTTTCGTGCGCAACCGCGGCGAGCAATTCGAAGGGCGCTTCTCGCTGGTCGAGTTGCAGCCGTCGCCATCTATCTTCCTCGCCGGCATGGACGGATCGATGCTGCCGATTGCCGTCGCGCACGGTGAAGGTCGCGCGGAGTTCGCGAGCGACGAAGCCGCGAGAGCGTTCTCCGACAGCAGCCTGGTATCGGCGCGTTACATCGAAGGCAACCGCCAGGTGGCCACTAACTACCCCGCCAACCCGAACGGTTCGCCGTTCGGCATCGCCGCCATCACCAACGAAGATGGCCGCGTGACGTTGACCATGCCGCACCCCGAGCGCTCGTTCCGCTACGCGCAGAATTCCTGGCGGCCCGATGGAGCGGGGGAATACAGCGGCTGGTACCGCATGTTCGGCAACGCGCGCCGCTGGGTGGGCTAGCTGCCGAGAGCGCCATATCGTTAAGCGGTCGTTAGTTATCGATAAACGATAAAAAACGCTTGCAAAGCGATATTTCACGGGGCTACGATTCGCCACCGGTTTGCGACCAGTGCGAACGAAAAAGGAGTAGCCCCGGTGAACGCTTCAGCCTCATCCCTTGATCGCGAAGTCGAGGTGCAGTCGAAGATCGGCAAGATACGAAAATTCGGCCGCAACGCCCGCGCGCTGTTCGCGGCGCTTTTCGGGTTCGGCCTGGTCGGAATCGTGTTTGTGCTGATCTTCCGCGCGCTCGGCGCGGGCGGCGTGGTCCGCCCACCCGCTTCGGAATCGCAAAGCGGCATCGGTGTGGCGGGTCTCGAGCCCATCACGACGGCCGGGTTTACGGCGGCCCAGCTCAATACGACCGAGCTGAAGGTGTGGGCGCTTCTTGTCGTCGCCATGGTGGCTGGAGTCGCGCTCGCGGCCATGTACCAGCTCTATCGTCTGTTCGGCAATCTGGCCGCCGGCGCGATCTTCACGCCGGAGAACGTGCGCCGCCTCCGGCACATCGGCGTTCTCTGGGTCCTGGCGGCCTTGCTCGGCATCGTGATCCCATGCGTGGCAGCCATGCTCGTCCAGCTCGGGTTTTTCTTGCCATCGAGGCCAAGCAACATCGAACTCCAGATCTCGCTATCTGAGTCGCTGAGCTCCTTCTTTGGGGCCGCGCTCGTCCTGCTCGGCTCGTGGATCATGGACGTCGGCCTGCACGAGAAAGAACATGCGGACGCGCTGAAGCGCGACGCCGATCTCGTGATCTGAACGGAGCCGCCCCGTGCCGATCGTCGTAAACCTGGATGTGATGCTCGCGCGGCGCAAGATGCGCCTGAACGAGCTCGCCGAGCGCGTCGGCATCACCGCGCAGAACCTTTCGGTGCTGAAGACGGGCAGGGCGAAGGCCATCCGCTTCGGCACGCTGGAGAAGCTCTGCGAGGTGCTCGATTGCCAGCCGGGCGATCTGTTCGCGTTCGAGAATCCCGCGGCGGATGCGGCGGCGATCGCCGATGCACCGGCGCCGGCCGTGCGCAGCGGTGGTGGCTGAGCCACGCCACCGCCGCGCGCGCCCGATGCGGGCCTGACTATCTAGTCAGGGGTTTGTACTTGATGCGGTGCGGCTGCGTGGCCTCTTCGCCCTTGCGCCGCTTCAGGTCTTCCATGTAGTCCTGGAAATTGCCCTCGAACCAGACCACTTCGGAGTTGCCTTCGAACGCGAGGATGTGCGTGGCGATGCGATCGAGGAACCAGCGATCGTGCGAGATGACCACCGCGCAGCCCGGATACGCGAGCAGGGCCTCTTCCAGCGCCCGCAAGGTTTCCACGTCGAGGTCGTTGGTGGGCTCGTCGAGCATGAGCACGTTGCCGCCGGACTTGAGCACCTTGGCGAGATGCACGCGATTGCGTTCGCCGCCCGACAGCTCGCCGATGATCTGCTGCTGGCCCGTGCCCTTGAAATTGAAGCGGCCCACGTAGCCGCGTGACGGCGTCTCGTAGTTGCCCACCTTGATCATGTCGAGGCCGCCGGAGATTTCTTCCCACACGGTTTTCTTGTCGTTGAGCGACTGGCGCGACTGGTCGACATACGCGAGCTTGACCGAAGGCCCCATGCGGATCTCGCCGGAGTCCGGCTTCTCGAGCCCGGACATCATGCGGAACAGCGTGGTCTTGCCGGCGCCATTCGGCCCGATGATGCCGACGATGCCGCCCGCGGGCAGCCGGAAGTTGAGGTTGTCGATGAGCAGGCGATCGCCATACGACTTGCTCAGGTTCTTCGCCTCGATGACGAGGTCGCCCAGGCGGTCGCCCGGCGGAATGTAGATTTCGTTGGTCTCGTTGCGCTCCTGGAATTCGCGCGAGGCGAGCTCTTCATAACGCGCGACACGCGCCTTGCTCTTGGCCTGGCGCGCTTTCGGATTCTGGCGCACCCACTCGAGTTCCTTCGCGAGCTGCTTGCGCAAACCTTCCTGCGTCTTCTCTTCGGTGGCGAGGCGCGCTTCCTTCTGCTCGAGCCACGTGGAGTAGTTGCCCTTGTAGGGAATGCCGTGGCCTCTATCCAGTTCGAGGATCCACTCGGCCACGTTGTCGAGGAAGTAGCGATCGTGCGTGACCGCGATGACGGTGGACGGATATGCCTCGAGATATTTTTCGAGCCACGCGATCGACTCGGCGTCGAGGTGGTTGGTGGGCTCGTCCAGCAACAACATGTCGGGCGCCGACAGCAGCAGGCGGCACAGCGCCACGCGGCGCTTCTCGCCGCCCGATAGTTTGTTGATGATCGCTTCCCAGGGCGGCAGACGCAGCGCGTCGGCGGCGATCTCGAGTTTGCGCTCGAGCTCCCAGCCGCCCACGGCATCGATGGCGTCCTGCAGCCTGGCCTGCTCTTCGAGGAGCTTGTTCATCTCCTCTTCTTCCATGGGTTCGGCGAACTTGTCGCTGATCTCGTTGAAGCGCGCGACCTGCGCGAATGCGCCCCCCAGGCCTTCCATGACGACGCTGCGCACGTCCTTGTCCGGGTCGAGCTGCGGCTCCTGCGGCAGGTAGCCCACCTTGATGCCTGACTGCGCGCGCGCTTCGCCTTCGAAATTGGTGTCGATCCCGCCCATGATCTTGAGCAACGTGGACTTGCCCGAGCCGTTCAGGCCGAGCACGCCGATCTTGGCGCCGGGAAAGAACGAAAGACTGATGTCGCGCAGGATGACGCGCTTGGGTGGCACAACCTTGCCAACCCGGTTCATCGTGTAGATGTATTGGGCCATGGATTCCAGATGAGTTTGCGGCGGGAAAGGCGCGGAATTCTACATCCCCCGCTCGCATACCTGTGCTACGTTTGCCGGCGTTTTGAAGTTCTCGAAGGGGAGAGGCGACTGTCCACTGCATCGTCAACTGGCCCAAGACCCTCCGTTCTGTTGATCGCTGGCGAACGCCTGGCGCGTTATGGCTTCGGCGATGGCCATCCTTTCGGCCCCGACCGCCACGCCGCGTTTTTCGCCGAGTTCAGCGCGCGCGGGCTCGACAAGCGCGTGCGCACCATGGAAACGCGCGCGGCCACGCGCGAGGAACTGCAATCCTTCCACACGCCGAAATACCTCGACCTGGTCGCTGACCGCTCCACCACGGGCGAGGGTTATCTCGATGCGGGCGACACCCCTGCGTGGCGCGGTGTCTATGAAGCCGCGGCGGACGTGGTCGGGGCGACCCTGCTCGCCACGGAACAGATCATGGCGGGCAAGGCACGGCGTGCATTCATTCCCATCGCGGGTCTGCACCACGCGGCGCGCGGTGGCGCCGCGGGCTTCTGCGTTTTCAACGACTGCGGCGTGGCCGTGGAAATGCTGCGCCGAAATCACGGGCTGAAGCGCATCGCCTACGTGGATATCGACGCGCACCACGGCGACGGCATGTATTACGGCTTCGAGGACGACCCTGACCTGATATTCGCGGACATCCACGAAGACGGCCGCCACCTCTATCCAGGCACGGGCAGCGAGGCCGAAGTGGGTCGTGGCGCCGCCGCGGGCACCAAGCTCAACATCCCGGTGCCGCCGGGGGCTGACGACGCGGTTTTCGACGCCGAGTGGCCGCGCGTGCTGGCGCATCTGCGCAAGTTCAAACCCGAATTCATCCTGCTCCAGGCCGGAGCCGACAGCGTCGATGGCGACCCCATCACCCACATGCGCTTTACCGCCGCGTCACATGGGCGGGCGGCGCGGGACCTCGCGGCGCTGGCCGAAGATCTCGGCCACGGCCGAGTGCTCGGCACGGGTGGCGGCGGCTACAACCGCATCAACCTGGCGCAGGCGTGGACCTCCGTCGTACAGGGATTCGTCGATACCCCTGTCTCGGCCGACAATAGACACAACTAATAGATCGTTTTCTCCAGAAAACAGGGCACATCCAGTACAATTCGCGGCCCCCGGTTTCGACCCCGTGAGGCCCATTCCATGTTCCGTACCGCGATGACCATCGGTGGTTTCGACCCCGAGCTCGATGCCGCCCTCAAGAACGAACGCCAGCGCCAGGAAGATCACATCGAGCTGATCGCCTCGGAGAACTACGTCAGCCCGCGCGTGCTGGAAGCCCAGGGCACGGTACTCACCAACAAGTACGCCGAGGGTTATCCGGGCAAGCGTTACTACGGCGGCTGCGAATTCGTGGACATCGCCGAGCAGCTCGCCATCGACCGCGCCAAGAAACTCTTCGGCGCAGACTACGCCAATGTGCAGCCGCATTCGGGCTCGCAGGCGAATGCCGCGGCCTATCTCGCGCTGATCCAGCCGGGCGACACCATCCTCGGCATGAGCCTCGATCACGGCGGCCATCTCACGCACGGGGCCAAGGTGAATTTCTCGGGCAAACTCTTCCGCGCGGTGCAGTACGGCATTCGCCCGGACAACGGCGAGATCGACTACGACGCGCTCGCCGCGCAGGCGCTCGCCGAGAAACCGAAGATGATCGTTGCGGGTTTCTCTGCCTACTCGCGTTACCTCGATTTCAAGAAATTCCGCGAGATCGCGGACTCCGTGGGCGCCTATCTGTTCGTCGACATGGCGCACGTCGCGGGCCTCGTGGCCGCGGGCCTGTACCCCGATCCGATTCCTTTTGCCGACGTCGTCACCACGACGACGCACAAGACCTTGCGCGGTCCGCGCGGCGGTCTCATCCTGGCGCGCGCCAACGAGGCGATCACGAAGAAGCTCAATTCGCTGGTGTTCCCCGGCACGCAGGGCGGCCCGCTGATGCACGTCATCGCCGCGAAAGCCGTGGCTTTCCTCGAAGCGCTGCAGCCCGAGTTCAAGGACTACCAGAAACAGGTCGTGGCGAACGCGCGCGCGACCGCGGCGCGCCTGCAGAAGCGCGGCTACAAGATCGTTTCCGGCGGCACCGATAATCACCTGTTCCTGCTCGACCTCTCCGACAAGGCGATCAACGGCAAGGAAGCGGATGCCGCGCTTGGCAAGGCGCACATCACCGTCAACAAGAATGCGGTGCCCAACGACCCGCGCCCGCCGATGGTCACCAGCGGAATCCGCATAGGCTCGCCCGCCGGCACCACGCGCGGCTTCAAGGAACGCGAGTTCGAACAGATCGCCGACCTCGTCGCCGACGTGCTCGATGCGAACGGCAGCGATGCAGCCATCGAGAAGGCGCGCGCGGCCGCGAGCGAGTTGTGCCGCCGGTACCCGGTATATGGTCCTTGAAGAGCTGGGGCCCCTGACAGGGCCGTAAGCCAAGTGAAGGCGTGCCATGCACTGTCCCTTCTGCGCGCACGACGACACCAAGGTTAACGACTCGCGGCTGGCTGCCGAGGGTACGCAGATCCGCCGGCGCCGCGAGTGCCTGGCCTGCGGTGAGCGTTTCACCACGTTCGAAACCGCCGAGCTGGTCATGCCGCTGGTGGTGAAAAATGATCAGCGTCGCGTGCCATTCGACGAGAGCAAGCTGCGTGGCGGATTGCACAAGGCGCTCGAGAAGCGCCCGGTGTCGCGGGAATCCGTGGAGGAAGCCGTCGGCCACATCACGCGCAAGTTGCGCAGCCTCGGCGAGCGCGAAGTCACCTCGCGCCAGATTGGCGAGATCGTGATGGAAGAACTGCACAAGCTCGATGAAGTGGCCTATGTGCGTTACGCGTCGGTGTATCGCCATTTCCAGGACGTCGAGGCATTTCGCGACGAGGTGGATCGCCTTCGGCATCGGCGCGGCAGAGTTCCGAGCGAAGGCCAGCTGTCACTGTTGCCCGGCGATGTGTCACCCAGGAAGGCCGGCAAGGAGCGTAAGTGAGTTTCAGCGCATTCGATGAAGCCGCCATGCGCCGCGCGCTCGAGCTCGCGGAGCGCGGCCTGTACAGCACGCATCCCAATCCGCGCGTGGGCGCGGTGCTGGCGCGTGATGAAGAGATAGTCGGCGAAGGCTGGCACGAGCGCGCGGGCGAGGCGCACGCCGAGCCCATTGCCATCCGGGCGGCGGGCGAACGCGCGCGCGGCTCCACGGCCTACGTGACGCTCGAACCCTGCAGTCACCACGGGCGTACACCGCCGTGCGTGGATGTGTTGCTGGCGGCGGGTGTGCGTCGCGTGGTGTACGCCATCGGTGATCCGAATCCGCGCGTCAACGGCGCCGGCGCGGAACGCCTGCGGGAAGCGGGCATCATCGTCGAGGAAGGCCTGCTGGCCAATGACGCAGAAGCGCTCAACGCGGGCTTTCTGATGCGCATGCGGCATCGCCGGCCCTTCATCCGCCTGAAGTCGGGCGTCAGCCTCGACGGGCGCGTCGCGCTGGCCAATGGCAAGAGCAAGTGGATCACCAGCGAAGAAGCGCGCGCGGACGTTCAACACTGGCGCGCGCTGAGCAGCGCAGTGCTCACCAGCGGCGCCACGGTGCGCACCGACGATCCGCGCCTCGATGTGCGCATCGAGGCGCCGCGCCAGCCGTTGCGCGTGGTGCTCGATCGCCGCCGCGCCTTGCGCAAGACGGCACGAATACTCGCGCCTCCGGGCGACGCGCTGGTGTTTGCCGCGGCCACCGCGACGCGCAAGGCCGGGGCCAGTGATGAGCGACTGGGCAAGGCGCGCGTGGAGCGCATCCGGGTGAAGGGCTCGCATCTCGATCTCTCCGCGGTGTTCGCGCGCCTCGCCGACCTCGAGATCAACGAGGTGCTGGTGGAAGCCGGGCCGCGGCTCTGCGGGGCATTGCTGGCCGCCGGCCTCGTGGACGAATGGCTGATGTACGTGGCGCCCAAATTGTTAGGCAAGGACGCGAAACCGATCGCTTCCTTCGCGCGACTCACCAGGCTCGAAGCTGCGCCCGGATTCACGCTGCTCGAGTCGAAAGTCGTGGGTCCCGACCTGCGCCTGCGGCTGCGGCCGCTGGCCCAGAAAAAGAAATAATGGAAAACAAATAGTGTTCACCGGCATCGTGCAGGAAATCGGCGCTATCCAGGGCATCGACGCGCGGAAGGGGGCCTTCGCCGGTGAAGACCGCCGCATCGAGGTGTCGTTCGCCACCATCGCGCGCGAGCGGCTCAATCTCGGCGACAGCATCTGCGTGGACGGTGTGTGCCTTACCGTGGCTGCGCTCGGCGCGGCCAGCTTCGCGGCCGACGTATCCGGCGAGACGCTGCGAGTCACGACACTCGGTGCGAAAGCCGCCGGTGCGCGCGTCAACCTCGAGCCGGCGCTGCGTGCCGGCGACAGCCTGGGCGGTCACTGGGTCTCCGGTCATGTCGACGGCATCGCCGAAGTGCTGGCGACCGCGAATGACGCCCGCTCGCTGCGCGTGCGGTTCGCAGCGCCGAAAGAGCTGGCGCGTTACATCGCGCGCAAGGGTTCGGTCACGCTCGACGGCGTGAGCCTCACCGTCAACGAAGTGAACGGCGTAGAGTTCACCGTCAATCTCATTCCGCACACACTCGAAGTCACCACTCTCGGCTCGCTGGCCGCTGGTGTGCGCGTCAACCTGGAAATCGACCTGCTGGCGCGTTACGTGGAACGCTTGAGCATGGATACACAATGAAACCGCTCAACAGCATCGAGGAAATTCTCGCCGACATCGCCGCCGGCCGCATGGTGGTGATCATGGACGACGAGGATCGCGAGAACGAAGGCGATCTCATCATGGCGGCACAGAAGGTGCGCGCCGACGACATCAATTTCATGGCGCGATTCGGCCGCGGTCTCATCTGCCTGACATTGACCGGCGAGCGATGCCGCCAGCTTCGCCTGCCGCTCATGGTCAGCGACACGCATCGCGAGCATCGCACCAACTTCACGCTGTCCATCGAGGCGGCCGAAGGCATCACCACCGGCATCTCCGCGCACGATCGCGCGCAGACGGTCATCGCCGCGGTGCGCCCGGATGCGCGCCCCGAAGATCTTCGCCAGCCGGGCCACATCTTTCCCGTGATGGCGCAGCCGGGCGGCGTGTTGACGCGCGCCGGCCACACCGAAGCCGGGTGCGACCTGGCGCGGCTCGCGGGGCTCGACCCGTCGGCGGTGATCGTCGAGGTGATGAACGACGACGGCACCATGGCGCGCCGCCCCGACCTCGAATCGTTCGCCCGGCAGCACAACCTCAAGATAGGCACCATCGCCGACCTGATCCGCTATCGGCTGCGCCAGGAGCGGTCGGTGGAACGCATCGCCGAACGCCAGGTGGCCACCGAGTTCGGCGAGTTCACATTGTTAGCCTACGAGGATCACGTACATCGCGACGTGCACCTCGCGCTGGTGCGGGGCACGATCGACGCCGACAAGCCGCCGCTGGTGCGCGTGCATCCCATCGACACGCTGTCGGACCTGGTGGGAGTCCGGGACCCTGGGCGCACCTGGACGCTGCGCGATGCGATGAAGCGCATCGCCGAAGTGGGGACGGGAATCGTCATCGTATTGCGCGACCACAGCACGCCACGCGAGCTGGCCGACGCGGTGAGCGCGCTGGGCCAGCGTGCCGGGCATCCGGCCCCGGCCCATGCGGCGCCGCAAGTGCTGCGCACCTACGGTATCGGCGCGCAGATCCTCAAGGACCTGGGCGTCACGCGCATGCAGGTGCTGTCGACGCCCAAGCAGCTGCAGGGCATCTCGGCGTTCGGGCTCGAGATCACGGGCTACGTCGCCGAATGAGCCGGACCTATATACTCCCGCGCCCATGACCGGCTCGCTCACCCAGTCCCTGCGATTCGACGCCAGCCAGCGTCGCGTCGTCATCATCGCCGCGCGTTTCAATGCGCCGCTGGTCGACCAGCTCATCGACGGCGCCACGCAAGCCTGGGCCGCGCACGGCGGTGACGTGGCGCGCCTGCTGGTGGAGCGGGTCCCCGGCGCATTCGAGCTGCCACTGGCCGCGAAGATGTTTGCCGCGAGTGGCGCCGTGGAAGCGGTCATCGCGCTCGGCTGCGTGATCCGCGGAGACACGCCGCATTTCGACTTCGTCGCGGGCGAGTGCGCGCGCGGCCTCATGGATGCCAGCCTCGCCACCGGCGTGCCCGTCATCTTCGGCGTGCTCACCACCGAGACGCTGGCGCAGGCCGAGGAGCGCGCAGACATCAAACGCATGAACAAGGGACGGGAATCGATGGAGGCCGCGCTCGAGATGATCCAACTACTCGCGCCGCCCCCCAGGGCTCCCCGGCCCTCGCGCAAGACGCGCGCGAGGAAAAGCTGATGTCGGGCAAAGGCATCAATCCGGCCTCGGCACGCCGCGCCGTCGCGCGCAAGCTCGCCATGCAGGCGCTGTATCGCTGGCAGCTCAACTCGGCGCCGTGGCAGGACGTGCTCAACGAGTTCGCCACCGATGAAGACATGCGCAAGGCCGACCGCGGCTACTTCAACCAGCTGATCACCGATGTGTGCGGTGGCAGCGAGGCGCTCGATGCCGCGCTCGCCGGCTGGATGGATCGCAAACCCGCCGAGCTCGACCCGGTGGAGCGCGCGGTGTTGTGGGTCGGCGCGCACGAATTGCGTTCTGCGCCCGACGTGCCCTATCGCGTGGTCATCAACGAGGCCGTGGGCCTCGCCAAGCGCTTCGGCGCCACCGACAGCCACAAGTTCGTCAACGCGGTGCTCGATGCCGCCGCCCGCGAACTGCGTCCCCTCGAGCACTAGTTAGCAGTCCGGGCCATGGCCCAATCCGAGTTCGAGCTCATCGGCAAGTACTTCGCGAAACTCGGCGCGGAGCGCGGCGACGTGCGCATTGGCGTGGGCGATGACGGCGCCGTGGTCATGCCGCCCGCTTCGCGGGAACTGGTGGTGGTCACCGACACGCTGGTGGAAGGCGTGCACTTCCCGCCGAAGTCCGCGCCGGCGTCCATCGGCCACCGCGCCTTCGCGGTCAATCTCTCCGACCTGGCGGCGATGGGCGCGGAGCCGGCGTGGGGACTGCTGGCGCTCACCATGCCCGATTCCGATGAGTCGTGGCTCGCGCAGTTCTCGCGCGCGGCCGGCGATCTTTGCCGCCGGCACGGCGTATCGCTGGTGGGCGGCGACACCACGCGAGGACCGCTCACGATCACCGTCACCCTGATAGGCATCGTGCCGATCGGGGTCGCGCTCGAACGCAAGGGCGCCCAGGCGGGTGACGTGATCTTCGTCAGCGGATCGCCGGGCGATGCCGCCGCGGGGCTGGCGCTGGAGCAGGGGCGCCTGCACGTCACTGATCCCATGTCCGCGCAGATCCTGCGCGATCGATTTCTGTTTCCCACGCCGCGATGCGACATCGGTGTTGCATTGCGGGGCCTCGCCAGCGCCTGCATCGACGTCTCCGATGGCCTGGGCGGTGACCTCGAGAAGCTGTGCGCGTCGAGCGGTTGCGGTGCGGAAGTCGACGCCGCGGCGCTGCCGGTGTCCGAACCGTTGCTGGCGGCCGTCGGCCGCGAGCTGGCGCGCGAATACGCGCTGACGGGCGGTGACGACTACGAACTACTCTTCACCGTGCCGCTGGCGCGCATGGGCGCGATGACCAACGCCATCACGCGCGGGCTGGGGCCGGTGACGCGAATCGGCAGCCTGGTGTCCGGGAATGGAGTTAGAGTATTCGCACGCGGTGGTGTGATGCAGTTCTCGGGAGCCGGTTTCGACCATTTCGCGCGTTGATGCGCGTGGCGCCTCCGGTGATCCGGGAAGCGGGTCACACCCGCTGCGGGTCCGCCGCCTTATTCTGCCAATCACAGTTTCATGGGACACGTTCGGTCCGGGGGAAGCCTCCGTGCCGGCGCTTGGGTTACGTCGCGAAAAATGTCGCTGCAAGCAACAAAGACCGGCCCCGATGCACAGGCGGCAAAGATCCTGGAGAACCGCGTTCCGGATCGCATCGGCAAATATGTAATCATCAACGAGGTTGGTAGGGGTTCCACCGGTACCGTCTATCTATCGCACGACTCCTATTACGGTCGCGACGTCGCGATCAAGGTCTACAACCAGGACCAGGACCCGAGCGACGAGCGCGCCAAGATCGCGCGCAAGATGTTCCTGTCGGAAGCGCACATGGTGGGCATGCTGCAGCATCCGCACATCCTCCCTATCTACGACGCGGGCGAAGAAAACGGCCGCTGCTACATCGTCACCGAACACGTGCACGGGGCGCGGACGCTCTCTGCCTATTGCCGGCCGGACAACCTGCTGCGCATCGACGACGTCGTCGAAATCATGTTCAAGTGCGCCAAGGCGCTGCACTACGCGCATACGCGTGGGGTGATCCACCGCGACATCAAACCCTCGAACATCATGCTCACGCAGGATTCCGACGTGCGCATCATCGACTTCGGCATCGCGCTGGTCGCGGATTCGGAGATCTCGCGCATCGAGGGCATCGCCGGCAGCCCGTCGTACATGTCGCCCGAGCAGGTGCAGAGCCTCGAGCTCACGCACCACTCGGACCTGTATTCGCTGGGCGCCGTGATGTACGAGCTGCTGACCGGCATCCGGCCGTTCCGCGCCGGCAACCTGGTCAAGCTGCTGCACCAGATCGTCTACGCCACGCCGCCGCCGATCCACACGCAGCGCAAGGACGTTCCGGAAGAGCTGGAAGAAATCGTCGCGACTGCGATGCTCAAGACCCCGGACAAGCGCCAGAAGTCGGGCGCGGATTTCGCCGCCGAGCTCACGCGCGTGCACCAGCGCCTGCGTGAACAGAACGCGCGCATCGATCAGCAGGAGCAGTTCGACGTGTTGCGTCGCCTGCGCTTCTTCCACGAGTTCTCACACGCCGAGATCTGGGAGGTGCTGCGAGCCAGCACCATGCAGGACTACCCGGCGGGCGAGGAGATCGTGAAGGAAGGCGAGATGGACGATCGCTTCTACATTCTCGTGAACGGCAAGTGCCTGGTGGAACGCCACGGCAAGACGCTGGGCTCCATCGAAAGCGGCGACTGCTTCGGCGAGACGAGTTACGTGCGCGGCGCCCGCCGCACGGCCACCATCAAGGCCGACACCACGGTCTCCGTGCTGCGCGTGAGCTCGACGCTGCTCGAGCAGGTGTCCGCAGCCTGCCAGTTGCGCTTCAACCGCGTGTTCCTGCGCGCGTTGATCGGTCGCCTGCAAGGCAACGACCAACCCCTCGAATAATTCCCGCTAGAAACTGTATTGCGAACGTATCGCGATGACGTTGAGGTCCTGGCCGATCTCGACGCCGATCGGCGGCGTGGCCGGTGACGCGCCGAATGGCGCGGTGTTGTCCGGGCCGGCGGGATTCAGGCGATCCACGTCGATCAGCAGGTAATTCATCATTACCTTGAAGTTCGGATTGAGATACCAGTTCACGCCGAGCGTGAGCACGTTCTGTTCGCCACCGCGCACGCTGCCGGGCACCGTGGCGGCGCCTTGCTGGCCTTCCTGAAAATTCAGATTCGTGTTGCTGTAACGCGCGGCGAATTCCCAGGCGCCGGCGCCGCCCGCGCGCGAGAAAATTTCCCTGGGGCGCGGGTTCTGGAAGGAACCCGTGACCGGGTTGTAACGCCGGCTCTCGCCCGTGAGCATCCAGCTTCCCTGCAGGTAGTAACCCGTGAAATCGGGATCGGGCAGCGCCGCCGCGCCCCGGCGCTCGACGTCGAACCAGAAATGTTCGCCCTGTAGATAGAAGCTCTTCCAGTTCGCGCCGAACTCCAGGCCGAGCACGCTGGCGTGCGCGGCGTCGATCGCGCCCGTGTCGATGAGCCGGACGCTGTCGACGCGAATCTCGGGCCGGTCGCGGAAGCGAAGGCCGTGCCGCGGTGGTGCGCCCGACGAGCCCTGGTCAGGTGGGCTGAACACATAGGTTCCCGATGCACCGAGGTGAACGTTGTAGTCGCCGCTGGTGGCGATCAGCCCGCCCGCGCGTCCCACGGCGGCGAGCTGGCCGTCGAACACTTCGGCGTCGCTCACGGTACGCGTCGTCAGCGTAAAGGCGCTCATCCAGCGGCTGCCGTTCGCCTTCAGCCCGAGGCCGATGCGCCCATCGGCGCCACCGAGCGAGCGCGAAAGTTCGGAAGCGCTGGCGCGCTCGAGGAACGGCAGGTCTTCCGGCGTAGTGCCGTCATCCATGTTGGCGGGCGGCGCAAATGCGCCGAGCTGGAAGGTGAAGGGGGCGAGGCCGGTGTACGCGATCCATGCGTCGTTGATGCGCGTCGGACCTTCCGTGCCGCTGCCGCCGAGCTCGAGCAGCAACCGATAGTTGAAGTCGCTGGCGATGATGCCTTCGACGCCGAATCGCACGCGACGGAAATAGAAGCCGTCGCTGAAGTCGCGCGCCGCATTGTTCTCGCGATTGGGAGTGCCGCCCACCGAGCCGCGACGGAAGTCGGTGGCGAGCGGACCTTCCTTGTCCTCACCATACATCGCGCCGTCGAGCTGCACGTTGGCGCGAACCGCGAACGACGACTTGCCGTCGGCAGCCGTGATGGTGGGCCGGTTATTGGTGAGCGTGACCTTCGGCGCCTCCGGCGCGGCGATCTTCCGGGTTTCGGTGGCCGCGGCGCCGGGTTGCTCCAGCCGGCGCGTGAGCGCCTCGAGCTGCGCCTGCTGCGCTTCCAGTAGTTTGGCCTGCGCCTCGAGCTGGGCGCGCTGGCTGGCAATGGCGGTGCGCAGCGCTTCCACCTGCGCGTTCAGCGCGGCGTCGTCCGCCGCGAGGGCTGTGCCGGCCGCGGCCAGCAGCGTCAGGGCCGCGACAGCACGGAGTAGCAAGAGCTTTTTCATTGCGCGAGCTCCACGAAGCCAGACTTCCGCCATGCTACTCGCGCCGGTCCGGATCCGAGGAACGATACGAAGGCTTTTCCGCCTGCTTTCGCGCCGCGCGTGGCCGCGGCCGGGTAGGTGATCGGCGCATGGGTGTTCCCGGGAAAGATATCGACAATGCGCACCTTCGGGTCGACCGCCGCATCGGTGGCGTAGACGATGCCGAGCGGTACCTCGCCGCGCGAAACGAACATCAAGGCGCTGCGCACGTTGTCGGCGCGCACCATGCGATCGGCGACCTGGTTCCATACGCCGAGCGAGGTGAGCGCGGAACGCGCGTACCTTCCTGCGGGCACCGTGTCCGGATCGCCAGTGGCCAGGCGACCGCCGGCAAGCGCGTCCACGAGCGCAAAGCCGCGTTCGACCTTCAGCTCGATCTTGCTGTCGGCGGGCGCGATGAGCACCAGGCGGTTGCCTACGAGATTCACGCGCGACGCCTCATCGAGCAGGTTGCGCGACTGCAGGTAGTCCATCCACTCCTGGTCGGCGGAGATGAAGACGTCGGCCTTGCTGCCCGCTTCGATCTGGCGCGCGAGCACCGAGCTCGCGGCGAACGACAACTTCACGCGAATGCCGGAAACCTTTTCCCAGGCCGACGCCTGTTCGCCGAGGACATTCGTGAGCGACGCGGCGGCGAACACGAGCACTTCGGGCTTTCGTGGCGCTTCGGCGACCGCCGGATTGATGAACGACTGCGCGAGCGCGCATGCTGTGAGCCATCGCAGTGAACGCCTGAGAGTTTTCATTTGAACGCGCGCTCCGGACATCGTCGTGTCCAAATTTCCGCTGTATACCACCAGGCATTACGACGGATCGGAGTCTACCGATGAAGCGGCGCGGCTTCACGGCGTTCCATGCAACCGTGCTGATGTCAGTCGCCATGCAGGTAATGGCGCACGATCCAAAGGCCGAAAGCTGCGACGCTTCATCCCCCGCCGTGGCGCTGGAGCTGGCGGTACTGCGATCGCCCGCAATTCCGGTGACGGCTGTCTCGGGCGAAGAGGTGCAACTGCCCGTGCTCGTGCTGGACAAGCACTACGCCATCAACCTGATCGCGCAGAGCAAGGTGGTTTTCCGCGTAAAACCAGCACGCGCGGCGCGAGATGATTCGTCGCGCGGCGGAGTTCTCCGTTTTGCAGTCCCAGCCGCCGGGCGATACCGGATTTCAATTACTTCGCAGCACTGGATCGACGTGCTCGATGGCAAGTCGGCCGTCACGTCGGCGGCGCATCACGGCCCGGGTTGCGAGCTGCTGCACAAGATCGTCGAGTTCGACTTGCCCGCCGCGCGTCCGTTGACGTTGCAGCTCAGCGGTCGGGATGACGCGATCATCGGACTGGCCATCACCTTGTCACCCGACGCGCCCGGGCACGACCCGACATGAAGCGCGTGTCGTCGGGCAATCCCGAGCTGCGAATCCGGGTCGATCTCGCGCCAGGCTGTTCCGTCGGGCCGGGCAAGATCTCACTGCTCGAGGCGATCGAACGCGAAGGCTCGCTGTCGGTGGCCGCCAGGAGTATCGGCTTGAGTTATCGCCGCGCCTGGAACCTGCTGGCAGACCTCAATGGTTCGTTCTCGAGTCCGGTGGCCGAGACGTCGGTGGGTGGCACACGCGGGGGCGGCGCACGCGTCACGGATTTCGGCCGTTCGCTGATCGCGGCATTTCGGGCGCTGGAGCGTGGGGCGGCGCAACTGGCGGCTTCCCGCATGCGAAGGTTCACGCCGGGGACGAAGCCCGGTGCACCGGCGGCACAGCGCCGGCGCGTCAGTGGCCGGCTCGGAAAAGGCCGGACTAGCTAGTCGCGGCCGCCGCTGGAATCCGCGTCCTTGTCGCGGTCGATCTGCGCGTACGCGGAATGGTTGTGGATGGACTCGAAGTTCTCCGACTCGACCACGTAGGCGCCGACCCGCGGCTCGTCATTGAGCCGCACGGCAACGTCGCGAACCATGTCCTCGACGAATTTCGGGTTGTCGTAGGCGCGCTCGGTCACGTATTTCTCGTCGGGCCGCTTGAGGATTCCATACAGCTCGCAGGACGCCTCGCTCTCGGCGATCTCGATGAGCTCTTCTATCCACATGTGTTCACGGAGTCTTGCGGCGATGGTGACGTGCGACCTCTGATTGTGCGCGCCGCGCTCGGAAATCTTCTTCGAGCAGGGGCACAGGCTGGTGACGGGCACGACCACGCGGACCCACATCTGGTTTTCGCCGTTGACGCGTTTGCCGATGAGGCTGGCACGGTAGTCGAGGTAACTCTCGACGCCGGATACCGGGGCCTTTTTCATCACGAAGTAGGGGAAGGACATCTCGATGTGGCCGGAGTCGGCCTCGAGACGCTCGGTCATTTCCGCCAGCAGGCTGCCGAAGGATTCGACGGAGATCTCGCGCTCGCGATGCAGGATCTCCACGAAGCGCGACATGTGTGTGCCCTTGAAGTTGTGCGGCAGGTTCACGTACATGTTGAAGTTGGCCACCGTGTGCTGCTCGCCGGCGGACCGGTCCTTCACCTTCACGGGATGATTGATGTCCTTGATGCCGACCTGGTTGATCGGGATCTGGCGGGTGTCGGCGCGGCTCTGGACGTCTTCGACGGACACGACGCGAACCTGGGAGGCGGCAGCAGGATTCATGTGAAAAGCCTGGATGTTGAAAAAAGCCCGCACAGTTTGCGGGCTTTCGGCGCATGTTCAACCCCTCATTGGGGGTAATGCACTGCAATTGGGCCTGCGGCGGCCTGTTTCAGGTGCCGGAACGCGCCTGCTTGCCCGCGAGCGGGCTCCACCAGCGCTCCACGGCCGCCGACAGGCTGGCCTGGTCGAGCTTTGCTTCCGCGAGGCAGGTCTCGCGCGAGCCGTGCTCGATGAACTGGTCGGGAATGCCGAGCGTGAGGGTAGGTAGCGAAGTCGAGCAATTCGCCAGCAGTTCGATGACCGCCGAGCCGGCGCCGCCGGCAATGGCGTTCTCTTCGACGGTGACGAGCGCGTTATGTTTGGCCGCGAGGCGCAACACCAGCTCTTCGTCGAGTGGTTTGACGAATCGCATGTTGACGACCGTGGCATCGAGCCGTTCGCCGATGATCTCGGCGGACCGCACCAGTGCGCCGAAGGCGAGGATCAGGAGGCCGCTCGCGCCCTCGCGGCGAATCTCCGCGCGGCCCACGGGCAACGCCGTCATTTCCGCGACCGGGGCAACGCCCGGGCCTTGCCCGCGTGGATAACGCACGGCCACCGGACCCTGGATGGTGGTCGCGGTGTACAGCATCTGGCGGCATTCGTTTTCATCGGCCGGCGCCATGACGACCAGGTTGGGAATGCAGCGCAGGAATGAGTAGTCGTAGGAACCCTGGTGGGTGGCGCCGTCGCTGCCCACGAGGCCGGCGCGGTCCAGCGCGAACACCACCGGCAGGTTCTGCAGCGCCACGTCGTGGATCAGCTGGTCGTAGGCGCGCTGCAGGAACGTGGAGTAGATAGCGACGACCGGCTTCCAGCCTTCGCAGGCGAGCCCCGCCGCGAACGTCACGGCATGTTGCTCGGCGATGGCCACGTCGAAGTAGCGCTGCGGAAACTTCTTCGAGTATTCGACCATGCCCGAACCTTCGCGCATGGCGGGCGTGATGCCGACGATGCGCGGATCGAGCTGGGCCATGTCGCACAGCCACTGCCCGAACACCTGCGAGTAGGTGGGCCCGGTGGCTTTTTCCTTGAAGATGGTGCCGCTGACCGGATCGAACGGACCCGGGCCGTGCCACTTGATGGGGTCTTTCTCGGCCGGGTCGTAACCCTTGCCCTTCTTCGTGACCACGTGCAGCAGCTGCGGGCCTTCGAGGTTGCGCATGTTGCGCAGGTTGGTGACCAGCGCCTTGATGTCGTGGCCGTCGATGGGCCCGATGAAGTTGAAACCGAATTCCTCGAACAGCGTGCCGGGCAGGACCATGCCCTTCATCATCTCCTCGGAACGCCGCGCCAGCTCCCACATGGTGGGCATCTGCTTGAGGATTTTCTTGCCGCCCGAACGCAACGTGGAATACATGCGGCCGGACAACACCCTGGCAAAATAGTTAGACAGCGCGCCGACGTTCTCGGAGATCGACATGTCGTTGTCGTTGAGGATGACCAGCAGGTTGGTCTTGCGCGCGCCGGCATTGAACAGCGCCTCCCAGGCCATGCCGGCCGTCATCGCGCCATCGCCGATGATCGCGACCACCCTGCGGTCTTCCCTGGCGAGCTCCGCGGCCACGGCCATGCCGAGCGCGGCGCTGATCGAGGTGCTCGAGTGGCCGACGCCAAAGGTGTCGTATTCGCTCTCGGCGCGTGACGGAAACGGCGCAAGGCCGCCGCGCTGCTTGATGGTGTCGAGACGATCGCGACGGCCGGTGAGCACCTTGTGCGGATAGGCCTGGTGGCCCACGTCCCACACCAGCCGGTCGTGCGGCGTGGCGAAAACGTAATGCAGCGCGACGGTGAGCTCGACGGTGCCGAGGCCGGCGGCGAAATGCCCGCCGCGAGTGGCCACGGTCTTGATCAGGTAATCGCGCAGCTCTTCGCAGATTTCGCCGAGGAGGTTTTCGGGTTGAGCGCGCAGATCCGCCGGTGAATCGAGCGATCGCAGCAGCGCGAATGGTTCCTTTGCGTTGGGCATTGCGGGACGAAGTTTACACGCCTGTTCAGTTGGCGCGCGCCACGAGGAAATTCGCGAATTCCTTAAGTGATGCGAAGCGCGCGCCCCAGGGTTCGAGCGCGGCAATCGCGCGGTCCCGGCGCGAAAACGCCTCTTCGCGGGATCTTTCGAGACCCATCACCGACGGGTATGTGGGCTTGATGCGGTCCGCGTCGGCTCCCGCGCGCTTGCCGAGCGTGCTGGTGGATCCTTCGACGTCGAGGATGTCGTCCTGGATCTGAAACGCGAGCCCGATCTCCGCGCCGAATTCCGCGAGCGCCGCGCGCTCCGGACCACTTTGGGAGCCGGCAGAAATCGCGCCGAGCAGCACGCTGGCCTGGATCAAGGCGCCGGTTTTCTGGCGGTGCATGCGTTCGAGCGCCGATTCACTCAGGGTTTGTTTGACGGACTCGAGGTCGATGGCCTGGCCGCCGGCCATGCCGCGCGTGCCGATGGCATCGGCCAGGACGCGCAGCATTTCGAGCCGCGCATTCGCGTTGATTGCCGCCGGCGCGTGCGCCAGCACCTCGAAGGCGCGCGCCTGCAGCGCATCGCCTACGAGAATCGCCGTGGCTTCGTCGAAAGCCCGATGACAGGTGGGGCGCCCGCGGCGCAGATCATCGTTGTCCATGGCCGGCAGATCGTCGTGCACGAGGCTGTAGACGTGGATCAGTTCGACCGCGGCGGCGGCCGCGTCGAGCAGGTCCAGGGGCGCGCCGAGAGCTTCGCCGGTGGCGTACACGAGCACCGGCCGCACTCGCTTGCCGCCCGCGAGCGTGCTGTAACGCATCGCCTCGATCAGCCGCGGCGTCGCCGCGTCGTCGATCGCCAGCGAACGCGCGAGCACGGTTTCGATGCGCTGCTGGAAGAGCGGCACCCGGCTTGCCAGGAAAAATTGCGTCATCGGCAGCGCTGCTTCAGCGCCCGGTGTCATCAACGTCTTCCTCGTCGTCCGCGAACGGCTCGACCGATTCGTCACCGTTGCGCGTCAGCAGCACTTCGACCTTTTGCTGGGCGGTGCGCAGCGCGGTCTGGCATTGCCGCGTGAGCGCCACGCCGCGTTCGAATGTCTGGAGCGCTTCTTCGAGCGGCACGTCGCCCTGTTCGAGCTTCGCCACGAGGGCTTCGAGTTCGGTCAACGACTGTTCGAAGTCAGGAAGTTTGGGTTTTGATTTCACGCGCGCGACGTTAAACGTTCAATGCCATCGATTCAAACCGCGCGAGTAGACCATACGCCCGATTGACGCATACTCGCGGGCCGCCGTAGAGTGCGGTGATACTTAGAACAAGTCTAGTCGAGAGCGATTCCTATTTATCGTGATGGAGAAGGAGAGATCCGTGAACCTCAAAGGCAGCAAGACTGAGAAGAATCTGAAAGACGCATTCGCTGGTGAGTCGCAGGCGAATCGTCGGTACCTGTATTTCGCAGCCAAGGCCGACGTCGAAGGCTACAACGACGTGTCGACCGTGTTCCGTTCCACTGCCGAAGGCGAGACGGGCCACGCGCACGGTCACCTCGAGTACCTCGAAACCGTGGGCGATCCGGCCACCGGCCTGCCGATCGGGGAAACGAAGGCGAACCTCAAGGCCGCCATCGCCGGCGAAACGCACGAATACAGCGACATGTATCCGGGCATGGCGAAGCAGGCGCGCGAAGAAGGGTTTTCCGAAATCGCCGACTGGTTTGAAACGCTCGCGAAGGCGGAACGCTCGCACGCGAACCGATTCCAGAAAGCCCTCGACGCGATCTGACGGCTACGCTCCGTGGGTGCGGGAGAAACCGGAATACGCGAAGGAAGTCTGCAGGCGCCTTCGCGTCACCCGCTCGACTGGCGGAGCGCTGAATTCGTCGACGAAGCCGCGCTCGAGAAAGAACTCGAGCGCGTCTTCGATATCTGCCACGGCTGTCGCCGCTGCTTCAGCCTGTGCAATTCGTTTCCGACCTTGTTCGATGCCATCGACGCGTCGCCGACGCTCGAGCTCGATGGCGTGGACAAGAAGGTGTACTGGGACGTCGTCGATCACTGTTACCTGTGTGACATGTGCTTCATGACGAAGTGTCCGTACGTTCCGCCGCATCCCTGGAACATCGACTTCCCGCATCTCATGCTGCGCGCCAAACACGTGCAGCATCGCAAGGGCGAGCACTCGTTCCGCGACAAGCTGCTGTCGAACACACGCGGTCTCGGCAGTATCGCCGGCATTCCCGTCGTGGCCGAGATCGTCAATGCGGTGAATGCCACCAGGGCGGGGCGCAAATTGCTGGAAGCAACGCTCGGCGTGGACGCGACGGCGCCGATCCCCAAATTTCATTCGACCACCGGAACCACGCGCGCGCGCCGCGAGTCGGGCAAGGCCACGCAGGTCACACCCACCGATGAAACGCGCGGCAAGGTCGCGCTGTTCGTCACCTGCTACGGCAATCGCAACGAACCGCACATGCCCGAAGACCTGGCGGTGGTGTTCGAGCACAACGGCATTCCGGTCAGGGTCGTGGGCAAGGAAAAATGCTGTGGCATGCCCAAGCTCGAGCTCGGCGACCTCGAGACGGTCGAGAAGTACAAGAACTTCAACATCCCGCAGTTGAAGCAGCTCATCGACGACGGCTACGACATCGTCGCGCCCATTCCGTCCTGCGTGCTCATGTTCAAGCAGGAATTGCCGCTGATGTTTCCCGAAGACGCCGACGTGCAGATGGTCAAGGAACACATCTTCGATCCGTTCGAGTACCTGATGTTGCGCCACAAGGCCGGCCTGCTTCGCACGGATTTCAGCGCGCGGCTCGGCAAGGTCAGCTACCACGTGCCCTGCCATCTGCGCGTGCAGAACATCGGGCTCAAGACGCGCGACGTCCTGCGGCTGGTGCCGGACACCACGGTCGACGTCATCGAACGTTGCTCGGGGCACAACGGCACCTACGCCGTGAAGAAAGAATTCCGCGCCGCCTCCGTGAAAATCGGCAGGCCGGTGGTTTCGAAGGTGGAGCAGGCGAAGGCGGACCATTACTCGAGCGACTGCCCGATGGCGGGACACCAGATCGAAAGCGGGCTTTCGCATGATGCGGAGGGCGAAGGTCCGCGCGAGCCCGAGCATCCCATGTCGCTGGTGCGCAAGGCGTACGGCCTGTAAATGCCGATGCACAAGCTGGCCCCGACCGATCTGCTTTCCCTGGAGCGCTACTCGCGCGAACGGTCGGAATTTCGCACGCGCGTGATGGCGCACAAGCGCAATCGCCAGCTGAACGTCGGCCCGAACACCATGTGGCTGTTCGAAGACCGGCTGACCGTGCAATACCAGGTCCAGGAGATGCTGCGCACCGAGCGCATCTTCGAGACCGAGGGAATCGCCGAAGAGCTCGGCGCCTACAACCCGCTGATTCCCGATGGCAGCAACTGGAAGGTCACGTTCCTCATCGAGTATCCCGACGCCGAAGTGCGTCGCGTCCAGCTCGAACGCCTGAAAGGAATCGAGGATCGCTGCTGGGTGCGGATCGACGGGTTCGAGCGGGTGTTTGGGTTTGCCGATGAAGACCTGGAGCGGTCGAACGACGTGAAGACCTCGGCGGTGCACTTCCTGCGCTTCGAGCTCACCCCGGCCATGGCGGCGAAGGTGAAGGGTGGCGCCGCGCTTTCCGTCGGCATCGACCACCCTAACTACCAGCACCAGATCGCGCCCGCCCCGGACAACGTGCGCGTCGCGCTGGTCGCCGACCTGGACTGAATCGCGCTCCTACCGGCGCTGGACTGCGGTCGAGCCGGCCTCCTGCTTTTCTTTCTTGTGCAGGACGGCGGCATAAACCAGGTTGGCGATACCCACGGCCGCGGGGATCAGCCCGAACAGCGCTGCTTCCTGCGCACCGACGGCGACGATCGCGAAGAACAGCACCACTCCGATGAGCAGCAGCATGATTCCGCTGCGCAAGGCCTTGGCCGCGCTGGCCGTCGAAGGTCCGTTGCTGTACCCGACGAGATTGGCGGGCAGCGGGGGAAGCTCCAGGCCCTTTTCGATGGCATGCATGCGTTCGCGATGGTTCTGCTCGAGCAGCTGCGCCTTGCGCTTGTGCTCGGACCAGATGGCCAGCATGCCAATGCCGATGCCCATGATGATGGCCACGATGGGGATGAAGACGCCGATAACTCCAGGATCCATGATCGATTACTCCGGTTGAGCGGTTTGTACGCCCTTGATACCGGCCAGGCCGGAATCCGGTTGCAGCGGCTGGCTGCAACCCGCTATACCGCTCGGCAGTATCAAGGGCGTGCAGGCAGCGGTAAACATGAATTCGGGCGCCCCGACACCCCTCCCGGCGATGTCAGCGGCCATGGAGCGCGACGCGGACCTCCTCGAGGCGTTGCGCCGTGGGGATCGCCATGCCGTGCTCGAAGGCCTCATGGACCGTTATCGTCAAAAGGTCATGCACCTGGCGGTGTCCATCGTGCGCAGCGAGGCGCTGGCCGAAGATCTGTCGCAAACCATTTTCGTGAAGGCCTGGCAGGCGTTGTCGAAGTTCGACGGCCGTGCGGCGCTCTCGACCTGGCTCTATACCATTGCCCGCAACACCTGCCTCACCGCCATCGAGCGCGAGCGCCGGCTCGTGCCCCTGGATGACTTCGCCGAGGCGGCCGACGATGACGGCGACCCGATGGTTTTCGGCCGTAGCCATGCCGGCGCGGAGACGGCCGGGCAGGCCGCCGCCGAATACGACGTCGCCAGGTTGCTCGAGCAGTTGCCGGAACCCTATCGGCGGGTGGTGGTCCTTTTCTATCTGGAAGATCGCAGTTGTGAAGAAGTGGGCGAGCTGCTGTCGATGCCCACGGGTACAGTCAAGGCGCTGCTTCACCGCGGTCGCAAGAAACTCGCCGCGCTCGCGGGCGGGATGGAGAACGAGCCATGACACGCAAACTCGAAATCGAAGCCAACCTCGATCGCTCGCTCGCGAACCAGGTGAAGGCGCCGCGACTGGATCGTAGGTTCGACGCCGCGGTCTGGGCTCGCATCGAAGCCGCGGAGCAGCGTGCGACCAATCCCGTACCGGAGCGCGTCAAGCCGCCGTCATCGGCGCGCTGGCTGTTCGTCATCAACGTCATTGGAGTGGCGATCGCGGCGTTGCTGGTCCTGATCTTCGGGCTGCAGTCTTTCACCGAAGTGTCGGTGAATGTACCGATGCCGGAAGTTTCGGCGGTCACCGGTGAAAAAATCCTCAGGGTGGCAGCGCCGGCCATCACTCTGGCGTCGCTGCTCTTCGGGCTGCTGTTCACGCCGCTCGGTCGCCGGCTGCGCGCCGAATTGACCTGAATCCGAAGGTTGCGCGGCTCTCCCGCGCGGGAATTCGCTGGTAGACTGCGCGCCGCGCAGCCCGAGAGGCCGCGCGCATCATTCGCAGCAGCGGCAGAGAATGTCCTACACCGCATCCGATATCGAAGTTCTTTCCGGTCTCGAGCCCGTACGCCGCCGTCCGGGCATGTACACCGACACCTCCCGCCCGAACCATCTCGCGCACGAAGTCGTCGACAACTCGGTCGACGAAGCGCTGGGCGGGCACGCCAGGGAAATCAACGTCACGCTGCACAAGGACAACTCCTTGTCGGTGGCCGACGACGGCCGTGGCATGCCGGTGGACATTCACCCCAAGGAAAAAGTGAGCGGCGTCGAGCTCATCCTCACGCGCCTGCACGCCGGCGGAAAATTCAGCGACAAGAACTACGAAGTGTCCGGCGGTCTGCACGGCGTCGGCGTTTCGGTGGTCAATGCGCTGTCGAAGCAGCTCGAGTGCTGGATCAAGCGCAACGGCAAGGAATACAACATCAGCTTCAAGGACGGCAAAGTCTCCTCGAAGCTCGAAGTGGTCGGCAGCGTCGGTCAGCGCAATACCGGCACCACGGTTCGCTTCTGGCCCGACCCGAAATTCTTCGACAGCGACAAGTTCTCCGTGCCCTCGTTGCGGCACGTGCTCAAGGCCAAGGCGGTGCTGTGCCCCGGCCTCAAGATCACCTTCGAGAACGAGGCCACCAAGGAAAAGGACGAGTGGTTCTTCACGGGTGATCTCGCCGCCTACCTCAAGGAAGAAATCGGCAAGGAAGACGCGCTGCCGGCCGAGCCCATCTTCGCGAAGAACGACCAGCCCAAGGTCAACGTCGTCGAATACGCCATCGTGTGGACGCCGAATGCGGAACGCGCGATGGGTGAAAGCTACGTCAATCTCATCCCCACGGCCGAAGGCGGCACACACGTGAACGGCCTGCGTTCCGGCATCGCCGGCGCCGTGCGCGAGTTCTGTGAGTTCCGCAACCTGGTGCCGCGCGGCCTCAAGCTCACCGCCGAAGACATCTTCGACAAGTGCTGCTTCGTGTTGTCCATCAAGATCCAGGAGCCGCAGTTCGCCGGCCAGATGAAGGAACGCCTCGCCTCGCGCGACGCGGCTTCACTCACCGAAAGTTTCGTGCACGACTCGCTGTCCCTGTGGCTCAACCAGCATCCCGATGCCGGCGAGCGCATCGCGCAGTTCGCCATCGAGAACGCGCAGGAGCGCACCAAGGCCGCCTCGCAGGTCAAGCGCAAGCGTGTCACCGCGGGTCCGGCGCTGCCCGGCAAACTGGCCGACTGCACCAACAACGATCCGAAGCACTCGGAGTTGTTCCTCGTGGAAGGCGACTCCGCCGGCGGCTCCGCCAAGCAGGCGCGCGATCGCGAGACGCAGGCCATCATGCCGTTGCGCGGCAAGATCCTGAACACCTGGGAAGTGTCGGTGGGCGAGATCAACTCGTCGCAGGAAGTGCACGACATCTCGGTGGCCATGGGCATCGATCCGGGCACCAGCGACCTGTCGGGGCTGCGTTATCACAAGATCTGCATCCTGGCGGACGCCGACTCCGACGGGCTGCACATCGCGACGCTGCTGTGCGCGCTGTTCCTGCGGCATTTCCGGCCGCTGGTGGCCAACGGTCACGTATTCGTGGCCATGCCGCCGCTCTACCGCATCGACGCCGGCAAGAACATCTTCTACGCGCTCGACGATGCGGAGCGCGATTCGCTGCTCAAGAAAATCGAAAACGACGGCAAGACCCGCGCGAAGCCGCACGTGCAACGCTTCAAGGGCCTGGGCGAGATGAATCCATCGCAGCTGCGCGAGACCACGATGGATCCGCGCACGCGCCGCCTGGTGCAGCTCACCATCTCCGCGAAAGACGAAAGCGACAGCATCATGGACATGATGCTCGCCAAGAAGCGCGCCTCCGACCGGCGCGAGTGGTTAGAGGAAAAAGGCAATCTCGCCGAAGTGATTCCCTGAAATGCAAGACGAACTGAATTTCGAAGGCGTGGAGAAACAACCTCTGCGCATCTTCACGGAGAAGGCGTACCTCGACTACTCGATGTACGTGATCCTCGACCGCGCTTTGCCGTCGTTGTCGGACGGACTGAAACCCGTGCAGCGGCGCATCATCTACGCGATGAGCGAGCTCGGGCTCTCGTCCGGGCAGAAACACAAGAAGAGTGCGCGCACCGTCGGCGACGTCATAGGCAAGTTCCATCCGCATGGCGACTCGGCCTGCTACGAAGCCATGGTGCTCATGGCGCAGGACTTCAGCTACCGCTATCCCATCGTCGACGGCCAGGGCAACTGGGGCTCGCCCGACGATCCGAAGTCGTTCGCGGCGATGCGCTACACGGAGTCGAAGCTCACGCGGTATGCCGAGGTGCTGCTGTCCGAGCTGTCGGACGGCACCGTGGACTGGCAGCCCAACTTCGACGGCACGCTCGAAGAGCCCGCGTTCCTTCCGGCGCGCCTGCCCAACGTGCTGCTCAATGGCACGCAGGGCATCGCCGTCGGCATGTCCACCGACATTCCGCCGCACAACCTTCGCGAAATCGCGCAGGCGTGCATCCACCTCCTCGATGAGCCGGACGCGATGACGCGTACGCTCATGAAATACGTGAAGGGGCCGGACCTGCCCACGGGCGGAGAAATCGTCTCGCCGCGTTCCGAGCTGCTCGACATCTACAACACGGGCATCGGCAGCTTCAAGGCGCGCGCGGTGTACAAGGAAGAAGACGACGTGATCGTCATCTCCGAGCTGCCTTACCAGGTGTCGGGCAACAAGATCATCGAGCAGATCGCCGCGCAGATGCGCGAGAAGAAGCTGCCGATGGTCGACGACATCCGCGACGAATCGGATCACGAAGAGCGCATCCGCATCGTCATCGAGCCGAAGAAGCGCGCGGATGTCGCGCAGCTCATGGCGCACCTGTTCGCGACCACCGACCTCGAACGCAACTATCGCGTGAACATCAACGTGATCACGCTCGAGGGCAAGCCGAAGGTCATGGGCCTTCGCGACCTGCTCAACGAGTGGCTGGTCTTCCGCACCACCACCGTCACTCGCCGATTGCAGTTCCGGCTCGACAAGGTGGCCGCGCGGCTGCACATCCTCGATGGCCTGCTCGCCGCCTATCTGAACCTGGACGAGGTGATCCGGATCATCCGTCGTGAAGATGAGCCCAAGCCCGTGCTCATGAAGCGGTTCAAGCTCAGCGAGCTGCAGGCTGAAGCGATCCTCGAGACCAAGCTGCGCCATCTCGCCAAGCTCGAAGAGATGAAGATCCGCGACGAGCAGAAGAAGCTCGCGGAGGAGCGCGAGGAGCTCGAAGGCATTCTCAAGTCGAAAGCGAAACTCAAGAAGCTCATCGCCAGCGAGATCGAGGCGGACGCCGAGAAATACGGCGACAACCGCCGCACCAAGATCGTCGAGCGCGAGGCCGCGCAGGCCATCGACGAATCCGAGCTCGTTGCCAATGAGCCGGCCACCATCGTGCTGTCGAAGGGTGGCTTCGTGCGCTCTGCCAAGGGCCACGAGATCGACGCGCGTTCGCTCACCTACAAGGCGGGCGACGAATACCAGCACGCCGCCAGGGGCCGCAGCGTGCAGCAGGCGGTGTTCCTCGATTCGACCGGCCGTGCCTACAGCCTGGTCGCGCATTCGCTGCCATCCGCACGCGGCCTCGGCGAGCCGCTGTCGTCACGTGTCGATCCGCCCGATGGCGCGAAGTGGCGCGGCGTGATGATCGGTGAACCCGAAGATCTCTGGCTGGTCGCGAGTGATGCCGGTTACGGTTTCACCGTGCGCCTGAAAGAGGCCTACGCGAGCAAGAAGGCGGGCAAGACGCTGCTCAACATTCCGGACGGTGCACTCGTGCTGCCGCCGGCGCCGGTGCCGGGCGACGACGCGCTGGTCGCGGTCACATCGGAAGGCGGCAAGCTGCTCGTGTTCCCGGTGAAGGACGTGCCCGAGCTCCCGAGAGGCAAGGGCAACAAGCTGTTCGACATTCCGACGAAGAAGTTCGAATCGCGTGAGGACTTCCTCACCGGCATGACCGTGGTCCCGAAAGACAGGTCGCTCGTGGTGCGCTCCGGTGAGCGCAAGATGACCATCGAGTGGAAGGACCTCAAGGACTACCGCGGCCAGCGAGCGCAGCGCGGCTCGGTGCTGCCGCGGGGCTGGCGCAGCGTGGACGTGCTGGAAATCGAATAGCCGCGTCGGTCTGCGCAGCCGCGCTTCAACGAGTGGCGATCACCACGGCGGCGCCTGCCATCGCTGCGCCCGAGGTGCGATTCAATCGGCGCACCGCTGTCGGCGTGGTGAAGAGCTCACGCGCCCGCGCCGCCAGGAATGCATAGGCGCCGAGCACCAGTGGCTGAACGATGACGATGGCCGCGGAAATCTGCAGGAAGCGCACGGCGTTCATCGACGCGAGGTCGACGACGGTGGGCAGCAGCGCCAGGAAGAACAGGATGGCCTTGGGATTGGCGAGCGTGAGCATCAGGCTCGCGAGGAAGGCGCGCCAGCCATGCTGCTTTTCATCGGTGCGGTCAACCGCGACCTGGCCGGTTGGCGAGGTCCACAGCTTGTACGCCAGGTACAGTAGATAGGCGACGCCGGCCCACTTGATGGCCACGAACAGCGTCGCCGCGGTCCTGGCCAGGGCCGCGAGGCCCGTCGCCGCAATCGCAAACCAGACGAGATCGCCGATCACGAACCCGGCGATGAACGACGGCACGCCCTTCATGCCATGCGCGAGCCCGCGCGCGACGATCGCCGCGATGCCCGGCCCGGGCGCGGCCACTGCGAGCGCATACACCGCACAGAACGTGAGAAGTCCGTAGATCGTCATGGTTCACCCTGAGTGCGTACCGTTTCCCGGTGCGATTCTAGAAGGGGCGGCGACGCGGCGTCGACCTCGCGCGCATAATCGCGCGGCGCCACCGCGGCGCGCACGGGATCTTCAGCCATGGCCCGAATTCATGTTGTGGTGCTTCTGCTCACCGGTTCGCTGTTCGCGCCGGCAATACCTGCGCAGGACGTCGCGGCCCGGACCTGGTCGCTGGCCATTCACGGCGGCGCCGGTGTCATCGAACGCGGCGACCTCTCGCCCGAGAAGGAACGGGCCTATCGCGCGGCGATGCTCGCGGCCATGGACGCGGGGTCCAGGGTCCTGAAACGAGGCGGGTCGAGTCTCGATGCCGTGGAAGCGGCGATCCGCGTGCTCGAGGACGATCCGCTGTTCAATGCGGGACGCGGCGCGGTGTTCACCGCCGACGGACGCAACGAGCTCGACGCGTCGATCATGGATGGCGCGACGCGCAAGGCAGGGGCGGTGGCGGGCGTGACCCGAACTCGCAACCCCATCAGCCTCGCGCGCGCGGTGATGGAGAAATCGCGCCACGTCATGCTGGCGCGTGAAGGCGCCGACCAGTTTTCCGTCGAGCAGGGACTCGAGCAGGTCGAGCCCGGATACTTCCGCACGGAGCAGCGCTGGCAGCAGTTGCTCGACTGGCGGCGCGACAACGCGAAGCTGCTCGATCCCACACATTCGCGCGGCACGGTGGGCGCGGTGGCGCGCGACATGAACGGCCATGTGGCCGCGGGAACCTCCACGGGCGGCATGACCGGCAAACGCTGGGGCAGGGTTGGCGATTCACCGGTCGTGGGCGCGGGCACCTACGCGGCGGATGGCAATTGCGCCGTGTCGGCCACGGGCTCCGGGGAATTCTTCATACGCGCGAGCGCGGCGCGACAGCTCTGCGATCGCATCGCCTGGCGCGGTGACAGCGTGCAGGTGGCCGCGTCGGCCACGATCGCCGACATCGGCTCCATCGGCGGCGATGGCGGCGTGATCGCGATGGACGGCAACGGCAAGATCGCGTTCGCGATGAATTCGAGCGGCATGTACCGCGGTTGGGTGACCAGCGCCGCCGCCGCGACCACGGCTATCTACTCGAACGAGGCGGGACCGAAGTGAGGGCGGGTCAGCGGCGGCCCTGGCCGTCGGTGATCACCACTTCCTCCGGGGCGTTGACGAAGTAGCCCTGGATGAACTGCACGCCGAGCTGCCAGAGCACCGCCATGGTGTTGGCATCCTCGACGCGCTCGGCAATGGTTTCTATCTTGAGTTTGCCGGCATGTTCGACGAGTTTCTTGACCATGGCCTGGGTCTCGAAATTGCCGGCGAGGTCCTGCACCAGCGCGCCGTCTATCTTGATGAAATCGAGCGGCACCGAGGTCAGTAGTTTGACCGGGTCGCGGCCGGAGCCGAAGCGCTCGAGCGCGAGCCGGAATCCCATCTTCTTGAGGGCGCCGAGCTGCGCCACCGCGGCGTTCATGTACTGCTCGAAGATGCTCTCGGTGATCTGGAAGCAGATGCGCTCGGGATGGTGAGCGCCCGCCGCAAGCTGGGTCTTGAGCCACTCGGTGAATCCGGTGTCGAGCACGCTGTCGCGCGACAGGCGCACGAACAGCGCGCCGGGCTTCATCTTCGCGGCGAACGACAGCGATGCGCCGACCACCCAGCGGTCGATGTTCTTCAGGAGGTCATTACGCTCCGCGGCCGCCATGAATTCGGCGGGCAGCACTTCCTTGCCCTGGTGATCGAGCATGCGCACCAGCACGTCGAACATGTTCGGATCGTCGCCCTGCAGGCTGGCCACCGGCTGCTGCACGAGGCGGAAGCGATTCTCCATCAGCGCGGACTTGATGTGTTTGACCCAGATCTTGTCGTACGCCTGCACGCGCGTGTCGGTGTCGGCCTTGTCGAGATGGAAGATCTGGTTGCCGCCCTGGCCGCGCCCGCGACGCACGGCTTCGATCACGTCGGCGACCACGGCGTCGACGTTCGAGCCGGAGGTCGGCACGGTGGTGAGCCCGATGGTGCAGCTCGAGTGCAGCGACTTCTGCCCGATGGTCGACACGTTTTCGCTGAAGCGCTGCAGAACCTGCTCCGCCCACGCTTCCACGTCGTGGGTATTGCCGCGTTCGAGCAGCGCGAGGAACGACACGCCGGAGAACCTGCCCGCGATGTCATTGGGACCCAGGTGTGATTTGAGCGTCGCCGCGTATTCACTCAACAGCTGTTCGCTGGCGCGCACGCCCACGTCCTTCTCCAGCTCGGCGAACTTGTCGGGCCGGACCAGCGCCATGAATCGCACGCCGCCGGCCGGCGGCGTGCCGATGCGAGCGCCGACCGCATCGAGCAGCGGCCGCCGCAGCAGCAGCCCGGTGGTCGCATCGCGCTTCACGGCATCGTTGAGATCCGTCGTCAGCTGGCGATCGTCGCGCTTGCGCGCGGGCACCATGATGCGCACGCAAGGTTCGTTGTCGAACTCTCCCGGCGTCAGCACCAGGTCGAGCTGAAGCTGCGTGCTGTCGCCGAGCAAAGCCGTCACCTTCAACGGATGATCGGTCCACTTGCCCTGGCCGCAGGCCACGAGTGCACCTTTGAGCGCGGCGTGCGAACGATCGTCGAACAGGTCCATGAGCGGCTGGCCGACGACCGCGCCCGCGTCCGCATATCCGAACAGCTCGAGCCACGTCTGATTGGCATCGACGACGATGCCTTCCTGTACCTGCAGGATGGCGTCGTTGGAGCGTTGCAGTACCGATTGCAACTGGCGCCGGTAATCGCTCGCCGACTGCAACGTGGTGTTCAAGGCGCGCTCGAGCCTGAAGGAACGAAGTTCGCGCGAGACCACGGCCTGAACGCGGTCGGTGGCCGACAGCGACACGACGTCGCGAGCGCCCATGCGCATGCCGACGGCGATATCGCCTTCGGATATCTGCGGGCGAACCAGGATCATCGGGACCTGGGGCGCGAGCTGATCGCGCACGGTTGCCGCCTGCCTGGCGTCGGTCTCGGAGACGTAGGCGCACACCAGGAGTTCGGGATTGAGCTGTTCGAGTGCCTCGCCGAGGTCGCGCACCGCGGGTATCCAGGTGCAGTGCACCGGCTCACCGGCCTTGCGCATCAGGCTGTTGATGAATTCGGAAGGCTCACGCTGCGGTGAAAAAACGATGAGCGGAACGGCGGAATTGTCCGTCAAATTGACTCCCGGGAGGTTCTGCCCAAGCGTGCGGGCGAGGTTCAAACAAGCGGGGCGAGTTTACCACCCGTCCTGTGGGGTCCCCGGCGGCGTGCGTTCATGGTCGGCCGCGAGTGTTTCGTATGGCGGGGGTCTGCCCGGGTGGGTATCATGCGCGGTCTTTTTTGCAGGCCCAATAACGGGCAATGACGGGAATCCCAATGTCCAGTTTTACGACCAATGAAATCCGCGGCGGAATGAAGCTACTGATCGACGGCGATCCGTACGCCGTGATCGACAACGAGTACGTGAAACCAGGCAAGGGCCAGGCGTTCAATCGCATTCGTGTACGCAATCTCAAGACCGGGCGCACGGTCGAGAAGAGTTATCGCTCGGGCGAATCCATCGAAGCCGCCGACGTCATGGATAGCGAGATGCAATATCTCTACAAGGACGGGGATTTCTGGACGTTCATGAATCCCGAGAACTACGAGCAGCTCCAGGCCGGCGAAGCCGCCGTCGGTGACGCCGCCAAGTGGCTCAAGGACGGCATCGTCTGCATCATCACGCTGTGGAATGGCGTGCCGCTGGTGGTGACGCCGCCGCCGCACATCGAGCTCAAGGTCGTGGAAACGGATCCGGGCCTGAAGGGCGACACCGCCACCGGCGGCCAGAAGCCCGCGAAGCTGGAAACCGGCGCCGTGGTGCGCGTGCCGTTGTTCATCAGCGAAGGTGAAATCATCCGCGTCGATACGCGCACGGGCGAATATATTTCCCGCGGCAAGAACTGACAGCCGGCTTCAGCTAGTTAGCCCAGCGAAGCTACGAAAGTCTCCGCCAGCGCCTGAAGGCCGTGCGCGTCGGCGGCGCCGAAGCGCGCGTGCAGCGGGCTATCCAGGTCGAGCACGCCGAGCAGCTCCGCGCCGCGCAGCAGCGGAATGACGATCTCGGAGTTGGACGCCGAATCGCAGGCGATATGCCCCGGGAAAGCGTGCACGTCTTCGACCAGCACGGTCTCGCGGCGTGCCGCCGCCGTGCCGCAAACGCCTTTGCCCATGGCGATGCGCACGCAGGCGGGCTTGCCCTGGAAGGGGCCCAGCACCAGCTCGCCACTCTTATATAAGTAGAAGCCGGCCCAGTTGAGGCCGGGCAGGGCGCCATAAATGAGCGCCGCGGTATTCGCCGCGTTGGCAATCAGGTCGTGCTCGCCCGCCAGCAGCGCTGCGAGATCGCGCGCCAGCTCGCGGTAGGCGGACTCCGCATCGTTGAAGTCATAACTCTGGGTGGCGTGGCTCATCAGGCGCGCTCCGTGGGAAAGGCGAGTACTTCATCGATGCTCGCGGCGTTCATCGCCAGCATGAGCACGCGGTCGAATCCGAGCGCGACCCCCGCGCAATCGGGCAGCCCGGCGTCGAGCGCGGCCAGCAGATGCGGATCGAGCGCGAACGTGGGCAGGCCGCGCGATGCCCGCATCTTCTGGTCCGTGGCGAAGCGCATGCGCTGTTCGGCACCGCTGGCGAGCTCATGATAACCATTGGCGAGCTCCATGCCCCGATGATAGAGCTCGAAGCGCAATGCCACGCGCGGGTCATCGGAGTCGAGTCGCGCGAGCGCCGCCTGCGAGGCGGGGTAGCGATGCATGAACGTCAGGCCGTGCGCGCCGAGCGCGGGCCCGACCTGCGCGCCGACGATGAGGTCGAGCAGCTCGTCGCGTCCGGCTTTTGCAGCATGCGCGGCATCGAGACCGAGTGCCTGCGCCGCGCGTTGCAACTCGCCGAGGTCCGCGTCGAGCGGATCGAACCCGGCGTGGCGGCGCACGGCATCACGGTAGCTCACGAGCTCCACGGGCAACTGCGCGCCTAACAGGTGATGCGTGAGCTCCGCCACTTCGCGCATCAGTTGCTCGAGGGAAAACCCGAGGCGATACCACTCGAGCATGGTGAACTCGGGATTGTGTTGCCGGCCGCGTTCCGCGCCGCGATACACATGGCAGACCTGGTAGATGTCGCCGCTGCCGGCGGCGAGCAGACGTTTCATCGCGTATTCCGGCGAGGTGTGCAGGAACATGGGCAGGTCGTGTCCGGACATCTGTACGCGCACGTTGCCGAGATTCACATCGGACACCGGCGCATTGACCATGGCCGGCGTTTCCACTTCCATCACCTGGCGCGCGAAAAAGAATTCGCGCGTGGCGCGCAACGCCTGCGCGCGACGGCGCAATGCATCCTGCGTGGCCGTCGGGCGCCAGGCGCTTGTGCCATTCACTGCCGGTTTCCGCCCGGGATCGCCTCGACCAATGTGCCGATGCGCTCGCCCATGCGCAGCGTGTTGCCGGCCTTGAGCCTGGCGTCCCAGCGCACCGCGCCGGGTGGAAACAGCAGGATGACCGTCGAGCCCATGTTGAAGCGCGCCATCTCGTCACCCTTGCTCAGCGTCGTGGGCGCGAGCACATCGCTGACCGGCAGCGCGGTGACTTCGCGAACCTTGCGCGGCGTGACGTCGCCATGCCAGACGGTGGCCATGCTGCCGACATTCAGCGCGCCGACCAGGATGTTCGCCCAGGGCATGCCGCCTGAATCGAAGCCGCAGAACACGCGTTCGTTGCGCGAGAACAGCCCGGGCACCAGTTGCGCGGTGGTGCGATTCACGCTGAACAGCCGCCCGGGCACGTAGAACGATTCGCGCAGTTCGCCGGCGAGCGGCATGTGGATACGGTGATAGTTGTAAGGCGCCAGGTAGATAGTGGCGAAGGTGCCGCCCGCGAAAGTGCGTTCCCAGGCGGCGTTGCCGGCGAGCAGGGCGCGCAGCGAATATTCGTGGCCCTTGGCCTGCAGCAGCCGGTCGGCGGTCAATTCGCCGGCCTCGCTCACCGTGCCATCGACGGGTGACACGACGGCCAGGGGATCCGCATCCACCGGGCGCGTGCCGGCTCGCAACGCGCGCGTGAAGAACTCGTTGAAGCTCGCGTACGCGGTCGGCTCGGTTTCCACCGCGTCCTTCATGTCCGGATTGAACCCGCGAACGAACAGGCGGATCAGCGCGTTCTTGAAGGCAGGCGCGCGCGAACGCGTCACGGCAAGCACCACGCGCGAAATGCCGTGTTGTGGCAGCAGGTACTGGAGCGCGACGAAGGCGCGGCCGGTAGCGCCGGGAGTGCTCATGAACCCGATCCGGCCGACAGCACCGGCGCCAGCCTCGCGACGTCGCGCGTCAGCGCCGCGGAGTCGAATGGCGGCGTGAACACCGCGACGATGCGGGCGCCTTTGTCGAGCGCGAATACCGTGGCCGAGTGGTCCATGGTGTAGCTGCCGCCGGGAAGATCGACACGGGCGGCCGCCACACCGAAGGTTTTCAGGGTCTTCACAATCTCGGGCGGAGGCCCGGTGAGGCCGATAAGATCGCCGCCGAATGACGCAATGTACCTGCCGAGCTGTTCCGGGCCGTCACGCTCCGGATCCACGCTGATGAGCGCCACCTTGAGTCCGGGCTGCGCCACCTGTTTCTGTACGCTGGCGAGCAGCGCGAGTGTCGTAGGACAAACGTCAGGGCAGTTCGTGAAGCCGAAGAAGACGAGCGTGGGATGCCCGCGCAATGCGGCGGGCGATGCCGGGGCGCCCTGCGTGTCGACCAGGTTGAAGTCGGCCAGCGGTCGCGGTCGCGGGAACGATGTGCCCGACTCGAGTGAAGGGACGGCGGGCAGGCTCAACTGGCGCGCCACGTACACACCGGCAAATGCGGCAGCCACCGCAACCGCCGCCACGGATATCCAGTAACGATTCGACATGGCGCGATTATTCCACATCAACGTGGGCGACCTGATCGCAAGCGCAACGCGGCGCATGCAGCGTGCGCGCGTGTATTTCGGGCATGGCACCGACAATGCCCGGGACGAGGCGGTGGCCCTGGCGCTGCACGTCATGAAAATCCCGCACGACGCACCCGTACGGGTATTGACGCGCCGCGTGGGCGCCGCGCAGCGCGAGCGCTTCGAGGCGCTGCTGAAGCGGCGCATCGCCGACCGCGTACCGCTGCCATACCTCACGAACGAAGCCTGGTTCGCGGGGCTGCCGTTCTACGTCGACGAACGCGTGCTGATCCCGCGCTCGGCCATCGCCGAACTCATCGAGCGCCGGTTCGCGCCGTGGATCGGCGCCGCGCGCGTGAAAAACGTGCTCGACATGGGCACGGGCTCGGGCTGCATCGCGCTGGCGTGCGCGAAGGCGTTTCCGCGCGCACGCGTGGATGCGGTCGATGTGGACGCGCCGGCGCTCGAAGTGGCGGCGATCAATCGGCGCAGACTGCGCCTAACACGTCGCGTGGCGCTCATCGAAAGCGACCATTTCACGGCGCTTTCGGGCAGGGCCTACGATATCATCGTGAGCAATCCGCCCTATGTCGGAGAGCGCGAAATGCGCGGACTGCCGCGCGAGTACGGCCACGAACCGCGACGCGCTCTCGAGTCAGGTCGCGATGGCCTCGATTCGGTCGCGACCATCCTGCATCAGGCGCACAGGTTTTTGCGGCCGCAGGGCCTGCTCGTGGTCGAAGTCGGCAACACCGAGCGGATCATGGCGCGCGCGTTTCCGAGGTTGCCGTTCACCTGGCTCGATTTCGAGCGGGGTGGCGGCGGTGTGTTCCTGCTGACTCGAGAACAGTTAGAGAAGGCCCAATCTGATGTCGGGTAATTCCATAGGCCGATTGTTCACCGTGACGACCTTTGGCGAGAGCCACGGGCCCGCGCTTGGCTGCATCGTCGACGGCTGCCCGCCCGGTCTTCCTCTCGGCGAAGAAGACATACAGCCCGAAGTCGATCGCCGCCGCACCGGCACATCGCAGTTCGTCAGCCAGCGTCGCGAAGGCGACGCCGTGAAGATTCTCTCCGGCGTCTTCGAAGGCAGGACCACGGGGACGGCCATCGGCATCCTCATCGAAAACACCGATGCGCGTTCGCGCGACTACGAGAAGATCAAGGACCGTTTTCGTCCCGGGCACGCGGACTACACCTACCAGCAGAAATACGGTTTTCGCGACTACCGCGGCGGTGGCCGGTCATCGGCGCGCGAGACCGTGATGCGCGTGGCGGCCGGCGCAATCGCGCGCAAATACCTGAGCACCCGGCTGGGCGTCAGCATCAGCGGCTACCTCAGCCAGATCGGCTCGCTGACCATCGACCCGGTGAAGCCCGAGGCAGCTTACGAGAATCCCTTCTTCTGTCCCGACCCGTCGCGCGTGAAGGAACTCGAAGACCTCATGTGGAAGATTCGCGGCGATGGCGATTCGCTCGGCGCCAAGGTCACGGTGGTGGCGCGCGGCGTGCCGCCGGGCCTCGGCGAGCCGGTGTTCGACCGTCTCGACGCGGATCTTGCGCACGCCATGATGGGCATCAACGCCGTGAAAGCCGTGGAAATCGGCGCGGGCGTCGCGTCCGCCGCGCAGTTGGGCAGCGTGCATCGCGACGAACTTTCCCCCGGCGGATTCCTGAGCAACAACGCCGGTGGAATCCTCGGCGGCATCTCCTCGGGCCAGGACGTGCTCGTGCACGTCACGTTCAAGCCCACGTCGAGCATCCAGGTTCCGGGCAAGACCATCGACGTGGCCGGCAACCCGGTCGACGTGGTGACGACCGGCCGGCACGACCCCTGCGTGGGTCTGCGCGCCACGCCCATCTGCGAAGCCATGCTGGCGATCGTGCTCATGGATCATTATCTGCGGCATCGCGGCCAGAACGCCGACGTGCGTTGCGACACGCCGGTCATCACCGGGCAGGGTAGTTAGTCATGAGTGCAGAAAAAAAAGGTTATGGCGTCTGCGTGCTCGGGGCCACCGGCCTCGTGGGCGACATGATGATCCGCGTGCTCGAAGAGCGGGACTTCCCGGTGAGCGAGCTGTTCCCGCTCGCCAGCAGCCGCTCGATCGGCAAGCGCGTGGAGTTTCGCGGCAGGCACATACCGGTCATCGACGTGGCCACGTTCGATTTCTCGCGCGCGCAGATCGGCCTGTTCTCGGCCGGCGGCGAAGTGTCGCGGGAATACGCGCCCAGGGCGGCGGCGGCCGGGTGCATCGTCATCGACAACACCTCGGAGTTTCGCTACGAGGACGACATACCGCTGGTCGTCCCCGAGGTGAATGCCGCCGCCATCGGCGGTTACAAGACGCGGAACATCATCGCCAATCCCAATTGTTCGACCATCCAGATGGTCGTGGCGCTCAAGCCGATTTACGACGCGGTGGGCATCACGCGCATCAACGTCGCCACATATCAATCCGTGTCCGGCGCCGGCAAGGAAGCGGTGGACGAGCTCGCCGCGCAGACCACGAAGCTCATGAGCGGTGAAGAGCCGGGCAAGCCCCAAGTCATCGCCAAGCGCATCGCCTTCAACTGCGTGCCGCAAATCGACAAGTTCATGGACAACGGCTACACCAAGGAAGAAATGAAGATGGTGTGGGAGACGCGGAAAATCCTCGGCGACCCGTCCGTCCTGGTGAATGCGACCGCGGTCCGAGTGCCGGTGTTCTTCGGGCACTCCGAAGCCGTGCACGTGGAAACGCGGCAAAAGATTACCGCCGACGCTGCGCGCGAGCTTCTCAGCCGAGCCCCGGGAGTAGAGGTGTTAGACGACCGCAAGCCCGGGGGTTATCCCACGGCAGCCACTGAAGCCGCGAACCGGGACACGGTTTATGTCGGACGCATTAGGGAAGATATAAGTCACGACCGCGGACTTAACTTATGGATCGTCTCAGACAACATCAGGAAGGGTGCTGCCACGAACAGCGTCCAGATCGCCGAGATTTTGGTGCGAGAGCATATTTAAGTTATATTGCGGGCGGTTTCATGCTTACGCAGGAAGTTTCCGCGATAAGCTCATGTTTCAATAAAGAAATTACGCAGATATTGGATCGCCGACGGTGGTAGTGGAGACGCGAATGAAGCGGATGGGTCTCGCCCGGGGTTTGCTGGCGCTTTTGCTGTTGCCCGGAATCTCCCTTGCACTTGGGCTCGGCGACGTGCACCTGAACTCGCCTCTCAACGCGCCGTTGGACGCGGAGATCGAGCTCGTCAATGCCACCCCCGAAGATCTCGCATCGCTCGAGGCGAACCTCGCCTCGAAGGAAACGTTCGAGCGTTATGGCCTCGACTGGCCGATCTTCATGTCCACGATCACGGTCACGCGCGATCGCTCGGCCAGTGGTGGCCATGTTCTGCGCATCAGGTCCAGCGAAACCGTCACCGAACCGTTCCTGACATTGCTCATCGAGGCCACCTGGGCGCGCGGTCGCCTGGTCCGTGAGTACACCGTGCTTCTCGATCCGCCGGTCTTCGCGCCTAACAGCGCGGTCGCGGCGCAGCCCGCCATGCCCTCGGCCGGCGGTGCGGCCGCCTCTGGACAGATTTCCCGTCCCGCGCAGCCCGAGCCGCAGGACGCGCCGCCCGTTGCCGCCGGTGGAGGCGACAGTTACGAAGTGCAGCGTGGCGACAGCCTCTCGGCCATCGCCCGCCGCCTGTCGTCCAGCACGGGTGCGCGTACCGATCAGCTCATGGTCTCTATCTACCGCGGCAATCCCGGCGCCTTCGAAGGCGACATGAACCGGCTGCGCGCGGGTTCCGTGCTGCGCATCCCGAGCGGCGAAGAAATCGCCGCGGTCTCGCCCTCTGAAGCCAGTGGCGAAGTGCGGCGTCTCGCCGGTGGCTGGTCCACATCGAGTGGCCAGGCAGGCGGTGGCCGCCTGCGCCTGGTGCCGCCGAGCGATTCAGCCGGAAACCCGGGAGCTTCGTCCGGCAACGCCGCCGAAGTCGACGCGCTGCAGGGCCGCGTGCGCGAGCTCGAAGGCCAGCTCACTGAATCCAAGCGACTGCTCGAACTTCGCAATACCGAACTTGCGGATCTGCAGGCCAAATTAGCCGCCTCACAGCAGCAACCTGCGGCCGTTCAGCCCGAGGCGGTACCGCCGCCCGTCGAACAACCGGTGCCGCAGCCCGAGGCCGTCACGCCGACGCCGGAAGCTGCCACGCCCGAAACGCCGGCCACGCAGGAACCTGCACCGACGCCTGCCGAGCCGCCTGCTGCCGCGCCGGAACGGCCCAGGAAGCGCACGGTTGCCACGCCCGCGGAGCCGGAAGGCCCGTCGCTCGTCGACACGCTGCTCGGCTACTGGTGGGTTCTCGCCGCCGGTCTGCTGGTGGTGCTCGGACTGCTGTTCGTCAAGTCGCGCGGCAAGCGCAAGACGGCTGAGTTCGACGACAACCTCGGCCGTCTCGCGGACCACGGTGAAGATCGACTGGCGCAGCCGATGGATTCGCTGTCCGACACCGGCCGCATGCGCGCGCCGAATGTGGGCGAGATTCCCGACGACATTCTCGTCGAGGAATCGGGCACGCATCGCGCACTGCAGGAAACCCAGGACATCCCGCTCGCGCCCACGGTTCGTACCGACGAAACCATCAGCAGCGAAACGGCCGTCAATCTCGACCAGGGCGATCCGCTGGCCGAAGCCGATTTCCACATGGCCTATGGTCTGTACGACCAGGCCGCCGACCTGGTACGCATCGCCATCCAGCGCGAGCCGGATCGTCGCGACCTCAAGCTCAAGCTCCTCGAAGTGTTCTTCGTGTGGGGCAACAAAGAGCAGTTCCTCACCATGGCGCGTGAGCTCTCCGATTCGCGCGCCGACTCCGGTGTTGGCGAGTGGGAAAAGATCGTCATCATGGGCAGGCAGATCGCCCCCGAAGATCCGATGTTTTCCGAAGGCGGCGGCGGCGGTTCCGTCGGCGTGGATCTCAATCTCGATGCCGGCGGCTCTGGCCGCGTCGATTTCGACCCGTTCGATGTCAGCTCGCGCATGGACGTCACCGGCGGTGGCAATGCCGAGGCAATGGACCTCGATCTCAGCAACGCGTTGCGCGACCCGGACGCCACGGGCGAAGGCCTGGCGCTGCCGAACAACCCCTCGAGCGGGCAGACCACGCGCGAGATGACGGTCAAGATGACTCCGGCCGGCTCGGAAGCGCCGACCGTGGAGCAGCCGCAGTTGCGGCCGCTCGATGAGCCGACGATTCGCGAGAAGGTCGAAGGCGCCATGCGCCGCAAGCTCAGCTCGGAGCAGACCGCGGAACTTGCGCTCGATGACCTCGGCCTCGACCTGGGCTCGCTCGAACAGACGGATTCGCAGATCGGACTCAAACCCGTGGGCGGTTCGCCGCGCGGGCCCGGTGCCGATGCGCCCACGATGGTCGCGGGCCTCGACGAGAACTCCCAGCGCCTGCTGGCCGCGGCGGCCGCGCGCCACAGCGGCGGCAACGCCGACGATGCACTTTCCGAACACGGCGCCAGCGGCACGTGGTTCCTCACGGAACGCGAGCTCGGCGGCGATGTGGACCTGACCAAGGGCCGCGCCATCGACCCGGGCAGCACCGCTTCGCTGGCGAAGTTCGAAATGCCGGACGCGGGTTTCGACATCTCCTCCACGTCGCGCCTCGCGGCCATCGATCGCGAGAATCTCGACTTCCCGGTCGAGCCCACGCAGCAGCAGCCCGCCATGGGCCGCGGCAAGGTGGATCTCGACATCGGCAATGGTTTCGACATGCCCGGCAGCGTGACCGAGGAACTCGCGGTTCCCGATCTCGAACCGGTGACGCTCTCGGAGGTCGGCACCAAGCTCGACCTGGCTCGCGCCTACGTCGACATGGGTGATCCGGACGGCGCGCGCAACATCCTCAACGAAGTGCTGTCGGAAGGCTCCGCTTCGCAGAAGCAGGAAGCGCAGCGCTTGTTAGAGTCGCTGCCCGGCTAAATGCCGCGGTTCGCAGCCGGCCTCGAGTACGACGGCCGTGCGTACTCCGGCTGGCAGTACCAACCCGGTCTTCAAACCGTCCAGGACGCGGTGCAGCGCGCGCTGTCGCGCGTGGCGGATGCGCCCGTCGCCTGCGTCTGCGCCGGTCGCACCGACGCGGGCGTCCATGCCCTGGCGCAGGTGGTTCATTTCGACAGCGCGGCCGTGCGCAGCGAGCGCAGCTGGCGCCTCGGCGCCAACAGCTATCTACCCAACGACGTGAGCGTCGCCTGGGTTCGCGAAGTGCCCGAGCAGTTCCATGCGCGCTTCAGCGCCACCGCGCGCAGTTACCGCTACGTCATCTTCAATCGCGACTCCCGTTCGGCGCTGGCCGCGGGCCGGGCCACCTGGGAGCGGCGCCCGCTCGATGCGGCGCGCATGCACGCGGCGGCGCAGGTGCTGGTGGGTGAGCACGACTTCAGCGCGTTCCGCGCGGTGGAGTGCCAGGCCAAGTCCCCTTTTCGATCCGTGGAGCGCCTCGATGTCACACGCAGCGCGGAGTGGCTCACGCTCGAGATCACCGCCAACGCCTTTCTCCACCACATGGTGCGCAACGTCGCCGGCCTGCTGATGTCGGTGGGCCATGGTGAATCGCCGCCCGAGAGGGTTGTGGCCGTGCTCGCGAGCCGCGACCGCAAGACCAATGCCGCGACCGCACCGCCGGACGGGCTGTACCTTTCGGCCGTTCGCTACCCCGTGGAGTTCGGGCTGCCAGGCGCTGCCCATATTGGGAACCTGTCGCAATCCGCTATCATCGGCCGCACTTTCGAATAGGGGTCGCCCACCGACATGTCTTGGTTCGAGAAAATCATGCCCTCCCGGATCAAGACCGAGCGCCGCACGCGTTCGGTGCCCGAGGGTCTGTGGATAAAGTGCTCGGCCTGCGACGCCGTGTTGTACCGCGCCGAGCTCGAGCGCAACTTGAATGTCTGCCCGAAGTGCAGCCACCACATGCGCATCGGCGGCCGCGAGCGCCTGAGCCGGTTTCTCGATGAAGGCGGGCAGACGGAGATCGGCGCCCAGGTGTCGCCCGAAGATCCGCTCAAGTTTCGCGACAACAAACGCTACCGCGATCGGCTCGCCGCGGCCCAGAAGGCCACGGGCGAGCGCGACGCGCTCATCGCCATCGCCGGTACGCTGGAATCCCTGCCCATCGTCGCCTGTGCTTTCGAATTCAAATTTCTCGGCGGCTCGATGGGGTCGGTGGTGGGAGAGCGATTCAAGCGCTCGGTCGATCACTGCATCCAGATCAAGGCGCCGCTCGTGTGTTTCTCATCGAGTGGTGGCGCGCGCATGCAGGAGGCGTTGTTCTCGCTGTTGCAGATGGCCAAGACCAGTGCCGCGCTGGCGCGTCTGGCGCAGGCACGGCTGCCATTCATATCCGTGCTCACCGATCCGACGACCGGTGGCGTTTCCGCCAGCCTCGCGATGCTCGGCGACCTCAACGTGGCCGAACCGCGGGCGCTCATCGGCTTCGCGGGTCCGCGCGTCATCCAGCAGACCGTGCGCGAAACATTGCCGGAAGGTTTCCAGCGCAGTGAATTCCTGCTCGAACACGGCGCACTCGACCTGATCGTCGATCGCCGCGACATGCGCGAGCGCCTCGGCGGCGTGTTGCGACTGCTCATGCGCCAGCCTCCCGCGGCGCCCGCGGTCCCTGCGCCCGCCAGTTAGGGCGCTCCACATGCGCTCGCTGGCCGAGTGGCTCGAGCAGCAGCAGCGATCACATCCGCGCGCCATCGACCTGAGCCTGAGCCGGGTGCGCGAAGTCGCGCGCCGGCTCGACCTGCTCACGCCGAAATACCGCGTGATCACCGTCGGCGGAACCAACGGCAAGGGTTCGACGGTCGCGTTCCTGGACGCGTTGTTGCGGGCGGCCGGCCTGCACTGCGGGCGCTTCACCTCGCCGCACCTGGCACGCTACAACGAGCGCATCTGCGTCGATGGCGTCGAGGTCAACGATGCCGGCCTCATCGAAACCTTCGAACGCATCGATGCCGCGCGCGGCGACATCACGCTCACGTTTTTCGAGTACAACGCGCTCGCGGCGCTGGATCTCTTCCGCCGCGTTCGTGTCGGCGTGGCGGTGCTCGAAGTGGGGCTCGGCGGGCGATTCGACGCCACCAACATCATCGACGCGGACGTGGCCGTGGTCTGCTCGATCGGCATCGATCACGTCGACTGGCTGGGCCACACGCTCGAAGCCATCGGCCGCGAAAAGGCCGGCATTTTTCGCGCGGGGCGGCCAGCGGTGCTCGGCACCGCCGATGTTCCGCGCAGTGTGTGGACCGTCATCGAGGAAGTGGGCGCACGCGCCGTGGTGCCCGATCGCGACTACTTCTTCCATTCGCGGTCCTCCGCCGGAGAAGCGACCTGGGACTTCGAATACGGTGCGGTGTCGTTGCGCGATTTGCCGTGCCCCGCGCTCGCCGGCGTTCACCAGACGGCCAATGCCGCCACCGCGCTCGCGGCCATCGTCGCCGCCGGAGGCATCGAGCTCACGCACACGAACGTCAGCCGCGCCTTGCGCGACGTGCGGCTTCGCGGCCGCTTCCAGCGTGTGCCGGGCGAAGTCGAATGGGTTCTCGATGTGGCGCACAACGTGCCGGCCGCGCTCGGGCTGGCTGCGAATCTGCGCGCGTTGCCGCCCGCGCGGACCATCGCGGTGTGCGGAATTCTCGGCGACAAGGACGTGCCGGGGATCATGGCGGCCTTGAGCGCGGGCATCGACGCGTGGGTGCTCGTGACACTCGACGGTCCGCGCGCCGTGCCCACTGCCGATCTCGCGGCGCATCTGCCGCGCGATGCGCACATCCTGGCGCACGCGGCCGATGTGGCCGCCGGTTGCCGAGCGGCTCGCGACGCGGCGCGTCCCGGCGATCGCATCCTCGTCTTCGGATCTTTCCTCACGGTCGGGCCGGCGCTCGAATTCCTTGGGCTATAGTTCGCCTCATGGATTTGCGAGCCAAGCAACGACTGACGGGCGCCATCATCCTGGTTGCGCTGTTCGTGCTGCTGGTGCCCTACATACTCACCGGGCCGCGCGGCGCGGACGTGGCGGGCACACCGGCCGAAGAAGGCATGCGCCGCTACACGATCGATCTCAGTGCGGCAAACTCCGCGGCGCCGGCGTCGGAGCAGCCGGCAACGCAGCCCGCGGTCGCGTTGCCTGCACCTGCACCTGCACCTGCACCTGCGCCCGTGAGCGAACAGCCGCAGCTGGCGAAGCCCGGCGAACAAGCGGCGCCTGCGGCGGTTGAACCGCCACCCGCGGTTGCGCCTCCGCCGCCCGCCACCACGTCTGCGCCGGTGGCACAGCAGGTGCCGGTCGAACAACCCGCGCCGCGTGTCGAAGCTCAGAAGCCCGCTGCCGCGGCCCCCGTCGCGCGGGGCAGCTTTGCGGTGCAGCTCGGCAGCTTCGGCAGCCGCGACAACGCGGATCGGCTCGTCCGCGATATGACAGCAAAGGGATTCGCAGCATTCGTGGCGCCTATCAAGAGCGGCGGGCGCGAGCTCTACAGGGTTCGAGTAGGGCCAACCCGTGATCGCGAACAAGCCGAGGCCCTGGCCGCCCAGCTTCGGCGAATAGGCCAGCCGGGCGCCATCGTGCCGATTTCGTGACGGGCTGGCTGCTACTTCACTGCTATCGGCGAGGATCGTCGAGTACAATGCCGCGCCTGCTCAAAGGCGCCGTGGCCTGACTCATCGAATGATCGCAGTCGACTACATAATCCTCGCAATACTCATTCTCTCTTCCATCATGGGCCTGGTCCGAGGCCTGCTCCGCGAAGCCATCGCGGTCATCACCTGGTTTCTCGCCATCGTGCTCGCATGGGTCTTCGCGCCTTCGCTCGAAACCATGCTGGGCGGCGTGCTGGTGGGGTCTCCGCTGCGCATCTGGGCGGCGCGTACCATCATCTTTGTCGGTGTGCTCCTGCTGGGCGGCGCGGTGAGCGCGGTACTTGGACATTACGTTCGCGTCTCCATGTTCGCCGGCATGGATCGATTCCTGGGCTTCGTCTTCGGCATCATCCGGGGCGTGGTCATCGTCGGTGCCTTCACCATCGCCATCCAGGCGCTGCGCATGGACGAAGACCCGCGCTGGAAGAAATCGCGCCTGATGCCATATGCCATCGGCGTCGCCGGTGCATTGCGCGGCATCGTCGGCGAAGAACTCGAGCGGCTCGACTTGCCCAAAACCTCCGTCTCAACCTGAGGACCTGAACCGAATGTGCGGTATCGCCGGAATCGTCGGAACGAGCGGAGTCAATCAACGCATCTATGACGCTCTGACGGTGCTGCAGCACCGCGGCCAGGATGCAGCAGGCATCGCCACCGTCGCTGAAGGCGAGCTGTTCGTGCGCAAGGGCCAGGGCCTCGTTCGCGACGTCTTCGAGCAGCATCACATGCAGGAGCTCAAGGGCAACGTCGGCATGGGGCATGTCCGTTATCCGACCGCCGGCTGCGACAGCGCCGCCGAAGCCCAGCCGTTCTACGTGAACGCGCCTTACGGCATCTGCCTCGCGCACAACGGCAATCTCACCAACGCGCGCGAGCTCGGCGAAGTGCTCGAGCGTGAAGACCGGCGCCATCTCAACACCAGCTCCGATTCCGAAGTGCTGCTCAACGTGCTGGCTTCCGAGCTGCAGCGCGTCGGCACGCCACGCGTCACGCCGGCGGACATCTTCGCCGCGGTCAGCGCGGTCTATCGGCGTTGCCGCGGCGGATACGCCGTCATCGCCATGATCATCGGCCACGGTCTGCTCGCGTTCCGCGATCCCAACGGAATCCGCCCGCTGGTGCTGGGGCAGCGCGAGACGCCGAAGGGCGCCGAGTGGATGCTCGCCTCCGAAAGCGTGGCGCTCGACATGCTGGGCTTCAAGCTCGTGCGCGACGTGGCGCCCGGCGAAGTGGTGTACATCGACGTGCACGGCCGCCTGCACTCGCAGGTGTGCGTGGCCACCACCAAACACGCGCCGTGCATCTTCGAATACGTGTACTTCGCGCGGCCCGATTCGCTGATCGACAACATCTCCGTGCACCGCGCGCGCATGCGCATGGGCGAGCGGCTGGCGGAAAAGATCCTGCGCGAACGCGCCGATCACCACATCGACGTGGTCATCCCGATTCCCGACACCAGCCGCACCAGCGCCATGCAGGTGGCGCAGCGTCTCGACGTGAAGTACCGCGAAGGGTTCGTGAAGAACCGCTACGTGGGCCGCACGTTCATCATGCCGGGGCAGGAGCAGCGTTCGAAATCGGTGCGCAGCAAACTCAACGCCATCGACCTCGAATTCAGGAACAAGAACGTGCTGCTCGTGGATGACTCCATCGTGCGCGGCACCACCTCCGCGCAGATCATCGACCTGGCCCGCGAGGCCGGCGCGAAGAAGGTGTATTTCGCCTCGGCGGCGCCGCCCGTGAAATTCCCGAACGTCTACGGCATCGACATGCCGGCCGCCAGCGAGCTCGTCGCCAGCAATCGCAGCGAGTCGGAAGTCGCCAAGCTCATCGGCGCCGACTGGCTGATCTACCAGGACCTCGAAGACCTCATCCAGGCCTGCGTGCACGATCATTCCAGCATCAAGGAATTCGACACCTCGTGCTTCTCCGGCCACTACGTCACCGGCGATGTCACTCCCGAATACCTGGCGCGGCTGCAGTCCGAACGCTCCGACATGGCCAAGGCCTCGCGGCGTGACGGCGACAAGTCGGCGCTCAGGGTCGTCAAGAGCTGACCGATCCGCGGGCAAGGACGGCCCGATTCCATGAACGCGCGTCGCATCCTGCTCGATGTATTCGACGCCGCGTTGCGCGCCGTCGACGGGCGCGCCAGCGTCGAGCGTTACCTGCGCCAGGCAGAGCTGCCTGCACTCATCGAAGTATTCGCCGTGGGCAAGGCGGCGAGCTCGATGGCGCGCGGCGCGCAGATCGCGCTGGGGTCGCGGGTCGCGCGCATGATCGTCATCACCAAGGACGGTCACACCGACCCCGAGCTCGACCGGACTTCGGGCGTGATGCAGCTGCAAAGCGCGCATCCCGTACCCGACCTGCGCAGCCTGAGTAATGGTTCCGAGCTCGAGCACCGTGTGCAAAACCTCCGCGAAGACCACTTTCCGCTGTTCCTGATATCGGGCGGGAGCTCGAGCCTCGTCGAAGCGTTGCGCGATGGCGTCTCGCTCGAAGACGTGATGGCGCTCAACGTGGAGGGACTCGCAAGCGGCTGGGACATCGCCCGCCTGAACCTCGCGCGCTCACGGCTGTCGCGCATCAAGGGCGGCGGGATCGCGCGCCTGCTGCGCGGTCGCCGCGCGCTGGCGCTGTTCATGTCGGACGTGCCCGGTGACGATCCGGACGTGATCGGCTCGGGGTTGTTAGGACACGATGCCGGGGTCGCCGACGGCATCGAAAGGCACGTGATCGCCACGGTCGAAACCGCGGTGAATGCGGTGCGCGACGCCGCGATCTCGCACGGGATCGCGCTCGAGGTCGTACCGGCGCGGTTCGCCGGCGATGCGGGCCAGGTGGCCGCCGAACTTCTCGCGCGGCTGCGCGCCAGCGAGCGCGATGGACTGGTCTGGGGCGGCGAATCCACGGTCACGCTGCCGCAACACCATGGACGCGGCGGACGAAATACACATCTGGCGTTGAGTTTCGCGCGGCAACTGCGCGCCGGAGAGCCGTGGATGCTGCTGTCCGCGGGCACCGATGGCACCGACGGACCGACCGAAGACGCGGGCGCCATCGTCGACGCGGAAACGATCGGGCGCGCGACGCTCGCGGGTTGCGACGTCGAGCGCGCATGGGGCGAGTTCGATTCCGGCACGGCACTCGAAGCGGCCGAAGATCTCGTGCACACCGGGCCCACCGGCACGAATGTGGGGGATATCCTGATCGCGATCAAACACACCTCTCACTCGCTGCGTGGCCAACCCCTGCCACGCATGCTCTAATCGCCGCGATATGCGCTTGATGCTGATCGACGACGACCCGCGGTACCGCACGCTGCTGCGTCACCATATCTCCTGTGCCTGGCCCGACATCGAGCTGGTTAGTTACAACCCGCGCGTGCGCGGTCCGCTGACGCCGGGTTTTCTCGCGCAGGGTTACAGCGCCGTGCTGCTCGACCACGAATGGAAAGGCGGCTCGGGGCTCGACTGGCTCAGGGATTTCCACGGCCGCGAGGGTTTTGCGCCGGTCATCTTCCTGTCCGCCGAGGACGATTCCGCCGATGCGGTCGAAGCTCGCGCCACGGGCGCATTCGAGGTCATCGGCAAGACCAAGATCAAGCACACCAAGCTCAACGATGCGATCCGCCGTGCCGCCGACGAGCAGGCCAAGGCGCAGAGCCGCTGGCGCATGTCGGCCGGCGCGAAGTTGTCGCAGGATTTCGCCGGCGCGCGCCTCAAGGAGTACCGGCGCATCGATCTCATCGCCAAGGGTTCGGTGTCCGAGCTGTTCCTGGCCGAGAGCGCCCGCGACGGCAACGTGGTGGTGCTCAAGGTGACGCCGGCGATCCGCAAGGAAACCGGCGTCGACCAGTCGATGGAAAGGTTCCTGCAGGAATTCGAGATGCTGCGCGAGATCCTCCATCCGAACATCGTGCGCATCTACGACCTCGGCGTCACCGACGACCACCTGTTCCTGGCGATGGAACACTTCGCGCGCGGCGACCTGCGCAAGCGCATGTCCGAGGGCCTCACGGCCCGGCAATCGCTCGGCTTCGCGCGCGATCTCGCGTACGCGTTGCAGGCGATCCACGAGGTCGGCATTTTTCATCGCGACCTGAAACCGGGCAACGTCATGCTGCGTGACGACGGCAGCATCGCGCTCATCGACTTCGGGCTCGCCAAACACGTGGCGCTCAAGATGGAAGTCACCGACAAGGGGCTGATCTTCGGGACACCGCATTACATGAGCCCGGAGCAGGGCCATGGCAAGGAGATCGATGCGCGCAGCGACCTGTACGCGCTCGGCGTCATGCTGTTCGAGATGCTGACGGGCAAGAAGCCTTTCGACGCGGAGAATCACATGGCGATTCTCGTGCATCACGCCAAGGCGCCCATTCCGCGCCTGCCGGAGCGTCTCGCGGTCGTGCAGCCGCTCATCGACACGCTCATGGCCAAGGATGCCGCCGATCGTCCCGCGAACGCCGACGAAGCCGCGAGGCAGATCGATGCGGCGCTCAATGCGCTCACCGCGCTCGCTCCCGCGGAGCCCGTGGCGTGAGCGAGAAGCGCGAGGCGCGCGCCGCGGCGCGATTCGACCGCGCCACCGACCGCTCGATTCTCAAGGCCGCGACGCCGCGCGCCTGGGTCGACGCGGCGCTGGCCGACCTGCCGACGCTGCTCGTGGACCATGCCAACTGCGAGAAGAAGGCGGCATCCACGGCCATGGCGCTGATATTCGCCTACCCGGAAGACCGCTCACTGAGCGTCGCCCTGTCACGCCTCGCGCGCGAGGAGCTCAAACATTTCGAGCAGGTCGAGCGGCTCATGAAGAAGCTCGACGTGCCATATCAGCGCATGAAGCCCGGGCGCTACGCCAGCGAACTGCGGAAGTTAGTCCGCACGCACGAGCCCAAGCGCAAGCTCGACCTCATGATCGTGCATGCGCTGATCGAAGCCCGTTCCTGTGAGCGTTTCCGCCTGCTGGCGAAGCGGCTGCCCGAGCAGGTGCGTGATCTGTACGAACAGCTCGAGCGCTCAGAGGCGCGCCACTTCGAGCTGTACCTCGACTTCGCCGGCCGCGAGTTCGAGCCCGCCGAGATCGCCGAGCGGCTCGAAGTCATCGCGACGCGCGAAGCCGAACTCGCGACGAGCGCTGACAAGGAGCTGCGTTTCCACTCCGGCCCACCCTGAGACGGGGACATTCCTGATTTGCTAGCAAAAGGGGACGCGCCTCGAATGGGTGGGTCCTCAGTTCCGATTCCTTGCAAGCGGGTACGAGGCACGACGCTGACGCTCCACCGATTAGGTCCGGCCCCTTTTGCTAGCAAATGGGGAGTGTCCCCATTTCCTCACCGCGGCAACGGGATCTCGCGCACGCCCTCGGCGCTGACTCCGACGCAGCTCGCGGCTTCGTACCACGGCGCCAGGACCACGCGTTCCGCGGACACTCCGTCGATCACGAATGGATGCACGGCGGGGCGGTGGGTGTGTCCGTGAATCAGGCGTCGCGCACCCGTGGCGCGCATGGCCCGCGTCACGGCCTCGGGGTTCACGTCCATGATCGTGGGAATGGTTCGCTGCGTATGCGCCTTGCTGCCGGCGCGCGCGGCGCTCGCGAGCGCCCGGCGCGCCGGGAGTGGCAGCGAGAGAAAACGTCGCTGCCAGCCGGGCCGCCGCACGATGCTGCGCAACTCCTGGTAGGCGGGATCCTCGGTGCAGAACACGTCGCCATGACTGAGCAGCGTGGGCACTCCGTACAGGTCGAACATCACCGGGTCCGGCAGTAGTTTGACGCCGGTGCGCCGGGCGAAAGTTTCACCCAGCAGGAAATCGCGGTTGCCATGCAGCACGTAGACCGCGACGCCGCTCTGCGTCAGGCGCGCGAGACCGGCGCAGGCGCGGGTATTGTCGGCATTGTCGTCGTCATCGCCCACCCAGACCTCGAACAGGTCGCCCAGCAGGTAGAGCGCTTCGGCGGCGCGCGCCGGCCCGTCGAGGAAGGCGAGGAAGGCATCGATGGCCCAGGGAGCCTCGCTGTCGAGGTGCAGATCGGACGCGAACAGGCTGTGGCGCGCGACGCTCACTTCGGCGGCGGCGCTCCGCTGGCAGGTTCCGCCGGAGGAGTTACCGGAGGCGTTGCCGGCGTCGCGGGATTGCCGGGCGGCGGGGCGTCCGCGGGCGATGCCGGTGGCGTCGGTGACGTCGGTGACGTCGGCGATGTCGCCGGTGGCGCAGCCGCTGGCGGCGCGGCCGTCGACGCTGCGGACCCTTCGGTCATGAGCTCGACCTTCTGGATGATCACGGCCTGGAGCGGCGCGTCCTGCTTGAACGGCCCTGCGCTGCCCGTGGGCGAAACGCTGATGCGGTCCACCACCTCCATGCCTTCGATGACCTTGCCGAACACCGCATATCCCCAGCGCGTCGGCAGCGGATCGAGATCGGCGTTGTCGGCGACGTTGACGTAGAACTGGCAGTCGCCGGAGTGCGGGCCGCTGGCGCGCGCGAGGCCCACCGTGCCGCGCAGGTTCTTCAGGCCGTTACCGGCCTCGTTGGAAATCGGCTTCTGCGTGGGCTTCGCCTTGTAGTCGGGTCCGACTCCGCCGCCCTGGATCACGAAGCCCGAGATGACGCGATGGAACAGCGTGTTCGTGTAATAGCCGGACTTCACATAGAACAGGAAGTTTTCCACGGTGAGTGGCGCTCGATCGCGCTGCATTTCGACGACGAAGGCGCCGAAGTTGGTGGTCACGCGCACGCGCTCGATATTGGCGGCCTGGACCTGGAACGACAGGGCGAGCCCGAGGAGGGCGGACAGCAGGAGTGGCTTTTTCATGGCCGGCGATTCTACCGAAGCTGCGGTGTGCCGTCGGTTTCCCTACAATCCCGCGGTGTCACACGGCCCCATTACCACGCGCTTCGCCCCCAGCCCCACGGGCGAGCTGCACCTCGGAAACGCGCGCACCGCGTTGTTCAGCTGGCTGTTCGCGCGCCATCACGGCGGGCGTTTCGTTCTGCGCATCGAGGACACGGACACCGAACGTAGCAAGGAGTCCTACACGGGCGCGCTCATGGAAGACCTCCAGTGGATGGGGCTGCAGTGGGATGCGGGCCCGGGCCGCGCGCCCGCGGGCGAGGAATACCGGCAGTCGCGCCGCGGCCAGATCTACGCGCGCCACTCGGCCACGCTCGATGCGAGCGGGCTCACATACCCCTGTTACTGCACGCCGCTCGAGCTGGATCTCTCGCGCAAGGCGCAGCTCGCGGCCGGCCGTCCGCCGCGTTATGCCGGCACGTGCCGGGAGTTGTCTCCCGAGGCGAGAGTGCGCAAGAGCGCGCAGGGCATCTCGCCGACGACGCGATTCCGTGTGCCCACCGGGCGGCGCGTGGTGTTCGATGACATGGTGCATGGAGCCCAGAGCTTCGCCACCGACGACATCGGCGATTTCATCCTGCGGCGCGCCGACGGCAGCGCGGCTTTCTTCTTCAGCAACGCCATCGACGACGCGGAGATGGGCATCACGCACGTGCTGCGCGGCGAAGACCATCTCACCAACACGCCGCGCCAGCTGCTGGTGCTCGAGGCGCTGGGCTTGCGCGCGCCGACCTACGGACACCTGTCGCTGCTGGTCGGGGCCGACGGCTCGCCGCTTTCCAAGCGCCACGGCGCCACCAGCGTGCGCGAGTTCCGCGAGCGCGGCTATCTACCCGTGGCGCTCACGAACCATCTGTTCCGGCTCGGGCATTCGAGCAGCGAAAATGGCGTGCTGACGCTCGAAGGAATGGCGCGCGCTTTCGCCGTCAAGCATCTCGGGCGCGCGCCGGCGCGGTTCGAGGAGTCGCAGCTCAATGTCTGGCAGCGCGAAGTCGCGCACCACATGCCGCTCGAAGAGAGCGAGCGCTGGCTGGCAGCCGAGACGCCGGGCGACATCGACGCCGAGCGGCGCCGCGCTTTCATCGCGGCCATCCGTCCCAACGTGCTGCTGCCTTCCGACGTCGCGCGCTGGCGCGACGTGGTGTTCGGCGCGGCGCCGCCGCTCGACGACGCCTCGCTGGCCCGCGTGCGCGAGGCCGGCCCGCAGTTCTTCCGCGCGGCGGCCGATGCCGCCGCCGCGGGCGGCAAACTCGACGCCATCGTCAACGCGGTGAAGGCGGCCACCGGCGCCAAGGGCCAGGCGCTCTGGAAGCCGCTGCGCCTCGCGCTCACGGGCTCGCCCGAAGGACCGGAGCTCGCGCCGCTGCTGCATGCCATGCCCGACTCCACCATTCACGACCGCCTGAGCAGATTCGCCGCATGATCCGCATCCACAACTCCCTCACGGGCGAGAAGCAGGAGCTCAAGCCCGTCGAGCCCGGCCACGTGCGCATGTACAGCTGCGGCATCACGGTCTATGACTACTTCCACGTGGGCAATGCCCGCATGCTGGTGGTGTTCGACATGGTGAGCCGCTACCTGCGGCATCGCGGCCTCCGCGTCACCTACGTGCGCAACATCACCGACGTCGACGACAAGATCATCAATCGCGCCCGGGAATCCGGCGTCGAGTGGCACGTGCATGCGGCGAAGTACATCGCGGCCATGCACGAGGATCTCGACAAGTTGGGATGCATGCGTCCGGAGAGGGAGCCCAAGGCCTCCGATTACATCGCCGAGATGCTGGCCATGATCGGCCAGCTCATCACCAACGGCTACGCCTACCAGGCGCCCAACGGCGACGTGATGTACGACGTGCACAAGTTTGCGCCGTACGGAAAGCTGTCGGGCAAGAAACTCGATGACCTGCGCGCCGGCTCGCGCGTGGAAGTGGACACCGCCAAGCGCGACCCGCTCGATTTCGTGTTGTGGAAGTCCGCGAAGCCGGGGGAGCCCGCGTGGCCCTCGCCGTGGGGCGCGGGGCGCCCGGGCTGGCACATCGAATGCTCCGCCATGTCCACGAAGGAGCTCGGCGAACACTTCGACATTCACGGTGGCGGGCTCGACCTCAAGTTCCCGCACCACGAGAACGAGATCGCGCAGACCTGCGGCGCCACGCATGGCAGGTTCGCCGAGATCTGGATGCACAACGGGTTTCTCAACATCGACAACGAAAAGATGTCGAAGTCGCTCGGCAATTTCTTCACCACGCGTGAAGTGCTGGCGAAGATCAAACATCCCGAAGTGCTGCGGTTCTTCCTGCTGTCCAGCCACTACCGCGGGCCGATGAATTATTCGCCGTCGCAGCTCGAGCAGTCGGAGGCGGCGCTCACGCGGCTGTACATGGCGCTGCGCGACATGCCGTCGTACGGCGGCGATCTCTACACTTCGACTGGCGCCACCGGCGAATTCGCCGCCGCCATGAACGACGATTTCAACACTCCCGAAGCGATCGCCGTGTTGCAGGGACTGGCGCGCGAGCTCAACACCGAACGCACCGCGAACGGTGAGAGCGCCCGGGCCAAACAACTGGCGTCGGAATTGCGGGGGCTCGGCGGCGTGCTCGGGTTCCTCGGCGAAGATCCCGGCAAATTCCTGCGCAGCTCCGCAAGTGCGGGCGCCAGTGAAGCGGCGGACGGCGCGCCGAAACTGCCGGGACTCAGCGACGCGGAGGTCGATGCCCAGATCGCCGCGCGCCTCGATGCGCGCAAGGCGAAAAACTGGGCGGAGTCGGACCGCATCCGCGATGTGCTGACCGCGGCGGGCGTCATCCTCGAAGACAAGCCGGGCGGGATCACCGCCTGGCGCCGCCGGTAACCCCGGGCACGGGCGTCATGCCCGCTTTGATTGACCGGTCGGGAGGGCCTCCGTATCATTCGCGCCCCCGTAGTCGCGGGAAGACCTGCGGCGGGGTCTTCAGGTCTGATTAGATTGATCGGGGCGCGGGGCATGGCGCAGTCTGGTAGCGCATCTGCTTTGGGAGCAGAGGGTCGCAGGTTCGAATCCTGCTGCCCCGACCAACCGATGAAGACCAGGGGCGTTGAGGTACGCTTCCGATCCGGCTGCGCCCGTAGCTCAGTTGGATAGAGCACCGGCCTTCTAAGCCGGTGGTCGCAGGTTCGACTCCTGCCGGGCGCGCCAACTGAACGTTCAGATGAGATTTTTTGACGATGGTGGCCGTAGCTCAGTTGGTAGAGCCCCGGGTTGTGATCTCGGCTGTCGTGGGTTCGAGTCCCATCGGCCACCCCATTTTCAGCCAACGCTCCGTCTTTGCGGCCCGCCCTGTGACTCGAGCGGGAATCGCGCCGTAAATTCGCTCCCCTTGCCGACTCCCTCGCTCAACGCCTGAATCGTTCCACCGTGCAGCGTGATGAGCTCGCGCGCCAGAGTCAGCCCGATACCCAGCCCCGCTTGCGATTCGGAGTAGTCGGCGTGTGCCTGCGTGAAGAGATCGAAAATGCTGGCGAGCTGGTGAGGGGGAATGCCAATGCCATTGTCCGAGATCCTCATCACCGCTTCTGAGCCTTCAGCGGTCAGCGAGAGACTGACTCGCCCGCCCCGCGGCGTATAACGCGCCGCGTTAGACAGCAGATTTCCAATGATCTGCTGAAGCCTCGTTTCATCGCCTGCGATCATGACCGGCGTCTCCGGCAGCAGGAGATCCAGTTGATGACCGCGCTCCTCCATCATGCCTCGCACGGTGTCCACGGCTTGCGCTGCGGACCGCCGGAGATCGATGGATTTCCTGAGCAGCCGGATGTTTTCACGCGAGCTGCGCGACAGATCGGCGAGATCCTCGATCAACCCCATTGCCTGCCGAAGCTGACGTTCCAGTCGCGCAATCTCCCCGCGCACCAGCTCGTCTCCTTGTCCGTGGCGTTTGAGTAGATGGACGCTGTTGGCCATCGCGCCGAGCGGATTGCGAAGCTCGTGCGCGAGTGTTGCGAGAAAGTGATTCTTGCCTGCATCGATCGCCTTCAGGCTGGTGTTCTGCTGCTGGAGAATTTCCTGCAGTTGCTTGAGGTCGGTTCTGTCGCGCAGGAATTTTCCAAACGCCACCAGGTTGCCGTCCGCGTTTCGCACGGGCACCACCAGGCCAAGCGCCCAGAAGCGGGAACCATCCTTTCTCACGTGCCATCGCTCATCGGCCGCACGCCCGACCTTCTCGGCCGTCATCAATTCCTGTTGAGGCACCCCGGCCTCGAGATCCGTGGGCGTGAAGAGTCTGTAGAAGTGAGTGCCGAGTACATCCTCGGCTCCATACCCGGTGATCATTTCAGCACCCGTGTTCCATCGGATGACGAGCCCGTTCAAATCCAGAACGATGATCGCGTAGTCCTCGACGTTTTCGACCAGCGAGAGCAGCAACTGGTCGGGAAGATATGGATTGGTCTCGGGCATTCACAACTCCTGTTGAGGCCCGTCCAATTCCATTGGCAAATGCTCGGGGCGAAAAAACGAGTAGCGAGATCGCGAGCGAACATTAGAGATTCCCTGCACGCCCCGACAGTCATCGACCTGAGAGCAACCCTGCTTTTTCGGGTCAGGTAAATGTCGGATGCGACTTACAAACCGGTGACGACGCGTGACCGACGCAGCGACGAGCGACTCGCTTACATGTTCCTGCAGTTGCGCTTAGTAGTTGAGGAGTTGCCGCAGGGTAGCCTCGAGCAAAGGACCGGTGCCATGTCGAAATCAAGTCAAGCTGCTGCCAGGCCGCCGCTGAAAATTCTCGTCATCGAAGATTCGCCATTGCTTCGCAATCGGCTCATCGGAATGCTGGCGCAGCATGTCGAGATGCAGGTGACAGGCCATGCGGCCGGCGAGACGGAAGCGATTGCAAAGATGAAAACGGTCCCGCACGACGCGCTCATCGTCGATGTGGAATTACGACCCGGTACCGGCCTCGGTGTCATTCGCGCAGCCCGCGCCGAAGAGATGCAGCCAACTACTGCCGCAAAACCTTCGATCATCGTCCTGACAAACTATGACCTGCCGACGGTGCGCGAACGGTGCATCGAGGCGGGCGCCGACTATTTCCTCGACAAGATGCGCGAGATAGATCGGCTCATCCCGCTGCTGCTCGAGATTCATTCGCGGCAGTCCGACTCCACGCTGCATCGATAGTCCGGACTGGCGCATCAGGCCGTTTGATACACTGGCCGCGTCGCGGAACAGTCGGGAATCTGATGACGCATATGAACGAACGGCGGCGCCCCATCGGCCACCCCATTTTTCGCGTTTCGCGCGTTCTTGCGCTGTTTGCGGGCTTCCTGCTCGCTGGCAACGCCGTCGCCGGCGATACCGTCCCCCAACTGTTCATCGCGGGCGATTCCACCGCGTCGTTCTACAAGCCGAACCCCAGGAATCAGCAAGGCTGGGGCGCAGTCCTGCAGCCTTTTTTCGACGAATCGAAACTGCGCGTGGTGGACGTGGCGCGCGGCGGGCGCAGCAGCCGCACCTTCATCACCGAAGGCCACTGGGACCGCATGCTCGCCGACGTGCGCGCCGGCGATTTCGTCATCATCCAGTTCGGGCACAACGATTCGGGCGCGCTCAACCAGGAGCCGGCGGGTTCGACGAAACCGCTGCGCGCGCGCGGCACGATTCCGGGGATCGGCAACGAGTCCGAAGAAATCGACAACGTGATCACCGGCAAGCACGAAACCGTCTACTCGTTCGGCTGGTACCTGCGAAAGATGATCGCCGACACGCGCGCGAAGGGCGCGACGCCCATCCTGTTCACGCTGACGAAGACCAATCACTGGAAAGACGGGCGCATACCGTGCGCCGCCGACAGTTACCGGCTCTGGACCTGGCAGACCGCGACGAATGAGAAAACGGCGTTCGTCGATCTCACGCGCCTGGTCGCGGATCGCTTTCAGCGCGAAGGCGCGGAGGCGGTCACCGCGCAGTTCATCGACGACACGGTGCACACCAACATCACGGGCGCCGAGGCCAATGCGCGGGATGCAGTGGCGGGATTGCGCGCAATCAAGGGTTTGCCGTTGAACGCGAAGTTGTCGAAGAGCGGCCGCGCCATTCGCGCCGACCGCGGGCCGCCCGAAGATTCGGTTTGCCCCGACCTCTAGTCGCGCGTGAAGCGGAGCGCCGGTTTCTTCGGTAACGGCGCCGTTTCATCGAGGTAGAAGCTGGGGTGCGGCGGCTGGTTGTACGCCACGTTCTGCCACGCGACGGCCAGCCGGTATTGCGGATCCTGCATCAGCGTCACGAGCCGATGCGGCGTCGGGATGGTCGAGGTGTAGATGCGCAACTCGCGGTTGTCGCGTGTTCGCCAGATCACTTCTTCGCGCCAGTCGCCCCAGATATCCGCGGAGAGCGCCGGCGTTGCCTTGGTGCCATTGTTGGACGTGCACGAGTGCGCGACGAGCAGCGGTTCGACAGCCTGGGATTGCCAGTTCCATTTGCTGATGGTGTTCTGGTCGAGCAGCTCGCGAAGCAGGTCGCCGTCCCACCAGATGGCGAAGTTGGTGGATAGGCCGGCGGGCCGGCCTTCCACGAACTTCCTGCCATGCACGTCGTACATGCCGCTCATGCCGGCGCCCGCGGCCCAGGCTTCTGCGCCCGGAAAACGCGGATCGATGTTGAAGGCGACGCCGCGACCCGGGCCTTCGCCCTTGTCGCCGCCACTGTCGTCGGCCTTCACCGAGGGAATGGTGAACAGAGGCCTGCCGGTGCGCGCATCGCGCAGGCTCATGCCCTCGGGCCCGAAGCGCTCCTGGATGTCGAAGACTTCGAGGCCGGGATTGGCGGGGTCGAGATCGCTGACGTGCAGCGCATCGCCGTGCCCCCAGCCCGTGGAATACAGGCCCTTGCCGTCATCGTCGATGACCGCCGCGCCGTAGACGATCTCGTCGCGGCCATCGCCATCGACATCAGCCACCGACAGGTTGTGATTGCCCTGGCCGCGATACGCCTTGTTCTTCTCGGAAGAGTCGCTGTCGAACACCCAGCGGTTCTTCAGCTGCGCGCCGCGCTTATCGCGGCGGAAGTCCCAGGCCGCGAGCACGGCGCGCGTGTAGTAGCCACGCGCCATCACGATGCTCGGGTGCTCACCGTCGAGATACGCAACGGCCGCGAGGAAGCGGTCGATGCGATTGCCGTGTCCATCGCCCCAGATCTCCTTCATCTGCTCGGGCGTGGGGCTGTCGGTTTTCGGATGGCGCCGGGGTAGATAGGTCTCGCTGGCGAGCGCCTTGCCGGAGAGGCCGTCGAACACGGTGAGATATTCCGGCCCGCTCACGATGAAACCGGCGGCGCTCGTGCCCTCGCGGCGCGGCGCCGTCACCGCGCCGGGTTTCTCGCCGGCGGATTCGGGCGTGAGCCAGTTGGCGCCGGCGTCTCCGAGCACAGCGCCCGTGCCATCGGTGGTGCCGTCGGCCGTCTTGCAGACGAATTCCGCGCGCCCGTCGCCGTCGAAGTCGTACACCAGGAACTGCGTGTAATGCGCGCCCTCGCGCACGTTGTGCCCGAGATTGATGGTCCAGAGCAGGGTTCCGTCGAGCCTGTAGGCCTGGAAGATCGGCGCGTCGGTGACGCCGGGCTGCGAGTTGTCCTTTGCGACGCCCGTCTGGTGCAGGACGATTTCATACTGCCCGTCGCCGTCGAGATCGCCGACAGAGGCATCGTTGGGCGTGTAGCCGTCGGGAGTCTGCAGCGCGATCGAATGATAGGGCAGTGCGGGCGCGCCGGCGGCGATGTGATATGGCGCGCTGCGCGGCTGTTCCACGCCATCGATTACGGCGGCCACGACGTAGCGAGTATCCCGATCGAGGCGGGCGCTCGCGTCGAGCAGCCAGGTGCCTGCGGTCAGCGGCTGCGCATTCAGGCGGACTGCGCCTGCTTGCGGCCCGGCGGCAGCCGCGGGCCGCTCCGTCTCGCGATACACGTTGAACGCCACACCGTCCGGATCGCTCGCGAGCAGCCGCCAGCCGAGGAACACCTTGCCATCGGTTTGCTGGACCGCGACGAGGCCGCGATCGAGCTTTTCCATGTAACGCAGTTTCTCTTTCGCGCCGACCGGCAACGCAATCAACGTGAGCGCGAGTACGCGCGGAATCCAGGCCCGCAGTTTCATGTTTTCCCTTTTCCCCAGAGCTCTTCGTATTTCCAGCCAGTGAGGTCTTCGACGATCGCGCGGTTCTCGGGAGTCGGCGGTGTGGTCGCGCCGGCCTTGAAGCGGTCGATTTCTTCCATGAGCACCGCGTGCGTCGTGCTGTTGAGCCTGAAGCGCAGCGATACGAAGAAGCCAAACACCATGACGCCGATCACTCCCACCGCCATGATCAGCAGCACCGCGTTGATCACGGAGTCGGGCTGCGCCATCGACTTGGGGATGAGGCCGGCCATGTTGAGAATCTGGCTGACGGCGAAGATGGCGAGCGATTGCATGAGCTTGCGGATGAAAGTCATGACGCCGGCGAACGCGCCCTCGCGCCTCCGGCCGGTGACGACTTCATCGACGTCGGGCATGTAGTTGTACACGCTCCACGGGATGTAGTTGAGCGCGCCGCGACCGAGGCCCGCGACCACCACCGCGACGAACAGCCACGTGAGGTCGATGACGCCGGTGGCGTAGAGCAGCAACATGCCGGCCACGCTCGCCGCGAACAGCGTGATGGCGATGCGGTAGGTCGGCGCCGCGTGGATGCGGATGCACAGCCAGATCGCGACGCCCACGGACACGAGCTGCGCGCAGGCCATCACGGTGGTGATCGTCGACGTCGTGGCGACGGTGCCGGCCAGCGCGAACGCGATGAAGTAGGCGAACACGCCGTTCAGGATGTCCTGGCTGATGTAGCCGCCGAGGTACATGCCGAGATGCAGCCGGAATGCGCGGATGCGCATGGTGGCCGCGAGGTCTTCGTAGAGCTGGGTCAGGTTGCTGAAGGGTGACCGGGCAGGCCTGGTTTCGATGCTGACGATTTCCTCGCGTGGCCGTTCCCAGGTGAACAGGAACACCGCCAGCGCCACGAACACGAAGAACACCGAGAATATGATGCCGAGATAGAGGAAGGTGTCCGCCGACTCCTTGCCGCCGAGCTGCGCGATGATCACGCCGGGAAGCCACAACGCCGCGATGTTGGCGATCTGTCCGCAGATGATGCGCGCACCCGCGAACTTCGCCTTGGTCTTGTAGTCGGGCGACATCTCCGCGGCCAGCGTTTCGTACGGGATGATTTCCATCGCGTACACCAGCTCGAAGAAGCAGTAGGTGATCAGGTAGTACCAGAAGGTCTGGCCTTCCACCCACATGAGGGCGAAGCTCGGCACCAGCGGGATCGCGAGCAGGATGAAGAATCGCCGCCGGCCGAAACGCCTGCCGAACCACGTGTGGTGAAAGTGATCGGAGATGTAGCCGATGATGGGTGAGAAGAACGCATCGAGCAGGCGGGCGGCGACGAAGATGATCCCGGCTTCGGCGGCGGTGAGGCCGCAGAACGTCGTGTAGAAGAACAGTATCCACATGCCGATGATCGACATCGCGCCGGCGCCGAGAAAATCGTTGGAGCCATAGGCGAGGTAATGGCCGAACCGGACCTGGCGTGCTGACATGGGAGCCTTCTGCGGGTGTTGTTGTTAGATGAAGGCGCGCTTGAATTCGCCGAGCGCGAGGATGGCCATGGCCTGGCCATAGGGCATCGAGGTGAGCGGAATATTGCGGTAGCCGTCCAGGTCGTTGAACACCGGCGTGCCGAACGAAACGTTCTTGAGCTCGCCCGACTTGTCGATGTTGGCGAGCACGGCCTTCACGGCGCGAACTCCGGCTTCTTCATATTTCGCGTCGATGTATCCCTTGCGCACCGACTTGAGGATTCCGTAGGCGAAACCCGCGGCGGCGCTTGCCTCCAGGTACGACTTCGGGTCGTCGATGAGCGTGTGCCACAGGCCGCCCGCGTCCTGGTATTTCACCAGCGTGCGGATCTGCTGCAGGTGGGTCTCGAGCAGGAAGTCGCGCAACGCGTCGCCCGGCTCGAGGTCGAGCAGCTCGATGAATTCCGGAATGGCGATGGTCACCCAGCAATTGCCGCGCGCCCAGAGCGCGTTGGCGAAGTGATGCCGGCCGTCGAAGGTCCAGCCGTGGAACCACAGCCCGGTCTTGCGATCGACCAGGTACTTGATGTGCAGCATGAACTGCCGGCGCGCCTCTTCCACGTATTGCGGGCGGCCTAACAACTTGCCGATCTTGGCGAGCGGCAGGACACTCATCATCAGCGTGTCGTCCCAGAGCTGTTCGCGGTTCTCGGAGTTGAAGACGATGTGCTGGAAGCCGTTTTCCTCGGTGCGCGGCAGCCCGTCCATGAGCCACTCCGCCCATTCATCGAGATAGGGCAGCCAGGAGCTGTCGGGGCTTTCTTCGTACAGGTAGGCGAGCGTGAGGAAGGGCGCGACCGTGTTGATGTTCTTGGTGGGGGTGCCGGCCGCGAAGCGGTCGCGGAACCAGTTCAGCATGATCTCGCGGCAGCGCGCGTCGCGCGTCATCTGGTAGTACTTGTAGATGCCGTACAGGCCGACGCCGTGAGTCCACTCCCAGTCGTTCCAGCCCTTGGTGTCGATGACGCGGCCGTCCGGCAGGCGCAGCAGGAACTCGCCCGAGGTGTCCTTGATCTCCACGAGATTGCGGATCAGCAGCTGGATTTGGCGGTCGATGTCGGCGGCTTGAAGGCCATGAGCCAGATTGGGCACGAGAGAACTCCTGGAGACTGATCGAGATGGAATCTATTCGAGATGGAAGAGGGGCTTGAGCGGCCACTCGTTGGGCCGGCCGTCCGGCTGCGTGTACATCAGGTCCTGCATGTACGCCCACCAGCGGCGCATGACCGGATGCCCGGGCAGGAGCTCGCGCTTGTGGTTGTCGCGCAGCTTGAGGACGGCGAAGAGATGCAAGTCTTCCTCGTCGAGAAAGATCGAATAATCGTAGATGCCGGCTTCGCGCAATGCCTGCACGAGCTCGGGCCAGATTTCGTCGTGGCGGCGCTTGTACTCGTCGACCACGCCGGGCTTGAGCTTCATGCGAAATGCGTAGTTCATTGGCCGCCCTCGCTCAACACGATGATGGACTTAGCCGGCATCTCGACACGGACGGTTCCCCGGGCCACACGTGCACCCCTGAACGCGGCCGGCCTCACGGTGGCGGGTTTGTCGAAGGTGTTGTGAGCGTCCATCGCCGCCGCCGTGAGAATCGTTCCCGAGAAATTTCGCGGTGCGGCGCCGGGGATCGTGAGATTCGCCGTGACCGCCTCGCGCGGATCGAGGTTCACCAGCGCGATGTGCAGCTTGCCGTCCGTGCCGCGCGCGGCCGAGGCGGTGAGCGTCGGTGCGCTGACTTCGCCCAGCTTGTGTCGCGGCGCAGCGAGCTCCACGGGCAGTCGCGTGGCGCCGCGGAACGGCTTGTACATGTGGAACACATGGTAGGTGGGCGTCAGCAGCATCCTGTCCTTGTCGGTGAGGATCATGGCCTGCAGCACGTTGATGACCTGCGCAATGTTGGTCATGCGCACCCGCTCGGCGTGGTCGTGAAAGATGTTGAGGTTCACGGCCGCCACCACCGCATCGCGCAGCGTGTTCTGCTGGTAGAGAAAGCCCGGATTGGTGCCGGGCTCGACGTCGTACCACGTGCCCCATTCATCGACATACAGGCCGACGCGTTTTTCAGGGTCGTACTTGTCCATGATCTTCGAGTGTTCGGTGACGATCCATTCCATGCGGTAAGTGCGCACGAGCGTCGCCCACCACTCCTCTTCGGTGAACTTCGTGGCCGCGCCCTTCACGTCCCATTTGCCGGTGGGCAGCGTGTAGTAATGCACGCTGATCGCGTCCATGTGTTTCGTGGCTTCGCGCATCAGCACTTCGGTCCACGGCAGGCCGCTGCCGTTCGCGCCGCTGGCGATGCGCAGCGGCCTCGCGCCCTCGGGCGCCTTCATGAACGTGATGTAGTGGCGATACAGGTCGGCGTAGTACTCCGGCCGCATGTTGCCGCCACAACCCCAGGTCTCGTTGCCCATCGCGAAGTACTTCACCTTCCACGGCTGGTTGCGGCCATTCTTGCGGCGCAGTTCCGCCAGCGTCGAGGTGCTGTCCGAGGTCATGTACTCGAGCCACTCGGCCATTTCGCGCGGCGTGCCCGTGCCCACGTTGGCGTTCACGTATGCATCGGCGCCGATGAGCTCCGCGAAATCCATGAACTCGTGCGTGCCGAACGAGTTGTCTTCCACCACGCCGCCCCAGTGCGTATTGACCTTGCGGGGCCGGGTTTCGCGCGCGCCGATGCCTTCGCGCCAGTTGTATTCGTCGGCGAAGCAGCCGCCGGGCCAGCGCAACACCGGCACGCCGAGCTCCTTCAGCGCCGCGATGACGTCATTGCGATAGCCGCGCGTGTTCGGGATCGAAGACTTTTCGCCGACCCAGATGCCTTCGTAGATCAGCCGCCCCAGGTGTTCGGCGAACTGCCCGTAGATAGCCGGGTTGATGACGGCGCCGGGTGTGTCGGCCCGCACGGTGATGCCGATCGGCTCCGCGGCGCCGCAAGTCCCGGCGGTTGCGATGAGGGAAGCGCTGGCGATCGCGCCGAGCAGTGAGGTCCGCAATGTCATGGAGTTCAGTCCCGCGGTGAATCGGAAAGAAGGTGGAGATCGAGGCCAGCGGTGAGCGCAGGGTTCGCGGCGCGCAGGCCTTCGACGACCATGCCGGCGAGCGCTTCGGCGCCGTATTCGCTGTGATGGGTCTTGTCACGGCCTTCGTCGGCGAAGGCGCGCGGCGCCAGGTCCGGCCCGAGTTTTTCGTAATAGCGCACGCTGAGCGGATTGAGATCGATGAGCGCCACGCCTTCCTCGCGCGCTACCGCGCGTACGGCGTCGGGGTAATCGCCGAGGCTGGGCACGATGCGCCCCTGCGCATCGAAGTTGCGGCGTTCGGGTGAAGTGACGAGCAGCGGAGTGGCGCCGCGTCGGCGAACTTCGGCGATGTAGGTACGCAGCCAGGAGCGGTAGGTAGTCGCCGCCTCGGCGTAGGTCTGCGGCCACTGCACCTTCTGGTCGTTGTGGCCGAACTGGATCATGACCCAGTCGCCCTGCCTGAGCGTCGACAGCAGTTTGTCCAGGCGCAGCTCGGTGACGAACGATTTCAACGTCTCGCCGGATTCCGCATGGTTGGCGATGGCAATGTCCGGCGCGAAGTAGTGCGGCAGCATCTGGCCCCAGCTTGCGCTCGGCGCGACCCCCTGATCCGTGACGGTCGAGTCTCCGGCGAGATACAGCGTGGGTAAATCGGCGGGCGCAATGCGCAGCGAACGCAATGTGGCGTCCCCCACGATCTCCAGCGTGAGTTTGTCATCCCATGTCGCGCTTCCGAGTTCGCGCGGCTTCAGCGCGACCCTCGTGCTACCGGTGGCGTTTGCGGGCAGCGGCGCCAGCTCCGCGGTTCGAACATTCACGACGATGTTGTGCTCGACCGGCTTGCCGACAGTGACATCTTCGAGCATCACGCGGCGTTGCTCCGCCAGCACGCGCGCGTGCGTTCGCTTGCGTGAACCGTCGAAGCGCAGCGTCACGCGGTAGTTGCCTTCGGGCACTCGCACCGAGAACCGCGAGGGGGCCGAGGCTTCGTAACCGAAACCCCGATCCGGGTCGTACACCGGTCGGCCGGCCGCATTGCCGCCCTGGCTGAAATCGAAATCGAGAGGAGGGGTGGCTCCAAGCGTGCTCGACGACAGCAGTAAGCTGCTGAAAAGCACCGGGAATCCCTTCATGAGTGGCTGGCGCTCGCGCCACGGTTGCGGGCCCGGCACGGGCCGTCGACGAAAATTTTCATGGGCCCCCTGCCTTCGCCGTTCTTCAGTTCGATCGAGTTTGATTGCTTTTTATCGTAGTTGATCGGTTTGCGCCAGCGTTTCGCGGGATCGGCTGGTGCAGGCTCTTACATATATATACGGCTTGACCGCGGTCCTCAGGTTTCGCGCGAGCCCGTTCGCGTACGAGGTCGCATGCGACTACGCGTCGATTCGCAGCTTCAGAAACTTCGTAGGCTTCCGCTTTTCACTCTGGTACAGTCGCGCCCCCGAAATATGGGGCGTTAGCTCAGTTGGTAGAGCAGCTGACTCTTAATCAGTAGGTCGTAGGTTCGACCCCTACACGCCCCACCACTTATTTCGCGCACGCAGTCCTGAGGCGGCAGGTTAAATTCCGCCGATGGCCAAACAACCATCTCGTGATGATCCTTCGAAGCCGAAGGCGCACGGCTACGCTTACAAAAAACAGTTCTATCAAAGCGCCGACGTTGCGGCCGACTACGACGAGCATCGTTTCCGCACGCCGAGGCGCCAGCGACGCAACGCGCGCAAGTGGAACGCGATCCGGAAGGCGCTGGCGCTCACCTCGAACGTGCGGACCATCATCGATCTGCCCTGCGGCACCGGCCGGTTCACCGGCAATCTCGCGCGCGCGGGCTACCAGGTGGTGGGCAGCGACATATCCGTCGAGATGATGCAGCAGGCCGCGAAGCTGCCGGCCGTACAACACGCCAACATCGCCGGGTACGTGCGTGCCGATGCCGAGGCGCTGCCGTTCCGCACCAAATCGGCGGACTGCGTCATGAGCATCCGGTTCCTGTTCCATGTCGACGGCGAGACGCGCCGGCGCATGCTGCGCGAGTTCGGCCGCGTATCGCGCCAGTGGGTGATCGCCGATTACCGGCACCGGTATTCCTTTCGCTATGGCGTCTGGAAAGTGACAAGCCTGCTGGGCCTCACCAAGCGGCCTTTCGAACGGGTTTCGGTGAAGAGCATGAAGGCCGAGTTCGAAGACGCGGGTTTGCGCGTTCACAAGATCATCGCGGTGCGTCGCTGGATATCCGACAAGTGGGTGGTGCTGGCGGAAGCCGGGCACGTCGATCCGGGCAGTCTCGCGATCAAGCTCGAGAACACGAAGTACGCCGGCCTGCAGGTCACCGAAAAACTCGGCGAGGGCAAGCGCTCGATCGTTTATCGCGCGCGCTGGCAGGGCCGCGAGGTCGGCCTCAAGGTGTACAAACCCGCGGCCATCGCCAACCATGCGCGCAAGCACAAGTTGCCGCTGGCCGAGTTCGAGCATCTGCGCAACCGTGCGTTCTTCGAAGCGCGCGGCATGGCGAAGTACGTGGCCGAGCCGCTGGGTTTCGTGGTCGAGCCGGGATTCCAGATGTCCCTGCAGGAATTGCTCGACGGCGAGGTGTACTACTTCGCACAGCGCAACCATGCGGACTTCATCTCGCCGCGCTTCATGGAAGACCTCACCGAGCTCGTGACGCTGAGCCACGACGCGAAGCTCTACGACATCGACCTGCACGCGATGAACGTGATGGTGGATCGCAAGGACGGCAGGCCCAGGCTGTTCGACTTCAACCAGATACCTTTCACCGAGCGGCCGCAGAACCCGTTCATCGGGCTCGCGCTCAAGTTCGGATTGTTAGGGCGGGGGTCGCGCGATCTGCGCAAGCTCGCGCACTTCAACGACTTCGAGCGCGTCGAGCGCAAGCTACTCAAGTTCTACGAGAGCAGTGCCTCGCCGGGCAGTTCCCCGGACTGAGGGCGCGCGAACGGCGTTCAGGTCGCCTTCTGCGCCAGCAGCGGGTCGCCGTCGTCGAGCTTGATGGCGTCTTCGGGAAGCATGGCCGGGATGCCATCCTTGATCGGGTAGGCGAGCTTGCTCGTCGGACAGACGATCAGCTGGCGGGCTTCCGAAAAGAACACCGGCGCCTTCGACACCGGGCAGGCGAGCATTTCAATGAGTCTTGAATCCATGGGCGAAGGATAGTTCTTTGTTCAGCCTTCCGCCCCACGCGTAGTGGTGATGAGCCAGCCCAGGGCCAACGCCACTCCGATGCCGACCACCTGCTGACTGCGCGTCCATTGCACGATGGTGCCGTCCATGGCCGAAATGCCGACCGCGGTGATGACGAACCAGATACCGGATTGCAGCGTGACGCTCATGATCCCGGCGTTCTGCATGAACCGGATGGCGATGATGTAGGCCGTGACCCCACCGCAGAATGCGGCCAGGGATGCCAGGGCGATCTTCAGGTCCAGCTGGCCCGCCGGCCAGGCGCGCGACGCGTAGACGAAGCCGCGGGCGTCGAGCAGGCCGGATGCGAGGGTCAGAAGCCCCACCACGGCGAGATTTCCCAATTGGCCCATCTTATGTCCCTCCTCCCGAGGCGCCGGAGCATAGCCAAATCCCGGAAAACCCGCGCCCGGCGCGCAACGCGTAGGTCCCGCGAGCCGGTTTCGCTATAATCCGCGCCCCTCGCGCGTGGCCGCCATTTTTAGGCAATACGGGCCGGGCGAAAGTGGCGGAACTGGTAGACGCGCTGGATTTAGGTTCCAGTGGGGTAACCCGTGAGAGTTCGAGTCTCTCCTTTCGCACCACTCGCCTGCGTGAACAAGTTTGACGAAAGGAATTGATATGCAGGTTTCTCTGACCGCCACGGGCGGGCTCGAACGTCGCCTAGAAGTCGCGATTCCCGCGGCGCAGATCGACGGCGAAGTGTCGCAACGCCTGAACAAGATCTCGCGCACGGCGCGGCTCAAGGGCTTCCGGCCCGGCAAGGCGCCGATTGCGGTAATCCGCCAGCAGTACGGTGAGCAGGTGCACGGTGAGGTCATCAACGATCTCATGCGCGCGTCGTTCTCCGAAGCCGTCGCTCGCGAGAAGCTCAACCCCGCGGGTGGCCCGCGCATCGAACCCATCGCGATGGACCCGGGCGCCGACCTCAAGTACGCGGCCGTGTTCGAAGTGCTGCCCGAAGTGAAGCTGAAACCGGTGGCTGACCTGGTCATCACGCGCCCGGTGGCCGATGTCGCCGACAAGGATCTCGACGCCATGATCGACACGCTGCGCAAGCAGCGCCCGGCGTTCAACGAAGTCGCGCGCGCGGCCGCCGCCACCGATCGGGTCGTCGTCGACTTCGTCGGCAAGATCGACGGCGCCGAATTCGACGGCGGCAGCGGTGAGGCCGTGCCCATCGTCATTGGCGCCAACCAGGTAATGAAGGAATTCGAAGACGCTTTGCTCGGCGCCAGTGCCGGCGATACGCGCGAATTCAATGCCACCTTCTCGGCCGATCACACCAACAAGAAGCTCGCCAACAAGACCGCCACGTTCAGCGTCAAGATCGTGAAGGTGGAAGAGCAGGTGCCGGCGCCGCTCGACGAAGCGTTCGCCAAGGGTTTCGGCATCGCCGATGGCAGCCTCGAAACGCTGCGCGCCGAAGTGCGCGCCAACATGGAGCGCGAACTCAACGAGGCCGTTCGCCAGAAGGTGCGTGCCCAGGTGCTCGAAGGCCTGTTCACCCAGAATCCGCTCGAGCTGCCGCGCCAGATGGTCGAAGAGCAGATCCAGGAATTGCAGGTGGAAATGCTGCGCCGCGCGGGCGTGAAAGACGCCAAACAACTCCCGCCGCGCGATCCCTTCGAACAGCCGGCCCGGCGCCGCGTGGCGCTCGGCCTGCTGATGAGCGAGCTCGTGCGCAGCGCCAACCTCAAGGTGAGTCGCGAAGCCGTCCAGGAAAAGTTGAACGAACTGGCGGCGTCGTATTCAAACCCTGATGAAGTGCGACGCGCCTACTTGCAGAATGCGGACATGATGCGTCAAATCGAGTCGCAGGTACTCGAGACCCAGGCCATCGAATGGGTGCTGGGCCAGGCGAAGGTAGTCGACAAGCCCGCGACTTTCGCCGAACTCACCCAGTTCGGCCAGGCCGACGCCTGAAGCAATTAGGAGAAGACGATGAATGAACGCGCATTGAACCTGGTGCCGATTGTCGTGGAGCAGACCGCTCGCGGTGAGCGCTCGTACGACATCTATTCGCGCCTGCTCAAGGAGCGCGTGGTGTTCGCCGTGGGTCCGGTCGAGGACTACATGGCCAATGTCATCGTCGCGCAGCTCCTGTTCCTCGAGTCGGAGAACCCCGAGAAGGACATCGCGCTGTACATCAATTCGCCGGGCGGGTCGGTGAGCGCGGGCCTGGCCATCTACGACACCATGCAGTTCATCAAGCCCGACGTCAGCACCATCTGCATCGGCATGGCGGCCTCCATGGGGGCGGTCCTGCTCGCCGGTGGCGCCAAGGGCAAACGCTTCATGCTGCCGAATTCGCGCGCCATGATTCACCAGCCGTCGGGCGGTTATCAGGGCCAGGCCAGCGATATCCACATCCAGGCCCAGGAAATCCTCAAGATTCGCGAGCGCTTGAACGAGATCCTGGCGCGACACACGGGCCAGACCGTGGACAAGATCAAGCAGGATTCCGAACGCGACAATTTCATGAGCCCGACTGAGGCGGTTGCTTACGGGCTTGTAGATAAGTTGCTCGACAAACGAGTCGCCACTCCTACACCGCCCGCGTCCTAAAGTTTCCCGTTATCGGTCATGTGCGGCCGGCATTTGCGAGCCGCCTCGCAGTTCTCGACAAATCCCGTATAAACAACGGCTTCCGCCAGCGAGCCCCTTGGGTTCCGCGGAAGAGGCGTGATATATAGATTCCCAAAGCTCGAGCGCATGCGCCCACGAGCGTTACACGGAGCGACGATGACCGAGGACACTCGCGGACGGCACGACGATGGCAAATTGTTGTACTGCTCCTTCTGCGGCAAGAGTCAGCACGAAGTTCGCAAGCTGATTGCCGGTCCGTCGGTTTTTGTCTGCGACGAATGCGTCGAGCTCTGCAACGACATCATCCGTGAAGAGCTCGAAGACCGCGCCGAGCGCGCGCGCGACAAACTTCCCAAGCCGTCCGAGATCAAGAAGGTTCTCGACGAATACGTCATTGGCCAGGAGCGCGCGAAGAAGACGCTCTCGGTCGCGGTGTACAACCACTACAAGCGTTTGCAGACCCGTGGCGGCACCGCCGGCCGCGGCAAGGACGATGTCGAGATTTCCAAGAGCAACATCCTGCTGATCGGCCCCACCGGTTGCGGCAAGACCTTGCTCGCGGAGACTCTCGCGCGGTTGCTCAACGTTCCGTTCACGATCGCCGACGCGACCACGCTGACCGAGGCCGGTTACGTGGGTGAAGACGTCGAGAACATCATCCAGAAGCTGCTGCAGAAGTGCGACTACGATGTCGAGAAAGCGCAGACGGGCATCGTCTACATCGACGAAATCGACAAGATTTCCCGCAAGTCCGACAACCCGTCCATCACGCGTGACGTGTCGGGCGAAGGCGTGCAGCAGGCGCTGCTCAAGCCCATCGAGGGCACCATCGCCTCGGTGCCGCCGCAGGGCGGTCGCAAGCATCCGCAGCAGGAATTCCTGCAGGTCGACACTTCGAACATCCTCTTCATCTGCGGTGGCGCGTTCGCCGGTCTCGAAAAGATCGTGATGAACCGTACCCAGAAGGGCGGCATCGGCTTCACCTCCGAAGTGCGCGACGTGAACACGCGCCCGCACGGCACCGACATCTTCAAGGAAGTCGAGCCGGAAGACCTCATCAAGTACGGCCTCATCCCCGAGTTCGTCGGCCGCCTCCCGGTGGTTGCCACGCTGGAAGAGCTCGACGAGAAGGCGCTCATCTCCATCCTCACCGAGCCGAAGAACGCCCTCACGAAGCAGTATCGCCGCCTGTTCGACATGGAAGGCGCCGAGCTCGAGTTCCGCGACGAAGCGTTGTCGGCGGTGGCGCAGAAGGCCATGCAGCGCAAGACCGGCGCCCGCGGTCTGCGCACCATCCTCGAGAACGTGCTGCTCGACACCATGTACGACCTGCCGTCGATGAAGAACGTCTCGAAGGTCGTCGTCGACGATACGGTGATCGAAGGGCATCAAAAGCCCTATATCGTCTACAAGTCCGACACCGCGACCACCGACGATGCGGCACCGCGCCGCGTGTCCGGCGCGGGTTTGAGCTAGGGCAAAAGCTCGTTCCGGAAGCTGAATTCCCGCTGAACAAGACCATGCATGCCGGTGTTTTCACACCGGCATCTTTCTGCCGTTTCTCCTGCCGCCGAATCGGGAACTGCGTCGCAAGCGTTGAAACGCTCCCGCGCAGCCCCATCTCCCGCGCTACACTTTGACTAAATACAGCCACGGCGCGCTGCATTTTGCCGCGTCGCCGGTGCGTTGAGGACTCACGCGTGACTGAATCCGCCTCGACTTCCAAGTCCGTCTCGATCCAGGGATTACCGGTTCTGCCGCTACGCGACGTAGTGGTGTACCCGCACATGGTCATCCCGCTGTTCGTCGGACGCGAAAAATCCATCCATGCGCTCGACGTCGCCATGAAGGCGGACAAGCGCATCATGCTGATCGCGCAGAAACAGCCGGACGTCGACGATCCGAAGACCGACGATCTCTACCGCATCGGCACGGTCGCCTCGATCCTGCAGTTGCTCAAACTACCCGACGGCACCGTCAAGGTTCTCGTCGAAGGTGTCGACCGCGCGCGCATCGAAGCGATGCACACCGGCGAGCATTACACCTCCGACGTCACCACCGAGCCCGACGCCGACACCTACGACGAGAAAGAGCTCGACGTGCTGGCGCGCTCCGTCATCTCGCAGTTCGAGCAGTACGTAAAGCTCAACAAGAAAGTGCCGCCCGAGGTGCTCACCGCACTCGCCGGCATCGAGCAGCCTGGCCGGCTCGCGGACACCGTGGCCGCGCACATGGCGCTCAAGCTGCCCGAGAAACAGAAGGTTCTGGAAATCCTCGACGTGCGCAAGCGCCTCGAACACGTGCTCGTCGCCATCGAAGGCGAGATGGACGTGCTGCAGATCGAGAAGCGCATCCGCGGCCGCGTCAAGGCGCAGATGGAAAAGAGCCAGCGCGAGTACTACCTGAATGAGCAGATGAAGGCCATTCAGAAAGAGCTCGGCGAAATGGAAGAGGGCGGCAACGAACTCTCCGATCTCGAGAACCGCATCAAGAAAGCGGGCATGCCGAAAGAGGCGCTCGAGAAGGCCAACGCGGAGCTCAACAAACTCAAGATGATGTCGCCCATGTCGGCGGAAGCCACCGTGGTGCGCAACTACATCGACTGGCTGGTGAAGGTGCCGTGGAAGAAACGCACCAAGATCCTGAAAGACATCGCGCGCGCCGAGAAGGTGCTCGAGGAAGATCACTTCGGGCTGGAGAAGGTCAAGGAACGCATCGTCGAGTACCTGGCCGTCCAGCAGCGCGTCGACAAGATCAAGGGCCCCATCCTCTGTCTCGTCGGGCCTCCCGGCGTGGGCAAGACTTCGTTAGGGCAGTCCATCGCGCGCGCCACGAACCGCAAGTTCGTGCGCATGTCGCTGGGCGGCGTGCGTGACGAAGCCGAGATCCGCGGCCATCGCCGCACCTACATCGGCTCCATGCCCGGCAAGATCGTGCAGAACATGGCGAAGACCGCCGTGCACAATCCGCTGTTCCTGCTCGACGAGATCGACAAGATGTCGATGGACTTCCGCGGCGATCCGTCCTCGGCGCTGCTCGAAGTGCTCGACCCGGAGCAGAACTCCACGTTCAACGACCATTACCTCGAGGTCGATCTCGACCTGTCGCAGGTCATGTTCGTCTGCACCGCCAACAGCCTGAACATTCCCGCGCCGCTGCTCGATCGCATGGAAGTCATCCGTCTGCCCGGTTACACCGAAGACGAGAAGCTCAACATCGCGAAGAAATACCTGCTGCCCAAGCAGGTGAAGCAGAACGGCCTCAAGCCCGAAGAGCTCAAGTGCACGGACGAGGTCATCCTCGACATCATCCGCTACTACACGCGCGAAGCCGGCGTGCGCAACCTCGAGCGCGAGCTCGCGCGCATCTGCCGCAAGGCCGTCAAGCAACTGCTCATGGCGGCGAAGAAGGCCGCGCCTGCAAAGGCGGAAAAATCGGAGAAAGCCGAGAAGGCGGCCGACAAACAGGTGTCCGTCACCTCGAAGAATCTCGACAAGTTCCTGGGCGTGCGCCGCTTCCGCTACGGCAAGGCCGAAGAGGAGAACCGCATCGGCCACGTCACCGGTCTCGCCTGGACGGAAGTCGGCGGCGAGTTGCTGACCATCGAAGCGGCAGTGGTGCCCGGCAAAGGCAAGCTGCAGCACACCGGCCAGCTCGGCGAAGTCATGCAGGAGTCCATCCAGGCCGCGATGACGGTGGTGCGCAGCCGCGCCAACGTGCTCGGCATCGATCCGGACTTCTACCAGAAACACGACGTGCACCTGCACATGCCCGAAGGCGCCACGCCCAAGGACGGTCCGTCGGCCGGCATCGGAATGTGCACGGCGCTGGTGTCGGCCCTCACCAAGATCCCGGTGCGCTCGGATGTCGCCATGACGGGTGAAATCACCCTGCGTGGCGAAGTCCTGCCCATCGGCGGGTTGAAAGAGAAACTTCTCGCGGCGCATCGCGGCGGCATCACCACCGTCATGATTCCCGTCGACAACGAGAAGGACCTCACCGAGATCCCTGACAACATCAAGGGCAAGCTCGACATCCGCCCCGTGAAATGGATCGACGAGGTGTTCGAGATCGCGCTTGCGAGTCAACCGACACCGCGGCTGGTGACGCCGCCGGCGCCTGCGGTTGCCGAAAAGCGTCCGCGCCGCGCGGGCAAGCGCTCGTCGAAACTGGTTCAGGCCCACTAAACGGGCTGCGCCCGGAATTCGATCCCGGCCGAAGCCCGGGTCCGTGAGTTGTTGGACACTTTCGTAGTGGGAGGCGGCCGCATAGACTGCGGCCGCCTCCCGATCGGGATGGGTGCTTAGCTCAGCGGTAGAGCGTCGCCTTTACACGGCGAGGGTCGGGGGTTCGAAACCCTCAGCACCCACCATCCCTGCATGGGCTGGTGGTGCCGGTAGGACTGTCCTTACACCAACTTCAGATTTCTCGTTACCCGCCCACCGGCATAGTGGCGGCCCAGTAGCTAGTTGCGCGGGCCCAACGTTTGCTGTTCACCAGCGGCGAATTCCTGTTCGTTTTTTTGCCGATCACGCTGCTGGTGTTCTTCGCGCTTGCGCGTTTCGCCGGCAGGGCGGCCGCTGCCACCTGGCTGGCCGTGGCGTCGCTGGTTTTCTACGGATACTGGCGCATCGAGCACACGCTGCTGCTGGTGATCTCCATCGCCGTCAACTACGCGTTCGGCGAGTGCATACTGCGTGCGAGGGCTGGCGGCAAGCCATCGGCCCCGGCGCTGCTGATCGTCGCCATCGCCATCAACCTGGCCACGCTGGCCTACTTCAAATACGCGGATTTCTTCCTGCGCACCGTCGCCGAAGCGTCTGGCGCCGACATTCCGCTGCTCGGTGTGGTGTTGCCGCTCGGCATCTCGTTCTTCACGTTCACGCAGATCGCCTATCTCGTGGACGTACACGCCGGCAAGGTGGTGGAGCGCAATCCGATCCACTACGCGCTGTTCGTCACGTATTTTCCCCACCTGATCGCCGGCCCGGTCCTGCATCACGCGGAGATGATGCCGCAGTTCCGCAACGCGGAAATCTATCGGCCCTATCTTCGCAACTTCGTCATAGGGCTTGCGTTCCTGCTCATGGGCCTCGCGAAGAAGGTGTTGATCGCCGACAGCGTCGCTCCCGTGGCCAACATGGTCTTCGGCGCCGGCGCGGATGTGCCGCTCACGGCTTCCGCGGCCTGGCTCGGCGTCACCGCCTACACGCTGCAGATCTATTTCGATTTCTCGGGATATTCGGACATGGCGGTGGGCCTGAGCCTGCTCATCGGCGTGCGTCTGCCTTACAACTTCAATTCGCCCTACCAGGCCTGGAACATCTCCGAGTTCTGGCGCCGCTGGCACATGACGCTGTCGCGATTCCTGCGTGACTACCTCTACGTGCCGCTCGGCGGCAACCGGTACGGCCGCGCGCGGCGCTACGTGAATCTCATGTTGACGATGCTCCTGGGCGGCCTCTGGCATGGCGCTTCGTGGACTTTCGTCATCTGGGGCGGCCTGCACGGCGCCTACCTGGTCGTGAATCACGGGTGGCAGTGGCTGCGCGAGAAGCTGGGCTGGCAAGGAAAGGCTTCCGGCGTCGGTGCGGTCATCGGCCGGGGCGCGGGCGTCGCGCTGACGTTGCTGTGCGTGATGGTCGGCTGGGTCTTCTTCCGCGCCGTGGACCTGGCGTCTGCCGTCGGCATGGTGAACAGCATGTTCGGGCTGCGCGAAGGCGGCCTGCCGATCGCGTCGCTGGCGGGTTACTCGCAGGGCGTGGTGCCGTGGATCGTCCTGTTCTCGTTGCTGGCGCTGTTCGGCCGCAACTCTCAAAAACTGATCGACGGACACCTGACCGCGTGGCTGGACCGCAGGGCGGCGCGCGCGCGCCATCCCGAACGGCTCGCGTGGATGGCGGGGGCGATGTGCGTCGGCGTGGTGTTCATGGCCATAGCGGCCGCGTCGCGCTCGGTCGCGGAATTCATCTACTTCAACTTCTAACTACCATGGCTGTCAGCTCATTCATCACGCGCACGCTGGCTTTCCTGGCCGGGATCGCCGGCGCGCTGCTCGCGCTCGAGCTGGTATTACGCGTGCTGCCGGTGCTGAGCGGGACCTATGCCGCCGATCCGCGGGCCGCGTGGCCGGTGCACACCATGATCCCGCACTCGTCGTTCACCTACTCGACCGGGTGGAACCTGCAGAACATCCAGCGCGGGCGCATCAACAACTACGGCTATGTCGCGCCGTTCGACTACGAGCCGGGCACCGGCGACGCCATCGCGGTGTTCGGCGACAGCTACGTGGAAGCGCAGATGAACGACTACGACGACACGCTGCAGGGATCGCTCAACGACTACCTGAAGACCCCGCGGACGGTGCTCAATTTCGGTTCCGCGGGCGCCGAGATGCCCGACTATCTAGGCATCGCACCGCTGGTACGGCGGGACTTTTCGCCGCAATGGGCGGTGGTCGTGATCACGATGGGCGACTTCACGCGCGGCTTTTCCGCCGGCCCGGGCTACTTCAAGTGGCAGCCCGGCCAATCGCCGCCGGTGAAGCTGGTGCCGGAGATCCATCGGTCGGCATTGAGCAAGTGGTTGCGGACCGTGGCGTTGATCCGCTACTCGCGCGGCAATCTTTCCGTGCGTCCCGGCGAGCTCATCCAGCTGCGGCGCGGCGCGGTGGTCGCGGAAGGCGCCAGCCCTTGCCACAACGAGGTTCTGTCAAAGGACGACGAGACGCTGCTCGAGGCGTTTGCGCGCGAACTGCCACCGGCGCTCGGGCTTCCGCCCGGGCGCGTGATCCTGATCTTCGACTCGGACCGCAAGGCGATCTATGCCGGGAAAACCCGGGATGAAGCCCGGAAATGCCTGACCCGGGCGGCCCGGGCCAACGACCGGCTCCAGGAGCTCGCGGCGCAATCAGGCATCCACGTGATCGACAGCTACGACACATTTGCTCGCCATTTCGCGGACCGCCTGGGCCCGCTGGATCGGTCGCCGCTGGACGCCCACTGGAATCCCGCGGCGCATCGCCTCATGGCCCGGGAAGTGGCGCGGATAATCGATCGCTAGAACGGGTAATGCATCTCGCCTGTACTTTTCCGATTCTCTGCTAAACTTCGCGCCCTTCCGACGCCTGCCCTGGTGCGCGTCGGCAAGGGATCGCCAGTACAAGGCGAGGGTCGAGGGCCGACACCCTCAGCACCCATCAAAAATTGGAGCGGTAGTTCAGTTGGTTAGAATACCGGCCTGTCACGCCGGGGGTCGCGGGTTCGAGTCCCGTCCGCTCCGCCAATCTTTTAGGACCCAGGTCTTTTAGGAAGAGGAATGCTGCAGCGTATTCGCGATGGCCTCCAAGGCCAGAAATGGCTCGCCTGGCTCGTGCTCGGTGCCATTGGCCTCACGTTCGTATTCTGGGGCGGCTCGGGTGCACTCGATTTCAGCGGCATGTCGGGCACGACGGCCGCCGAAGTGAATGGCATCAAGATTCCCGCGGAAGAAGCGACTCGCGCCTGGAGTGAAACACAGGCGCGCTGGGCACGGCAGTTCGGCACGGACATTCCTCCCGAACAACGCGTGGCGATGCAGCAGAACATTCTCGACGGCCTGGTGCTGCGCAAGCTCGTCGAAAAGCGGCTGAACGACGGGCATTACCGCGTCAGCGACGCCAAGGTGCTGGCCGAATTCCAGAAGATCCCCAGTTTCCAGGGGCCGGACGGCAAGTTCGACGTCGCCACTGCGCGCGCGGTCCTGGCGCAGAACAGCCGCTCCGAAGCGGAGTTCTTCGCGGAGACACGCTCGGAACTGTTGATCAACCAGTTGCAGCAGGGCATCGGCGGCTCCTATTTCCTCACGAGCGGCGAAAAGCAGCGCCTGTTCAATCTCGAAAACGAAGAGCGCGAAGTGCAATTCGCGCAGTTCGACGCCGACAAGTTCGCCGGCGCCGATCCCGTCGACGATGCGGCCATCAAGGCCTACTACGACAAGAATGGCGATCGCTTCATGAGCACCGAATCGGTGGCGCTGGAGTTCGCCGAGCTGCGCCTGGAGCAGCTTGCCACGCAGGTGGCGCCGACCGAAGCCGATCTGCAGAAGCTCTATGACGAAAATCGCGGCATGTACGTGCTCGACGAAAGGCGCCGTGCGCGGCACATCGTCATCTCCGTGACCAACGATGACGACGCGGGCGCCCTCAAGCAGGCGCAGACCGTGGCCGCCGAAGCGCGCGCCGGCAAGGACTTCGCCGAGCTCGCCAAGAAATATTCGAACGACGCCACCGCGAATGACGGCGGCGATCTCGGCTTCGTGCAGAAGCAGGACTTTCCGGGACCGCTCGGCGACACACTGTTCGCGATGAACGTCGGCGATGTTTCCGAGCCGGTCAAATCGCAGTTCGGATACCACATCCTCAAGCTCGAGCAGATCCAGGCGGGCGAGGCCAAGCCGTTCGCCGATGTGCGGGCCGAGCTCGATTCCCAGTATCGCCAGGACCGCGCCGCGGAACTGTTCGGCGAGCGGCAGGAAGCCCTGGCCGCCAGGCTCGAGAAGGGCGCCACCGACATAGACCAGCTCGCGAAGGACCTGGAACTGACGCGCGGCTCCGTGCCCGAATTCCTGCGAGGCGGCGGTGCCGAGCCTCTCGGCTCGAGCGTCGACCTGCAGCAGACCGTGTTCAGCGACGCCACGCTCAACCAGGGGAAAATCGGCGGACCCGTGGGTCTGGGCGACGACCGTCTCGTGGTGGTCAAGGTCGTGTCGCACAAGAAAGCCGCCGTCAAACCGCTGGACGCAGTGCGCGACGACATCGTAGCCCTGCTCAAGCAGGAGCGTGGCGTGGCGGCCGCGAAGGCCGCGGCTGAAGCCGCGCTCGCGAAAGTCACCGCCGGCGAAAAACTCGAGGATCTGGCGAAGACGCTGAACGTCAGCGCGGAACCCGCGCGCTTCGTGAGCCGCGGCGATCCGTCCATTCCCGCCGCGCTGCGCACCGCCATCTTCGAAGCGCCGCGTCCGACCGAAAAGCCGGTCATCAAGTCCGCGACGCTCGACGACGGTTCCACCGCGGTTTTCGTGGTGACGCGCACGCGCACGGGTGACGCCGCGACCAACCCGACGCTGGTCCAGCAGCAGAACACGCAGCTTCAGCAGCGTTCGGCGCAGGGTGAAGTGGCTGCGTACATCAACGAAGCCAAGCGCAAAGCCAAGATCTCCAAGAATCTGAGCGTCTTCGAGTAACGCCGGATGGGATCGGCCGGCACGGATTCGAAACCCGCTCCCGTATTGCCGATCCTCATCGCCATGGTCGCCGGCGGAATCGTCGGCTGGCTATATCGCGAATTCGGCGTCGATCTTGGCCTGAACCTCGTGCCGGTGTTCGACCTCGTCGGCACCATGTTCATCAACCTGCTCAAGATGATCATCGTGCCGCTGATCCTGGCTTCGGTCATCACCGGCGTCGCGGCGCTGGGCTCCGGCCCCGACCTCGGCCGCCTCGGCAGCAAGACGCTGGCCTTCTACGTGCTGACCACGTTGATCGCGGTGCTGATCGCGCTGTTTCTCGTGAATCTCATCGAGCCCGGCGTGAAAGACGGCCAGCCCGTGGGCGACAAGCTCGCGCTCACCGCCGATGCAGCCGCCGTCACCGAGGGTGTGAAGGCGCGCGCCGATACCAGCGTGCTCGACACCATCAAGGGGATCGTGCCGCCCAACATCCTCGAAGCCGCGGTCAACACCAAGTTGCTGGCGATCGTGTTCTTCTCGGTGATATTCGGCTTTTTCCTCGCGCGCATCGAGCAGCCTCACCAGGGAACGGTGATGAGCTTCTGGCAGGGCATCTTCCAGATCATGATGCGCATGACGGGCTGGGTGATGATGCTCGCGCCCATCGGCGTGTTCGCGCTCATCGCCAAGGTGGTCGCCGTCTCAGGGTTCGAAGGCGCGGGTCCGCTGTTGCTCTTTGCCGGCTGCGTCGTGCTCGGCCTTGCGCTGTACGGCTTCGTGGCGTTGCCGATATTGCTGGCCACCGCCGCGCGCGTGAACCCATGGCGGCTCTATCCGGCCATGGCTCCCGCGTTGCTCACGGCGTTCTCCACCGCTTCGTCCTCGGCGACGCTGCCGCTATCGCTTCAATGCCTCGAAAAGCGCGCCAAGGTGTCCGAGCGCATCGCGGGATTCGTCATGCCGCTCGGCGCATCCGTGAACCACGCCGGCAGCGCGTTGTACGAGTGTGCTGCCGCGATGTTCATCGCGCAGGCGTACGGGTTGCACCTGTCGTTCGCCACGCAGTTCACCGTGGTGATCCTCGCGCTGATCACCTCGATGGGCATCGCCGGAATTCCGGCCGCGTCGCTCGTGGGCATTGCCATCATCCTTGGCGCCGTCGGCCTGCCAGCCGAAGCCATCGGCGTGCTGCTGGTGTTCGATCGCATCCTCGACATGTGCCGCACTGCCATCAACGTGCTGGCCGATGCCGCCTGCACGGTGATCGTGGCGCGCCTGGAAGGCGAGACCGGAGTCCTGCCGGCGCTAGACGACGGCGTTACCGCCGCCACGTGAATGGGGACACTCCCCATTTCCTAGCAAAAGGGGCCGCACCTCGGCGTTCGAGCGTCAGCGCGTAGAGGCTACGCGGGCGCTCGCAATAGGTTCCGGATTCCGATTTCTTTGCAAGCGGGATCGAGGCACGCCGTTGGCGCTGACGCTACACCGCGAGCCACGTCCCCTTTTGCTAGCAAATCAGGAATGTCCCCATTTCAGGCTTCGCCGGCTTCCTGCGGAAAGCTCATGCCGACAGTGCTGAACCCGCCGTCCACGTAGAGGATCTCACCGGTGATTCCGTTGGCGAGGTCCGAGCACAGGAATGCAGCGGCGTTACCGACGTCCTCGAGAGTGACATTGCGGCGCAGCGGCGCGACGTCGGCGACGCGGCTCAGCATCTTGCGAAACCCGGCAATGCCGGCGGCGGCCAGCGTCTTGATGGGCCCGGCGGATATGCCGTTCACGCGGATGTTGTTGGGCCCCAGATCCGCGGCGAGGAAGCGCACGTTGGCCTCCAGGCTGGCCTTGGCGAGGCCCATGACGTTGTAGCTCGGGATGGATTTCACGGCGCCCAGGTACGACAGCGTCAGCACCGCGCCGGCGCGGCCCGCCATGAGTGGTTTGGCGGCGCGGGCGAGGGCGGTGAGGCTGTAGCTCGACACATCGTGCGCGACGCGGAACGCCTCGCGCGACGTGCTCTCGACGAAGCCGCCGGCCAGCGCCTCGCGAGGCGCGTACGCGACGGCGTGAACCAGGATGTCGAGGGAATCCCAGGACTGCCTGAGAGTGCCGAAGGCGGAGTCGATCTCGGCATCGTTGGTGACGTCGAGCTGCATGGTGACTTTCGAGCCCAGCGACTCGGCCAGCGGTTGCACTCGCTCCCTGAACTTCTCGTTGACGTACGAGAACGCAAGTTCAGCGCCTTCGCGATGCATTGCCTGCGCGATGCCCCACGCAATGGAACGATCCGACGCAACGCCGACGATGAGCGCGCGCTTTCCGCTCAGGAAGCCCATGTGTATCCCCAGTTGGTGTTTACGAGGCCGGCATTCTGCCAGCCTCGTCACCACGAAGGGGCGAAATCAGTGGCGGCGAACGTTGACCGTGAGTTTCTGGCCGGGACGCAGCGTGGTCTGCTTGCTGATGCCGTTCCAGTTGACGAGGTCGGACACCGTGACGCCAAAGACCTTGGCGATGCGCGACAGCGTGTCGCCACTGCGCACCTTGTAGGAGACAGCTCGCGAGTTGCCCGACGAAGCCGTGCGGCTGCCCGACGTCGCGCGCGTGTTCAACACCAGTTTCTGGCCCGCGCGCAATGTGTCGCCAGGGCCCATGCCATTCAGGCGCGCGAGCGTGGCGACATCCATGCGATTGCGCTTGGCGATGCGCCACAGCGAATCGCCGCTGCGCACCACGTGCACCGCGGGGCGACGGCCAGAGCGGCCGCCGTGACCATCGACTCGCGCCGCGGCCAGCATCACCTTGGCGGGTAGATTGACGACCGCGGTGGGCACGCGCAGCTCGCTGCCGACCACCAGCGGGGAGTTGGCATCGAGGCCGTTCATGTCGCGCACGACGATGGCCTGCGTCTTGTATTTCTTGGCGATGGTCGCGACCGACTCGCCGCTCTTGACCGTATGCAGCGAGACGCGCACGCGTTCGTCAGGGCTCAACAGTTCGAGGTTCTTGTTGAAAGCCTCGGCGGTATCGCGCGGCAGCAGGAGGAAGTGCGGGCCAGCGGGGTCGGTGGCCCAGCGATGGAAGCCCGGGTTGAGTTCGTACACTTCATCGAGAGTGATGCCCGCGAGCTCGGCCGCCAGCGTGAGGTCGAGCTGACCGCCCGTCTCGACGCGCGCGAAATAGGGCTCGTTCGGAATGGGGCTGAACGCGATGCCGTAGTCCTCGGGATTGGCCACGAGACGACGCATGGCGAGCAGCTTCGGCACGTAGGCGCGAGTCTCGGAGGGCAGGCGCAGGCTGAAGAAGTCGACACCCTTGCCGGCGGCGCGATTGGCGTTCACTTCCCGCTGCACGCGGAACTCACCGCAGTTGTAGGCGGCGATGGCTAACAACCAGTCGTCGAAGAATTCATCGTGCATGTACTGCAGGTAGTCGAGCGCGGCGCGCGTCGACGCCATGACGTCGCGGCGACCGTCATACCACCAGTCCTGCTTGAGTCCGAAGCGCTCACCGGTGCCGGGCATGAACTGCCACAGGCCGTTCGCGGTGGCCCAGGAGCGGGCGTAGGGCTCGAAGGCGCTCTCGACCACGGGGAGCAGCGCGAGCTCGAGCGGCATGCCGCGGCGCTCGATCTCCTGGACGATGTGGTGCAGGTAAGGCACGGCGCGACCGAAGACGCGCTCGAGGTACTGCGGGTTGTTGGCGTACCACGCGAGCTGGACGTCGATCTGGCGGGAATCGATGTCCTTGAGCTTGAAGCCGGCCCGGATGCGATCGAAGACGTCGGGATATTGCTCGGGCGTCAGGCCCGCGATGGTGCGCGAGGCGTTGTCGGCGCCGGCGGATGCCTCGCCGACTTCCACAACCTCTTCGGCGACTGCCAGGAAGTCGGTGGGGAGCTCGGCCGCGGCCACCAGGACCGGAGTAGCGACCCGCGAACGCGGCGCTGCCGCAGGCGTCTGCACAGCCGCCACGGCGTTGCTTTCAGGGGGAACGGCAGCTTCCGCGACCACCGGAGCGGGCACGGGAGATTCCTTCGCGATATCGGGGGCAGTTGCGCAGCCCGTGAGGGCAGCTACAAGAACCAGCAAGGGCGCTACGGAGCGCACCGTGAAACCATCACTCATCACACCCCCATGGGGAACGTCGCAGGACCGTCTTTACGAAATATGACGGTACTTCTTCGGTGCGGGTTATTTAAGCCGTAAGTTCACAAGTTTGCTACCTTTTTTGTGATCTAATTCACGGCGTTTGTGACGCACGCCACTGCATCCACCGCCGTCGAAACCTGGCTCGCTTCCGGACTGGGACAGGCTGTGCTACAGGCCGAATCCGAGCTCATGTCAGAGGCTTTGGACGATGTTTTCGGCTGGGAGTTGCTTCAGCTCGGAACTTGGGGCGCACGCGCCGCACTGTTGGCCGGTTGTCGTACGCGAAGACACGCCGTAATCGCCAGCGGAAGGTTCAAAAACACCGATGCCGACATCGGCGCCCGGCTCTCACAGTTGCCGATTGCCAATGCCTCGGTCGATGGCGTGGTCCTTCCCCATACGCTCGAGTTCGAAACCGACCCTTACGCCGTGGTGCGCGAGGCCGATCGGGTGCTTGCCGGCGACGGCCAGCTCGTGGTGCTCGGCTTCCGCCCGTTCAGCCTCTGGGGTTTTCGCAGCCGCGCGATCAGTCGCGGTTATCCACCCGGCCTCAAGCGCATGCTGGGCGCCGGGCGCATCGCCGACTGGCTCGAACTGCTGGGTTACGACATCACGCTGACGCGCAACTACCTTTTCACTCCGCCCTGGGGTGGCAGCGCGCCACGCCCCGGCATCCCCTCGGCCCTGCTTCGCCGGGGCTGGATCAAGCCCTGGCCAGCGGGCGCCTATGTCATCAAGGCCCGCAAGCGGGTGTACACGCTCACGCCCATCAGGCCGAAGACGCGCGAACGCCCGCAGACCATCGGCGGTCTCGTGAAACCCACGACGCGGTCGAGCTCGTAAATCTTGCCGGTCGTCGATATCTACACCGACGGCGCCTGTCGCGGTAATCCCGGTCCCGGTGGCTGGGCTGCGCTGCTGCTGTTCGGCGAACACGAGCGCGAGATTTCCGGCGCGGAAGCGAACACCACGAACAATCGCATGGAGCTCACCGCGGTCATACGCGCGCTCGAGGCGCTCAAGCGCCCGGTGAACGGGCGCATCTTCACGGACTCGCAATATGTGAGACAGGGCGTGCTCGAGTGGATGCCGCAGTGGAAACAACGCGGCTGGAAAACCGCGCTCAAGAAACCGATCAAGAACCAGGATTTGTGGCAGGCGCTCGATGCGCTGCTGCCGGTTCACCAGCTCGAGTGGCATTGGGTCAAGGGCCATTCCGGCAACGCGGGCAATGAACGCGTCGACGCGCTCGCGAACCGAGCCATAGATGCGATGAGCGGCTAAACTCGCGCGCCATGAGACAAGTCGTACTGGACGTTGAAACCACCGGCCTCGAAGCCGCCGCCGGACACCGCATCATCGAAATCGGTTGCGTGGAAATCCTGAACCGCCGCCCCACCGGTCAGAAATTTCATCGCTATCTGAACCCGGAACGTGAGATCGACGCCGGCGCGCTCGCCGTGCACGGCATCGACTCCGCGCGCCTGCAGCAGGCGCCGAAATTCGCCGAGATCGTCGACGAACTGCTGGCCTTCATCTCCGGCGCCGAGCTCATCATTCATAACGCGCCCTTCGACGTGGGTTTCCTCGACGCCGAATTCGCGCGCCTGCCGGGTGACTGCCGGACCGTGGCCAACCTGTGCAAGGTGCTCGACACGCTCGCGCTGGCCCGCAGCCTGCATCCCGGCCAGCGCAACAGCCTCGATGCGCTGTGCAAGCGCTACAGCGTCGACAACACCAAGCGCGAATTGCACGGCGCGCTGCTCGACGCCGGAATCCTGCTCGACGTGTATCTCGTCATGACGGGCGGGCAGAGTGCCCTCGCGCTCGACATGAGCGGCGGACGCGGCCAGGGATCGCGCCACGGTGCGGCCACGGTTCCTGCCCGGCCCCCGGGTGTCACGTTGACCGTGACGGCCGCGGACTCCGAAGAATTGCGCCAGCATGAAGCCATGCTCGATCTCATCCACAAATCGAGTGGCGGGAAGGCAGTTTGGCGCACGACCAGCGCCTCGGAAGGCCAGAAGCATTGAGGCTGGCCTCACAAGATAGCGATCAAGCGCACAGAAATCGCTGATCCCTCCCGGAAAGCCCTCGCTTTCAGCACCCCCCGACCGGCAAGATCGCTGCCGAAATTGCGCCCAAGCGCTTAAAAGAGAACGGAAAAATCATGGAATTGAGCATGAGAGGCTGTCGTATCGGCGTGGTCGGACTGGGCTATGTGGGTTTGCCCCTGGCCGTGGAGTTCGGCAAACACTTCGAAACGGTGGGGTTCGACATCAAGGCGAATCGCATCGCCGAACTCAAGAAGGGGCGTGACAGCACGCTCGAGTGCTCGACCGCCGAATTGCGCGCCGCGCGCAAGCTCAAGTATTCGACCAGCCTCAAGGACCTCGGCAAGTGCCGGGTCTTCATCATCACGGTCCCCACGCCGATCGACAAGTACAACCGGCCGGACCTGACCCCGCTCGAGCGTTCGAGCGAGACCGTGGGCAAGGTCCTCAAGAAGGGCGACATCGTGGTGTACGAATCCACCGTGTATCCCGGCTGCACCGAAGAGGTCTGCATCCCGATCCTCGAGCGCGAGTCGGGCCTCGAGTTCAACAAGGATTTCTTCGCGGGCTACAGCCCCGAACGCATCAATCCGGGCGACAAGGAACACCGGCTTCCCAGCATCAAGAAGGTCACTTCGGGCTCGACGCCCGAAGTCGCCACGTTCGTCGACGAGCTGTATCGCACCGTGGTGCGGGCCGGCACGCACAAGGCCTCCAGCATCCGCGTGGCCGAGGCCGCGAAGGTCATCGAGAACACCCAGCGCGACGTCAACATCGCGCTCATCAACGAGCTCGCGCTCATCTTCAACCGCCTCGGCATCGACACCGAAGAAGTGCTGCTCGCCGCGGGCAGCAAGTGGAACTTCCTGCCGTTCCGCCCCGGCCTCGTCGGCGGCCATTGCATCGGCGTCGATCCCTACTACCTGACGCACAAGGCGCAGGAGATCGGCTTCCATCCCGAGATGATCCTCGCCGGCCGCCGCCTCAACGACAGCATGGCCGCCTACGTCGCGGGCCAGGTCGTGAAGCTCATGTCGGCCAAGCGCATCCTCGTGAAGGGTTCGCGCGTGCTGGTGATGGGGCTCACGTTCAAGGAGAACTGCCCGGACCTGCGCAATTCCAAGGTTGCCGACGTCGTGCGCGAGCTCAAGAACTTCGGCGCCAAAGTCGACGTGTTCGATCCGTGGATCGATCGCGCAGAGGCCGAACACGAATACGGCATCCGCCCCGTGCGCAGCATGCGCGACGGCACCTACGATGCCGCGGTGCTGGCCGTGGGCCACAAGGAATTCCGCGAGCAGGGCATTGCCAACATCCGCAAAGCCTGCAAGAAGACGCACGTGGTCTATGACATCAAGTACGTCTTCCCCGCCGCCGATGTCGACGGGCGGCTGTGACGCCCTTCGTTAGGAAGCACTCATGAAAATCCTGCTGACCGGCGCCGCCGGGTTCATTGGTTCGCACGTGGCGCAGAAGCTGCTGGCGCGCGGCGACGAGGTGGTCGGGCTCGACAACCTCAACGATTACTACGATCCGAACCTCAAGCGCGCGCGCCTCGCCATCCTCGAGCGGCAGCAGAAGTTCCGCTTCGTGAAGATGGATCTCGCCGACAAGGGCGGCATGAAGACGCTGTTCGCTCGCGAGAAGTTTCCGCGCGTCATCCACCTGGCCGCCCAGGCCGGTGTGCGCTACTCGCTCGAGAATCCGCAGGCCTACATCGACAGCAACGTGACCGGCACGCTGAACGTGCTCGAGGGCTGCCGCCACAACGCCGCTGAGCATCTCGTGTTCGCGTCGACCAGCTCGGTGTACGGCCTCAACACCAACATGCCGTTCACGCCGCACCGCGGCGTCGATCATCCGCTGTCGCTGTACGCGTCGACCAAGCGCGCCAACGAGCTCATGGCGCACAACTACGCCGCGCTGTTCAAACTACCGGTGACCGGCCTGCGCTTCTTCACGGTGTACGGCCCCTGGGGCCGGCCCGACATGGCGCTGTTCCTGTTCACCAAGAACATCCTCGAGGGCAAGCCCATCGACGTGTTCAACCACGGCCACCACAAGCGCGACTTCACGTTCGTCGACGACATCGCCGAGGGCGTGGTGCGCGCCTGCGACCGCCCGGCCACGCCCAACGGCGACTGGAGCGGCGACAACCCCGATCCGGCCACCAGCAGTGCGCCCTACCGCATCTACAACATCGGCAACAACGCGCCGGTCGACCTGTCGCGCTACATCGAAGTGCTCGAGGACTGCCTGGGCAAAAAAGCCGTCAAGAACATGCTGCCACTGCAGCCGGGGGACGTGCCCGATACGTTTGCCGACGTGGAAGACCTGGTCCGCGACGTGGGTTACAAGCCGGCCACGCCCGTCGAAGTGGGCATCCGCCGGTTCGTCGACTGGTACCTCGAGTACTACAAGACGAACGCGCAGCCGCAGACCAAGGTGACCAACCTCGGGTGATCGGTTTAGAGTGCGGGACCGTGAAAGTCCCCCTCCTGGATCTCAAGCCGCAGTACCAGGCCCTGAAGCCCGCGCTCGACGCCGCGCTTCTGAGGGTCGCCGAATCCCAGTACTTCATCCTGGGGCCCGAAGTGAAGGCGCTGGAAGCCGCGACCGCGGCCTATTCGGGCTGCAAGTTCGGCATCGGCCTTTCCTCGGGCACCGATGCGCTGCTCATCGCGCTCATGGCGCTCGACATCGGCGCGGGCGACGAAGTCATCACCAGCCCGTACACGTTTTTCGCCACGGCCGGCACGATCGCCCGCACGGGCGCGCGACCGGTGTTCGTCGACATCGACCCTGGCACTTTCAATATTTCGCCGGGCGCCATCGAGCGCGCCATCACACCGCGAACGCGCGCCATCATGCCCGTGCACCTGTACGGCCAGATGGCCGACATGACCCGCATCATGGAGATCGCGCGCCGTCACGGGTTGCGCGTCATCGAAGATGCTGCCCAGGCCATCGGCTCCGAAGACGAGCAGGGCAGGCGCGCCTGTTCCATCGGCGACATCGGCTGCCTGTCGTTCTTCCCCACGAAGAACCTGGGCGCGTTCGGCGACGCCGGGGCCTGCGTCACCAACGACGAAAAGCTTGCCGCGAAGCTCATGAAGCTGCGCGTGCACGGCATGGAGCCGAAGTACTACCACGAGCTCATCGGCGGGAATTTCAGGCTCGATGAAATCCAGGCCGCGGTGCTCAACGTGAAGCTGCCGCATCTCGATTCCTGGAGCGAGGCACGCCAGCGGAACGCGGCGTTTTACGACGCCGCATTCGCGCGCGCGGGACTCGGCGGCAAGGTGCGCACCCCGCCGCCCGCGGCCAAAGGTTCGCGACACATCTACAACCAGTACTGCATTCGCGTCGAGCGGCGCGATGAACTGCGCGCCTGGCTCGGCAAGCACGAAGTGGGGGCCGAGATCTATTACCCGCTGGCGCTGCACATGCAGCAGTGTTTTGCATACCTGGGCCATGAACCGCACGACTTTCCCGAGAGTTTCCGGGCCACGCAGGAATCCCTGGCGTTGCCGATCTACCCGGAGCTGACCCAGCCGCAGCTCCAGTACGTCGTGGACACCATCGCTGAATTCGTGCGCAGCTAGGGTTCGCGCGAGGAGCCGGGTTGCGCAGGATTCTGGTCACGGGGGGCGCCGGATTCATAGGCTCCAATTTCGTCCACTATTGGCGCAGGACGCATCCCGACGACCGGATCGTGGTCCTCGACGCGCTGACGTATGCCGGCAACCGCGGCAATCTCGCCGGACTCGATGAATCGTCGTTTCGCTTCGTACACGCCGATATCGCCGACCAGGAACTGGTGACGTCGCTGCTGCGCGACGAGAAGCTGGACACCATCGTGCACCTGGCGGCCGAGTCGCATGTCGACCGGTCCATCGACGGCCCGGACGCCTTCATGGAGACCAACGTGGCGGGCACGCATTCGCTGCTGAAGGCCGCGCGCCGCGTGTGGCTCGACGAACGGCAGGCGCCGGTACATCGTTTTCATCACGTGTCCACCGACGAGGTCTTCGGGTCGCTGGGGCTGCGCGACGCGCCGTTCACCGAGACCACCGCCTATGCGCCCAAGTCGCCGTATTCGGCGAGCAAGGCGGCCTCCGATCACCTGGTGCGCGCCTATCACCACACCTACGGCTTGCAGGTGACCACGAGCAACTGCTCTAACAACTATGGCCGGCGCCAGTTCCCCGAGAAGCTGGTGCCGCTGTGCATCGTCAACATGCTGCTCGGCAAGCCGCTGCCTATCTACGGCGACGGCGGCAACGTGCGCGAATGGCTGCACGTCGACGATCACTGCCGCGGCATCGACATGATCATCGGGCAGGGAATCGCCGGCGAGGTCTACAACCTCGGCAGCGGCGACGAGCTTGCCAACCTCGATCTCGTGACGCGGTTGTGCGGGCTGGTCGACGCTGCGTTCGCGAGATCGCCCGCGCTCGCGGCGCGTTTTCCATGCGCGCCCGGCGCGCGCGGTGAGCCGGCGCGAACCCTGATCACCTTCGTCGCGGATCGCGCGGGACACGACCTGCGATACGCCATGGATAGTAGTAAGGCAAAGCGGAAGCTGGGCTTCGAAGCGCGCCACGATCTCATGCGCGGCCTCGGCGAAACGGTAGATTGGTATCTCGAAAACGAACACTGGTGGCGCGCGGTTCTCAGTGGCAAATATCGTGACGCATCGCTCGCGACCTGAAGAGTCGTGGATTACGATAACGGCCGTCATTCAAAGCCGGCCCGTTCGACCATGGCGCAACACTCCGCTGCCGATCGCTTCAAAGGCGCAGCCCGCGCGGCGCGCGCGCTGTTCGCCATCGGTCTGCTGTCGCTCGCTCCGGCGAATGCATTTGCCTACATCGATCCGGGCTCCGGGCTCCTGCTGATCCAGGGGCTGCTCGCCGTCATCGGCGGCGTCATCGTCTTCGTGAAGGATCCGGTCGCCGGCTGCAAACGTATCTGGGAGCGCTGTTTCTCGGGCATCAAAAACCGGCATCGATGAGAGATCCGCTCGGCAGCCTCAGCGCGGTCGGCGATCAGATGGTTCGAACGCTCGCCGGTCCGCTGGCGGCCGACGATTTCCTCAACCAGCCCGTGGCCCGCGAGCTGGTGCGCGACAAACTACTCGTCGATTTCACGCGCGAACACGACACGCGGCTCGTCGCGCCGCGCATCGAATGGGTCTCGCAGCCCTCGGAGTGGTGCCGCGCACAACTCCTGGATGCGGCGTTGCTGACGCTCGACGTCGCGGAACGCGCGTTCACCTGTGGTTTCGAGCTCAAGGACGCTTCCGCCTGGAACGTGATCTTCGACGGCTGCTCGCCGGTGTTCTGCGATCACCTCTCGTTCGCGCGCATCGGCCGCCGCGAATGGCACGCGCTCGGGCAGTTTGCGCGGCATTTCACGCTGCCGCTGCTGCTGGCCGCGAGGAGCTCGCTGCCGGTCCACGCCCAGTTCCGGATGTACCGCGACGGCATCACGCCCGAGCTGGCGCTGTCGATCTGCGGATGGCGCGCCTGGTTCTCGCGCGCAGCGCCGCTGATGCTGGCCGCACGCGGCGGCGGATCTGCGGCCGCACCGCGCGCACGCCCGGCCGCGTCGTCCGCCGGCTCGTTGCACGCGAACCTGTTGCGCTATTGCCGCGCGTCGTTGCCGCCGCGCGAGCGCGTGGTTGCCGCGGCGAATGCGCCGGCAGCGGATGGCCGGCGCGGCTGGCACCGCTACGTGCTCGAACGCGGCCACTACCCGGATTCCGCGGTTGCCCGCAAGCAGGAGATCGTGCGCACCTGGCTCGCACGGTTGCAACCCCGGTGGGTTCTCGACCTCGGCGCGAACACCGGCGAATTCTCGGTGCTCGCGGCGCGCGCCGGCGCACGCGTGATCGCCATCGATGCCGATCACCACTGCGTCGAACGGCTTTACCTGGATTCGCGCGCGCAGGCGGATCTGGCATCCGCGGTGCATCCGGTCGTCGCGCAGCTCGACGACCTGTGCGCGGGGCGCGGGTGGAACGGTAGTGAGGCGCCGGGCATCGTCGGCAGACTTCGCGGCCACAGCGACGTGGTGATGATGCTCGGGCTCGTGCACCACCTCATGCTCGCCTGCGCCATACCGGCGGCCAGCGTCGCCGACTTCGCCGCCGACATGACACGCGGCACGGCGATCGTCGAAGTCGTCGGCGAAGGCGATCCGATGTTCCAGACGCTCGCGGCGCAGTACGCCCGCACACAGGACGCGGCGCGCAACTGCGGGCGCGACGCGCAGATCGATGCGTTCGCGCGTCATTTCACCATCGTCGAACAGGTTGCGCTGCCCGATACGCACCGCAGCCTGCTGCTGCTCGCGAAGGGTTCCGCGTGACGTCGCGCGCCGCGCCTGCGGGCTTCCCGCACCTGGATGCATGGGCTCTCGGGATCCTGTTCTTCCTGTCGCGCGTGAACTGGGTCGTTTCGCAGAACTATCACGGCAGCGCCAATGCCACGGGCGCTATCTATGTCTCGCTGGCCGCGTCCCTGATGGTCGTCCTGGCGGGCTACGGGCTGGCGGCGCTCGCGGGGCGGCGCTTCGCCGCGGTCGCGCTGCGTACGGCCGTGCTCGTGATGTGGCTGTTCGTGGTCGCCGTCACGTTCCGTCACCTCACGTCTCCCACCGGGTTGATCGACGGCTTCTGGCAGGCCTTCATTGCAGTGGCTGCCCTGGCGTTCGCCGTTCTCGGCGCGGTAACGCTCGCGCCCGTCTGGCGGCGCCTGCGTGCCGCGCTGCTGGCTGCCGCGCTCATCAGCGCCATTTCTCCGTTCGTGCTGGTGGCCATACTGGCGCCGCGCATCGAGTTGTTAGCCGACTCGGGCGCGCATCGCCGGCCCGTGCTCGTGCTGCTGCTCGATGAATTCAGCGCCGGCGCCGCGCACGACGCCGGCGTCGAGCTCGGGCGCATGCAGTTGAACGTCGCAACCTGGGCGGTCCCTTCCATCGGCAGGAACACCATCGACGTGATCCCGGCGTTGTTCAGCGGCAAGGCGCTCGAGGAGGCGAGCACCTGCACCGCGTCGGCGGTGTGCGGTCGTGGCACTGCCGTGGATTTCGCGCGCATGCGCGTCCTGCGCGACGACGTCGACATCGCCGGTTTCTATCATCGCTATTGCGACATCCGGGGCCTGCGCTCGTGCGTGGGCAGTTACCAGCGCGTCGAGCGTTCGGCGCCGGTCGCCTTCCTGTGCGCGCTTCCGCCGCGCCGGGTGTTCGCGATGCTGCTCGACTGCGGTCAACCGATGGCCGACGTTACGCAGATCGACCCGGTGACCGAAGCGGGCCAGGTGATCGACGGCGCACCGTTCTGGGATCGCGGCGGCATTTTCTACGTGCACCTGCTGCTGCCGCACCTTCCCAGCTTCAGCGGCGAGTTGCGGCTCGTTGACGCGTACGCGGCCAACGTGGAACGCGCGTCGCGCCTCATCCGGCATGTCGTCGAAAACTTCGATCGTTCGCCGATGCGCGACGACTACACGCTGATCATCACCTCGGACCATTCCTTGCGTGTCGACTACTGGTGCCAGAGGCAGCCTTACGCCAGTCACGATTGCGAGGTGCCGGCAACGATGCGCACGCCGGACGTGCCGTTCATCGTCGCCTCGCGTGGCCCGCCGGTCTCGCATCGCGTCCCGCGCTCGAATCTCGATCTGCTGCCGATCGTCGCGGAGATCGCCGGACCCCGCTGAATGGCAAGGGAAAGTCGCAACTTCCGGGTCATGTAGATACCATCACGCGCCGATGGCTCACGACACACAGACTTCCGCCTGGCGCGCGCTTCAGGCCCGCGCCGCCGAAACCCGCGCCGTATCGCTGCGAGCGTTGCGCGATGCCGACGAGGCTCGCGGCAGCCGCTATGTGCGCGAGGCCGCCGGGCTCCATCTCGATTTTTCGCGACAGCGCATCGATGACGACGGCCTGCACCTGCTCGCCAGCCTGGCCGACGCGGCGGGGCTCCGCGCGCGCATCGAGGCCATGTGGCGCGGCGAAGCCATCAACACCACCGAAGGCCGCGCGGTATTACATACCGCCCTGCGCGTTCCGGCCGCGACGGCCGATGGGCCGGGCGGCGAAGATATCGGGCGCCAGGTGCTGGCCGAGCGCGAGCGCATGCTGGCCTTCGCCGACGGCGTGCGCGAAGGCGTGGTTCGCGGCTCGGGCGGCGCGCGATTCACCACCGTCATCAACATCGGCATCGGCGGCTCGGACCTCGGGCCGGCCATGGCGGTCCAGGCACTGCGACCGCTGACCGCGAATGCGCCGCGCGTGTTGTTCGTCGCCAATGTCGACGGCACCGATCTCGCCAATGCGCTCGACGGCGCCGATGCGGCGCGCACTCTCTTCATCGTCGCTTCGAAGACCTTCAGCACCCAGGAAACGCTGGCCAACGCGCGCACCGCGCGGAAGTGGCTGGCCGCGGAGCTCGGCGAGGCGGCGGTGCCGGCGCATTTCGCGGCGGTGTCGACCAACGCGCCGGCGATGGACGCCTTCGGCATCAACCCTAACTACCGCTTCATGATGTGGGACTGGGTGGGCGGCCGCTATTCGCTGTGGTCGTCCATCGGCGTGTCCCTGGCCATCGCCATCGGGCGCGGCGCCTTCCTCGAGCTGCTCGCCGGCGCGCACGAGATCGACGTGCACTTCCGCAGCGCGCCGTGGGAGCGAAACCTGCCGGCGCTCATGGGTCTGCTCGGCGTGTGGAACATCAACTTCCTGGATCTGCCGACGCTCGCGGTGTTGCCCTACGACGGCCGCCTCGGCCGCTTTCCCGCCTACCTGCAGCAGCTCGACATGGAGAGCAACGGCAAGTCGGTGAACCTGGCCGGCCAGCCGCTTGCGCATTCCACCGCCCCGGTCATCTGGGGCGAGGCTGGCAACAACGCCCAGCACTCTTTCTTTCAGATGCTGCACCAGGGAACGCCGCGTGCCGCCATCGACTTCCTGCTGCCGGCGCAGTCATCCAGCGCCAATCCGGCGCAGGCCGAGCTCGCGATCGGCAATTGCCTCGCGCAGGCCGAGGCTTTCGCTTTCGGATATTCGGCGGAGCAGGCCACCGCCGAGCTCCAGGCCCGCAAGCTTTCGCCGGAGCGCGTCGAACTTCTGGCGCGCCACAAGGTCCATGCCGGCAACCGGCCGGTGAGCATCGTCGCGTTCCAGCGACTCGATGCGCGCACGCTGGGTAGTTTGATCGCGCTGTATGAACACAAGGTCTTCACGCAGAGCGTCATCTGGGGCATCAATGCGTTCGATCAGTGGGGCGTGGAGCTTGGCAAGAAAATGTGTGACGAAGTGTTGCCGCTGGTCCGGGATCCGGAAGCCGCCACGGGAACCCGCAAAATGCTGAAGCCGCTGCTCATGCGGCTCAGGCAATGGAAGCCGTGAAGCGCGCGCGCTCTCGCGCCGTCTTCGTCGCCGCCTTGCTCGCATCGCTCCCGGTCTCCCGGCCGGCGATGGCCGATGCCGGCTGGTTCGAATCGGGCGACCTCGTGCTGCGCGCGGACCTGCTGCTGCTCAACGATGCCGACGTCATCACGCTGCCGGTCACTCAATGGCCGCTGCCGCGCGCCGCCGTCATCTACGCGCTCAAGTCGGCCAAGGAACACTATGCGACCAACTCGGCCGTGCACGCGGCATTGACACGCGTGCGCGAGCGCGTCGAGCCGCGCGAGCGCTTCGGATTCGAAGCGCGCGCCAGCGCCGGCGAACCGGGGCTGCTGCGAGGCTTCGGCGATATCGCGCGCGAGGATGCGGAACTCGGTGGCGGCGCGACTTTCGCCGACGAGCGCTTTTCGGTCACCGCCAGGGTCACGGCGGTCAGCTCGCCCGACGATGGGCAAGAGGTGCGCGCCGACCGGTCCGAGGCCACCGTGCAACTCGGCAACTGGCTGCTCAGCGCCAACACGCTGGAACGTTTCTGGGGTCCCGCGTACGACAGCAACCTGATCCTGTCCAACAACGCGCGGCCGATGCCGACCGTGATGGTGGAGCGCGCCGAGCCGCGCGCGTTCGGCGCGCCGCTGCTGCGCTGGCTGGGTCCCTGGCGCTTCAACTTCGGCCTGAGCCGCATGGAAAACGAACGCGTCGACATCGATGCGCCGCTGTTCATGGCCTGGCGCGTCACGATCATGCCGTGGCACAAGTTCGAACTGGGCTTCTCGCGCACCGCGCAGTTCTGCGGCGAAGGCCTGCCATGCAATTTCGACAGCCTCATCGCTATGCTGCTCGGCAATGACAATCCGGGCTTCGACGCCACGCTCGAAAACGAGCCGGGCAACCAGATGGCCGGCTTCGACATCCGCCTCGATTCGCCGATCGGCCATCTGCCTTACGCCATCTACGGCCAGATGATCGGCGAAGACGAATCCAGCTACATGCCCGCCAAATACCTCGAGCAATTCGGCGTGGAAGCGTGGAAGCCGCTGGTGAACGGCAACCTCCTGCATGGTTATCTCGAATACATCGACACCACCTGTTCGGCGAGCCGCGATCCGCCGCGATTCAACTGCGCCTATAACCAGGGCAAGTTCAACGTCGAGGGCTACCGTTACTACGGCCGCGTCATCGGCCACACCGCCGATCGCGATGCCGAAGGATTCACGGCGGGCGGCACGCTGACGCAAATGGACGGCACTCTCTGGACGCTCACGGCGCGCGTGCTGCGGCTCAACCGCGATGGCGGAATCGATCCGAACAATACCGTCGCCCAGATCGCCACCGACTTCGTGTCTCTCGAGGCAGGCTGGCGCGGCCAGCTGTTTGGCGGCGCGTTCTCGGCGGACCTCGGCGTGCAATCGCGCGAAACCGAAGCCGGCCGCGACGTCGAGCCGATCGGCAACGTGAGCTGGACCTATGCGTTCGATCGCTGATCCTGCGGTTAGCTAGCCCATGCGTCGTCGCTTCGCGCTCGCACTGCTTCCGTTCGTCAGCGGCGCCGCGTTCGCCGACCCGTGGCTGGCGCCCGGCGACGTGGTCCTGCGTCACGACATCGAACTGCTCGCCGACGCCGGCATCCTGCACGGCCCGGTGATGTCCTGGCCGCTGTCGTGGCCCGATATCGCGCGCGACCTGCAGCCGGTCCTGCCGTCGGCCGAGCTCGACCGCGCCACCACCGAAGCGCTGCTGCGGGTCAAGCGACTCGCCGCGGGATCTTCGGATGGCGGTTTTTCAGGGCTGGGCGTGCGCGCGGCGGCGGCCAGCAGTCCGACGATGCTCCGCACCTTCGAAGACACGCCGCGCGAGGAAGGCGAAGCCGGCGCACGCGCAAGCTGGCTCTCCGATCATCTCGTGCTGAACCTCGAGGCCACGGTGGTCGTCGACCCGCAGGACGACCAGCAGTTTCGCGCTGACGGTTCGTACCTCGGCATCAATGTCGGTAACTGGGCGATCTCGGCGGGCCTCATCGATCGCTGGTGGGGGCCGGGCTGGGACGGAAGCCTGATCCTGTCGACGAATGCGCGGCCGCCGCCGAGCCTGACCATCGAGCGCAACTACTCCGACCCGTTCAAGAGCAAATGGCTGTCGTGGATCGGTCCGTGGCGATTCAGCTTCGGAATGGCCCAGATGGAAGGCAGTGACGTCGCGGTTGCCGACGTGCTGCTCATGGAAACACGCCTGAGCATGAAACCCCTGCCATGGCTCGAATTCGGCCTGTCGCGCACCGCGCAGTGGTGCGGCGAAGGGCGGCCCTGCGATTTCGACGCGTTCCGCAACATGCTCCTCGGCCAGGACAACGAGGTGACGGACGGCGATGTGAGCCAGCAACCCGGCAATCAGATGGCGGGCTACGACCTGCGGTTGCGGTCGCCATGGAAGGCGCTGCCGATCACGTTCTTCACCCAGTGGATAGGGGAGGACGAAGCCGGGGGACTCCCCAGCAAGTTCCTCGGACTTGCCGGGCTCGAGGGTTGGCACTCCACCGGGTGGGGCGCGGTTCGTTGGCGCGCCGAGTTTGCCGACACCACCTGCGTGTTCACGCGCGAGACTCCCGAATACAACTGCGCCTACCGGAACGCGGCGTATCCGCAGGGGTACACCTACCGCGGCCGAATCATGGGTTACTCCACCGACAACGACAGCCGGTCGAGGTCTTATTCCGGGATGCTGGTGCGCCCCGACGGCAGCCAATACAGCCTCGCGTTCCGGGACGTGGACCTCAACCGCGACGGCGGTCCGCACACAATCAGCACAATCCCCCAGCGCCTTCGCAATGTAGAATTGCGCCACTCGCGGGTACTCGGAGCAGGCCGGATCGGTATTGGGGCTGGGTTTGACGACCTGGCTGAGGGCAGTGCGGATTCCGAATTCCGCGGCTTCGTGACCTATGAACAAGGATTCTGATGATTAGGCGATCCCTGACCGCGCTGGCGCTGGTGTTTCTGGCCGCTTCGATGCAAGTGGCCGCCCAGGTGCCGACGGCCGAACAGGTCGAGCTTCTGCGCAGCATGAGTCCGGAAGACCGCGAAGCCCTGATGGAGCAGATGGGCATCAGCGGCGATGTCCTCGATGACACCGGCATGGCCGGCGGCACCACGCCGCGCGGACGTGTGCCCCGTGACGGCGTCGACCCCCAGGACGAGGCCGACGCACTGGAGCGCGAGGCCAAGGCCCTCGATCTCACGTTCAAGCCCGAAGACACGGTCCTCATCGAGATCGACTTCAAGAAAGACAAACCCGCGCGCATCGAATCCAAGGGCGAAGGCGTGCCGCCGGTCACCATCCCTGGCGAGCCCGCTCCCGAAATAGAGCCGGAACAGCAGGTCGCTCTGCAGGCGCTCATCGACGTGGTTCGTGCCCGCAACCCCTACCAGCTCGATTCCGCGGGCTTCCTGGTGCTGCCCGGCTTCCCGCCGATCATGCTCGCCGGCCTCGACGAGAAAACCGCGACGCGCCGCCTCGCCGCCGAAAATACGCTGGCGCTCCTCGACGTGCAGGTGGTTCGCCTGAAGATCCACAAGAGCGGGATACAGGCGCTCAAGCCTTTCGGTTACGACCTGTTCCGCAAGCGGCAATTCGCCCCTTCGCAGCTCTCCGACATCCCGGTGCCGGCCGACTACATCGTCGGTCCCGGCGATCAGCTCAACATCCAGTTGTTTGGCAGCCAGAATCGCAACCTGCGGCTGGTGGTCGGACGCGACGGGCGCATCAGCTTTCCGGGGCTGGGTCCCGTGGTCGTCGGCGGCCGCAGCTTCTCCCAGGTCAGCGCCGACATCGAGGAACGCGTGTCGCGGCAGATGATCGGCGTGCGCGCGAGCGTGGGCCTCGGCGACGCACGTTCCATTCGCGTGTTCGTGATGGGCGAAGTCGAGCGTCCGGGTAGTTATACGGTGAGCGGCCTGGCGTCCATCACCTCGGCGCTGTACGCGTCCGGCGGCATCAACGATATCGGATCGCTGCGTGACATCCAGCTCAAGCGGCAGGGCGCCGTCGTGCGGCGCATGGACCTGTACGACCTGCTGCTGCATGGCGATACCAGCGACGACGCCAAGCTCCTGCCCGGCGACGTCATCTTCATTCCGCCCGTGGCCGCCACCATCGCGGTCGATGGCGAAGTCCGCCGGCCGGCCATCTACGAGATCAAGGGTGAGAGCAGCGTCGCCGAAGCGATACGCATCGCGGGTGGGCTGACGACCGAAGCGGATCGCAGCCGAGTGGCGCTGGTCCGCGTCAACGAACAACGGGTTCGCGAGGTTCTCGACGTGTCGCTCGACAGCGCGGGCTCCGGGCAGGCGCTGCGCAATGGCGACGCGCTGCGCGTGTTGCGGCTGCGGCCCACGCTCGATCGCGGTGTCACCATCGAAGGACACCTGTTCCGCCCCGGAGTCCACGCCTGGCGCGAGGGGATGCGGCTGACCGACGTCATCGGGTCCATCGACGAGCTGCGGCCCAATGCCGACATCAACTACATCCTGATCCGGCGCGAAATTCCACCGGATCGGCGCCTGGCGGCAGTGTCGGCGGACCTGAGCGCGGCGCTGCGCGATCCGCAATCCGACAAGAACATCCTGCTCAGGCCGCGCGATCGCATTCTCGTGTTCGATACCGAGTCGGGCCGGCATCGGCTGCTCGACCCGCTGCTCGAGGAGATGCGGCGCCAGTCGCGCATCGACCACCCGAGTGAAGTGGTGCGCATCGATGGGCGCGTGAAGGCGCGCGGCGAATATCCGCTCGAGCCGAAGATGCGCGTCAGCGACCTGCTGCGCGCCGGCGGCGGCCTGCAGGATGCCGCGTATGGCGCGAAGGCAGAGCTCATCCGTTACAGCACCGACGGCACTTCGCGCAAAACCGACTTCATCGAAATCGATCTCGCGGCCGTCCTGAATGGCGACGCCAGCGCCGATGTCATGTTGTTGCCGTTCGACTTCCTCAACATCAAGGAAGTCCCCGAATGGGCCGAGCAGGAACAGGTCCTGCTCGAAGGCGAAGTGCGGTTTCCCGGCATCTATCCCATCCGCCGCGGCGAAACGATGCGTTCCGTGCTGGCGCGCGCCGGCGGCCTGACCTCGCTCGCTTTCCCCGAAGGCGCCGTGTTCACGCGCACCGAGTTGCTCAAGCGCGAGCAGGAGCAGATCGATCGCCTGGCCGACAGGCTGCAGAGCGATCTGGCGGCCGCGGCCCTGCAGTCGGTTGCCGCCAACCAGGCGGCGGCGAGCCAGGCACTCTCGGTCGGGCAATCGCTGCTCAACCAGCTCAAGGCCACCAAGGGCGTCGGGCGCCTGGTCATCGACCTCGGCACGGTCATACAGCCGGAAGGCGGAAAGTCCTCCGACATCGTGCTGCGCGATGGCGACCACCTGATGATTCCGCACTTCAAGCAGGAAGTGACGGTCATCGGCGAGGTGCAGTACACGACGTCGCATTTCTATCGCGACAACCTCACGCGTGACGACTACATCGGGCTGAGCGGCGGCACCACGCGCAAGGCGGATCGCGACCGCATCTACGTGGTGCGCGCCAATGGCAGCGTCGTCTCCAGCGAGAACGCGGGCTGGTTCCGCAGCAGCGCCCAGCTGGCGATGAAACCCGGTGACACCGTGGTCGTGCCGCTCGATACCGAGCGCATGCCGGCGCTGCCGCTGTGGCAGGCGGTCACGCAGATCATCTACAACCTCGCCATCGCGGCTGCCGCCGTGAACTCGTTCTGATCGGCGCGACGATGAGCGAAACAGGAATTCCGCAGACGGGCGATCCGCCGGAAGGCGTGATCGACATCGCCAGCCTGCTCGCGGCCTTTTCGCGCAGCTACGTGCGGCTGGGGCTGATCGTCGTCGCGTGCACCTTGTTAGGAGCGGCGTACGCATTCACCGCGGACCGTTATTACCGCTCCGAGGCGCAACTCGTGGTCGAGCGCGGCCCGGCCGCGGGTGGCGGGCTGGCGGCGCTGGCCAGCCAGGTGACCGGCCTCGGGCAACTCGGCGCGCTCGGGCTCGGCAGCACCGAACGCGGCGAGGTCATGGCGCTGCTCGAGTCGCGCGCGCTGGCCGAAAGGGTGATCGTGCGGCACAAGCTCATGGATATCCTCTATCCACCGGGCGAACGCGACCCCGGCGCCAAGGCCCCGTCCATGTGGCTCGCGGTGCAGAAATTCACCAGGAGCGTCATCGCGGTCGACGACAACCGCCTGACCGGTGTCATCACCGTGAGCTGCGAGTGGACCGACCCGAAACTCGCCGCGCAATGGGCCAACCTGGTCGTCTCCGAGGTCAACCTGGTGTCGCGCGAGCGCGCCATCGCCGACGCCGATCGCGGCATCGGTTTCCTGCAGCAGGAGCTCGCGAAGACGCAGAGCGTCGAAGTGCAGCAGGCTATCTACCGGCTCATCGAGTCGCAGATGAGCCAGCGCATGCTGGCCAACGTGCGCACCGACTACATCGTCAAGGTCATCGACCCGGCGATGGTCCCCGAACGCCCCAGCAAGCCGAAGCGGCCGCTGGTGGTGGCGGGCAGCATGCTGTTTGGCTGCTTCATCGCGGCGGTGACCGTTCTGGTGATGGCGGCGCGTGGTTCGCGCCGGCGCCCGGCAAAACCCGGCCGCTGATTTCTCCGGCGGCGTCAATGAATTTCTACTCGCTGAAGTTCTTCGCGTTGCTCGCCACCTGTGGCGTGCTGCTCGCCGTCTTCGCATCCGCGCAGGTGATGGCCGCCGGTGGGGCGCTGATCGCGGTGCTGGGCATGCTGGTGGCGGTGGCCATTGCCGCGCGCTTGCTGCGGCCCGCGCACTACGTGCTCACGTCGCTCGAGATCGCCTGGCTCCTGTTCATCGCCGCGCTGTTCTTCGCCACCATCCTGGCAAACCTGAAGCTGTCGTACCTCGACGGAGCGATGCAGTTCCGGTTGTTCTTCATGCTCGTGTTGTGGAGCGTCTGGCTGTTCGTCGTGCCGACGCTGGTGCGGGATGTGGTGGCGCTCGAAGGCGCGGTCCGCGCCTTCGATGCATTCGGAATCATGGTGTCCGCGTCGGTATTCCTGCCGATCGTTGCGGGTGTCGGCGAAGCGCAGGGTGCCGAAAGCGCGCTCGGCCGGGTGTTCGGGCCTTTCGGCGATCCCGTGCCGTTCGTCGTGGCGTTGTTCGCGTGCCGTGCCCTGGTCGCCGGGCGCTGGCCGCAACTGGCGTTTCATCTCACCGCGCTGCTGGTGACCGTGGGCCTGGGCGCCAGCCTCACATTGCTGGTGGCATTCGCCGCTCATTTCCTGCTGCCCTGGCGTGCGCGTTCGAATGTGCGCAAGCCCCTGGGCCGGCGCCTGCTGCTTGCCGTGTTGTTCGCGCCGGTGGTGATCGCGGTGGTCGCGCTGTTCGCGCCGCGCATCGTCGGCCGGGTGCTCGATCCGGTGCTGATGGCGACGACGCTCGCCAGCCGGTTCGGAAGTTTCAACGTGGCTGCCGACATCATCGCGAATCATCCGGTCGCGGGCGTCGGCTTGAACGGCTTCACCGCCGTGGCGGACAACATTGGCGCCGAGGCGTTCTTCGTCGGCCGTTTCAATACGAACTTCATCGTCAACGCGGCCAACCAGACGCTGCAGACTCTCACCGACGCGGGCATTTTCGGATTCACGGCGTTCGTCGTGTTCTGCGTTCTGCTCTACAAGCGGCTCAGCTGGGCCGCCAACCACAGCCCGGTGGACCGGCCCGCGTTTCGCGCCTACCAGATCTGGCTCGTGGGAATTCTCATCGGCAACCAGACCGCCGTGTGGATGCAGCCGATCTCGCCCGTTTCGATGTGCCTCTTCTTCGTCGGTGGCCTGGCGCTCGCCGCCAGCCGAATCGCAGCACGGCCAGCCGGAATCGTCGCGCAGTGAAATTGTTAGTGGTGACGGGCATCTTTCCGCCGGACCATGGCGGGCCGGCGAGTTACGTACCCGCCATTTCGGCAGCGCTCACCGGGCGCGGCCATGAAATTCTCGGCGTCGTGACGCTCAGCGATTCGCTCGCGCATGACGATTCCGCATTTCCGTTTCCGGTCGTGCGCATGAAGCGCGGCCAGCGATGGTGGCGTCGCGCCGCGCAGGTGGTGGCGCGCATCCGCCGGCTGGCGGCCAAGGCGGACGTGGTCTATCTGAATGGCCTGGTGCTCGAGGGCGTCATCGCGTGCGGCCTGCTGCGTCGCCGCCCGATGGTGGTGAAAGTGGTCGGCGACCTCATCTGGGAACGCGCCCGAAACAGCAACGCCTACCAGGGCCGGCTCGACGATTTCCAGAGCGCGAAACTTCCGCTGCGCTGGCGGCTGTCGCGCGCGCTCCAGGGCTGGTACACCTCGCGTGCGCGCCGGGTCATCTGCCCCAGCCACTACCTGGCGCGCATCGTCGCCGGCTGGGGTGTTCCACCGGACCGGATCCGCGTCGTGCACAACGCCGTGCGCCAGCCATCGCCGCCCATGGGCGTTCCGCCCGAGTTCGACGTCGTGACGGTTGCCCGGCTGGTGCCGTGGAAGGGCATCGCGGAGCTGATCCGCATCGCGGCCGCCAATGGCTGGTCGCTCAATGTCGTCGGCGACGGACCGCTGCGGCCGGACCTGGAGAAGTTAGCCAGCGGACTCGGCGCGCGCGTTCATTTCACCGGCCACGTCGACAAGGCCAGGGTGGCGGACCAGATCCGATCGGCGCGCGTGTTCGTGCTCAATTCCAGCTATGAAGGTCTGCCGCACATCGTCCTCGAGGCAAAACTCGCCGGGGTCGCGGTCATCGCCACCGCGGCCGGCGGCACGCCGGAAGTGGTCGGTGCGCCGCACGCCGGAGTGCTCGTGCCCGTGGGCGACGATGCGCGCCTGGCTGCCGAGCTGCGGCGTTTGTTAGGTGATGCGGCGCTGCGCGCCACGCTGGTCGAAACCGCGGCCCGGCAGGTTGCCGCCGACTTCTCCTACGAGCGCATGCTGGCGCAGACCGAGCAGGTCCTGCAGGAATGCGCGCGCCCATGAGCTCCCGGCCCCTCAATGTGCTGTCGCTGGGCAAGGACAGCTCGCTGTTTGCATCGAAGGACGGTGCATCGACGGGCGACGCCCGGCTGCGCCACCTGTACTACGCGAAGCGTCTCGCGGAACGCGCACCCGGCAGCCAGATGCGCGTCGTCGCCTACAGCAGCGGACCGGATGCACACTGGTTCGAGCGCGCATCCGAGCACCTCACGTTGTTCGGCACGCGCTCGCGCACGCGCGCGGGTTTCCTGCTCGACCTGCGACGCCGTCTTCGCGACGTGCTCGCCGATGGCTGGCGCCCGGACGTGATCACCAGCCAGGAACCCTGGGAGGAGGGCTGGATGGCGCAGTCGCTGGCCCGCCGCGTCGGGGCGCGCGACGTCCCCCAGCTGCACTTCGACATCATGGCCGATGCATGGGTCGGCGAATCGCCGATCAACCGCGTGAAGCGCGTGCTCGCGCGCCGCGTGATCACGCGCGCGAGCCACGTCCGGGTGGTGTCCGAGCCGCTCAAACTACTGCTCGCGGATCGCTGGAAGGTGGATCCGCAGCGGATTTCGGTCGCGCCCGTCGGCGTCAATTTCAAGCCTTCGAACCTGGGACGCATCGAGGGCCGGCAAAAACTCGATGCATCGCTCGCGGGCAAACGGCTGGTCCTGTTCGTCGGGCGGCTCGTGGCGCAGAAGCAGTTGCCGCTGTGGCTCGAAGTTGCGCGGCGCGTGCACGAACAGCGTCCGGAATCCCACTTCGTCATCGTCGGCGACGGCGAACTGCGCGCAAGCCTCGAGAGTCGCGCCCGCGAGCTTGGCATCGCCCCGGCCGTTTCGTTCCTGGGATCGCGGCAACATGCAGAGCTGCCGGACATCTACGCGGCGGCCGATGTCTTCCTGCTGACGTCCGATTACGAAGGATTCGGCCGCGTCGTGCTCGAGGCGATGCTCGCCGCACGCCCGGTGGTCTCGACCATTTGCAGCGGCCCCGAGGATCTCGTGGTGAACGGGCAGAGCGGGTTCCTTGCCGCGCGCGGCGATACGGATGCGCTCACCGACCATGTGACGAGGCTGGTGGCCGATCCGGCGCTCGCCGCCGCCATGGGCGCCGAGGGAGCGCGCATCGCCGATGCGCGCTTCGGGCTTGCCGCACTCACCGATCGCATCATCGACGTGTGGTTGCGCGCATGAACCTGCTCGTCTTCAACCTGAAGATAGACGCCGACGACGACGTGCTGGGCTTCACCACCGAATGGGTGAACGCGCTGGCGCTGCGTTGTGAAAAAGTGTTCGTCGTCACGATGACCGCCGGCCGCATCGCGGTCGCCGACAATGTCACCGTCATCAGCGTGGGGCGGGAACTGGGATATTCGGAGCCGCGCCGGGCGCTGCGCTTCTACAGCGTGGTCCGCAGCATCCTGCGCGAGCAACGCATCGACGCGTGTTTTGCGCACATGATGCCTTTGTTTGCCGTCATGGGCTGGCCGTTGCTGCGCATGAAAAACATCCCGATCCTGCTGTGGTATGCGCATGGACACATTCCACCCATGGTCCGGGTCGCGGAAAAACTCGTCGACATGGTGCTGGCTTCGACGGCGAGCGGCTTCCAGCTCGCGAGCCGCAAACTACAGCTCATCGGCCAGGGGATAGACACCGGCCGGTTTTCGCCCGCGGTCGCGCCTGCTTCGGACAAGTGCTGGTTGCTCAGCGTCGGCCGCGTTTCACGCGTCAAGCGGCTCGACCTCGTGATTGGCGCGCTGGCCCTGCTGCCCGCGCGTCTCGACGATGGCAGGGAGCTGCGCCTGAAGATCGTCGGCAAGCCGCTCACCGATGCGGACAGGGCCCACGCGCGCGAGCTCGCGGCGTTCGCGCGCGAGCGCGGCGTGGCAGACAGGGTCGAGTTCGTCGATGCGCTGCCATTCGCCGCCGTGCACACCGCCTATGTTTCCGCCGACGTGCTGGTCAACTCCAGCGAGACGCACAGCGCCGACAAGGTGGTCCTCGAGGCGATGAGCTGTGGCCTGGTCATCGTCACCAGCAATGTGGCATTCCGGGATGTGCTGCCGCCCGACGTCGGCGCGATGTGCATGATCCCGGGCAACGATGCGGGAGCGCTCGCCGCGCGCTTGCGCGCCCTGCTGGAACTGGACGACGCGGAATATGCGGCGCTCGCGGCGCGATTGCGGGCGATTGTGATCGCCGACCACTCCCTGCACGCGCTGACGGGTAAGATTCTCACGCATGCGGAGCGGCTGATCGCGACGCGGAAACAGGCCGGCGCTCCGACATGAATCATTCGATCACCCACAACTATCACAACCCGCTGACCGTGGCGGGGATCCTGCTGCGCGACAAGAGTTTGTATCGCGCGCACGTCAATCTCGCGCTTCGCGACCGGCAGCTGCACGGCGCCGTGCTCGATCTCGGCAGCAAATCCCCGAACGCTTCCTACTACCGGTACTTCCGCCGCGAAGAACCGCTGGCCGTGACCTGCACGGATCTCGCGCCGGGCGAAGGGCTCGTATGCCTCGACGTCGAGAAGCCGTTCGCGCTCGATGCGGAGAGCTTCGATCACGTGCTGGCCATCAATCTGTTCGAGCACGTGCGCCATTTCGACAGGGCGCCCGCCGAGGTGCTGCGCATCCTCAAACCCGGTGGCCGCGTGATCATCGTCGTTCCATTCCTGCACGAGTACCATGCGGACCCGCAGGACTATTTCCGCTACACCGATTCGGGCCTGCGATCCATCTGGGAGAGCGCCGGATTCGAGTCCGGGAGCATCGAGGCTCTCGGCGACGGCATCCTCACTTTCGCGCTGACCAAGACCGCGCAGCAGGTTCTTCCGCGGTTCGTCCGGCCGCTGGTGAGCACGTTGCTCTATCTATTGAGTTATCCATTCGACCGCATCGTCGGCCTGCGCCCACGGGTCGGCGGCAGATCGGTGCCGGAACGGTTTCCGCTCGGGTACGTGGCGGTTTTCCGCAAGCCCGCGCCATGAAGACAGGAATCATGAATGAACAAGTTTGAGACGATCAGGGACTCCCTGCGGAAGATCAAGGCGGGGAGCCCCGGGGAGCTGAAGCTTCTCGACGTCGGCTGCCGGGACTGCGTGCTCAAGCCGCACGTGAGCGATCTCGCCGCCTACGAGGGTGTGGACCTGTTTCAGAACGATGCCGGCACGGTGAACCACGTCGTCGATGTCTCGCGCGGACTGCCGATGCCCGACGGTTCCTACGACGTGGTCGTGGCGCTGGACCTGCTGGAACACCTCGACGATCTGCAAAAAGGGCTCGACGAGCTGCTGCGCGTGTCGCGCGGTCACGTGCTGATCCTGCTGCCCAACATGGCGCATGTGTCCTATCGCCTCACATTCCTGCGTCGCGGTTATCTCAACGACAAATACAACCTCAGGTTCAACCAGGGGCTGGACCGCCATCGCTGGCTCACCACCGGCGTCGAGAGCCGGGCCTTCGCCGAGGAGTACGCGCGCGCGCGCGGCGTCAAGGTGGAGACGCAGTGGTTCGTCGACTCGAAACGCAAGGCGGCGTTTGCCGGCTTCTGCAAGACCTTCGGCATGAGCCCGGACTGGTGGGCCATTGCATCGCTGCACCTGTTCAGCAAATAGTTTGCCCGTGTCGCCGCGGAGCATTTCGTGAGACCGCTGATTCGCGATGCGGCCTGGGTGTCCGCATCGCACGTCGCCGCCGCACTCACCACGCTCGGCGTCCAGGTGGTGCTGGCGCGCCGCCTCGAGACGGCGGTGTTCGGGGCCTATCTGCTGGCGCAGTCCATGGTCAACCTCGTCGAGTCGACACTCATGTCGCGTTCCGGCGAGGTGGCCACCTACTGGCTCGGACGGCACTGGAAGGTCGATTTCGGCACCGCGCATGCGTATGCGAACTACCTCGCGAAACGCGAGTTGCGCTGGAATCTGACCGCCGCGGTGTTGCTGGCGATCGTGGCGCTCGTGCTGCAGCCGCATCTCGGTGTCGACTGGCTGTTCATCGCCGTGCTCGCGCTGGGAATCCCCCTGCAATCCAGCTACGGCGTGTCGAAAACGCTGTTCGTCGTCGCCGGCCGACTGCGGCAGCAGGCGGCCTTCGAAATCGGCTACAGCATCGTCTACGTCTCCATATCGCTCGTGCTCGTCATGCAGTACGGGTTGTGGGGTTTCGTCATCGGCTACCTGGTGATCACGCTGCTCAAGACCGTGCTGTCGGCGTTGTGGGTGCGCCGCTTCTGGCCCGAGGCGGCGCGCACGCGCGACACCGTCAAACCGCCGGCACTGGGATTGTCCACCTACTCGGTGCTGCGCAACGTCAGCGTCAACATTTCTCAGCAGGCGGACGTCATCGTCCTCGGCATTTTCGCCAGCAAGGAAGCGGTCGCGCTCTACAAGATAGCGCGCACCGTCGCGAGCATGCCCGCGCGGCTCGCCGGCCCGGTGTGGTCGGTGTTGCGCCCGCGCGTGCTCACTCACCTTCGCGACGGCGACGTGCGCGGCGTTCGATCGCTGCTGTTGCGCCCGGCGCTGGGCCTGCTGATCATCGGGGTCGTCGCGCTGCCCGCGGCATTGCTGTGGATGGATGACCTGCTGGGGTTCGTCTATGGAGCGCAGTACGTCGGCGCCGGCGGCATGGCGGTCATCCTGCTCGTGGGAGTGTGGGTCTTGTTTGGATTGTCGGGATGGATGGGATTCGTGGCGGTGGTCACCAGCAACAAGGTGGTCGCCACCGGCTTGTTCGTGCTCCAGGCCCTGGCGGTACTCATCGCCGGCTTCATCGCGCGCGATTCGGGCGTGCTGCTCGCCATCCTCATGAGCGGCGCCATGGTGTTGATCGGCGCGCTGGCATGGATGTCGTTGCACGCCAGGAGCCCGCGTTTTGCCCTTCTCAGATTGTGAGCCCATGAAATGCTGACGCCTGCACATCCTTTCTTCCCGAAGTTTCGCGCGCTGGTCGCGCAGGCCGCGGCTTCCAGGCCCGTCTACGACCTCGGCACCAGCGGCCGCTTCGCGAAGGAACTTTCATTCGTGCGCGACGTGTTCGACGAGCAGGCGTATTTCGCCGGCGGATTCAGTGCGGACCCGGCGGTGGTGCCGCCTGGCTGCGACCTGGCGTGCGACGTTCAGCGCCTCGACGGGCTCACCGACGGTTGCGCGGGCGCGGTGTTGAGCATGCAGGTGCTCGAACACGTCGAAGATCCGCTGCAGGCGGCGCGCGAAATGCTGCGCATCCTTCGGCCCGGCGGCATCGCGCTGGTGGCCGTGCCGTTCATGACGTCCTATCACGGCAAACGCCCGACCCCGGTCAATCCCGTGTTCCAGCGTGGCGCACCGGCGGCGGCCAATCAGAGCGGGCATGGCGAGTACCACGATTTCTGGCGCTTCACGCATGAAGGCCTGGCCCACCTGCTGGCCACCGCGGGGTTCGCGCGCGTGGACGTATGGCCGATCGACGGCCCGTTCATCTGCCGCCTGGAGTTGTTAGGCGTGTTCCGGCGCGCGGCGCGCATCCCGCCACTGCGCGCATTGCTGGCCGGCATGGATCGCCCGCGCCTGGGCAAGGCGACCAGCGGCCATGTTGCGATGGCCGTGAAGCCATGAACACCGGGGAACGCGCGATGCCATCTGTCCTGCACGTCGTGACGACGATCAACCGCGGAGGCGCGGAGAACCACCTGAAGGTCCTCGCCGCCGGGCAGGCGGAGCGCGGCTGGAAGGTCACTGTCGCGTACCTCAAGGGCGACGGCTACTGGAGCGCAGCGCTGCGTGACGCCGGCGTGAATGTGGTCGCGCTCGAGTGGTCGGGTTACACGGACCTGCGGATCGTCGGCCGCCTGCGCGCGCTCATCGACTCAACGGCTCCGGACGTGCTGCACGCGCATCTGCCAGCCGCCGAAGTGTTCACGCGCCTGGCATACGCGCGCTCCCGCGCCCGTCCGGCGTTCGTCATCAGCAAACACAGCGACGATCCGATTTCGACGCCGCTCTTCTGGGCTGGCGGATTCTGGGCCGAGCGTGGCGCCGTCGCGGTCATCGCGATATCACATGCCGTCGCGCGTTATCTGCACCGGCAGCACCGTCTGCCGCCCGACAAGGTGCACCCGATTCACTACGGGCTCGCGCCCGGGCCCTACGATGTCGTGACGCGCGAGACCATCGCCGGCATTCGTGCCGCCTGGGGCATTGCCGCGGACGAAGTGGTGGTAGGAACCGTGGCGCGAATCGTCACGCAGAAGCGCATCGACCTGCTCATCGACTCGCTGGCGGAATTGCGCGCCAGGGGTCGCGCGCTGCGTCTCGTGGTGGTGGGCACCGGCGATCTCGAAGCGTCATTGCGGAAGCGCGCGCGCGACAAGGGCGTTGAACAGGCGCTGACCTGGGCGGGCAGGCGCGAGGACATACCCGCGGTCATGCAGGCCTTCGACATCTTCGCGCTGTGCTCCGACTACGAAGGGTTCGGACTCGTGCTGCTCGAAGCCATGGCCTCGCGGCGTCCCATCGTGGCCACGCGTGTCAGCGCGATTCCGGAAATCGTCGTGGACAACGTGACCGGCCGGCTGTGCAGCGCCGGTGACGCGGCCGGCGTCGCTTCGGCCATCGACGCGCTGTTCGCCGCCGAGTTGCGCGCATCCATGGGCGCCGCGGGACGCGAGCGGCTGGAGCGCGAGTTCCCGGTCGCAAAAATGGTGGACGCCACGCTGGCTATCTACTCGAAGGCGGAGGCGGCGTCGCGCGCGTAGCGCGGCCGGGCTTCCCATGTGTGGTATCGCAGGAATCGTCAGCGCCGGTGAGCCCGCCAGCCAGTTGCGTTCGAGCGCGCTCGCCATGGCGAACACGCTGGCGCATCGCGGCCCGGACGGCGACGGCATCTGGGTCGACGCGGACACCGGCGTTGCGCTCGCGCACCGGCGGCTCGCCATCGTCGACCTTTCTCCGGCCGGCGCCCAGCCGATGACCTCGCCGAGCGGCCGCTACGTCATGGTCTATAACGGCGAGATCTTCAACTTCCGCGAGCTGGGAGCCGAGCTCGCTGCGCTGGGCGATCGCTTCGTGGGTCACAGCGACACCGAAGTCATACTCCACGTGATGGAGCGTTGGGGGGTGCGCGACGCGCTGCAGCGCCTCAACGGCCAGTTCGCGTTCGCGGTGTGGGACCGGGAGAGGCGGGAGCTCACGCTGGCGCGCGATCGCTTCGGCGAGAAGCCGCTGTATTACACCACGGGCGGCGCGCCGCTCCTGTTCGGGTCCGAGCTCAAGGCGCTGGCCGGTCATCCCGGGTTCCGCAGCGATATCGATCGCGGCGCGCTCGCCGACCTCCTGCGTTATTCCTGCGTGCGCGCGCCACGCACTATCTACTCACACGTGCGCAAACTGCCGCCCGGCACGTTCTGCGTGTTCGCGGTGGGCGAGGGCGGCACGATCGCCGCCGGCGAGCCGCAGGCGTACTGGCGCGTCGCGGACGTGTTCGCGCGCGCGCGTGCCAGACCCTATCGCGGCTCGTTCGAAGACGCCGTGGTCGAGCTCGATTCGCGCCTCAAGTCCGTCGTCGGCGCCCGGATGGTGTCGGACGTGCCGCTCGGCGCGTTCCTCTCGGGCGGCGTCGATTCCAGCGCCGTCGTCGCGCTGATGCAGGCGCAGTCTTCCACGCCGGTGCGGACTTTCACGATCGGATTCGCGGAAGGTGGCTTCGACGAATCGGTGCATGCGGCCGCCGTGGCCAGCCATCTCGGAACCCGGCATACGCGATTCGAAGTCACTCCCGGCGACGCCCTCGCGGTGGTGCCATCGCTGGCGCAGATATACGACGAGCCGTTCGCCGATTCCTCGCAGATCCCCTCGCACCTGGTGGCGAGGCTCGCGCGCCGGGAAGTCACGGTCGCGCTGACCGGCGACGGTGGCGATGAAGTGTTCAGCGGCTACAACCGATATTTCTGGTGGCGCAACGCCTGGGGCCGATTCCGCCATCTGCCGGCGGGCGTGCGCCGTGCGATGGGCGGCGCGATCACCGCGATACCGGCTGCGCAGCTCGATCGCATGTTCCGCATGGCCGGCCCGCTGCTGCCCAGCTCACTTCGCTTCGGCAACCCGGGCGAGCGGCTGCACAAGCTCGCGCCCATGATCGGCGCGGCTTCGGCCGGCGCGCTCTATGAAATGATGATCGCGCAGACGCGGGACCCGCAGTCGCTGTTGCTGGATCCGCTGCCGGTGGAACCGGCGCCGCCCGCCATTCCCTACGATGCCGAGTCGATCGTCGACTACATGGTCGAACGCGATCTCACCGGCTATCTTCCCGACGACGTCCTGGCAAAGGTCGATCGCGCGACCATGGCTGCGTCGCTCGAGAGTCGCGCGCCGTACCTCGATGCGGACCTGCTGGAATTTTCGCTGTCCCTCCCTTTGTCCTACCGCGTGAGCGGCACGCAAGGGAAGATCATCCTGAAACGGCTCCTCGACCGGTACGTTCCGCGCGCGCTCATGGACAGGACCAAGGCGGGATTCGCAATTCCATTGGGCGCCTGGCTGCGTGGCCCGTTGCGCGAGTGGGCAGAGGAACTGCTGGCGCCCGAAAGCATCAGAAGCCAGGGGTTCTTCAATCAGCCGGCGGTCACGCGGTTGTGGACTGAACACCAGAGCGGCCGGCAGGAACGGCAACATCTTCTTTGGTCTATTCTCATGTTTCAGGCCTGGCGCAGCGCTCGTGGCACGCCGGCCCCATCGTATGGAGTAAGTTGATCATGGCGGAGTATTGGGACGATTACGGCACGAACGCGGATTTGCCCTGCGTGATGGACATGATTCCAGGTCCCGAGCACGCGAACGTCATGCTGGGCATCAGCACGTTCGACGCCGCGCCCTACATCAACCAGGCGCTCGCGAGGTATCGCATGATCCGGCTTCCGCTGCGCGGCCAGCTCAGCGTCGGCTCGCCGCTGGTCGTGCCTTCCGGCGGCGCCATCTACGGTTATAACTACCAGTGCACGATCAAGGCGCTGCCGAACTTCGGCAACAACCCGGTCATCCGCAACGCGTTCACCAATCCCACCAGTGATGCCGCGCGCGACAAGAACCTCACTTTCGTCGGGTTCCGCATCGACGGAAACCGGGCAAACAACCCGTCGGCGACCGAGTTCGCGCACGGCGTGAAGCTCTGCGCGGTGGACGGCTGTGTCGTCGATCTGCAGGTGGTCGACGTGAAGGGTGATGGCCTCCTCATCCTGTACGCGGACTATCCACACGGCGAAATAGGTTGTCGGGCCGTCTACGGTCGCATGCGCACACAAGGTTGCGGACGCCACGGCGTGGCGGTGATCTGCGGCGAACAGATCAACATCGACATCATCGACGAAGGCAGCAGCTCTCTCAGTCTCGACATCGAGCCGGATGAAGCGGTCAACTTCGTGCGCAATTGCATGTTCAGGGTGATTTCCAAGCGCACCGGCGGAGGTGCGGACGTTTCCGGCGGCTTCTGCGTCGCGGGTGACGGGTTGGGAAGTCGTCCCACCAATATCACCGTCGACTTCGAAGTGTTCGAGTCTGGCGCTTACGGGGGTCTGTGGCGCGACGCGGTCAATCTCACGCTCAGGGGTTCGATCATCAACCCGAGACTCGTCGGCCTCGTCGGCGTTCAGGCCGGTTCCGGGCCATCGAGCGTGTTTTTCGACGGCGTACGCGTGGTCGGCGGCGGCAACAATGGCATGTCCGCGCGCGAAACCGTGGGCTCGGTTTACGACGGCAGCCTGTACATCGATGGCGCGACCGGAATGGCCGCGCAGATCGAAAACCTGCGCGGCGGGATACTGCAGATGCGCGCCGAGAATTGCGGCCAGCAGGGGGTCTACCTCAACAATTGCCAGAACGTGACCTTCCCGAACCTGGTCACTACCAACAACCGCGGCACCAATCTCTGGCTGCGCGGCGGTTCGTCCGGCAACCGGTTTCCAAACCTCAAGAGCATGAACTGCAGCGCCTGGGGATTTCTCGAGGACCCGGGATGTAATGACAACAAGGCGACCCAGGCGCGCGTCAGCGGAAACACTTCCGGGAATGTCGCGGTCTCCGGTGCCTCATCCTACGTGGCGCCCGAGGCCTGACTTGAAAACGGCTGCACCACCCGGAATCGAATTTCCGCCATTGCGCGCGAGCAGCGCAACGCGCAGCGCCGCGATCGCGCAGATTCGCAGCGCGCTCGAGGACACCGGCATGGTGACGCTGCGCTCGTTCGTGGACGCGGACGAGCAGCAGCGTTACGCCACGGAGTTCATCGCCTCGGGCGGGCAGATGAAGGTCTCCGGCACCGACCGCAAGTATTCGTTGAAATACGAGCAGATCGCCCACCACGAGATCGTCCATCGCGCATCGAGCGCGGAGATGCTCGGGCTGGTCAACGAGCTCCTGAGCGGCGGACCCGGCGGGAAAATCACGCTCACGCCTCCGGACGTGCAGGTCGGGTACAGCATCACGTCGAAGCGCGGCGACTTCGTTTCGTTCCACTTCGATCACCTGTGCGTCCTCAACGTCCTGGTGCCGGTGGTGCTCCCGGCTTCGGTCGCCGAGGAGCCGGCGACGCTGTCGCTGTGGCCCAACGTCCTGCCGTTCGGCGGCACCACGCGCTACCCCGTCAGGAGCAAACTTTGTTTGTTAGCGGGCCGCACGGCCGCGGTGCACGGCCTGCCGCTGCGCACCTACGAGTATCGCGCCGGCGATGCGCTGCTTTTCTATGGTGCGCGCAGCCTGCACGGGGTATTCAAGCGCAACACCGACGGCCTGCGGGCCGTGGCCTCCATCAACTACCGCTTTCCGAATCTCGAGGAACTTGCGAGGTCATGAAGCGGGTCCAGGAGCAACCGCTCGCCGGGCGCTCCGTCATCGTCGTCTCGCGATGCGCGAAGACGCTCCATCTGTTCCGCCGCAACCTGGTCCATCGGCTTGCATCTGCCGGCGCCACGGTTGTCGCGATGGGCTCGGGCGCCGATGGATATGGTGAGCGGTTGACGGCCGAGGGCATCGCCTTCGCGCCGATCCCGGTTGCGCTGCGTGGCGTCGCTCCGCTGACCGACCTGCGGCTGGTGTGGACGCTGTGGCGCGAGTTTCGCCGCCGACGTCCCGCTGTCGTGCATGCATTCACCATCAAGCCCGCCATCTACGCCACGCTCGCGGCCGCGCTCGCGGGAGTGCCGGTGCGCGTGGTAACCATCACCGGCCTCGGGTATGCGTTCACTTCGGCCGGCGCCGGCATGAACAAGCTGGTGAACCTGCTCTATCGGCTGGCATTGGCGCGCGCGAAGCGTGTGTATTTCCAGAATGCCGACGACCGGGATCTCTTTGTCAGCAATGGGCTGGTCGACAACGGAAAGGTGAGGCTGGTTGCCGGATCCGGTGTGGACACGTCGCGCTTCGTGCCGGCAGTTCTTCCGTGCGAGTCGCGCGTACCGCTGACGTTCTGCATGATCTCCCGACTGCTCGGCGAGAAAGGCGTGCGTGAGTATCTGAACGCTGCGCAGCGTATCCGCCGTGACTACCCCGACGTGAAGTTCCTGCTCGTGGGCGGCACCGATCCGCGCAATCCCACGGCGCTGGCGCAAAGCGAGGTCACGCAACTGGGCCAGCAGGCATCCGCGGTCGAGTGGATAGGCGAGGTCGATGACGTGCGGCCGCAGATTGCCCGCGCCGATGTGGTCGTGCTGCCCTCCTATCGCGAGGGGTTGCCGCGCGTGTTGCTGGAAGCTTCCGCGATGGGGCGTGCGCTCATCGCGAGTGATGTGCCCGGGTGCCGCCAGGTGGTGCTTCCCGGGGTCACCGGGCTGCTCGTTCCGCCGGCCGATGTCGATCGCCTCGAACTCGCGATGCGCGAGCTCATCGCCAACCCCGGGCGGATCAGCGCCATGGGCGCGGCAGGGCGCGCATTCGTCGTCGAACACTTCGACGAAGGCGCCGTCATCGAGCAGACGATCGCGGACTACGCCTTGCTTATCAGTGTTTGACCCTATCCACATCGTATCGCCCGATCGTCCATAATCGCCGCGCAAATGATTGAACTGAAACCGGATCGAATGAAGAACGTGAAGTCGCTTGGCAACACGGCCAAGATGTACTGCCTGCAGAAGCTGGCTGAACTGGCGTCGCGCGGAACACCGCTGGTGGTACTCGACCTGGGCTGCGGCTCCGGCCGCAACTTTCCGCAATTCCTGGACGACTATCCAAACGTGCGCTACGTCGGGGCCGACCCTCATGAGCCTTCGCTCGATGAGGCCCGCAAGGTGCTTGCCGGCAAGAACGCGGAATTGCACTTCGCCCCGGGTGAGATGTTCGTGCTCCAGGGCGGAGCCGACGTCATCGTCTCGTTCAGTGTTTTCGAACACGTTCCCATCGCGAAGCGAGGCGCCTACATGCAGGCGGTCAAGGCGAATCTCAGGCCGGGCGGAATCGCGCTCATCAACTACGACGCCGGCCACTTCACCACCGAGACCACCACCCAACAACACGTCACCGCGGGGTTGGCGATGCGCCAGGCGGTCACTCAGTTCGTGCGCAATCAACTCGTCGAACGATTCGGCGCTGGTGTTTACTACCAGCGCTTCGCCCCCGAGGCCTCATTCGTCAAGTACTGCGCTGACGCGGGTTTGCGCATCGTCGAAACGAAGTCCTTCAATACCGGCTTGAAGCGCGTGTTTCGCAGCGTGCGACCCGAGGCGCGAGAAGAATTCATGCGCCGATGGCTCGACCTGGAGCTGTGGCTGAACGGGAATTGCGCTCCGTACGACGATTCACTGGCCGCGGTGTTCACGACCCGTTGCCACATGCTTTCCCTGGAGAACGCGTCTTGATCCCCGGCTCGGCAATCTGCAAAACTCGTTGCGTGACAAACTATTACACCGATTTCGGGATTTCGGCACCGTGAGCTCGCAGCCCTCAATGCTGCTCTTCCTGGAATTCAACGAGATCAATTTCGAGTTCGTGGAGCGTTACTGCGCGGCGGGCCGTTTGCCAAACTTCGCGCAGGTGCTGCGCGAAAACGGCCTTCAGCGCACCACGTCTGAATCGAGCTACGAACTGCTCGAACCGTGGATCCAGTGGGTGACCGCGCACACCGGCAAGACCTTCGACGAGCACAAGGTTTTCAGGCTCGGCGACATCGTGGGGCAGGACCTCCCACAGATCTGGGAGCAGCTCGAGGCACGCGGCATGCGGGTCGGCGCCATCAGCCCGATGAACGCCAAACATCGCCTTCGGGACCCCGCATTTTTCGTTCCCGATCCATGGACCAAGACCAGCGTCAGCGCGTCGCCGTCGCTCAAGAGGCTCTACAACGCCATTGCCCAGGCAGTGAACGAAAACGCCACGCGGCGAGTCACATTCGCGTCGTTCGCCGGTCTGTTGTCAGGTTTCCTGCGTTATGCGTCGCCGGCGAACTGGGGCCGATACCTGGGCTGGGCGCTGACAGCGCCAAAGCGGCGCTGGCGCGGCGCCTTGCTGCTCGATCAACTGCTCGCCGATGTATTCATTGGCGAGGTGCGCCGGACGAAGCCGAATTTCGCCACGCTGTTCCTGAATGCCGGCGCCCATATCCAGCACCACTACATGTTCTCGTCGGCCGTCTATTCCGGCCCGCACCGCAATCCCGACTGGTACATCACCGCGGGGATAGACCCGGTCATCGAGGTATACGAGCTCTACGACTCCATCCTTGGCAAGGTGCGCAAGGCCAATCCCGAGGCTCGCATCATGATCGCCACGGGTCTGCACCAGCAGCCCTTCGGGCACCTCAAGTTCTACTGGCGGCTTCGCGACCATGCCGGTTTTCTGACGCGGCTCGGTATCGGTTTTTCGCGGGTGGAACCCCTCATGTCCCGTGACTTCCTCATTGTCTTACCGGACGAGGCGCAGGCCCGGACCGCGGCCGAGACCCTGGCAGGGGTGGTGGCGGCCGACGGAACGCCGATATTCGAGGTCGACAATCGCGGCAAGGACCTGTTCGTCATGCTGACCTATCCCCACGACATCCCCGCCGGCAGCACCATTCGCTTAGGGTCGAGCCTCGTCCCGTTCCGCGAGGAGGTGGCCTTCGTCGCCATAAAGAACGGCGAGCACGACGGAATAGGCTATTTCGTCGATACCGCGAGCCGCCTCGACCCGGGTGCGGCGCCGTTCCCGTTGAGGCATATGCCGACGATCGTCACGGAAGCCATGTTTGGTAGGGCTGCCCCGAAAGGCCAGCCGAACTAGGCTAGGTTCGTTCTAACTGCTGTCGTTTGTCGCCGGGAAACGACGACCGCATGAAAAAAAGCGCATGCCGGGTGAGAGAAACCCCTGCGTCGTGACAGAGAGCACTAACGCCTGGAGACCGTGGAAACAGGGTAAGCCGGGTCCGACCGAAACGTAATCTGCACAGTATCTGCACATATCTGCACATTGCGGACCTTCGTTTTATGCGTTCATTGGGTATCCCGGGAAAAATTGGGATGGCTATACTTCGGACCGTCAAATGAATGCTCCGGCCCCCCGACCAGGTTGTTGGAGCTGCGAGAACGAGGAATTGCTTGATAAGTGACTTTGGCGCTTCAGTAGCGTGCTTTTTCGCAACGCTCCTAGCGATGGCCGCCCTCCGGCCTGTGGCTGTAGCCGTTGAACTCGTCGACAAGCCGGGGGGGCGCAAAACTCATCACGGCGAAATTCCCGTTGTCGGTGGCCTCGCGATGTTCGTGGGTTGCATCTTCGGCGTCGGCCTGCTGCCCGCAAACCAGTTCATATCCGCTCCGTTGCTGTCCGCCGCGGCGCTGGTCGTCATCGTCGGGCTGCTCGACGATCGTTTCGAGATCTCGCCCGCCGCTCGCCTCACTGCCCACCTGGTCGCCGCGTTGCTGGTCCTCGGCACGTCACCCGATTTCTCGATCACCACGCTGGGACGTCCTTTCGGAGATACGCCGGTCCAGTTCTCCGAGCTCTCCGGCGCGGCGTTCACCTGTGTTGCCATCGTCGGCGCCATCAACGCGTTCAACATGCTCGACGGCATGGACGGTCTCGCCGGCACCATGGCGTTCAACGCGCTGCTGGCGCTCACCTGCCTTACCTCGCTCACCGGCGATTCCGTGGTCGGCAGCATGAGCATCGTGCTCTGCGGCGCGGTCGCCGCGTTCCTCGTCTTCAACATCCCCGCGAAGTTCAACCGCGCGTTCCGTTGCTTCATGGGTGATGCCGGCAGCACCTTGTTAGGCTTCCTGCTCGCGTGCATGTGCATCAGCGCGTCGCAGGGCGAGGGATCGAGCCTGAGTCCCACCACCACGTTGTGGGTCGTGGCGATTCCGCTCTACGAGCTCCTGTGGACCACCATCCGCCGCATCCTCAAGGGCGGCTCGCCGTTCCAGCCGGATCGCGCGCATTTCCACCACAAGCTGCTGGACGCCGGCTTCGGTGTGCGCGGCGCGTTCTTCGTGTTGATCCTGATAGGCATACTCCTGTCGATGGTTGCAATCGGCATCCACTACTTCGAAGTATCGGACGGAGTTTCGTTTGCCATGTGGTTGCTCTCGGGACTGGGCATGATCGTGTTGATGCACAACGCGCGCATCCTCTGGGTCGTGGTTCCCCATCACCTGCGCCGTCAGCGCACGACTGAAGTCGACGTCGAAGCCGCTTAGCAGGCGCGCGCGCGGGGCGAATTCGCTAGAATTCCGACCCCTGCCCATTCCGGGCACTCCAGGAAAACATGCGAGTCACCATTTTTGGATCCGGCTATGTCGGGTTGGTCACCGGTGCATGCCTTGCCGATGCCGGCAATGACGTGCTGTGCGTCGACGTCGACGCAAAGAAGATAGAAGGTCTCAAGCGCGGGGAGATTCCCATCCACGAGCCCGGTCTCGATGCGCTCATCAAGACCAATGCCGACGCCGAACGCCTGCGGTTCACCACGTCGGCAGCCGAGGGCGTCGCTCATGGCCAGCTGCAACTCATCGCGGTGGGCACACCTCCCGACGAAGACGGCTCGGCGGATCTCAAGTACGTGCTGGCGGTTGCGCGAACGATCGGCGAGCACATGACCGAATACAAGGTGGTGGTCACCAAGTCCACCGTGCCCGTGGGCACCGCCGACAAGGTCGGTGCGGCGGTCGCCGAATCCCTGAGCAAGCGCAAGGCCGAGGTCGAATTCGACGTCGTGTCCAACCCGGAATTCCTCAAGGAAGGCGCGGCCATCGAGGACTTCATGCGCCCGGACCGCGTGGTCGTGGGCGCCGACAATCCGCGCGTCACCGAGCTCATGCGCGCGTTGTACGAACCGTTCACGCGCAGCCGTGAAAAAGTCATCGTCATGGACGTCAAGTCCGCGGAGCTCACGAAGTACGCCGCCAACGCCATGCTCGCGACCAAGATCAGCTTCATGAACGAGCTGGCGAACCTGGCGGAACGGTTCGGCGCCGACATCGAGAAAGTGCGCGTCGGCATAGGTTCGGATGCGCGCATCGGTTACCACTTCATCTACCCGGGGTTGGGGTACGGCGGTTCCTGTTTTCCGAAAGACGTGCAGGCGCTGGTGCGCTCGGCGCGCGGCGTGAAATACGAGCCGCAGCTCCTCAATTCCGTCGAGGCGGTGAACAAGGCGCAGAAGGAAGTGCTGCCGGGCAAGATCCTCGCGCACTACGACGGCAACATTGCCGGCAAGACTTTCGCGATCTGGGGATTGGCGTTCAAGCCCGGCACCGACGACATGCGCGAGGCGCCGAGCCGTGTGCTCATCGACGCGTTATGGAAGGCTGGCGCGAAAGTGCGCGCCTACGACCCGGCCGCAGCCAAGGAAGCCAAGCGGCTCTGGGGCGATCGCGCCGACCTCACGCTGTGTGCTCGCGCCCGTGAAGCGCTCGACGGCGCTGATGCGCTCGTCATCGTCACGGAGTGGAAGGAATTCCGCAGCCCGGACTTCGATCACCTGAAGAAGACGCTCAAGGCGCCGGTCATCTTCGACGGCCGGAATCTTTACGACCCGGTGACGATGAAGAAGCAGGGCTTCAGGTACTACGCGATCGGACGCGGCGAAGCGTCGAAGGGTTAGGAGTACGATGCTGCCCTCATGAAACTAGTCCCCGTGATCCTCTCCGGTGGTGCCGGCACCCGACTCTGGCCGCTTTCGCGCGAGCTCTTGCCCAAACAACTTCTGGCGCTGACCGGCGAACGCACCATGATCCAGGACACGGCCGCGCGGCTCGCCGGATTTCCGGATGCCACCACGCCCGTCGTCGTGTGTAATGAAGCACACCGATTCCTGGTCGCCGAGCAGCTGCGCGAGATGGGCATGCCGCCCGCGGGCATCTTGTTAGAGCCGGTGGGTCGCAACACCGCGCCGGCGATTGCGCTCGCGGCACATGCCGTACGGCAGATTGCGGGCGACGATGCGATCCTGCTGGTGCTGCCGGCCGACCATGTGCTGCGCGACCTCGCGGCCTTCCAGGCTTCGATCCGCCAGGCGATTCCGGCGGCGGCGAGCGGCAAGCTGGTTGCGTTTGGTATCGTCGCGCGTACTCCGGAGACGGGCTACGGCTACATCCGCCGCGCCAACGGCGCAGGCCCGGTCGCGCCCATCGAGCAATTCGTCGAAAAGCCGAATGAAGCGCGCGCGCGCGAGTTCATCGCCTCGGGCGACTACTTCTGGAACTCGGGCATGTTCATGTTCGGCGCCAAGCGTTTTCTCGACGAGCTCGCGGCGCACGCGCCCGACATCGCCGAGGTCTGTGCGCGCGCCAGCGCCACCGCGGTGCGCGAGAAGGATTTCACGCGCGTGGATGAAGCGATATTCGCCACCTGCCGCAGCGATTCGGTGGACTACGCGGTCATGGAAAAGACGCGCGACGCCGTCATGGTTCCGCTCGATGCCGGCTGGAACGACGTCGGTTCGTGGGCCGCGCTGCACGAAGTGCTGCCGGCCGACGGCCGCGGCAACGTGATCCGCGGCGACGTGCTGCTCGAAGACGCCGATGGTTGCTATGTGCATGCGGACAGCCGCCTCGTGGCCGCGCTCGGCCTGCATGACATGGTCATCGTCGAAACCGCCGACGCCGTGCTGGTCGCGCCCAAGGCCAAGGTGCAGGACGTGAAGAAGCTGGTCGCGCGCATCAAGGCGGCCGGCCGCATGGAACACGTCGCGCATGCCGCGCCCGTCCCCGTTGTAGTTAGAGACCCGAAAGGAAAGGCATAAGTGATGAACCTCTCCGCATTCAAGGCCTACGACATCCGTGGCCGCATTCCCGACGAGCTCAACCCCGAGCTGGTCTACCAGGTGGGCCGCGCCTATGCCGCCTTCGTGAAGCCGAAGCGCGTGTGCGTGGGACGCGACATCCGGCTCACCAGCGACCAGTTCGCCACCGAGCTCATTCGCGGGCTCACCGACGCCGGCGTCGACGTGCTCGACATCGGGTTGTGCGGTACCGAAGGCGTCTACTTCGCCACGTTCGCCTGGAAGCTGGACGGCGGCATCATGGTCACCGCCAGCCACAATCCTCCGGACTACAACGGCCTCAAGCTGGTGCGCGAGCAGAGCAAGCCCATCGGCGCCGATTCGGGCCTCAAGGACATCGCGGCGATGATCCAGGGCGGCAAGATCCCGCCTGTCGCCGCGGCGCGCGGCAAGGTGACGAAGCTCGAGACGTCGGACAAATACATCGAGCATCTGCTGGGCTACATCGATCTCAAGGGGCTGCGCAAACTCAAGGTGGTGGTGGACGCGGGCAATGGCGGCGCCGGCCTCGCGGTCGACAAGCTCGAGCCGCATCTGCCATTCGAGTTCATCAAGGTGCGGCACGAGCCGAACGGCGACTTCCCGCAAGGCGTGCCCAATCCCATGCTCGAGGAGAATCGCGGGCCCACGCTTGCGGCGCTGAAGACATCGCGCGCCGATGTCGGCATCGCCTGGGACGGCGACTACGACCGCTGCTTCTTCTACGACTCCAAGGGCTCGTTCATCGAGGGTTACTACATCGTCGGCTTGCTGGCGGAGGCGTTCCTCGCCAAACAACCTGGCGCGCGCATCGTCTACGACCCGCGGCTCACGTGGAACACCATCGACACCGTGAAGCGTCTCGGCGGCGTGCCGGTCATGAGCAAGTCGGGGCATGCGTTCATCAAGCAGAAGATGCGCGAAGTGGACGGCGCGTACGGCGGCGAGATGAGCGCGCATCACTATTTCCGCGACTTCTCGTACTGCGACAGCGGCATGATTCCCTGGCTGCTGGTGCTCGAGCGCGTGTGCGAGTCCGGGAAATCTCTGGACGAACTCGTGGCGGAGCGCATCAAGGCGTTCCCGTCGAGCGGCGAGATCAATCGCAAGCTGCCGGACGCCAGGAAGGTGCTGGCCGAGGCCGAGGCGAAATACGGCAAGGGCGCCGAAGCCGTCGACCACACCGACGGCCTGTCGGTGGAGTTCAAGGACTGGCGTTTCAACGTCCGCGCCTCGAACACCGAGCCACTGGTGCGCCTCAACGTCGAATCGCGCGGCAGCGAGTCGCTGATGCGCGAGAAGACCGCCGACCTGCTGGCTTTCCTCGACGGCATGGGCGCCATCAAGTCCAACCACTAGGAAATGGGGACAGTCCCCATTTCCTCGAAATCCTTCCAGAAGGTAATCCTGATGTTCACCAAGTCCGGTTCGCGCGCGGTATCGCTCGCTGTCTTCCTGTTTGCCGGCGCCGCCGCTGCCGCTGGTCCGTACGACATTCCCGCCAACGTGCAGGCCGTCGCCAGGGCGCAGATCACGGCGCACGCGCTCGAAGCGCCCATCCGCTTCCTCGCCTCCGACGAGCTCGAAGGCCGCGGCCCGGCCACGCGCGGCGACGCGCTGGCGCGCCTCTATCTGGCCGCCGAGCTGCAGTCGCTGGGCTATCTACCCGGCGGCGGGAAGGGCGGCTGGGAGCAGGCCGTCGACGTGGTCGGCACCACCGCGCATCTGCCGGCCGTCTGGTCGTTCGCCGGCAAGAACGGCAAGGTGGACCTCAAGCTGTCCGAGGACTACATCGCAGGCTCCGGCGTGCAGACGCCAAGCGCCGCCATCAAGGACGCCGGCCTCGTCTTCGTCGGCTACGGTATCGAAGCACCCGAATACAAGTGGGATGACTTCAAGGGCGTCGACGTCAAAGGCAAAGTGCTCGTCATGCTCAACAACGATCCGGACTGGGATCCGAAGTTGTTTGCCGGCAAGACGCGCCTCTACTACGGCCGCTGGGTCTACAAGTACGAAAGCGCCGCGCGCCATGGCGCGGCCGGCGTCATCATCGTGCACACCACGCCGTCCGCGGGTTATCCGTGGCAGGTGGTGCAGTCGTCGTGGGGCGGTGAGCAGTTCGAGCTGCCCGCCGAAGGCGAGCCGCGCATCCAGCTCAAGGGCTGGGCCACCGAGGCCGCCGCACGACGGCTCGTGAAGGCGGGCGGACACGATCTCGACAAGCTGATCGCCGCGGCGAAGACCCGCGCTTTCAAGCCGGTCCCGCTGGCGCTCAACACCTCCATCCAGTTCGACACCAAGGTCTCGCGCGTGCGCACCGCGAACGTGGCCGGCCTGCTGCCGGGCAGCGATCCGAAGCTCAAGGACGAGGTCGTGGTGTTCACGGCGCACCACGATCACTTCGGCATCGGAGAGCCCGACGCGACCGGCGACAAGATCTACAACGGCGCCGAAGACAACGCCGCCGGCTGCGCCCAGGTGCTGGCCATCGCGCGCGCCATGGCGGCGCTGCCCGAGCGCCCGCGACGGTCGGTGCTCATGCTGTTCGTGGCCGGAGAAGAGCAGGGGTTGTTAGGCAGCAAGTATTACTCGCTGCACCCGACGTTCGCGCCCGGCAAGATCGCCGCCAACATCAACTATGACGGCGGCGACTACCGCGGCCGCACGCGCGACCTCACGCAGATCGGCGCCGGCAAGTCTTCGCTCGATGACATTGCGCGCGCGCTCGTCGAGAAGCAGGGGCGCAAGCTGGTGCCGGACCAGTTTCCGGACCGCGGCTATTTCTATCGTTCCGACCAGTTCAACTTCGCCAAGATCGGCGTACCCGCGCTGTATTTCGACAACGGCACGGACTACATCGGAAAACCCGCCGGCTGGGGCCGCGAGCAGGCCGAGCAATGGGAAGAACACGTCTATCACCAGCCCAGCGACGAGATCGACGACACCTGGGTGTTCGACGGCATGATCGAGGACGCATCGATCGGCTTCTACACCGGTTGGCTGGTCGCGCAGGCAGATGCCATGCCCACGTGGAACCCGGGCGACGAGTTCGAGGCCGCCCGCAAGAAGGCCCTGGCGCAGTAATGGGGACACTCCCCATTTTCTAGCAAAAGGGGCCGCACCTGGGTCAGGTTCGGGCGCGGCCTAGCAGCGCCAGCAGCGCTTTCGCCGGTCGCCGGCGCGCGGTGCAGCGGCGAAGCTCGCCGCTCTGCCATGCGGTGAAAACCGCGGGATTGATGTACGACTTGCGACACACCGCCGGCGTATTTCGCAGGCCCGCCGCCACTTCCTTGACCACGTCGTTGATGCACCGGCGCAGCGCGCGTTCGCCGGGCTTTTCCGGCACGGGCACCTTGTCGAGCAGCGCGACCGCGTTGAGCGTGGCGTGCCATGTGCGGAAATCCTTGGCCGTGAAGTCCTCGCCCATGCGTTCGCGTAGATAGTCGTTCACCTGTCCTGAATCGATGGCGCGCCGGCCGCCGTCGTCATCCAAATATTGAAACAGCGCTTGGCCGGGCAGCTCCTGGCATCGGCGCACGAGCTTCGCGAGCCGTGCGTCGTCGACGAGCACATCGTGATCGGCGCCGCCCTTGCCGCGGAACTGCAGCAGCGCCTTGCCGCGCGAGAATCGCGCGTGGCGGTCGCGCAGGGTTGTCAGCCCGAAGCTGCCGTTGCTGCGGGCGTATTCGGCGTTGCCGACGCGCACCTGCGTCGAGTCCAGCAGTTTCACTACGAGCGCGAGCACCTTTTCGCGCGGCAGGCCCGGACGCTTCAGGTCGCGACGCACGCTGGCGCGCAGGCGATCCAGCGCCTTGCCGAAGCTCAGCATGCGCGAGTGTTTGTGGTCGTCGCGGGCGCTGCGGAATGCTTCATGATAGCGATATTGCTTGCGGCCGCGCGCGTCGCGGCCCGTGGCCTGCAGATGACCGCGTGGATTCGTGCAGATCCAGACATCTTCGTAGGCCGGCGGGATGGCGAGCTTTGCGATGCGCGCCAGAGTGCGGGCGTCGCGAATGCGCCGGCCCGACGGCCCGACGTAATGGAATCGCGGCGGCGCGTTCTTCTTGAGCGCAGGTAGTCGCACGCGACGGATGCCGCGCGCCTGATCACTGACGTAGACGAGACCTCGGGGTACCGGCGGCATGCGGCAAGCCTGCGGGCCGCGCGACGCTCGCGCTGTAGGTCACGCTGAAGTCCCCGGGCGTGTGAGGCGCGACTGGGTGTCAGGTTCCGCCCAGTCGTGGTGCGGCCCCTTTTGCTAGGAAATGGGGAGTGTCCCCATTAAGCCGCGGCGGGGGACTCGGCCTCGGACATCGAGAATTCCATGAGCGCCTGGAACGCCTCGGCGGCAGTCAGGTAGCGCTCTTCGGGCTTCTTCGAAACCATGCGCTCGAGGAAGGGCTGGAGCCGCGCCAGGTTTTCCGGGAGCTTCGGAATCGGCGCGTTCTTGTGCATCTCGAACAACGCGACCAGCGACGCCGCCGCGTACATGCGCTGCCCCGTGAGCAGCTCGTACAGCATCACGCCCACGCTGTAGAGATCCGATCGTTCGTCCGCGGTGCCGCCGAGCGCCTGCTCGGGCGACAGGTAGTAAGGCGTGCCGATGACGACCCCGGCGAGCGTCTTCGCCACCGGGTCGGCGTCGCGCCGCGCGCTGCCGAAATCCACGAGCGCGATGGTGCCGTCCTCGCGGAACATGACGTTCGCGGGCTTCAGATCGCGGTGGATGATGCCGGCCGCGTGTACCGAGGTGAGCGCCGACAGGATCGAGCCGACGATGATCAGCGACTCCTCGACGTTGGGCCGGTCGCGCGCCACGCGGGATCGCAGGTCACCCGACGGGAAATACTCCATCACGATGTAGGCGTGGCTGTCGGTGAAGCCATGCTCGAACACCTTGGCCACGTACGGGCTGTCGATGCTCGACGCCGCGAAATATTCCTGCACGAAACGCGACAGCAGGTCCGAATCGCCGCTGCCTTCGCCTTTGAGGATCTTGAGCACCACCTGCTGCTTGTCGCTGACGCGTTCGCACAGGCAGACATTGGCGGTCGCGCCGCTGCCCAGGGGTTTGACGGGCGTGAAGCCCTCGATGCCCGCGAGCTTGAGCACGGCTTCGGCGTCGGCCAGGCGCCGCGTCTCGACACGGGCAATCATGCTGGGACTGTCGGTGGCGGGTTCCGGGCGCGTCGCAGTCTTGTTCTCGATCTTGCGCGGCGGGACCGGCGGCGCCTTGACGTCGATCTCGGCCGGCGGCGTGTGCCGGCCCGGGTCGGGCAACACGCGCACGATTTTCGGGAAGTTAGGCTTGCTGCGCAGGTCCGACAGCCACAGCAGGCCTTCCTTGCGCAGGTACTCGTCGTCGATCAGCAGGTGCGCATAACGGTCCCAGCGGAAATCCTCGGGCGGTTTTCCGTAGGCCGCGAGGTCGTGCACCTCGAGCTTGGCCGTGGGCCACTTGACGATGGCGAGACGCCGGGCCCGGTTAACCAGGCCGCTGGCGTGACGCATGATGAGAACTCGTTCGGTCATGAGTGAAAAATTCCTTGTTTTCACTTCCGGGTGACAGTGTGCCTTTCGATGATGGCGCGCAACTTCATTTCGTCCACCGGCTTGGTCAGGTAGCCGTCGCAGCCGGCCATCGTGCCGCGGATCTTGTCGAAGGTCTTGTCCTTGCTGGTGAGCATGACGACCTTCATCAGCGAGTTGTCCTTGTTTTTCTTGATCATCTTGCAGACGTCGTAGCCGTCCATGCCGGGCAGCATCACGTCGAGGAAGATCATGTCGAAATGTTGTTTGGAGATCTTGAACAGCGCTTCCTCGCCCGATGAGGCGAACTCGGGCGCGATGCCGTAAGGCTGCAGCTTGTTCTGCAGGAACGTGCGCATGAGCGGGCTGTCGTCCACCGCGAGCACGCGGAAGTTGTGCTCTTCGTGGCGTGGCGTGGGCGTTGCGATGGGCGACACCGGCACGGGCGGCGGCATCGACGCGGCCACCGGCGTGGCCACCGGCGCGGCGGCCGCGGGCAGGGGCGCGGTCGGCGGCGGCACCATCGGTGCGTCGGCGATACGCGCCGCGGCCGGCAGCGATGCGGCGAGCGGCGAGGGGTTCTGCACCACGCGCAGATTGGCGCGCGTGGCTGCGGTAGGTGCCACAGCGGCAGAAAGTGCCGACGGCGACAGCGGCGTCACGCCGCTGGCGGCCAGCGCGGCAGCCGATGACAGGATCTTTTCCGCCGCAGTCTTTTCGACCACCGTCTTTTCGACCACGGTCTTTTCAACGGGTTTGTCGCTCAGCAGCTTGTCGACGGCTTTTTCCGTGACCGGCTTTTCGTTCATCGACTTGTCGAGCGGCTTCTCGAGCGGCGGCGCGACGTTCGGCTGCAGCGTCATGCTCGGCAGCACCGTGGCGGCCGGCGCGGCGGCGGTCATCGCGGTGGGCAGCGTGCCGCTGGGCATGGCGTTGCTGCTCGCCGTCATCGCATGACTGCTCGCCGACATCGGCGGAATCGAGCTCATGCTGGCCGACAGCGACGGCTGTTGCGAGGTCATGCCGGTGGAGGTCTTCGCCGGGGAGCTGGGGCCGGTTTCCATGCCCGAGGTCGGCAGCGTTCCCGCGCGCGGCTCGGACACATCCATGCCCGCGGACTCGCGCACGTTGTTCAACGCGATCGCCAGGCGATCCATGGCGCCGACCACCTTCAGGCCGAGCGGCCGCGAAGCTGCGGCCACACCCACGTCGGTGTTCTTCGAGCCGACCACCAGCGTGCGGTCCGAAGTGCTCGAGAACGTGGCTTGCCAGCTCGCGACGGCGCTTTCGCTGTCACCGTCCAGCAGGTACATGTCCGGCGCCACGCCGGTCTCGGGATTCCAGAGCTTGTAGCCGATCTGGCGTGCCGGAGCGACCGACAACAGGAAGATCGAGTTCAGCATCTGCCGCTCGGGAGCGGAAAAGCCGACGACTCGGACATTGAGGACGCGGGTTTTGATACTCATGGCAATTACCCTGAAATGTGGTTAGCCCGCCGCCGCGCGTTTCTCGACGCGCTCGGACAGGGCAGTGGCCACGTGTTGCAACAACTCTTGGTCGGTATACGGTTTGGTCAGATAAACGTTCACGCCGCTGGCCATCGCCTGCCGGCGATGTTTGTCCATCGAACGCGAGGTGATCATGATGACCGGCAGGTGGACGAGCTCGCTGCGCGCACGCACGTGCGCCGCGAGCTCCAGGCCGTTCATGTTGGGCATTTCGAGGTCGGTGACCAGCACGTCGGGCCGCATCGATTCCATGGACTTGACGGCTTCGAGGCCGTCGCGCGCGAGGATGACGTCATAACCATGGTCCTGGAGCAGCGTCGCCACCGCGCGGCGCACCGACATGGAATCGTCGACGATGAGCACGCGCGAGCGGCGCAGCTCCGCCGCCGCGGAACGCGCTTCGGCCGCGGCGCGCATGGCCTGGTCGCGCGGCGTGCGCGCGAGCTCGGCGATGTCGAGCAGCGGGATCACGGCGCCGTTGCCGGTGAGGCCGATGCCGGCGACGCCGGGAATACGCTTGAAATAGCGGCCGGTGGGCCGGGTCACGAGCTCGCTGGCTTCGAGCACCGCGTCGACGAGCACGCCGACCGGGCCGGTTTCGCTGTCGACGAGCACGAGGTTGCGGCGCTCCGGGCTCGCCGCGCCACGCATGCCGGTGAGCGTCGCCAGTTCGTGCGCCGGATAACGAGTGTCATCCACGCGCGTGTAGAGAACGCCACCCTCGCGCTCGAGCAGCACGGCCACCGCGGGCACGGCCATGCGCACGGTGTGGCTGGCGATGCCGAATATCTGGCCGCCGTCGCGCACGAACAGCGCGTGCGTGGCCACGAGGGACGCCTGGAAGCGCAGCTCGATCGAGAGGCCGGCACCCGCCCTGGAGCGGATGTCGATGGAGCCGGAGAGCGCACGCAGGCGCGTGGCCACCACGTCGAGGCCGACGCCGCGGCCGGAAATCTCGGTGACTGCATCGCGCGTGGAGAAGCCGGGCAGCAACGTGAGGCGCGCGATTTCAGCGTCGCTGGGCGTGGCTTGCGCATCGAGCAGCCCGCGTTCGACGGCCTTGGCACGAATGTCGGCGAGGTTGAGGCCGCGGCCGTCGTCGGCCACCTGCACGGTGACCACCTGGCCACGTCGCGCCACGGTCAGCGTGATGGTGCCCGCGCGCGGCTTGCCCGCCGCCTCGCGTTCCGCGGGCAATTCGAGTCCATGGTCGACCGCATTGCGCAGGATGTGCAGCAGCGGGTCGATCAACTGATTCAGCACTTCGGAATCGACGAGGATGTCCGAGCCCACCACCACGAGCGACGCCAGTTTGTGAGTCGCCGCGGCCGTCTGGCGCACGTTGCGCTGCAGGCGCGGCACCAGCGTCGCCACCGGCGCCATGCGCGTCTGCGAAGTGAGATGCTGCAGCTCGCGCATGAGGCGCTGCTGCTGGTGCAGGATGCCCGCGAGCCCGGCGAGCTCGTCCTTGAGTCCGATGCCCAGGTCGCGCGCGTCGGTGGTTTCTTCGATGAGCGCGCGCGTGAGCGACTGCACTTCGTTGTACTGGTCCATTTCCAGCGAATCGAAGTCCGGATGCGCGGTCTCGACCGCATGCAGCTTGTGGCGCGCGGCGACGCCGCGGATGTCCACCGAATTCTCGAGCTCGAACAGCCGCTTCTGGATCGAGCGATCCTGTTCGACAAGCTGGCGCGAATGGCCGGCCGCGGATTTCAGTTCCTGGTCGAGCTCGCCGATCTTGATCGTGAGCTCGCCCACCATGCGCACCAGGTTGTCGAGCAACTCGGTGGGCACGCGCGTCGTGGCCTTGGCTTCGGTTCGCGCCGCGGTGGTTGCCGCGGGCGCGGTGCGCGCCGGCGCGGCCGGGGCCTCGGGCGCATGCTCGGGAATCGTTTCGGCCGCATCGTTGTTGCGCGCCGCGTCGAGTAGTTCGATGACGCCGAGCGGGTTGTCCGGCGCGCGGTCTTCGCCGGCGACGGTGGCCACCATCTGCTCGAGGCAATCGGCGGCCGACACCAGCGCGCGTGTACGCAACGCAGAGGGTGGGGCGCTGTCGGTCTCGCAGATTTCGAGGATGTCTTCGAGGCGATGCGCGAGCCTGGCCACGCCGCGGATGCCGAGAATGTTGGCCGAGCCCTTGAGCGTGTGGGCAGCGCGCTTGGCGCTGCGCAACAGTTCGGACTGCGTCGGGTCGGCGATCCAGCCCTGCAGCGATTGCGTGACCTCCGCGGCCTGCGGCGGCGAGTCGTGCAGGAACGCGTCGATCAGCGAGTCGTCCACGTCGCTCGAGATGGCGAGCGAGAGATCCGACTCGTCCAGCGCCTCGGGCGCGGCCTGTTCGGTCTCGTCGAGCGCGGCGCCGATGCCGCTCGCGGCCGCGAGCTCGGCGCGCAATTCGGTGAGGGCGGAGTCGTCGAGCGGCAGCGGCACCCAGCCGCCGCCGAAATGCGCGATCAGCGCATCGATGGGCGCCGCTTCAAGGGCATTACGCAGGTGCGACTCGAGCAGCATCGCCCACTCGGTGAAGAACGGCCGCACCAGCACGCGCGCGTCCAGGTCGTCGGCGTCGAGGTGCCGCAGATTGTCGAGCACGCAGGCGCCGATGCGCTGAACGCCCGCGAGCCCCATGTAACCGGCGGCTTCAGAAAGACGCGATACGGACGTTACATAGGTATCGTCACCCGGCGAACCCGAGTCGTACGCGGCCGCGAGCTCGGGTGCGAGACCCTTGAGCTCGTCGGCGAGCGCTGTGAGTAGATCCTGTCCGCGCATCGATGCGTTCCGTGCCGTTCCTTAAGCCGCGCGGGCCGACGTGGGTAGTTTGAACACGCGCACCGACTCCACGAGGCGGTCGGCGGACTTCGACAGGTCGGCAGTGGCCTCGGACTGCAGCAGAATCTCCGCCGCGGTCTTTTCCGTGCTGGCGCCGATCTGGTGCACGCGGTTGCGCAGCTCGGTGGTGATCTTCATCTGCACCTGGGCCGAGGAGGTGATGCGCTTCACCAGCTCCACGAGCGACGCGGTGGACTGCTGCGTCTCGCGCATCTGCGCGCCCGAGCGCGCCGCGATCTCCGAACCCAGCACCACCTGCGAGATGGTCTTGTTGACCGTGTTGATCGTGTCCGACGTTTCGATCTGAATGTTGTTCACGAGCTGCGCGATCTGCTGCGTCGCCTGG
>DASTXR010000132.1:0-67777 GCA_035765415.1 Steroidobacteraceae bacterium | reverse complement strand
TGTTCGTGGCGTAACCCACGTAGAGATGGTCTTTCCAGATCACGCTCTTGGGATAGTGGTAACCCGGCCTCTTGTATAACCCGGCGAAACGCAGCGGCTGCAGGTCGGATGTTCCGCGCAGCAGCCACGCGCGATCGAATGTCCTGCCATCGCGGCTCAGCGTGATCGCGAGCGGGATGCGCACCCGGTCAGCGCGCGGCGCGTTGACGAGGAACGCGGTCCCATCGGGAAGATTCCCGGCGCTTTGTTTGGCGCGCGAATCCGGCATGTCGGTGAGCGCGGTCGCGCTCCAGGTTTCGCCCGCGTCGCAGCTCTCGGACGCGAGTTGCCGGAAGCTCTCGGCCTGATCGCGGAACACCATCACCGCGCAACTGCCGCGCAGGAAGAGGCTGGGCTCGAGCTCGCGGCTCGACGATCCCTCGTGCGGAAGATTCTGCATGCGCCCGCGGCGCCAGCCGCTGATGCCGAGCGCGTCGTCCGTGAAGAACGGCGCGGCGACCAGGCCGGGCCGCGTATGAAACGCCGTGACCAGCCGGCCGCCAGGCAACACGCGCGGATCCTGTTCGATGATGCCGGGTACGGGTTCTCCATCGGCGCCCGTCACGCGGCGCGGCGCCGACCAGCGTTTGCCATCGCGGCTCAGTAGATAGTCGGTGTAACCGCCCTCGCCCGACTGAAAGCCCGTGGGCCAGACGTTGATGAAAGCGACGATTGTCTTGCCGTCCGTCCACCAGCCGCCGCTCGAACGCATTTGGGGCGCCTTGCCCGCGCGCGCAAGGACAGTCGGCGCCGACCAGCGCCGGCCATCGTCGCTGACGCTGTAGGCGACCCAGGTATCCTGCGAATCCTCGTCCCTGGGAGAGCTCTGCCATTGCGCGTAGAGCCTGCCCCTGAACGGCAGCAGCACGACGCCGTTGCTGAATTTGTCGGTGTTTTCGCGCGGCCTGAAGATGGAAACCGTTTCGGCATTCGCAACGGGTTGCAGCCCGAGGTCGGGCAGCGCCTGGTCGAACAAGCCGGGCGCAATGGAATACGGCGCGAATTCTCCTTCGGCTGTCACGGAGCCGGACAGCATTAGCGCGCAGCAGATCGCGCGCAGGTAGCTAGTCACGCGGAAACACTCCGAGGAAGTGATCGAGGATGCAGGCGTGGTCCTCGAACAGCTGCTCTTCGAGCTGCGGCAGCCCGGCGACCGGCACCCAGCGCGCCCGCGCGGCATCGTCCTTGCCTTGCACTTCCGGCAGCCGGTCCTCGTTCAGTTCGAAATGAAATGCGGTGGTGATGATGCGGCCGCGCGCGCTGCGGCCCGGATGATCGAATATCGCCTGGCCGCGCAGCGCCATCTTCATTCGCGCCGGCAGCGGATCGAGGCCGGTTTCCTCGGCAAGCTCGCGCAGCGCGCCTTCGTAGAAGCGTTCGCGCGGTTCGAGGAACCCGCCCGGGCAGGCCCACTGGCCATGGCCGATGTTCCCGCCGCGCTGGATGAGCAGCACGTGATCGCTGCAGGTCACGACGCAGTCGGCGGTGAGGTAAACAGCATCCGTGTATTTCGCGCGATAGGCCATGACCGCGCGGTGCTCGGCCGCGCATTGCCGGTACGCCGGCAGATGCGCCCACGCCTGCAGGTAGTTGCGCACCGCGGGCGCCACGTAGTTGCCGATCACGGTGAGCGCGGCGTCGATGTCGGCGGCTTCGAAGTAGATGCGTCGCAGGTCCGTTGCGCTGATGTCGCTCTCGGGCTCGACCTCGTGAAAATGCCAGCCGGGGAAATGTTCGAGGTACTTCGATGAGTGATCCTTCCGGAAACCGACGAGCGTGATCGCGGCGTTGCCGGCGATCTTCGCGATGCCGGCCCGCACGGCTTCGTTCCAGCGTTCCTCATCGAAGTAGTCGCGCACGGGCATGAAGCTCACGCGCGCGCGGTCTTCGGGCGGCATCGCGGCTTCGAACTGCTGCTGGCGCTCGGCGGCGGTGAAGGGGTTGTGCGAATCGCGCGCGCGCCAGGCGGAGCCGATGACGACGATGGCGCGCGGCGCGAGCGACAGCGCGGCGCCGAGCAGGCCCAGGTGCCCTTTCTGAAGAATCTGCCAGCGACCGATGATGACCGCGAAATCCGTATTCATCAGGACAACTCAGGCGTAGCGCGCCGCGATGGGAAACTGCCGTCCCGTGCCAAACGCACGGGGTCGAAGTCGAAGTATGGGCGGCGCCTGGCGGCGCTTGTATTCATTTCGCGCGATCATGCGCTTCACGCGTGCGATGAGCGCGCGCCCTTCGTCGCTGGCCTTGAGCCGCTGCACTTCGCGCTCCGCATGCGCGCGTTCTCCGGCCTCGAGGTTCGCGCCTTCGATGAGCGCCTTGAGGATTTCATCGAGGACCTCGTAGGGCGGCAGGCTGTCCGTGTCCTTCTGACCCGGCGCCAGTTCCGCGGACGGCGGTTTGTCGAGGATGGCCTGCGGAATGAGTTCGCGGCCGGCGCTGTCATTGAGATGGCGGCACAGGCCGAACACCTCGGTCTTGTAGAGATCGCCGATCGCACCGAGGCCGCCATTGGTGTCGCCGTACAGCGTGCAATAGCCAACCGAGATCTCGCTCTTGTTGCCCGTGGTCAGCAGCAGATGGCCGAATCGATTGGAGTATTCCATGAGAATGGTGCCGCGAATTCTCGCCTGGAGATTTTCCAGCGAAACGCCGGCGAGCTCCGTGCCCGTGCACGCGAGAAACTCCGCGCGATACCGCTCCACCAGCTCGCGGATCGGGTGTGTCAGCAGCGGGATGCCCAGGTTCTCGCACAACCGCTGCGAATCCGAAACGCTGCCGCCGCTCGAAAACTGCGACGGCATGGTGATGGCGACGACATTCGCGGCGCCGAGCGCTTCCACGGCAAGCGCCAGCGTGAGTGCGGAATCGATGCCGCCGGAAGAGCCGACCACCGCGGAACGAAAGCCGCAGCGCGTGGCGTAGTCGCGCAGGCCGAGCACGATCTGCCGGCGATAGAACTCGAACGGGTTCAGGTTAGGACCGACGGGCGAGTTCAGCGGCCGGCCATCCGCGGTGGCGAACCGGCGTGCGCGGAGCGTCAACGTGGCGATGTGCGGCTCGAAGCTCTTCGCTTCGAACACCACGCCGGCGACGGGGTCGACCACGAACGAACTACCGTCGAACACGAGCTGGTCGTGCCCGCCGACCTGGTTCACATAGACGATGGGCAGCCTATGGCGCGCGCTTGCAGCGCAGTAGATGCCGTGGCGCACTGCGCGCTGGCCCACATTCGAGGGGCTCGCATTGATGGACACGACGATGTCGGGCGCCGCGTCGCGCAGGCGCGTGAACGGATTGACGAGGTAATCCTTGCCTTTGTCGTTCCAGCCGTCCTCGCAGATCATGAAACCCACGCGCGCGCCGCCGATCTCTAGCACGCGCGCCACGTCGGGGCCGGGTTCGAAATGCCTTCGCTCGTCGAACACGTCGTAGGTGGGCAGAAGCTGCTTGTGGTACTCGAGCAGCACCTCGCCATCCTTGAGCACGAGCAGGCTGTTGTGGAAGCGTTTGCCGACGCCGGCGTTCACCGTGGGCGCGCCGACTACCCAGTACAAGCCCGGCTGCGCGGCGGATTCGCGCATGAGCGTCGGGATAGCCGCGAGCACGCGCTGCGCGAATTCTTCGTCGTCGAGCAGATCCGCGGGGTAATAACCGGTGAGCGCGAGCTCCGGGAAGATCACGAGGGTCGAACCTTCGGCGCGCGCGTCCCTGGCCGCGTCACGCATCAGCGCGATGTTGCCGTCGAGGTCGCCGATCGTCGGATTGATCTGCGCGAGGGTGAGCTTGAGGTCCGTCGGCATCTCAGGCGGCCTTGCGGAAAACCTGGCGTAGATAGGCGAGGAAGGTTTCGTCCTTGCACAGCGTCTTGCCGGGGGAGTCAGACAACTTGGCCACCGGCTGCCCGTTGCACTCCACGAGTTTCATGACGATGTTGAGCGGCGTGGGCCCGAGGTCGTTGGTGAGATTCGTGCCGATGCCGAAGCCGCATTGCACGCGATCGGCGAAGTGTTCGTAGAGCGCGAGAGAGCGCGGCACATCGAGGCCGTCGGAGAACACCAGGCGCTTGTTGTGCGTGTCGATGCGCAACTTCTCGTAGTGGCGCATGGCCTTCTCGCCCCACTCGACCGGGTCGCCGGAGTCGTGGCGCAGGCCGTCGAACAGCTTGGCGAAGTACAGGTCGAGGTTCTGCAGGAACGCATCCATGCCCACCGTGTCGGTGAGCGCGATGCCGAGATCCCCGCGGTATTCGTGCACCCAGCGCTCGAGCGCCGCGGTCTGAAAGCTGCGTAGCTGGACGCCGACGGCCTGGAACGTCTGCAGATATTCGTGCGCCATGGTGCCGATGGCGGCCAGCTGGTGCTTGCGCGCGAGATACACGTTGGAGCTGCCCTTGAAGTACTGCGGCACGGCCGCCACGAGCTTAGCGACCACCTCCTCGTGCCACTCGCGGGAAAAGCGCCGGCGTGTACCGAAATCGAAGAACTCGAATGGGTGACGGCGCGCGACACTGCTGCGCTCGAACTTCTGCAGCGTCTCGATCTTGGCCGCGAGCCGGCGGCGCCCTTCTTCGAGCACTGGCGGAGTAGTCAGGCGGCGGAAGTAGAGCTCGTTGACGATGGCGAGGATGTAGATTTCGAACGCCATGACGTGGATCTGCGGGCCCGAGGCGCGGATGGCCAGGCGATCGCCACGCGCCTCCACTTCGATGTAGCGCTGCTGCAGCCGGAAGATGCGCAGGAAGTCGATGAAGTCGCTCTTGAGGTAGCGTTTGCCCGCGAGGTGCGCGAGCTCGTCTTCGGAGAACTGCAGCGTGCACAGGTGCTCGATCTGCGCATTCACATCGTCGGCGAGCGCGGCGAGCGGATACTGCGGCTCGTTGCGGCAGAGAAATTCGTACACGGCCTGGTTTTCGGGAAAGCCGTGCAGGAAAGCCTGGAGCATCGTGTACTTGTAGAGGTCGGTGTCGAGCAGCGAGCGGATGATGGGAATGAACACGGCGGGCTCCTTGCGGCTAGTGGCGCGCCAGCTCGACGAGAGCGGCATCGCTGTTCATGATGCGCGCGCCTTGCGCCGCTGCATCCTCTAAGAAGGTGTCTGCCTGAGGCTGAAATCCGGTGACAGCGCTCATGCAGTCCGCGAGCAGCACGACTCGTGCGCGCTCCGCGGGTGTGAGCACCTGCAGAAGGTGCTGGACCGTGGCCGCCACGCAATGGCTCGCGGCCTCGCCGGCCACCAGCAGCAGCTCGCCGCCGGGGCGTGCGAGCTCGATGAGCGCACGATTGGTCTGCGTGGACTCATCGTCGGCGAGAGGCACTTCCGCCCTGATGGCGCTGTACTGCTCGGTCATGGGGTTCAGTCCCTTGAGGATGCGCGCAACCGGACGCTGCCGCCGCTGCTCCCAGAGCGCAAGTTGTCTGGCGACGTCGTCGTGAATGTTGTGGCCCCAGGTGCCGAGCACGCAATGCACCGGCCACACCATGAGGCGATAGCGACCGCCCTTCTCGAGGTTTTGCAGGTACGCGAGCGTCGCGGCTTTCAGCGTGGCGTCACGCGGCAGGAACCGACCCTCGCGCACGTCGTTCTCGACGATCTGCGTGAACGGGGCCACCGCTTCGCCGTTTGCCTGCATCCAGAACGTGGTCCGTTCGATTCCGATGGAAGCGTGGGAGTCGAGCGTCACCGTGATGTTAGTGAGTTGGGCGCCCGCCTTTTTCATGAAACCCGCCAGCCGTTGCATATCGGCGTTGGCGCCGGTGACCGGCAGCGCGGCGCCGCGTATGTCGCAGAAGTCGTTCTGCGGATCGATGATGAGCAGCCTTGCGTTCATGTGTTGGCTTCTCTTACTTCGTGCGTTTATGCACGAACTATAACAGGCTTTGACCTCGGCGCAATCGGCTTGGTGTGAAGGATTTCACTACCGCGTCGAAAATCCGGGTGTTAACTTAGTGCCGGTATGCCCGAACATACGCGACCCATCGTCACCGTCGATATCGTCATCCTCACGCTGCGGGATGCGGCGCTGCACGTCGCCCTGGCGCGGCGCGAGCAGGCGCCCCACGCCGGCGACTGGACGCTGCCAGGCGGCTGGGTGCATGCCGATGAAGATGAAGACGCGCTCGCGGCGGCGGTGCGCATCCTCAAGGCCAAGGCAGGGCTCGACAGCCCCTACCTCGAGCAGCTCAAGACGTTTGCCAGCCGGCATCGCGATGCTCGCGGCTGGTCGGTTTCGATTGCGCACTATGCGCTGGTGCCGTTCGACCGGGTGGGTGAGGAACACGTGAAATGGCGCGCCGTCGATACGATCACGTCCCTGCCGTTCGATCATCTCGAGATCCTGCGCACGGCCGTCGAGCGCGTGCGCTCGAAGACGGCGTATTCATCGCTGCCGGTCCACCTGATGCCCGCCACATTCACGCTGAGCGAGCTGCAGCGCGTCTACGAACAGGTGCTGGGGACCGCGCTCGACAAGCGGACGTTTCGCCGGCGCGTCGAAGACCTCAATCTCGTCGAGCCTGCGCCGGGCGCGCGCGCCGAGGGCGCGGCCCATCGGCCGGCGCAACGGTTTCGCGTGAAGCGCCGTTTCGGGCGCGAGCTGGCGCTGTCGGAAAAGAATCTCGCGTAAACGTCACCCCAGCCGCGGGTACGTAAACAGCAGGAAGTGTGTGGCGTTCAGGCCGAAGTGCACGGCCATGGCGGCTTCGATGCGTTGTGTGCGCATGAAGGCCCAGCCGTATCCCAGGCCGGCGACGGCGGCGACGAACACGTAGGTCCAGCCCCCGCCGAAGTGTGCGAGGCCGAAGAGCACCGAGGCGATAGTTAGGGCCACGCCGGCGGCGAGCCTGCGATTCGAGCCGATGCGCGACAGTTCGTGCTGGATGTAACCGCGGAAGAATGCTTCCTCCGACAGGCAGGTGAAGAACAGGTTGACCGGCGCGAAGAGCAGGAACAGCGCCGTCCACTTGGGCGCGAAGCTGCTGTAGCCCATCGCGATCACGAGGATCATGCCGACGGCGGTGAAGATGAGGTAGATGGGAAAGGCACGCGCCAGCACGCGGCCGAGTTCACGCCAGGAGGTCACGAGCAGCGGGTTTATCAGCCCCAGGATGACGATGCCGGTCACCACTTTCGGGAAGCCGACGGATATGCCGTAAGGCGCGGCGCCTTCGGACAACACCTGCGGTTGCACGAGCACGATGCGGTGGAAGCCCGGCAGCACCGGGATGAACATGGCGATGGCGTAGATCGCGAAGGCGAGGCCGGCCAGGGTTTGCCAGATGTGCTTGTCAGGCGAGGTGGAGTCGCGCGCACGCGTGTAGGCGATGGCCAGTGCCGCGAGCAGCGCGATCCACACCACCGTCAGCCAGTGCAGCGCGCCGGTGACGATGCCCGCGAGCACGGCGGCCACGAGCGCGGCGATCCAGACGGTGCGATGAATCCACAGGCCGATGACGGCCGTGAGCAGCAGCAGGAATGGAAGATAGGTCGTCGCGGAGAAATTCAGGCGCGTCCCCTTTTGCTGCAAATCAGGAATGTCCCCATTTCAGATGGCCTGGTACTTGAAGTTTTTGAAGCGGACTTTTCCGTTCCCCGAAGCATAAAGCCCGGGGCGCAGGCTCAGGAAGTCGTACGCCACGTTGTGGTGGTAGCCGGAGACTTCCATCTGCACGTCGTACTTCGTCCACGCCACGCCATCCGTCGATGTGTGGAAGGTGACGATGTGTTTGTTGTTCTCGAAGCGAATGAACAGGCGCCGGTCGATGCCCTTGGGTTTCGCCCGCGTCGCGTCGATGGCGGTGCGATGGCGCACCATCTGCCGCTCGTTGAACCCGAGGCCGCAGTACATGCGCTTGTTGTAGAAGAAGAGCACGCCGCCGGTGGCCGCACCATCAACGAGGATTTCGACTTCGCAGCGATAGGCCTGGTCGCCGGTGATGCAGGTGATCGGCGAGCAGTTGGACGGGCTGTCGCCCTTGCCGGCAATCACCAATGCACCGTCTTCGTAGGCCACGCGCGAGCGCTCGTTTTCGCCCGGGGCATAGAACGCCCATTGGATGCCGAACTTGTCCTTGCTGAAATCGTCCGACAGCGCGATGCCATGCGCCTGGTTCCTGAGCGTCGCGGGTTTCGCGATGGCCGATGACAGGTCTTTGCCGAGGAATCTGAACCATCCGTCGTCGGTCCACTCGATGCGGTCGAGCAGCGTCTGGCGGCCGAGCGTCCAGTACGCGTTTTCGTAGCCGTGATAGACGCTCCACCAGTCGCCCGCCGGGCCTTCGACCAGCGAGGCATGGCCGCGCGACCACCATTTCTCGCGCGCATCGGTGGTGCGCACCAGTGGATTGGCCGGGCAGTTTTCCCAGGGACCGTTGATCGACTTCGAGCGCGCGGCGATCACCATGTGGCCGGTGGGCGGACCCGCGGTGCCGCCGACGGCCGTGACCATGTAGAAGTACTGACCGTGTTTGAGAACCTTTGGGCCCTCGGGCGAAAAGCTTTCGACCACCCAGTCGTCGGGATATCGCCAGGGGTCGTACACATGCTCCACCGCGCCGTCGGTGGCGAGGCCGTCGTCCCTGAGTTTCACGCGGTCGCCGCCCGAGAGAAACAGGTAGCGCTTGCCGTCCTCGCCGACGATGTGGCCCGGATCGATGTGCGCCGGCAGGTTGAGGTCGATGGGCTCGCTCCACGGGCCGCGCATCGATTTCGCATGCACCACGTAGTTAGAGCGTTTGCCCGCGGCGCGCGCCGGGAAGTAGATGAAGTAGCGGCCGGCATGTTTGGCGATGTCGCAGGCCCAGACCGAGCCGACCGGTGTCGTCAGCGCAGGCCCCACGGGCGCCCAGTTCACGAGATCGCGCGAATGCCAGACGACGATGCCGGGATAGGAGTCGAACGACGAGAACGTCATCCAGTAGTCGTCACCGTCCTTGAGGATGGTGGGGTCGGGTCGGTCGCCGGAAAACACGGGATTGAGGAACGTGCCGTCGCCGAGGTCGGCGATGCGCTGCCCTTCGAAGCCTTTGCCCCAACGCAGGTCAGACCAGTCGGTGCGCAGGGCTGCGGAACACGCGTCCGGCGACTTTTCCGGCTTCGCGGCCTGCGCGGGAGCCGCGACTGCGGCGCTGCCAATGACCAGTGACTTCAGTGCATCGCGACGGGTGGTTTTTTTCATGCCGCGCACGATAGCCACAATTGTCACCGGTGTCATGACGGGCAGAAAAAAGGGGCTGCGATGCAGCCCCTTCGATTACGGCCGGGTCGGCAACGGACGGGGCTACGGCGCGGTCACCGACACGTCATCCACGTAGACATCCGCGCCCACGGGCGTGCCTTCCAGGAAGATCGCCACATCCACCACCGTGCAGCCCGCGGGGATCGCCAGGTTCCCCGCAAGCCGGGTCCATGTGTTCGGCATCACCGCGATGTTGTTCTCCAGCCAGGGAAAGCTGTCGCCGCTCGAACATCCGACCTTCGAGGCCAGGCGCACGGTGCTGTCAGCCGCCCCGGTCTGGTACACCCAGGCGCTGACCGCGTACGTCGTGCCGGCCGCGACGCGGCTGGTGATGTTGTAGACCGCGAACTGGTTGGCGTTGGGCCGGTTGCTCGCTAACAAGCTCTGTGCGCCGGCATGCGCCCGCGCCGTGCTGGCGCTCAGCGTCGAACCATTCCATGACTGCCAGCCCGCGATGCCCGACTCGAAACCACCGTCGTTCACGAGGTTGTTGTTCGGCGGCACGACGCTCACGTCATCCACGTAGACATCGACCCCGGTGGCGGTGCCCTCGAAGTAGATAGCCACGTCGACGATGTCGCAGTCCGGAATGACGAGGTTGCCCGACAACTGTGTCCAGGTGTTGGGTGCGACTGCGCCGTTGTTCTGCAGCCATGGGAAGGTGTTGTGGCCGGCCGGCGCCGTGGCGGCGGTACATTCGATCTTGGCTGCCAGGCGCCCGGTGGTGGCGGCCGCACCCGTGTGCAACAGCCAGGCGCTGACGGCGTAGGTGGTGCCGCGCTGAACCGCACTGGTCAGCGAGTAGGCCGCAAAACCTCCGGTGCCGGCGCGGCCCGTCGACTGCAGGCTCTGCACGCCGCTGCGGGCCTGCAGAGTGCTGGCGCTCAGCGTGCCGTTGCCCCAGTTGTTCCAGCCGGCGATACCCGCCTCGAAGCCACCGTCGGCGAGCAGATTGCTATCCGACTGCGGTATCGGCTTGCCGAAGCGCACGCTGTTGAGATTGCCGACGCCGAACGTTCCGTTGAAGCGGATGTATACATCGTGCGTACCGGAGATCGACGACAACGCTTCCTCGAGCATCGCCGACGTGCCCCACCCGGCGGTGGGTGGCAGGTTGACGGTCACCACGGCAGGGTTAGCCAGGCTGTCGAGATGCACGGAGACGCTGCCCGGGTCCGTGTTGCCCTTGGCGTAAGTCACCCAGACCTTGTTCCAGTCGCTGCGGAACTCCACGCCCTTGAAGGCAATCCAGTCGCCGTCATCGGTGTATGCGATGACTCCACCGGAGACCACGCCCTGGCCCACGTCGTGGTTGACCGCTTCGAGCGTGAGCCCGAATTGATCGCCGCGCCAGCCTGGCGGCACGTACTCGGGCACCGTGCACGCGTCGCCGCCGCCGCCCATGAAGCAGCCGAGCCAGTCGAGCGCCGGCCGCGTCGTGCCGTCGTTGCGGACTAGATAGGCATTCGGGCGCCAGACCCTGCCCTGCAGGTGGCCCCAGTGCGTCACTCCGGCAACCTGCGGGTGTTTCCAGAAGATCGGGAACAGCGCGCGCATGACATTGGCCTGGTCCGCGTCATTCGCCAGGTTCAGGTCGAACTCGGAGATGTAGATAGGCAGGCCGACCGCGCCCAGCCGGTCGAGGTTCGCCGCGAGCACCGCGGGGCTGGCGCGCTCGTAGAAGTGCGCCTGCTCGCCGATGGCGTCGATGAGCTTGCGCTCGTTCAGCAGGTTGATGAGGGCGAGGTAGTTCGTGGTGATGCCGTTCTCGACGATCACGTTGAACTCGTTGAGGATCAGCTTTGCCTTCGGGAAATGTTTGCGCGCCAGTTCGAAAGACTTGATGACCCAGTCGAATCCGGTGGCGCCTGCACCCCCCAGGGCTTCGCGGTACGACGGCGGTGCATTGAGCGGCTCGTTGACCACATCCATGATCGTGAGATCCGGATATCGCGCCGCGACTGCGGCCATCCATTCTTCGATTTCCTCGAGCTGCTCTGCCGCGGGCAGGGCGGCGATCCAGCCCGGTTGCTGCTGACCCCACACCAGTGTGTGGAACTTGAAGACCAGGCCGTTATCGATGGCGAACTGGTATGCCGTGTCGAGCGCGGTCCAGTTCATGACGTCGCGCGTCGCCTCGACGCTGCCCCATTTGCCGGCGTTCCCGGGCGTGATTTGATCGAAGTAGGGCAGGAGATTTTCGTGGTCGACCGCGCCGTCGGTCGCTGTGCCGAAGAATCGGATCTGGTTGACCGTGACCTTGACGAGGTCCGGCGTACTCGGCGCGCCGAAGTTGTCGGTGACGACGAGCGAGAACTCGAGCGTCGTCTGCACATCGACACCGGGCGCCAGGAATTTCGGAGCTTTCGTGCGGGCCCCGCCGAGTTTCACCTTGGGACCTGCGACCTGTGTCCACTCGTATCCCGTGACCTTGCCGTCGACGTCGGTGCCCGAGCCATTCAACGTCACGGTGCTGCCTTCGGACACGGATTGATCCGCACCGGCGTCGGCGGTGGGCACATACGGATACAAACAACCAGCCAGAAAGAGAATGGGCAGCACGATGGCTGCGTGGCGTAGCCTGAGTTTCATGATTTGTTCCCCCAACAGAACAGATGAACTCGTCTGAGCGAGATTGAGTGGTATTGACTGACGTGTTGCGGTGCGATGTTCCGCGTCGCGCCGCATCCCAGTTGTACCAGAGATGGGTTACGGAACGGAATAGGATTTTCGAGCCCCGGGAGCCGGCGCTTCAAACTATCGACGCTTAGTTAGGCCCCGGGCGCCGGCGCCAGGAGCCGGATCAATTTCGCGAGGCTTTGGGTACGTCCGGTTCGCAGGAAGCGGCGAGATCGGAATCGTCGTCTGCCGGTTTCAGGTCCGGGTACTCGCGCGCGACGAGATCGATGACTCCCGAATCGAAAGCGGCGATGACCCTGGCGATGCCACGCTTGTAGGCCGCGAACTCATCGGGCGAGACGGCTGCTTCGACGGGTTCGAGCGTGGCGATCAACTGGTCGATGCTGCCGTTGACGAGCGCGACGATCTGCTCGGCTATCTTGCGATCCATGCGGTGCGGCCCCTTTTTGCTGGTCAAGACAGTGGGGACAGACTCAAGCCTGCCCCACACATCCCAAAGGAGTGAGGACAGACTGAAGTCTGTCCCCACACGATTATTCGACGGTGACGGACTTCGCGAGGTTTCGCGGCTGGTCGACGTCGGTGCCCTTGAGGATGGCGACGTGATACGCGAGCAACTGCAGCGGCACGGTGTACACGGCCGGAGCCTGGAAGTAGCTCACGTGCTTGGGCATCTGGATGACGGTCACGCCGTCGGAGGAGACGAAGCCCGAGTCCGGGTCGGCGAACACGATGAGCTCGCCGCCACGCGCGCGCACTTCCATGAGATTGCTCTTGAGCTTCTCGAGCAGGTCGTTGTTAGGCGCGACGGTGATGACGGGCATGTCCGCGTCCACGAGCGCCAGCGGCCCGTGCTTCAATTCGCCGGCGGGATACGCCTCGGCGTGGATATAGGAAATTTCCTTGAGCTTGAGCGCACCTTCCATCGCGATGGGGTGCAGCGCACCGCGCCCCAGGAACAACGCGTGGTGCTTGTCGGCGAAACGCTTGGCGAGGTCGTAGATGACCGGGTCCAGCGCCAGTGTCTTCTCGATGACCGAAGGAATCTCGATGAGCCGCTGCACGAGGCTGCGCTCGCGTTCGGCATCGGCCGTGCGCTGCTTGGCGAGCGCGATGACCAGCATGCTGAGCGCGGCGAGCTGCGTGGTGAAAGCCTTGGTCGACGCGACGCCGATTTCGGGGCCGGCGCGCGTGAGCATCACGAGCTCGGATTCGCGTACCAGCGAGCTCTCGGGCACGTTGCAGATCGCCAGCGACGACAGGTAGCCGGCCTGTTTCGCGAGGCGCAGCGCGGCCAGCGTATCGGCGGTTTCGCCGGACTGGGAGATGGTGACGAACAGCGAATTCTTGGGCACCACGGGATTGCGGTAGCGGTACTCGCTGGCGATTTCCACGGTGCAGGGCAGCTTGCAGAGCTGCTCGATGAAGTAGCGGGCGACGACGCCGGAGTGATAGCTGGTGCCGCAGGCGATGATGTGCACGTGCTCCGTGTGCTTGAAGATCTGCGTGGCGGCGGGGCCGAACGCGGCCTCTAACAACCGGCCGTTGGCCACGCGCTCGGCCAGCGTGTCGGCGACGGCGCGCGGCTGCTCGTGGATTTCCTTGAGCATGAAGTGGCGGTACTGGCCCTTTTCGGCGGCATCCGCCGACAGCTCGCTCTCGCGTATCGGGCGCTCGGCGGTGTCGCCGTGCTTGTCGAGCACCTTGATGGAAGTGCGGTGAATGTCGGCGACGTCACCCTCTTCCAGGAACATGAAGCGGCGCGTGACGGGCAGCAGCGCCGCGACGTCGGAGGCCACGAAGTTTTCGCCAACACCCAGGCCCACGACCACCGGGCAGCCTTCACGCGCGAGAATGATGCGCTCCGGCTCTTCTTCGCTGACTACCGCGAGCGCATAAGCTCCCTCGAGCTCGGAGACGGTGGCGCGCACGGCCTTGAACAGATCCTTGAGCGTGGCCAGGTGGAAGTGCACGCGATGCGCGATCACTTCGGTGTCCGTCTCGGACGTGAACGTGTAGCCGGCCTTCTTCAGCTCCTCGCGGAGCTCTTCGTGATTCTCGATGATCCCGTTGTGGACGATGGCCAGGCCATCGTGCGAGACGTGGGGATGCGCATTACGCTCCGAGGGCACACCGTGCGTGGCCCAGCGCGTGTGCGCGATGCCGACCTGGCCGTGTGTCGGATCCGCCGTGATGGCGTCCTCGAGCATCTTGACCTTGCCGACGGTGCGCAGGCGCTTGAGCTTAGAAGTGCCGTTGAGCACCGCGATGCCGGCCGAGTCGTAGCCACGGTATTCGAGGCGGCGCAGTCCCTCCATGAGAATCGGGACGACGTTCCGCTCAGCGATGGCTCCGACGATGCCGCACATTTAGATGTGTCCGGAAAATTGGGGGCGGCTAGTGTGCCCCAGTTGGCAGGGGTATCGCAGTAGCAAACCCACCCTTAGAGGGACTTCTGATACCCCGCTCACAAACGGTCGCTAATTGAGCCATCGGGTATTACGAATCAACACCTTACGGGCGCCCTGCCACAGGCAAATCTGCCAGACGGCGCCCCAGCCAGGCCGTGGCGGGCCAACGCAGCGCACCGATCATCACGGGGATGGCCGCCTGAATGGAATGCCGGCGACCGCGGCAGCGACGAACCCGGCAAACCACAATGGATGGGAGTGCTGCGCGATTCGCGCGGCGTCAGGGCACATGCGGATCGATCTGCGCGCGAAACGCCGGGCGCACCGACAGGCGCTGGTAGTAGCCGTGAACCGCGTCGAGATGCGGACGATCCATGGGCGTGAGCAGCCAGCGCTGGGTAGATAGTCCGAGGACCACGTCGGCGAGCGTGAAGAACTCGCCGGTCACGAACTGCCCGCCTTTCGCGAAGTGGGCGTCGAGGATGCGCATGTGCGCGTTCCAGCTTTCGACACTGGCGGCGATGGCTTTCGGATCCTGATGACCGACGCTCTGCCGCGCGAGGCCGAGGAACGCATAACGCCAGGCCATGTTGAGCTCGGTGGCTTGCCAGTCCATCCACTGCTCGACGAGCGCGCGCTTCTCGCGGTCTTCAGGCAGAAGCGTGGATTTCGATGGCTTGCCGGCGAGATACCGGCAGATGGCGTTCGACTCCCACAGCACGAAATCGCCGTCCTGGATTACCGGCACCATCGCGTTGGGATTACGCGCCAGCAACGCCTCGTCGGATTCGACGTGTTCGAAGTGCAGGTCTGCTTCAGCGCAGGTCCACAGCACCTTGCGCACGTTGATCGACGACTTTCGGCCGAGCACCCGGAGTGACATGCGCTGCTTACTTCTGCCGCTCGATCTTCTTGATGCGGCCGTCGACGATGGTGACCACCATCGGGGCGTTCAGGCCGCGATCGTACGTCCAGGTTTCCAGCACCGTCTCGTCGACCTTGACCATCAGCCCGTACTGATTGCGCGCCAACACGTCTTCGGTGCGGGTCGCGCGCGAGGCGGGCTCGCCGCACTTCGACCTGAGTTCGTCCAGCGACATCTGGCTCGAGGCGATCCATTTTCCGCAACGAAAGGTTTCGTCCGCGGAAGCGGCGTGCGGGAGCATCAGCAGCGCTGCAGCGAAGGCGGGTGAAACTTTCATGGCGCGAATGGTAGCACTCAATGTCCGCAGTGCTGGCCTTCGCAGGGAATGCCGTCGCGGTCGCCGTCCATCTTCGTGCCCGGGCAATGCGCGAGGAAAAAAAGCGCTTCGTCGCAGGATTTCATTTCGGAGCAATGTGTTCGTCCATCGCAATGAAACCGCGTGTTGTCGCCGGCAGGTCTGCGGGAATCTTCACGCTCCACCTGCAGGTCGCGAGTCTGGTGCACGCGAGCCGGCTCCGGCATCTGGACGCGTTGATACGCATACAGCCCGAACGCGGCGATTACGACAACCAGGAGGACCTTGGTCATGCCTGCTAGCTACTCCAGTTTCGCGCCTCTTTCAACCAGCAGGTCACGCAGCAGCGATCGATGACAACGCTGCTGGCTTTCGCAATAACAACCCACCGAGAAGTTGGCGTGGTGCGAGAGCGCGGCCAGCACGTCGAGCGACTGGCTGGCGGCGGGCGCGGACATCTCCGCGCGATACTTTCTGGCAAAGGCCTTCCACTGCTGTTCAGATTCCGCCGCCAGGCCGAGCTTCATGATGGCGGCACTGGGCGCGAGCACCGGAAACCAGACGTCGTACCAGTCGAGGCGCGAGAAATCCTTCCTGGGCACTCCCCGCGGTGGCCTTCGCACGGTGCCGAGCCGCGTACCCTCGTTCGCGACGCGCGGTGTACCCAGGCGCACGATCCGCACGCTCATCGCAGCTTCTCGAGGAAGACCAGCGTGACGGCGGGCGAGACTTTCTTTTCGCGGGTGCGGCAGTACCCGAGACGCTCGTAGAGCCGGATGTTCGCCTCGCTGCGACTGCCGGTGAACAGCTCGAATGCGCGCACCTGTGGAAACCCGGCTTCGATGTGACGCATGAGCATGGTGCCGACGCCGCGGCCCTGAAGCTCCGGCCGCACGACGAGCCGTCCGATTTCGCACCGCCCATCGGTCACGCGCGCGCGCACCGAACCCACTATCCGATCCCCCTCCATCGCCTTCAGCACCATTGACGTCGCAAATTCATCGCGCAGGCCTGACAAAGTCTGCGTGAGCGGCGGCAGCGTCCAGTCGTCGTACAGGCGCGCCTCGGATTCGTAGGCCAGCTTCTGCAGCTCGAGGATGGCGCCGGCATCCTCGGGTGAAGCCCGCATGATTCGAAAGGGCGACTGCGCTGCGTCCTTGCTCATGGGTATGAAGGGAATGGCGAGCCCATCGCCCAGCGGCCAGTCGATGCGCTCACCGGCGCGATAGCCGCGCGCGGCGTAGAGCCGCACACCCGGCAGCGTGCCCATGAGCTCGAAACGCGTGAATCCGTGCGCCATCGCATCCTGTTCGCAGCGCTCGAGCATCGCCGAGCCCAGGCCCCGGCGCGCGAAATCGGGATGGATGAAGAACGCGCGGATTTTCGCGGCATCGCGGGCCGGATCCAGTTCCGTGGCGTCGCGGCCGGCGCGTGCGTCGCTGCCGAACAACGTGCGGCGCCGGCTCCAGCCGCCGCAGCCCGCGAGCCGGCCCTCGGATTCGATGACGAAGTAGCTGCCGTCGCGAATGAGCTGGGTGTCGGTACCGAACGCGCCTCGCAATGCACCTTCCACCTGCTCGGGCGTGTAGTCCTCGCGGCTGAGCTGGCGCGCCGATGCGGCGATCAGCGGGCCCAGGTTCGGCAGATCGGCCATCGTGGCTCGCCGCAGCGTGAACCCCGGCAGGTCGTCGCTGGCCATCGGCTAACTACCGCGAACCGGATCCGCGAGCGGCAACAGCAGCTCGCAGGCGAACACGCCGGTCTTCGCATCGAACGGCGCGCCTCGCGGATAGTGCTCGAACGGATGCCGCGCCGGATCGATGCGATTCGCGGGATCGCCGAGCGTGGCGCCGATGAATTCGCCCCAGGCCGCGCCGATCTCGGCGGCGGTGCCCTTGAAGTGCGTGACGGCGTGGCGGCCTCCGGCGATCGTGGCCTCACCGGCGCCGGGCAGCGTGATGCCGCGCGGAATTTCCACGCAGGCGTCGTACCGGCGTTTCTCGGGCGGCGTATTGATGGCGCTGTCGAGCGAGACACCGTATCTCGGACAGTCGAGCATGCCGAACTCCGCGAGCCAGGCCGCGAACGGTCCACGCCAGAAACGTCCGAGCGGCTCGCCGGGCGGGCCGGTGTAACGGAGACAGGCCACGTTGACCGGCTGCCGCTCCGTGATCTCGATTTTCACGGGTCGAGTTTACGTACCGAGCGCGAAAACGTGCATCTGTTCCCACCGTCCGCTCGAGTTTTCGATGAGCACCAGCTCGGAGCAGCTCGCCTGAACTCCGGCTCCCGGCAGTGCAATGCGCAGTTCCACTTCGATTTCGCACAGCAGCGGCTCATCGCCGTGAGCCACCGTGACATGCGGCACCACGGAATCGAACTTGCCGTCGAACGGCGGGTAGTCGGGAAACGCGCGGAAGACGCCGTCGGTGAGCGCGGAGAATGGTTCACCGGGATCGGGCGCCAGGTACAGCGCCACGGGAAAGCGCTCGGTCTTCGCGAGGCGATAACTGAAACACGGCACGGAGCGCGCGATGGCTGCGAGCGTGGCCAGCACGTCGTCATCGACGAGCGGCGGCGCCATGAAGGGGTAGAGAATCGTGACGTGCGCGGGCACGTTGCGCCGCGCGGACGGATCGAACCGCTGGCGAAGATGCGCGATGTAACGCTCCGCTTCCGGCACCCGACAGATGAGCGCGGTTTCAGGCAACGCCGTTGCCGCTGAAGAGGTTGTTAACCACAACCTTCCACGTAGTGGAGATGCTCCCACGGGCCCGCCTGGATCGCCGTGACCTTGCCACCCGACGTCTCGAAACGCAGGCCGTAGTCGCCGCCGGAAGACTTCAGCGTGATGGTGTGCCCATTCGTGTCGTACTTGTGCGGCTGAACGTCGAGCCGCGTGCCGTAGAGGGTCTTCAGCTCGTCTTCGCTGGTGCCGATGCGCGCGCCGCCGAGCGTGTGCAGCCGGCTGTCGCCCTTCAGCTCCAGGCGCGCGACCACGCCGCCGATGATCATGAGATCGAAGGCCGAACTACCGCCGCGATAATTCAGGTACCAGCATTCGCCGGCGGCGCTCTTGCGCTCCATGCCGGAAAAATCCGCGAGCCGCATCACCTGCTCCACGGACATGCCTGCCCGGATGGGCCCGAGGCCACTCAGCCCCAGGCACCAGCTCGAGGCCGCCGTGGCGGTGGCTGCGATCGCCGCGCATGCCGCGAGAAGAATGCGTTTCATGAGCGGCATTGTGCCAGCCCTCAGCCAAATCTGTTCAGCAGCGCCGCGTCGCTTTCACCCATCGGCCGCGGGCGGCTGTCGGACCGCACCACGCGGACGGCGCCGATCTCCTCGTTGCTGAAATCCTCGGGCGGCATGTCGACCTCGCAGGCGAACACCGCACCCACATGCCCCGTTGCGTCGGCGACTTCCACGAGGCCCAGCCAGGCGATGTTGCGGGCGGTGCAACCCGCCTCCTCGGCGAGCTCGCGCACGGCCGCTTCGCGTGCCGACTCGCCGGAATCGATGAGCCCGCCCGGCAACTCCCACACCTTTCTATAGAGGTTGTAAACCAGCACCACGCCTTGCGGGCTTCGGGCAATCATCACGGCGAAGGTGGGCGCGGGAAACGACGCGCATTCCGACTCGCCGAGCTCGTGTAATGCCACGAACCGCGCGAGCCTTTTCCCGTTTCGGTGAGGCCGGTGGTGCGAAGGCACGAACCAGCCGAACAGCAGCATTTCGAGCGCGTTTCGCACCACCGAGGTGTGGCCCGCGGGTGATGGAGCGGTGCGAAAGTTCACCACCAGCTCGAGCGCATCCGCGGCGCATTCCTCCGGCACCATGACGCTCTGGCTGTTGTACGCATCGATCATGACGCCCGGCAGCACGCCGGCCAGGTAGCCGTTGTGTAGATAGGCAGGGATCTCGTGGGCCCGCAACATCGCGACCACCACGGCCGCTTCGGATGCGGTCCGCGGGTCGAATATTCGCACCAGCCCCATGCGTTTACTTCGGCTTTTTTTGCGGGCGCTTCCAGCTCTCGAGAGTCATCTGCTTGCCACGCGCGAGCGTGAGCCGCCCGTCGGGCGCGTCCTTGGTGATGGTGCTGCCCGCGCCCGTGGTGGCGTCCTTGCCGATGCGCACCGGCGCCACCAGCATGTTGCCGGAACCGATGAACGCGCCGTCTTCGATGGTGGTGGTGGACTTGTTCACGCCATCGTAGTTGCAGGTGATGGTGCCCGCGCCGATGTTCACGCCTTTGCCGATGACCGCATCACCCAGGTAGGTGAGGTGATTGGCCTTGCTGCCGTCGGCGATGACGGTTTTCTTGAGCTCGACGAAGTTGCCGACGTGCACGTTCCGCCCCAGTTTCGAGCCCGGCCGCACACGCGCGTAGGGGCCGATGATGCACCCGGTGCCGAGCTCGCTCTGCTCGAGCACGGAATTCGGATGAATCACCGTGTCGGCGCCGATGGACACATCGCGCAGCACCGTATTCGGCCCGATGCGCACGCGGTCGCCGAGCGAGACCTTGCCTTCGAGCAGCACGTTCGCGTCGATGAAGACATCGCGGCCCAGGCTGACCTCGCCACGGATATCGATGCGGGCGGGATCCGCGAGCGTGGCGCCGGCGATCATGAGTTCCTTCGCGCGCTCGGCGCGATAGAGCGCTTCGAGCTCCGCGAGCTGCGCCTTGTCGTTGACGCCGAGCACCTCGGCCACGGTGGGCGCGATGAGCGGCGTCACCTTCACCTTGTCTTTCACCGCCATGGCGATGACGTCGGTGAGGTAGTACTCGCCCTGCGCGTTGGAGTTGCCGAGCTTGCCGAGCCACCGGCGAAGTAGTTTGGCCGGCACGGCCATGATGCCGCTGTTGCCTTCGCGGATCCTGAGTTGCGCCTTGCTGGCGTCCTTCTGCTCGACGATTTTCTGGATGGCGCCGCGTTTGCGGACGATGCGGCCATAACCCGCGGGATTCTCGAGCATCACGGTGAGCAGGCTCATGGCCTTCGCCCCCGCGGCGTCGATGAGCTGACGCAGGGTGTCGGCGCGGATCAGCGGCACGTCGCCGTATAGCACCAGCACCAGTTCATCGTCGGCGACATTGGGCATGGCTTGCGCCACCGCGTGGCCGGTGCCGAGCTGTTCGGCCTGCAGTGCCCACTGGAGGTTCTCCTTCGCCAGCGATTCGCGGACGGCGTCACCTCCGTGGCCATACACCACGTGCATGGACGAGGGATTCAGCGCGCGGGCGCGGCTAACCACATGGCCGAGCAGCGGAACGCCGGCGAGCGGTTGCAGAACCTTGGGAAGATCGGACTTCATTCGCTTGCCCTGACCGGCAGCGAGAATCACAACGGCGAGTTTCATGAGGCTGCGAGTTTAAGCGGCCTCACCAACAATGAACAACGCGAAATCAGCGGCGGAACTGCCTGCCGGTGGCGTTGTAAGGATCGTTGCCGCCGGTATCGAAAGCCGAGAGATTGTTCTCGCCCAGCAGCGTGTCCATGACATGGCGCCTGGTCTGGGGCACTTCCCGCGGCTTTGCCTTGCGCGACAGGCTGGGCAGAACACCCTCGCCCGCCGGGGTTGCGGCAGCAGTCCAATCGACCTGGTTGTCGTTTCCGGGGCTCATGGGACGGAAATATACCCGCGGAATCTTTGCAGTGGCATGTCGATTGTCGGGCGATAAAGGCCGCTCGTCGGGTTCTGGCCGGCCGTCCGCCGCTATCTACCGCCCGTCGCCCACCTTGCTAGAGCACGCGAGTGCCCTGCGCCCGCCCGGAACCGGTGCGCGCCGGCACCCGGCAGGGCCCCCGCACGGCGCGCGCCTTCATCCCCCGCTCTTGCTCATGAGCGCGTGAATCTTGTTGAGCGTGGCCCAGTTGCGCGTGGTGCCGGTGCCCTTGAGACCCTTCAGCAACGCCTCGATCGCCTTGCTTTCGAGAATGCCATCGGCGCACCACAGGTACGCCGCGTGTTTGCCGACATGAATCTTCTCGTTGCCCCAATCGGCGCTGGCCAGCGCCCTGACGGCGGTGAGCGCCTTGCCATCGCTGGTCATGGCGACGAGCAGACGCGATGGATCGTGGGCGATGCCGCCGAGTTCGTTGCCTTTGACGATTGCCGCCACGTCGCTCGCGGACTTCACGATGACCAGCGCATCGACGCCCATTTTCCTGAGCACCGCCTGACGTATGCGGTCCGAGTGCTTGCCGGCGGGCTCCGCCGCACCCGTGAACACGGCGTTGCCGCTGTTGAGCAGCGTCTGCACGTCGGTGTATCCCAGCCTGGCGAGCAACACACGCAGATCGCCCATGGCGATGCGCTTGGCCTTGCCGACGTTGATGCCGCGGAACAGCGCGACGTAGCGAGGCATGGGTGTTGCTAACGCTTGATGCCGTGGCCACCCACGGGCTCGGTCCTGATGTGTTCGTTGAATTTCGCGATCAGCGGCATCGCGCTCCTGATCGAAGTCTGCACCGCCGACAGCGACAGCGATGCCTTGTGGCTCGCTTCGCTATCCCACACTTCGGTAATCCAGATTGCATCGGCATCGGCCGGATCGCGCGCCACCACGTAACTCAGGCAGCCAGGCATTTCTGCCACGCCGCCGAGCAGGATCCAGAGCAGCTCGTCGCGCTTTCCGGGTACCGCGGTCATCTTGCCTATCAATCCATACATTCGGCTTTCTCCTGTCGATGGGCTTGCCGGTCGAAATCGCGGCTGGTGGCGATGATGGCGGCTGCGATTTCCGCGTCCGACGGCGGGGGGTCGAGAAACACTTCGTAGGTCTTCACGGCCAGCACCGCGACTTCGCTGGGGCGCGAAGGTACGCGGCCGCCGGGAAAGCGGATCACGTGCTGCCGGATGTAGTTCGCCGCCGCGGTGACGGCGCGATGTTCGTCGAGGTCGCGTGCGCTGGGATACTCGAAGCGCCAGCTCGCGATGCGGTCGTTGATCTCGCTCTTGTCCGGCCCGGCGTTCATGCCGGCGGCGGTGAATACCCGGCAGTCGTAGGTGCGACAGGTTTCGGGCCGATGCGAGTAGATGGAACAGACGCCGTTCGCGAACATGAGGCAATGGCCGCGCGTGTCGTAGCCCATGAGCATGCTGCCGTCGCCGTCACCGGGCGCGGGCCGCAGGTTGTCGGCGCCTATCTGCTCGAGCGCGGCCTTTTCATGCGCGCGCACCTTGATGAAGTAGGACGAGGTGCAGCAGCCGCGGCAGTTGCCGCAAGCCACGTCCATGCCGGTGCTGCCCGCGAGCGCCGCACGCATGGAGCGCAGCCAGTCGGAGAACGGTCCAGCGGGAATTGTTTCGCCAGGGGGCGCCATGGCCGCATGCTCGCGCGTCGCGCGCGGCGGCGCAACGAACGACCGCTACAGGTCGTGGCGCGAGGAGATGACCCCCTTGTATCGCGATTCGAACTGCAGGCGGCTCGTGGCCACCGCCCAGAGGCGCGCGAGGTAGGCGAATTCCTTGTCGAACAGATCGCGATGGTCACTCGCTTCGTTGGCGTACCGGCAGTTGCGGCACAGGACCCGCAGCCAGGCCGGGAAGCGCAACCGTTCGCAGAGGGCGCGCAGCTTGGGTTCGAGCGTTTGAACAGTCTCGATGCCGCGAAGATAGTCGTGCCTGAGCGCCACGAGGTATTTTCCCGCGGCGAGCTGCGCATCCAGCGCCTGGTAACCGCTGTATCGCTCGATGACCACCTCGGCGATGGTCAGCGCTTCCACGGGCGTGTGGGATGCGGCCAGCAGCGCGATGTCGGTGTCATCGTCTTCCTCGTCGCGGCGCAGCCGGTCGAGTGCCCACTCGATGCATTCGCGGTAGTCGCCGCCGCCGGACTTCAGCAGGAAGTAGCTTCGTTCGAGCTGGTTGATTGCTTCCATGATCTTTCCCCGATGCCCGGCTAACTAATGTACGCCGGGTCCGGCGCGCGCGGGCGCTTCCGGGGAAAGTACTTATCGTCGCACTACGTCGCGGACTTAGGGTTTAGTCGCAGCCACGCCGACGCGCGCATCGAGCCAGGCGACCGCCGCTGCCTCGCTGGTGAAGACATCGCCGGCGACGCCGCGATTCTGGGCCATGAGCAAGCCGATCTTCTCCGGGTCGATGAGTTCCGCGCGGGCCACCAGCGCCACGCGCAGCGACGCGCCGGCACTCTGGGCCCACTTGAGGGCGAGCGAATAGCGGGCGAAGACATCCGGCGGTGGAAACCCGGTGAGGCCGCCGGTGTTCACCAGCAGGTCCACGAGCTCGAGCGAACGTGCATGCCGCATTCCCTCGCCGACGATTTCCACGGCCTGGTCGAACGTCATCACGCCCACGGGTCGATAGAAACCGCGACGGCCTGCCTGTTCGAAATTCTTGAGCGTGCTCATGCGGTCGTCGGGACTCTAACGCCACGCCCGGGCCGGGCGGCATCAGGGGAACACCCGCGTTTCGGGCTGCGGGGCTACTTGCCCTTGCGCAGCTTCTGGATCATCTTGAGCTGCTCGTTCATGCGCGAGAGCTCGCGGATCGCTTCGGCCTGTTCGAGCTTGTCGGTGGCGCCGCGCAGGGCTTCTTCGGCACGCTGCCTCGCGCTCAATGCCGCGGCTTCGTCGAGGTCCTTGGCGCGCAGCGCGGTATCCGCCAGCACGGTGATCTTGTTCGGCTGGACTTCCAGCGCACCGCCACCCACGAAAAAGTGCTGCTCGGCGCCGTCCGGCGTCTGCACGCGCACTTCACCGGCCTTCAGCATGGTGAGCAGCGGCGCATGGCGTGGCGCGATGCCCAGCTCACCCTGCGAACCCGGCGCAAACACCATGGACGCCGCGCCCGAGAAGATTTCCCCCTCGGCGCTGACGATGTCGACGTGAATAGTGTTTGCGTTGGCCATGTCTATCTACCTTAGTTCAGCGTCTTCGCCTTCTCGATCGCTTCCTCGATGGCGCCCACCATGTAGAACGCCTGCTCGGGCAGGTGGTCGTATTCGCCGGCGAGGATGCCCTTGAAGCCGCGGATGGTGTCGGCCAGCGGGACGATCTTGCCGTCCTGGCCCGTGAAGATCTTGGCGACGTTGAACGGCTGCGACAGGAAGTTGCGCACCTTGCGCGCGCGGAACACGGTCTGCTTGTCTTCTTCGGAGAGCTCGTCCATGCCGAGGATCGCGATGATGTCCTGCAGTTCCTTGTAACGCTGCAGCACGGCCTGAACGCCGCGCGCGGTGTTGTAGTGCTCGTCACCGACGACCAGCGGATCGAGCTGGCGGCTGGTGGAGTCGAGCGGATCGACCGCCGGGTAGATGCCGAGCGCCGCGACCTGGCGCGACAACACGATGGTGGCGTCGAGGTGGGCGAACGTGGTGGCGGGTGACGGGTCGGTCAGGTCGTCCGCGGGCACGTACACGGCCTGGATCGAGGTGATCGAGCCGGTCTTGGTGGACGTGATGCGCTCCTGCAGCACGCCCATTTCTTCGGCGAGCGTGGGCTGGTAACCCACCGCCGACGGCATGCGGCCGAGCAGCGCCGACACTTCGGTGCCGGCCAGCGTGTAGCGGTAGATGTTGTCGACGAAGAACAGCACGTCGCGGCCCTTGCCGTTCGCCTGCTTCTCGTCACGGAAATATTCGGCCATCGTGAGGCCGGTGAGCGCGACGCGCAGGCGGTTGCCCGGCGGCTCGTTCATCTGGCCGTACACCATCGCCACTTTCGAGTTCTCGAGCTTCTCGAGGTCGATGACGCCCGACTCCGCCATCTCGTGGTAGAAGTCGTTGCCTTCGCGGGTACGCTCGCCGACGCCGGCGAACACCGACAGACCCGAGTACTGCTTGGCGATGTTGTTGATGAACTCCAGCATGGTCACGGTCTTGCCCACGCCGGCGCCACCGAACAGTCCGATCTTGCCGCCCTTGGCGAACGGCACCAGCAGGTCCACCACCTTGATGCCGGTGACCAGCAGGTCCTGGCCGCCGGACTGTTCGTCGTAGCTCGGGGCCGGACGGTGAATCGGCAGCGTCTCTTTCGCGGCGACCGGGCCACGGTTGTCCTGCGGCGTGCCGAGCACGTCCATGATGCGGCCGAGCGTGGCCTGGCCCACCGGTACGGAGATGGCGGCGCCGGTGCTCTCCACCGCGAGACCGCGCTTCAGGCCGCCGGAGCTGCCCATCGCGATCGTGCGCACGACACCGTCGCCGAGCTGCTGCTGCACTTCGAGCGTGAGATCCACGTCCTTGAGCTTGAGCGCTTCGTAGATTTTCGGGATCGACTCGCGCGGGAATTCCACGTCGATGACGGCGCCGATGATCTGGGTAATCTTGCCTGTGGCCATGTTCGCTAACCTCTAACTAATTCGTGCTTGTCGTCTGTATCAGACGGCAGCCGCGCCGCCGACGATCTCTGCCAATTCCTTGGTGATCGCAGCCTGGCGGGCCTTGTTGTAAATGAGCTGGAGCTCGCCGATGAGCTTGCCGGCGTTGTCGGTGGCCGCTTTCATCGCCACCATGCGCGCGGCCATTTCGCTGGCCACGTTTTCCACGACCGCGCGGTACACCTGCGCTTCGATGTAGCGCATGAGCAGGCCTTCGAGGATCTCGTCGGCCGACGGTTCGTAGATGTAATCCCAGTGTTCCTGCAGCTCGGCGCCGTCGATGGGCTCGACGGGCAGCAGCTGGATGGCGACCGGCTTCTGCGTCATGGTGTTGACGAAGGTGGTGTGCACCAGCAGGACGCGGTCGATCTTGCCTTCCTTGTAGGCGTCCAGCATGACCTTCACCGTGCCGATGAGGTCCTTGATGTGCGGGAAGTCGCCGAGGCCCTGCGTGTTCGCGAGGATCGGGTTGGGCAGCCGGCGGAAGAATGCCGTGGCCTTGCCGCCGATGACGCACATGGAGATGTTCGCGCCCCTGGCCTGCCAGTCGCGGATCGCGGTCAGCGCCTGCTTGAAGATGTTGATGTTGAGCGAACCGCACAGGCCGCGGTCCGACGAGATGACGATGACGCCGACGTTCTTCACCTCTTGCCGTTCCTGCAGGAACGGGTGGTGGTAGTCGGGATTGGCCTGGGTCAGGTTGCCGATGACCGAGCGGATCTTCGTGGCATAGGGCCGCGCCAGGCGCATGCGCTCCTGCGCGCGACGCATCTTGCTCGTCGCCACCATCTGCATCGCCTTCGTGATCTTCTGCGTGCTCTTGACGCTGGCGATCTTGACGCGGATTTCTTTTGTTCCAGGCATGACTAGCTAGCCGTTCCTCAGAACACGCCGTTCTTGGCGAACTCTTCGCAGATGCCCTTGATCGCCGCTTCGTGCTTCTTGAGCACCGGCTCGGCATTCACGGCATCGAGCGTCGCCTTGTGCGAGCTGCGCGCGAAGTTCTGCAGCGCGGCTTCCGCGTCGACGACCTTCTTGCGGTCGACCTTGTCGAAATAGCCGTTGTTCACCGCGTAGATGGACAGCGCCATCTCGGCCACCGACAGCGGCGCGTATTGCTTCTGCTTCATGAGCTCGGTCACGCGCACGCCGCGCTCGAGCTGGCGGCGGGTCGCCTCGTCGAGGTCGGACGCGAACTGCGAGAACGCCGCGAGCTCGCGGTACTGCGCGAGGGCCAGGCGGATGCCGCCGCCCAGGCGCTTGATGATGTCGGTCTGCGCGGCGCCACCGACGCGCGACACCGAGATGCCGGCGTTCATGGCCGGGCGGATGCCGGCGTTGAACAGGTCGGTCTCGAGGAAGATCTGGCCGTCGGTGATGGAGATGACGTTCGTGGGCACGAACGCGGTCACGTCGCCGGCCTGGGTCTCGATGATGGGCAGGCCCGTGAGCGAACCTGTCTTGCCCTTCACGGCGCCCTTGGTGAACTCTTCGACGTACTGTTCGTTCACGCGCGCGGAGCGCTCGAGCAGGCGGCTGTGCAGGTAGAACACGTCGCCGGGATACGCTTCGCGGCCCGGGGGACGGCGCAGCAGCAGCGAGATCTGGCGATAGGCCACGGCCTGCTTCGACAGATCGTCGTAGATGATCAAGGCGTCTTCACCACGGTCCATGAAGTATTCGCCCATGGTGCAGCCCGAGTACGCGCTGATGTACTGCATGGCGGCGGGCGTCGAGGCCGACGCTGCGACGATGATGGTGTGGCCCATGGCGCCGTGCTCTTCGAGCTTGCGCACCACGTTGGCGATGGTCGACTGCTTCTGGCCGATGGCGACGTATACGCACTTAATGCCGGAAGACTTCTGGTTGATGATGGTGTCGACGGCCATCGCGGTCTTGCCGGTCTGGCGGTCGCCGATGATGAGTTCGCGCTGGCCGCGGCCGATCGGCACCATGGAGTCGACGGCCTTGTAACCGGTCTGCACCGGCTGGCTCACCGACTTGCGGTAGATGACGCCCGGCGCCACGCGCTCGATGGGGGCGCTTTCCTTGGTCTTTAGCGGGCCCTTGCCGTCGAGCGGCTGGCCCAGCGCGTCGACCACGCGGCCTAACAACTCGCGGCCCACCGGCACTTCGAGGATGCGGCCCGTGGTCTTCACGGTGTCGCCTTCGCGGATGCTCTTGTAGTCGCCGAGCACCACGGCGCCCACCGAGTCCTGCTCCAGGTTCAGCGCGAGGCCGAAGAGGTTGCCCGGGAACTCGATCATTTCGCCGTAGCGAACGTCCGCGAGCCCGTGGATGCGGCAGATGCCGTCCGTCACCGTGACGACGGTGCCGACGTTGCGCGCTTCACTCGCGGACTTGAAGTTCTCGATGCGTGACTTGATGAGGTCACTGATCTCGGATGCTTTTACGGACATGTTCTGAATCCTCGAAAATTTCTTTAAGCGGTCATTTCAACGGCCAGGCGTTCGAGCCGGCCCTTGATGGAGCCGTCGATCACCAGATCGCCGGCCTTGAGGACGGCGCCGCCAATGAGGCTGCCGTCGACCCTGGTATGCAGGCGCACCTGGCGCCCGAGCTTCTTCTGCAACGCGGCCGCGTAGCGGCTCTCCTGGTCGGACGTGAGCTTCGACGCCGACGTCACTTCCACGTCCACCGCGTTCTCCACCTCGGCCTTCATCTGCTCGAACAACGCCGCGATCTCGGGGAGGAATCCGAGACGGCGGTTTTGCGCCAGCAGCGCGATGAAGTTGCGGCTGTTCTCGTCGAGCGCGGCTCCGGCGACGCCGGTGACCAGCTCGGCGAGCTGCGCCGCGGTCACCTGCGGGCTGCCCAACAAGGCGCGCACGCGCGGATCGGCCACGGTTTCAGCCGCGCGTATGAGACCTGCCGACGTTTCCGCCAGCCTGTTGCCCTTGCGCGCCAGCGCGAAGATGGCCTTCGCGTACGGACGTGCGGTGGTGATGCGTTCAGCCATGCGGTGCCGCCGTTCAGAGCTTCGCCGCGAGCTGGTCGAGCAGCTCGCCGTGCGTCTTCTGATCGATTTCTTTCTCGAGCACGCGCCGGGCGCCGGCTACGGCGAGGCTCACGACCTGCCCGCGCAGCTGGTCGCGCGCCCTGTTGCTCTCGAGAGCGATCTGGGACTGGGCAGCCGCGAGGGCCTTTTCACCCTCGAGGGCCGCGGCCTTGCGCGCTTCTTCGAGGATCAGGTTCGCGCGCGTCTGTGCCTGCGACTCGATGGTCAGGGCACGGGTACGGGCTTCCTTGAGCACTTCGTCGGCGCGGCTCTTGGCTTCGGAGAGGTCTTTCTGTCCCTGCTCCGCGGCCGAAAGACCGGCGGCGATCTTCTTCTCGCGCTCGTTCATGGCGCCGAGAATGATCGGCCAGATGAACTTCATCACGACCCAGATGACGATGGCGAACACCAGCATCTGGACGATGAGAGTTACTGTGATATTCACAATCGTCTCCTCGGCGGACTGACTATTGGTTCCGACCGATGCTTACTGGGCAGCCGGGGCGAGCGGGCCCAGGAACGGATTCGCGAACGTGAAGAACAGCGCGAAGCCGATGCCGATCATCGCGACCGCGTCGAGCAGGCCGGCGACGATGAACATCTTCACCTGCAGCGCCGGGGTCAGTTCCGGCTGGCGCGCGGCGCCTTCCAGGAACTTGCCGCCGAGCAGGCCGAAGCCGATGGCGGTACCGAGCGCGCCCATGCCGAAGATGATGCCGACGGCGAGAGCGGTGAAACCTTGAATCTGAGCGTATTGAGCAACGTGTTCCATTTTTCCTCCAACAGAAACTTGTTAACGAAAAAGATCAGTGATGAGTCTCGTGTGCCTGCGCGAGGTACACGATGGTCAGAACCATGAAGATGAATGCCTGCAGCGGGATGACCAGGATGTGGAACAGGCCCCACGCGGTTCCCATGATCAGCTGGCCGATGGCGCCGCCGATGCCGCCGAAAGTGTTGATCGCAAAACTGCCGCCGAGCACGGCGAGCAGCAGGAAGATCATCTCGCCGGCGTACAGGTTGCCGAACAGACGCAGGCCGAGCGACACGGGACGCGCCAGGTGTTCGATGACGTTCAACAACAGGTTGAACGGGAACATGTAGGGGCCGAACGGATGCGTCAGCAGTTCCTTGGCGAACCCGCCCGCGCCCTTGATCTTCACGCTGTAGAACATCACCAGCAGGAATACGGTGATGGACATGCCGAGCGTGATGTTGAGATCGGTGCTGGGCACGACCTTGAGGTAGTGGATGCCGGCCAGCTTGCCCGCTTCCGGGAGCAGGTCGACGGGCACCAGGTCCATGAAATTGAACAGCAGCACCCAGCAGAAGATGGTGAGCGCGAGCGGCGCGATGAGCTTGCTGTTGCCGTGGAAGGTGTCGCGCACCTGCGTGTCGACGAAATCGACCAGCACTTCGACGAAGAGCTGCGCCTTGCCGGGCACGCCCGCGGTGGCCCTGCGCGCGACCCAGAGGAAGAAGCCGACGAAGACCACCGCCAGCAGCACGGAGAAGAAGATGCTGTCGAGGTTGAAGGTCCAGAAACCTTCGCCGACCTGCAGATTGGTCAGGTGGTGAACGATGTATTCGTTCGACGTCTGCTCGTGACCCGCGGTTTCGGTAGCTGCTGACATCTATCTGAAGTTTCCTAGCGCTTTGCCGCGCTCGCGGTGCCTGCCAGAGGCGGCAGCGCATTCGCGAGAGCGATCCAATAGACAAACAACGTGGCGATGTAGGCGCCGAACAATGCGGCGAACGAAACCTTCATCGTCACGAAAACCAGCACGAACAGCGCGACCGTGACGCCGAGTTTTGCGGCTTCACCCACGTAGAACGCGCGCGCCACCCGCTGCGCGGCGGCCCCGGCCGGCGCGGCAAAGCCGATGAGCGCGAGCACCGCGCTGGCGACACAGGAAATGCCACCGCCCACGAGCGCGCTCAAACCGGCGGTACGGCCCCACACCGCGAAGCAAATTGCCGCGGCCACAACGGTAACGACGACCTGGCCGAGCACTACGCTTCCGGCCAGTCGCCTCGCTTGGGGCAACTCAAGGGTGACCACGACACTCCTACTGCAAGTCGGACAATCCACGAACACAACAACGGGCCCACGAAGGACGCAGGCTGATTCAGCGATGTTCGAAAATTGTTTGGCTTGGCAACGACTTACGTGTGCCTTAGGCCAGGGGCGCGCATTATATACGCCGACCCTCGGGCCTTCAACAGAAAAGCCTGCTTTTTCCTGGGGTTTTATGTCTATGGCGTGACGCGGCGGACGCGGAACCGCTCGATGCGCAGATGGCTGTACGTCGTCCTGAATGCGAACCAGCCTTTCTCGTAAGGATCGGGATCCTCGAGGTGAAAGATCCTCGTTCCATCGCGCCAGTATTCGATGACCCTGCCGTTGGCGACGAGCCGGATGGTCTGACGTTTGTTGGGCACGAGCATGTACGCGTCGCCGGCCAGGTCGTATCCCGGACGCAGCGGTCGCAGCACCGGATCGCCGATGTAGCGGCGGAAACGCGTGGTCGTGTTCCGGTTGCCGCCGAGCCCCACGTAATACGTGAGCAATGCGTGGTATTCCTCGAACTTGCCGCTGCGCACCAGCGCGTAAACCGGCTCGCTCCCGTCGACGTTGCGCGCCATCCAGAAAACATTGAGGTCGCTGACCTGGTCATTGGCGCCACTCGCCGCCACGGCGGTTGCATCGAACTCGATGGCGATGGGCCCCTCGAGTTTCGGTTTGAACCACAGCGTCGCGCCGGCAGGCACATCGATGTCGAGCACGCCGGCCGAAGCGGCAATGACACCCGGCTTCTCGGCCTCGATGTGCCACTGGCCGAGTCCATCGCGAAAATCGTCGGAGTGAAGCAGCGTCGGATCGCGAGCGGCGACCTCGACCTGGCCCGGATCGCTGGCGCAACCGGCGGCCAGCAACACCGCGGCGAACGCGCTAGCGGATATGCGCCAGGATGCCGTCGAGCTCATCTAATGAGTGATAGCTGACGACGACTTTGCCCTTGCCGGAACCGGTGTGCTGGATCTGCACGGTCGCGCCGAGTTTTTCCGTCAGTTCGTCCTGCAAGCGCTGCACGTTCGGGTCGAGCGCCTTGCTGTCCCTGGGCGCGCCGCCGCCCGAAGCGCGCGCGAGTATGCCGCGCACCATGCCTTCGGTATCGCGCACCGACAATCCGCGCTTGGCGACCAGCGTGCCCACTTCCACCTGCTGGCGGCGTTGCGTGAGCGCGAGCAAAGCGCGCGCATGGCCCATCTCGAGCTCGCGCCGCTCGACGAACGCGCTGATTTCGGGGGCCAGCTCGAGAAGGCGCAGCAGGTTGGACACCGCGGCGCGCGACCGGCCCACCGCATCGGCAGCCTGTTGATGAGTGATGCCGAATTCACTGATGAGCCGTTCGAGCGCGCGCGCTTCTTCGAGCGGATTCAGGTTTTCGCGCTGGATGTTCTCGATGAGCGCCATGGCGATGGCGGCTTCGTCGGGGACTGTGCGGATGACGGCCGGAATGGTGGCGAGGCCGGCGATCTGCGCCGCGCGCCAGCGGCGTTCACCGGCGATGATTTCGTAGCGCTGAGATGCGCCCGGCGCGGCGCCGTCGACGGCGCGCACGACGATGGGCTGGATGATTCCCTGCGACTTGATGGAAGCCGCCAGTTCTTCAAGCGATTCCTGGCGCATGTCGACACGGGGCTGGTACTTGCCACGCTGCAACAGGTCGAGCGGGAGATTGGCGAGTTCGTCACCCGGCAGCCTGGCCGCCGGCGGCGGCGGCGCGCCAGCAGCAGGCGCTGGCTCCGGACGCTTGGACATCTGGCCGAGCAGGGCCTCGAGTCCGCGTCCCATCACCGGTTTCTTCTGGCTCATGACGGCGGATCATAAACGACGTCCGCGGGAACCAGCGTCTTGAACATCACCAGCGCGTCCACGAAACCCAGCTTTTGGTGGCGAAACGCGCCCGGCAGCCTGCCGACCACGGCGAAACCCAGCCTTTCCCAGAGCTGAACTGCCCGGGTGTTGCTCGCGACGACGAAATTGAACTGCATGGCGCGGAAGCCCAGTTCGACGGCGACACGTTGTGAGTGCTCGCACATGGCAGCGGCAATGCCGCGTCCCTGGGACGCCGGCGCCACCACGTAGCCGCAGTTGCAGACATGGTCGCCAAGCCCGGGCTGGTTTGCCTTGATGAAATAGGTGCCGAGAACGGCGCCGTCCGCATCGCAGGCCACGAAGGTGGCGCGTGGCGCCTCTATCCAGATCCTGTGGATTTCGGATTCCGGGCTGTCGGGCGGAAAGGTGTAGGTGTCGCCCGCGGCGAAAGTGGCGCGCAGCATGGGCCAGAGGGTGGGCCAATCGGATTCGCGGAAGGGGCGGATGGCGTGTGTCACAGTAGTTAGGTCAAGGAATGGGGTCAGGCACCAATTTGCGGACGCAAATTGGAGCCAGACCCCGCGGCCAGACCCCGAGGACCCCTAGTTGACGGGATGCTCGCCGTCGGCGGCGGCCTCTGCCGGGGGCACGACCTCGGCGTCGTTGGCGGCTTCGTCCTCCTTGCGGAGCATCTCGCCGGCCAGCGCCAGATAGGCCAGCGCGCCGCGCGAGTCCTTGTCGTGCTGCAGGACCGGCTTGCCGAAAGACGGGGCCTCGGCCAGGCGCACGTTGCGCGGCACGATGGTGCGGAACACCTTGTCGCCGAAATGCGCGATGAGCTGGCTGGACACTTCGTTGGCGAGGTTGTTTCGCGGATCGAACATGGTGCGCAGGATGCCTTCGATCTCGAGGTTCGGATTCACCGCGCCCTTGATCTGCTCGATGGTGCCGACCAGCGCGGACAGGCCCTCGAGCGCGTAGTACTCGCACTGCATGGGAATGAGCACGCTCTGCGCCGCCACCAGCGCGTTCAGCGTGAGCATGTTGAGCGACGGCGGGCAGTCGATGAGGATGACTTCGTACTGGTCGTAGACGGGCTTCAACGCATTGCGCAAACGCAGCTCGCGCCCCGCCAGGGTAGTTAGCAACTGGACTTCCGCCGCGACCAGGTCCTGGTTCGCGGGCATGAGCGACATGCCGGGCATGGACTCGAGCGCGATGATGGTCGAAGCCGCGTCGGCCTCGCCTAACAACACGTCGCCGGTGCCGCGCGTGATCTGCGACTTTTCCACGCCGCAGCCCATGGTGGCGTTGCCTTGCGGATCGATGTCGATCAACAACACGCGGCGGCGCGTCGCGGCGAACGACGCCGCGAGGTTCACGGCGGTGGTCGTCTTGCCGACGCCGCCTTTCTGGTTCGCCACCGCGATGATCCGCTTCATGGAGGGCATCTTACCCCGCGAATCCGCAACTTATCCGGCGCGTTTTTGACGCGTGAGAGCGACAACGTGGCGTTCGGCATCGAGACCCGGGACGCGCAGCACGGAAACTTTTGCACGCCATCCCCGGGGCACGGCGCGCAACTCTTCGGCGGGATGCCGCCCTTTCATGGCGATGAGCCGACCTTCGGGCGCGACCAGGTGGCCGGCGTTATGTAGTACCTCGACGAGGCTGCCGACGGCGCGCACGATGACGGCGTCGTACCTGGGTTCGTCGAGGTCCTCGGCACGCACCGCGACCGCCCTGGCATTCGGGATGGCGAGCGTTTCGATGGCCTCGTTCACGAAGCGGATCTTCTTCTGCGTGCCGTCGATGAGCATGAATTCCCGCTGCGGACACGCGACCGCCAGCGGCAGGCCGGGAAAACCGCCGCCCGTGCCGACATCGAGGATCGTCGCCGCGTCCATGAGGTCCGGCACGATCGACAGGCTGTCGAGCATGTGAAGCGTGAGGATGCCTTCGGGCGAGACGATGGATGTGAGGTTCACCAGCTCGTTGCGTTCACGCAGCAGCAACCCCAGTCGCCACAGCTTGTCGAGCTGTGCGTCGTCGAGTGGCGACTTGAGCTCGGCGGCACCCGCGGCCAGTTGCGCCTTCCAGCCGCTTTCTTCTTCCAGGTTGTGTGCGGCCACGGGCTAGTTAGCCACGAGGGCGGCCATGAACTCGTTGACCGGCATCGAGTCGAGGTCGTGGCGCGCGAACACGGCCTTGATGGCTTCGGATTGCCGGGCCGGGAAATGCGCGGCCACCGACGCCGCGAATTTCTGCACCAGCAACGGCATGCCTTCGGCGCGGCGCTTGCGATGCCCGACGGGGAAGTCGACGCGCATCTCGATCTTCGGGCTGCCGTCGCTGAAGAAAACGTGCAGCGCGTTGCCGATGTGGCGCTTGTCGCGCTCGTAATATTCCCTGGTGAAGTGGGTGTTCTCGCGCACTTCCATCTTCGCGCGCAGCATGTCGATGCGCGGATCGTGGGCGATCGCGTCCTCGTAGTCCGACGCGGTGAGCCGGCCGAAGATCAGCGGCACCGCGACCATGTACTGGATGCAGTGATCGCGGTCCGCCGGATTCGCCAGCGGCCCGGTCTTGTCGATGATGCGAACACCGGGCTCCTGAGTTTCGATGACGATGCGCTCGACGAGCGCCAGCTTGTCCTTCACCTGCGGATGCAGCGCCATCGCGCATTCCACCGCCGTCTGCGCGTGGAACTCCGCCGGGAAGCTGATCTTGAACAGCACATTTTCCATGACGTAGCTGCCGAGGGGCTGCGCGAGCGTCAGCGTCTTTCCCTTGAACAGCACGTCCTGGAAGCCCCAGGTCTTCGCGCTCAGCGCCGATGGATAACCCATCTCGTTCTTGAGCGCGAACAACGCATGGCGCACCGCGCGGCTGGTGGCATCACCGGCGGCCCAGCTCTTGCGCGAGCCCGTGTTGGGCGCGTGGCGATACGTGCGCAACGCGCCGCCGTCGAGCCAGGCGTTCGACAGGGCATTCACGATCTGCTCCAGCGAGCCGCCGAGCATGGCCGTGGCCACGGCCGTCGATGCGACGCGCACCAGCAGCACGTGGTCGAGGCCCACGCGGTTGAAGCTGTTCTCCAGCGCCAGCACGCCCTGGATCTCGTGCGCCTTGATCATCGCCGTCAATACGTCGCGCACGGTCAGCGGTTTTTCGCCGAGCAGGATGGCGCGGCGCGATAGATAGTCGGACACCGCGAGGATGGCGCCGAGATTGTCGGAAGGATGGCCCCATTCCGCCGCCAGCCAGGTGTCGTTGAAGTCGAGCCAGCGCACCATGGCGCCGATGCTGAACGCGCCCATGACCGGATCGAGCTCGTAACTCGTGCCCGGCACGCGCGAACCCCCCGGCATGGTGGCGCCCGGCACCACGGGGCCTAACAACCGTGTGCACGCCGGATACTTCAGCGCCTGGAAGCCGCAGGCCAGCGTGTCCATGAGGCAGTAACGCGCCGTCTCGTACGCCTGCACGCTGTCGACCTGGTAGTTCTTCGCGTAGTCGGCGATGGCGACCAGCAGGTCGTCGGGATTCGGCCGCTGCGCGGATTTGTAATCATGCGATGACATCTACGACACCATTTCCGTTCTCGTAATCATGTGTTGCCCGCCAGTTTCAGCCCGACCACGCCCGCGACGATCAGCGCGACGCTGGCAAGCTTCACGGCATTCGCGCTTTCGCCATACAACAGGATGCCGAGCAACGTGGTGCCCACGACCCCCACGCCCACCCAGACCGCGTACGCGAATCCCACCGGAAACGATCGCATCGCGATGCCTAGCAACCCCAGGCTGACGATCATCGCGGCGACGGTTCCGACACTCGGCCACAGCCGCGAGAATCCGTGCGTGTGTTTGAGCCCCGCCGCCCAGCCGATTTCGAACAGTCCGGCGACGACAAGGATTAACCATTTCATGACGACCCCCGGTTGATTGGAGCGGGTCGTCCCCGTAATGGAAAGGCGATGAGGTCGTCCTCACGGCCCGAAATGAGGCGCGCATCTTACTCTTTCAGGGACGTTGGGCCAAAGGCACGAAGTCTCGGTTTTCGGGGCCTGTGTAGTTGGCGGCGGGCCGGATGATCTTGCCGTCCTCGCGCTGCTCGATGACATGCGCGCTCCACCCGGTTACGCGCGATATGACGAACAGCGGAGTGAACATGGCGGTGGGCACGCCCATGAGGTGGTAGCTCACGGCGCTGTACCAGTCGAGATTCGGAAACATCTTCTTGATGTCTCCCATGAGCGATTCGATGCGCTCGGCGACGTTGTACATCTTCATGTCGCCCGCATCGCGCGCCAGCTGGCCGGCGACGCGCTTGATGATCACGTTGCGCGGATCGGACACCGTGTACACCGGATGTCCGAAGCCGATGACGATTTCCTTGTTAGCCACGCGCCGGCGGATGTCGGCCTCGGCTTCATCGGGCGTCGCGTAGCGTTCCTGGATTTCCAGCGCGACCTCGTTGGCGCCGCCATGTTTGGGACCGCGCAGCGCGCCGATGGCGCCGGTGATGCAGGAGTAGATGTCGGATCCGGTGCCGGCAATCACGCGCGCCGTGAACGTGGACGAATTGAACTCGTGTTCGGCGTACAGGTTGAGCGACGTGTGCATGGCGCGCACCCACGCGGGCGATGGCGGCCGGCGATGCAGCAGGTGCAGGAAGTGGCCGCCCACGGAATCGTCATCGGTTTCGACGTGGATGCGCCGGCTGCTGTGCGAGAAGTGGTACCAGTAGCAGAGCATCGACGCGAAGCTCGCCACCAGGTGATCGGCGATCTCGCGCGCAGCCGCGGGGTTGTGGTCGTTGGCCTCGGGCAGCACGCAGCCCAGCGCCGACGCGCCCGTGCGCATGACGTCCATGGGATGCGAACCCGGGGGCAACTGCTCGAGGATGGCGCGCACGGGCGCCGGGATGCCGCGCAGGCTCTTGAGCCTGGCCTTGTAGGTGGCGAGCTCGTGAACGTTCGGGAGCTTGCCGTGGATCAGTAGATAGGCGATCTCCTCGAACTCGCAGGTCTCGGCGACTTCGAGGATGTCGTAGCCGCGGTAATGCAGGTCGTTGCCGGTCCTGCCGACGCTGCACAGCGCGGTATTGCCGGCGGCGACGCCGCTGAGCGCCACCGACTTTTTTGGCTTGGGCGTGTCTGCAGGCGTGCTCATTTGTTCTCCTTGTCCGCGCCGCTGCGTTCGGACCCACTTCGTTCAGACAAGAACAGTTGATCCAGCTTCTGTTCGTAGGCGTGATAGTCGAGAAACCTGTAGAGGTCGTCGCGCGTCTGCATGCGGCCCACGACATTCTTCTGCGTGCCGTCGCGGCGAATGGCCTGGTATACCTCGAGCGCGGCCAGGTTCATGGCGCGATAGGCCGAACAGCAGTGCAGCACGATGTCGACGCCGACGCTGCCCAGTTCCTCGCGCGTATATAAAGGTGTCTTGCCGAACTCGGTGATGTTGGCCAGCACCGGCACGCCGACCGCGTCGCGCACCTGGCGATACATCGGCAGATCGGTGATGGCCTCGGGGAAGATGGCATCGGCGCCGGCGTCCACGCATTTCACGAGCCGCTCGATGGTGCGCGGGAGGCCCTCCGCGGCCAGCGCATCGCTGCGCGCCATGATCACGAAACTCTCGTCCGTTCTTGCGTCCACGGCCGCCTTGACGCGATCGACCATCTCCTGGGCGGAAACCACTTCCTTGCCGGGCCGATGTCCACAGCGTTTGGACTGCACCTGGTCTTCGATGTGCATGCCGGCGGCGCCGGCTTTGGTAAAGGACTTCACCGTTCGCGCGATGTTGAACGCGCCGCCCCAGCCGGTGTCCGCGTCGACTAACAAGGGCAGCGCACTTGCCTCGGTGATGCGCCGGATGTCGATGAGCACGTCATCCATGGTGCTGATGCCGAGGTCGGGCAGGCCGAGCGAGTTGGCCGCGACACCGCCGCCGGATAGATAGAGCGCCTTGAATCCCGTGGCTTCGGCCATGCGTGCCACGTAGGCGTTGATGGCACCGACCACCTGCAGGGGTTTTTCGGCCTCGATGGCCGCACGGAACTTGGCGCCCGCGGAAAGCCGGGCGCGAGCGGGATTATTCATGGCGGAAGTTTACGGCTGCGCGCCGATCTTAACTACCGTCCGGCCGGTTACTTTGCCGTCGATGTGGGCCTGGAACGCTCCCGGCAACTCCGCGAACTCGATGGTTCGTTGCGCGATTCGCGCGAGATGGCGCGGCGCAAGGTCGGTGGCGATTCGCTGCCACACGTCCAGCCGTTCCGCGCGCGGCGTGGCCGAAGAATTGATGCCGAGCAGATTCACGCCGCGCAGGATGAATGGCAGAACGGTGGTGGACAGGGTTGCACCGCCCGCGAGACCAACGCTTGCGATGTTCCCCCAGAAATCGACCTGGCGCGTGAGCCCGGCCAGCACATCGCCGCCGACACTGTCGATGGCGCCCGCGTAACGCGTGGGTTCGAGCGGCTTGCTGCCCAGTGAGAAATCACCGCGCAGCACGACCTGGCTGGCGCCGAGAGACTTCAGGTAGTCGATGGACTCGGGTTTGCCCGTGACCGCGATGGTTTCGTAGCCGCGCACCGACAACATGTCGATGGCGAGGCTGCCCACGCCGCCGGTCGCGCCCGTCACGACGATGGGCCCGCGCGACGGAACCTGGCCGTTGCGCTCCATGCGGTGGATGGACAACGCCGCCGTGAAACCCGCCGTGCCCAGCGCCATCGCGCGGAATGCATCGAGGCCCGCCGGCATCGCGATGACGCTATCGGCTTTGACACGCGCGTATTCGGCGTACCCGCCATCGACGTTCTCCGACAGGCCGCTGCCGGTGACCAGCACGGCATCGCCGGGCGCAAAGCGAGCATCGTCGGAGGTTTTCACGCGGCCCGCGAGATCGATGCCGCCGACCAGTGGATAGCGGCGCAGAATCCTGCCGGCACCGGTGGCGGCGAGCGCATCCTTGTAGTTGATGTCGGAGTACTGGACCTCGATCACCACCTCACCCGGCGTGAGCGCGTCGAGCGTGAGGTCTTCGAAGCGCGCGGAGATCTTTCCCGCGTTGTCGTGGATCCGGTATGCCTTGAATGTGTTCACTATTACTTTCCCTCCCCGGGATACCCCGGAGTCGAGCCCACCACCCACGTCGGCTAGTATCCTGCCATGAAATACGACTACGACCTGTTCGTGATCGGCGCGGGTTCGGGCGGCGTTCGCGCGGCGCGCATCGCCTCCCTGTCCGGCGCGAAAGTGGCGATAGCCGAGGAATACCGCATCGGCGGCACCTGCGTGATCCGCGGCTGCGTTCCCAAGAAGTTTCTCGTGTACGGCGCCGAGTTCTCGCAGATGTTTGCCGACGCGCCGGGATACGGCTGGACCGCGGGCCCGGCGACATTCGACTGGCCGACGCTGCGCGACAACGTGCAGAAGGAAGTCACGCGCCTCTCGGGCATCTACACCAGCAACCTGGCCAAGGCCGGCGTCACCGCTTTCGAGGAGCGGGCCGAGGTCGTCGACGCGCATACCGTCAAACTCGGGAAATCCGGCGGCGAATTCAGCGCGGAGCGGATCCTCATCGCGACCGGCGGCCGCCCCTATCTACCCGAAGGACTGCCGGGGCTCGAGCTCGGCATCACGTCCAACGAGGCGTTCCTGCTCGAGAAATTCCCCGAGCGCGTGCTCATCGTCGGCGGCGGCTACGTCGCGCTCGAATTCGCGAACATTTTTCATGGCCTTCGGGCGAAGACGCGCATCCTGCACCGCGGCGACAGGCTGCTGCGCGGATTCGACGACGACCTGCGCGCACATATGCACATAGAAACAGAGCGCGGCGGCACGCAGCTCACGCTGAAAGCGACACTGACGAAACTCGAGAAGGCCGGCGACGCGATTCGCGCCACGTTGTCGACGGGCGAGAAGGTGGAAACCGATGCCGTGTTGTTCGCCATCGGGCGCGATCCGGCCACCGCCGGCCTCGGGCTCGAGCGCGCGGGCGTCAAACTCGACGACGCCGGTGCCGTGATCGTCGATGAGTATTCGCAGTCCTGCGTCGAATCCATCTACGCCATCGGCGATGTGACCAATCGCATGAATCTCACGCCGGTGGCGATCCGCGACGGCCACGCGTTCGCCGACTCCATCTACAACAGGCGGCCGACGCCGATCGACCATAGCTCGGTGCCGAGTGCCGTCTTCGGCCGCCCGCCCATCGGCTCGGTGGGCCTCACGGAGACCGACGCGCGCCGCAGCCATGGCGCGGTCGACATCTACCGCACCAGCTTCCGCCCCATGCGCAACATGCTCTCCGGAAACCAGGAGCGTACGCTCATGAAAATCGTGGTGGACGGCGAGTCCGGCCAGTTGTTAGGCGTGCACATCGCGGGCGAGGACGCGCCGGAGATGATCCAGCTCGCCGCGGTCGCCGTGAAAGCCGGGCTCACCAAGAAGCAGTGGGACAGCACCATCGCCCTGCACCCCACGGCGGCCGAAGAGCTGGTGCTGATGCGCGAGAAGATCGCGGCGCCGGGCAGCGGGGCCTGATCAGCGCAGGAACAGCCGCGCGCGCGACTGCATTTCCTGGGCACGCGTCAGTTCGTCGAAGGAGCGCGCGAGTTTCACGTGGTCGCGATCGCGGATTCCCGCAGCATGGGCGCTCAGAAAGACGCGCCACAGGCGCGCGGAAGCCAGCATCGCGGCACGCAGATCGATCAGCGCCGGCGCCGCCAGTGATTCGTTGTCGAAGAGCCGGAACGTCACGTCCCACCATCGCATCTCGAGCTCGTCCAGCCGGCTGGCAAAGGCTTCGGGCGTTAGCGCGCCCGCATTGAGATTCGTGCGCGCGGTGCGATAGGCGGCTTCGAGCGAGGTCGCATCCAGCTCGAATGCGGCGAGCTCACGTTTCGCAGTGTCGAAAGCCGCGGTGCCGCGAGCGATGGGAATGACGAAGTCTTCCGAACGCACGTAGTCGCGAGGCAGCGGCAGCAAGCCCGGCGCGGGGAGCACGACGGGCGGCGGCTCGAGGAAGTCCGGTACCGCCGCGGATTCGGAACTGCTCGCCACCGGCGTTGCTGGCGGAGTCTGCGCAGCCGGCGCGGCGGCAATTGCTTCTGGCGGCGCGGGATCCCCGACCAACGAGGCCGACGCGTCGGGCATTGGCAGCGACGCTGGCGGTTCGACCAGGGTTGCGCGATCACCCGGGATGGGCAACGCGGCGACCGGCGGCTCGGTGCGCGGATAAAACGCCCAGGTTCCCGCCAGGACTGCTGCAACGGCGACACCTGCGACCAACAGAACGCGCCAATCAGCACGCGGCTTCCCCGACTGCGTCGCGTCGGTGCTGTGTTCGATCTCCACCGTCTCGCGCGTGGGCAGCAGCCGCACGATCTGCGCGGCGATATCGCGGTCGCCGGCCCAGAACGGCAGCACCATGCGCGAGGTTTCGTCGGTCTGGAATTCCACGCGCAGCGCATCGCCTTCGCGATACACGGCTTTCAGTTTCTCGGCGGGAATGCGCCGCGTGCGGTTGCCGGCGAACAATGCCAGCAGGCCGCGCTTGAGCGTGAAGCTGATGCTCTGCGCGTCGATGCGCAACAGGCCGCCGCCTTTCCAGCGAAAACGATTCTCGGGGGCTTCCAGCAGGGCGGCGAGCCCTGCGGATCTGGCGAAGCGGATGTCGAACGTCTGGGTCATGCCCGCGTCTCCCCCGTCTCTGTTGTCCCGACTATCCTCCAACTACGGTGCCTTCGGTAGTGCAAATGCCATCACGGAATCCGCCTTGCCCCAGGACTTGCCGTCGCCGCCCGCCGAGATCACCACATATTGCCGGCCATCGGCGCCGAGATAAGTCATCGGGGTCGCCTTGCCGCCCGCCGGTAGTTTGTATTTCCAGAGTTCTTTGCCGGTATCGATATCAAACGCGCGGACATGGGCATCCAGGGTTGCGCCGATGAAGACGACGCCGCCCGCCGTGGTGATGGCGCCACCGAGATTGGCCATGCCGGTGCCCGCGGGCAGCGGCGGGATGCCGATCTTGTCGAGTCCCTCGCTGGTGCCGAGCGGCACGTCCCAGAGAGTCTTGCCGGTCTTGAGGCTGATGGCGGTGAGCGTGCCGAAAGGCGGCGCGGTGCACGGCGAGCGCCTGCTCGACAGCCAGATCTCGCGCTGCATGACATAGGGTGTGCCCTGCATGTCGGTGAACTCCTTGCCGACGCGTTCGCCGCTGGTCAGCTTTTCGCGCATCACCTTCCAGGTTGCGCGCGGGATCAGCTTGACCACGGCGGCGAGACGATTGTTAGGCACGATGGCGATGCCGCGTTCGCTGTCGTAGGCGACGCCGCCCCAGTGCGCGCCGCCGATGTTGGCCGGCACCTGCAGCGAGCCGCGCTCGGACGGCGGAGTGAACGGACCGTCATTGCGCAACGTGGCGTAACGCGCGCGGCACTCGGCGAGATCCTCCGGGGTCGCGCCCCAGATGTCGTCCGCCGTGAGCGCGCGGAAGCCGGTACTCAGCGACGACAGCGGCTGCGTGGGCGAAGTAACCTCGCCGGGGATGTCGCTCCTGGGTACGGGGCGTTCCTCGACGGGGAACAGCGGTTTGCCGGTGTCGCGGTCCAGCACGAAGAGCTGCGCGGTTTTCGTCCCCTGCAACACGGCGGCGCGGCCGTCCGGCAGAGTTATCAACGCCGGCGGCGAGGCATTGTCGTAGTCCCACAGATCGTGATGCACGGTCTGGAAGTGCCAGACCATTTTTCCCGTCGACGCGCGTAAGGCCACCACGGAGTTGGCGTAACGGTTGTCGCCGAGCCTCGTGACGCCGTAGTAATCGACCGCGGGACTGGATGTAGGCAGGAACACGAGATCGCGCTCGGGATCGGCGGCGATGATCGACCAGGTGTTGGCGCCGCCCGTGCGGTGTGCCGCTTCGCCCGCCCAGGTCTTGTACGCGGGATCGTCCGGGTCCTGCGGCACGGGATTCCAGGTCCAGCGCAGCGCGCCGCTGCGGGCATCGAACGCGCGCACTTCGCCGGTCGCGCCCACGGTGGAGTTGTTGTCCGCGACGGCGGAGCCGACGACGATGAGATCGCCGATGACCGCGGGCGGTGATGTCTGCTCGTACTCATCGCCGTAGGATTGTTTGTTCCGCAGCAGCGGCACGAGATCGACGATGCCGCCGGCGCCGAAACCCAGGCAGTATTCGCCGAGCGTCGCGTCCAGCGAAACCATGCGCGCATCCACGACGCCGAAGAAGATGCGCCGCGAGCACGGCCGCGGCTTCTTCTCGAGCGGGTCGCGCCAGTAGGACACGCCGCGGCTCACCCAGTCGCCGAAATGCCGTTCGCGTTTCACGCCGACATCGCGCACCCATTTCTGCCGGCCGGTGACCGGATCGAGCGCGAACACCTTGCCCAGCGGCGTGGAGAGATACATCACGCCGTCGATGACCAGCGGCGTCGCTTCGAGCGCCGTCGGGTTGCCCGTCTTGCTGTCGGCTTCCCCGGTCCTGAATTCCCAGGCGAGCGTGAGCCTGCCCACGTTCGTGCGGTCGATCTGCCGCAGCGGCGAATGCCGGTCGCCGCCCGGCGTGCGCCCGTAGTTAGGCCAGTCGCCGGGCGCGTGTGCGGTGGCCAGGGGTTCGGCGGCGCCGGCGGCCGCGGCCAGCATCGATACGAACAGCAACGCCTTCTTCATGACTTTCCCCGATCAGCCTGGTAGCGCTCAACCATAGACCCTGGGGACGCAGAGTGCGTTTGAATTCGCGCAGCAGATTTTTCGCGCTTCCCTGGGAAGCGCCTTGCCGGTCAGACGTCGGGGTTCGAAGCCGCGGCGGGGCGGAGACGCGGTGATGAATACTGGCACTGCCAGATTGACGCGTAGCGACAAGCCGATCGCGGCGGCGCGCGAAGGCCGAGCGGGCGCTTCTTCACCTTGCGCCGGCTCTTGGGATTGCAGGCGACGACGGGGCGCGTCGTCACAGCGTCTTGCCGAGGTAACGCGCCACGCAGACATCGCAGCCGCGGATGGCGATGACGACACCGAGCAGCGCGATGATGTTGAGAAGCGCGGACACCGAGGCGAAGAACATTCCGTCCGTGCGCTCCCACGCGAACCGCAGAGCGAGCACGGTGCAGATCGTGAGGGCGACACCGGCGACCAGCAGAACCGGCCGCTTCCACTTGGTGATGGGCGGCGGGTCTCCGGCCGTCATGTAGTTGACGAGCCCGCAATACAGGCAGTTTTTGCATCGAGAGTGCATGGCATGAATGTGCCATCGGCGCAGAAGACGAGGCGGTAATAGTTCGCAGTTTTTTGTAGGTCGCCCATTCTGCAGGGAGAAGCCTTTAGGGCAGACGCGGCAGTCCCTGCGCGTCGAGGCTGTGCGAAACGCCGGCGCGCGTGAACAGCGCCGCGATGAACTCCCGGGGATCGGCCACGCCGCGGTCCAGCAACCGCGCGATGTCGCGGCTCAGGTCGGGTTTTCCCGAGGCGGCGTCGAGCGCCGCCAGCCATTCGGCGCGGGTCACGATGCCGTCCATCCTGTTGGAATCGATGATTTTTTTCACGAAGACGAAGAAGGATCTGCCGGACGCGCTTTCGGCGATCAGCCCGAACACGGCGCCGCAGGCGTAGTAGGCGCGCGACTCGTTGCGTTCGCGCGCCGATTCGATGCCGCGCCGCCGCGTGAGGCTCGCGCATTCCTCGATCGACTTGTTGAAGTCGGCGCGCCAGTCGTAGTTGACGTGCGCCGACTCCATGAGCCGCATGGCCAGCAGGTCGGCGCCGCCTTCGGTGATCCAGGCGTCCTTCGCGTATTCGTACGCCACCGTTTGCCCCAGCCAGAAATGCGCGGCTTCGTGCGCGATGAACTGCAGCCCTTCGATCTGCGCGGCCTCATCCTCCGCGAGAACGCCGGACCCTTCGTAGGTGAGCACGATGAGCCCGGGCAACACGCTGCCCGCGCGGCTGACGAGTCCAGGCGTGGGCCCGGCCCAGCTCAGCATGATGGTGGGCTTCATGCCGGGCGGTGCGCCGAGCTCGCGCGTGAAACGCGCCAGCATGTCGGGCACGGTGTCGACGAGCGAGCCGCGGATCCACTCCGGCAATTGCGGATCGATGAAGCCGACCATGTCGCGGGTTTCGATGGGCTTCATCGCCCCGAAGAATACGTAGGTGTTCTTGTCGTCCGTCACCGCCACGGACAGCCGCTTGCCGCGCAGCCACACAGGTCCTGCCCGGTCGCGGAACACGTAAGTGAGCTTCGCGTCCGGCACGAGCTGGTTGTTGAGATCGCTGGGCAAGGCCTTGACCGCACTCACCGACTCCATCGGAAAGGTTTCGAAGTGCGCGATGTACAGCGCCACCGAATCGTCGGAGAACTCGAGCGCCGGCGTGTAGTCGGCCTGCAACCCGTGCGTGAACGGCGTGAACTGGATGCGCACGCGCCGCGGCACATTGCCGCGCGCGATGAGCACGTCGTACCAGCCGCGGCGCTCGAGACGCACGCCGCGGGTCTCCACGGTCCAGCTGAGCGGCCGCCACTGCTGCCGATCGCCGCGCGTGACGTCGGTGCGTGGGAAAACCCACACCGGCGATTCGCGATCGAACTGGTATTCCACCGTCCAGTCGTTGCCGCTGCGCGTGACCTCGACGCGAACCTGCGCCGTGCCGGGCAAGCCGCCGGTCTGTGCGACGGCGGTTCCACCGGCCGCGAACAGCAGCAACGCGAGGCAGAGGCTTCGCATCACGCGTCAGTCGATGAAGATCGTCGCCGGCTGCTCCAGCGAATCCTTGAGCGCCTGGATCATCGAGGCGGCGTCGAACCCGTCGACGAAGCGATGATCGAACGACGACGAGAGGTTCATCATGAGGCGCACGCAGATCTGGCCGTCGACCACGACCGCACGTTCGATCGCCTTGTTGATGCCGATGATGGAGACCTCGGGCATGTTGATCATCGGCGTCGAGGCGATGCCGCCTAACTTCCCGAGACTGGTGATGGTGATGGTGGAGCCGGTGAGCTCCTCGCGCGGCGATTTGTTGGTGCGCGCGGCTTCGGCGACGCGGCGGATCTCGGCGGCGAGGTCGTGCAGCGCGCGCGATTCGACGTTGCGCACCACGGGCACTTTCAGCCCCTGCGGCGTCTGCGTGGCGATGCCCACGTGAACGGCCTTGTGTTTCACGAGCACGCCGCGCGCGGAGTCGTAGAGCGCGTTGCATTGCGGAAACTTGTCGAGCACCCGCGCCAGCGCGGCCACGATGAACGGCAGGAACGTGAGCGGCGGCGCGGCGGGCGGGCGCCGGTCGTTGAGATGTTTGCGCAGGCCCTCGAGGCGCGTGAGGTCGCACTCTTCTACATAGGAGTATTGCGGGATGCTGCGCGCCGATTCGGTCAGGCGCTCGGCGATCACGCGGCGCAGGCCGATGATCTTCACTTCTTCGGTGCCGTTGCGCGGCGCGTGTGCCGCGTTGGCGCGCGCATTCATGGACGGCGGCGCACCGCGCGCAGCGCCCGCGGCCAGCGCGGAATCGATGTCGCCCGGTTCGATGCGTCCCGCAGGCCCGGTGCCGGTGACGGTAGACAGGTCGAGCCCTGCTTCGGCCGCGCGGCGGCGCGACGCCGGCGAGACCATGACGCGCGAGGACTTGTTCTCACCATTGCCCTGGGCGCCATTGGCGGCCGCGGCGATCTGCTGCTTTTCGTTCGCCTGCTTTTCGGGGGCCTGCTGTTGACCGGGCGCCTTGTCCGTCGAGCGGCGTTGCGGAGTGAGCGGCTCGGTGGGCGCAGGCGGCGGAGTTTTGGCGGCGGGCGCATCCCCCGCGGCAGCCGAGGTGGCGTCGGTGTCGAACACCACGAGCTCGGAGCCCACGGCCACCATGTCGCCCGGCTCGCCCTGGATGGAAAGGATGCGGCCGGTGACCGGCGCGGGCATTTCAACGGCGGCTTTTTCGGTCATGACTTCGCACATGACCTGGTCTTCCTGCACCAGGTCTCCCGGTTTCACATGCCAGGCGACCACTTCCGCCGAGACCGTGCCTTCGCCGAGATCCGGCATCTTGAATACGTAGCGGCTCATGTTCCCCTCTCTCACTCGTGGCCCATGGCTGCGCGCAAGGCGAGCGCCACACGTGCCTGGCCGGGAAAATACTCCCATTCGAAGGCGTGCGGGTACGGCGTATCCCAGCCGGCCACCCGCTGGATCGGCGCTTCCAGATACCAGAAGCATTCTTCCTGGATGCTGGCCGAGAGCTCCGCGCCGAAGCCGGAGAACCGCGTGGCTTCATGCGCGACGACGCAACGCCCGGTCTTCTTGACCGACGAGCAGATGGGATCGATGTCGAGCGGCGACATGGTGCGCACGTCGATGATCTCGGCGTCGATGTCGAGTTTTCTCGCGGCGGCCTCGCAGACGTACACCATGGTGCCGTAGGTGACGATGGTGACCTGCTCGCCGGGCCGCACGATGTCGCACTTGCCGATGGGAACCTTGTAGTGGCCTTCGGGCACGTTGCCCTTCGCGTGCGTGCTCCAGGGCACCGCAGGCTTGTTAGGGTCGCCGTCGAAGGGGCCGTTGTAGATGCGCTTGGGCTCGAAGAAGATGATCGGGTCTTCGTCTTCGATGGCGGCGATGAGCAGGCCCTTGGCGTCGTAGGGATTCGAAGGCATCACCACTTTCACGCCGCAGATGTGCGTGAAGATGGCCTCGGGACTTTGCGAATGCGTCTGGCCGCCGCGGATGCCGCCGCCGCAGGGCGCGCGGATGACCACCGGCGAGGAGAAGTCGCCGGCGCTGCGGTAGCGGATGCGCGCGAGCTCGCTCGCGATCTGGTCCACGGCCGGGTAGATGTAATCGGCGAACTGGATTTCGGCGACGGGCTTCAGGCCATTCACCGCCATGCCGATGGCCGTGGCGACGATGCCGCCTTCGGAAATCGGCGAGTCGAGCACGCGGTGCTCGCCGTATTTTCTCTGCAGCCCGTCGGTGACGCGGAACACGCCGCCAAAATATCCGACGTCTTCCCCCATGACGACGACGGAAGGATCCCGCGCCATCATCACGTCCATGGCGGAGTTCAGGGCCTGGATCATGTTCATCTGGGCCATGGTCATTCCACCTTGGCCGCGAGCCCGAGCTCGGCGTTGAGCTTGATTTCCTCGGCGAGCTGCTCGCTCTGCCGGCGCAGGTTGTCCGGGAACTCCTTGTAGACGTCCTCGAACATGAGGTGGCGGTCGAGCCGCGGACCTTCGTTGAGCGCGCCGAATGACACGGCCTCCTTCCAGGCGGTGACCACCTGGGCGTCGAGCTCGGCGTGCAGTTCCTTGTGCTGCTTCTCGCTCCACTCGCCGCGCGCGATGAGGTGGTTCTTCAATCTATCTACCGGGTCGCCGAGCGGCCAGTGTTCGTAGTCGTCCTTGGGCCGGTAGCGCGACGGGTCGTCGCTGGTGGAATGCGCGGCCGCGCGATAGGTCACGAGCTCGATGAGCGTGGGGCCGCCGCCGGTGCGCGCGCGCTGCGCCGCCCACTGCGTGACCGAATACACCGCGAGGAAGTCGTTGCCGTCGACGCGGATGCCGGCGATGCCGTAGCCGGGCCCGCGCGCCGCGAACGAGCGCTGCTCGCCGCCGGCCGTGCCCTGGAACGTGGAGATGGCCCACTGGTTGTTGACGATGTTCATGATGACCGGCGCCTGGTGCACGGCGGCGAAGATGATGCCGTGATGGAAGTCGGCTTCGGCGCTCGAGCCTTCGCCGATCCACGTGCAGGCGATGTGGTCTTCGTTGCGGATGGCCGCGGCCATGGCCCAGCCCACGGCCTGCGGGAACTGGGTAGTTAGGTTGCCGGAGATCGAGAAGATGCGCCCGGTGTTCCAGTGGTACATGACCGGCAGCTGGCGGCCCTTGCACATGTCGCGCGTGTTCGACAGCAACTGGCACATGAGCTCGACCAGCGGCTTGCCGCGCACCATGTAGATGCCCTGCTGCCGGTACGACGGGAACAACATGTCGCCGGGCTGCAGCGCCATCGCCTGCGCCACGGCCACGGCCTCTTCGCCGAAGCTGCGCATATAAAAGGAGATCTTTCCCTGGCGCTGCGTGCGCTGCATGCGGTCGTCGAAGATGCGCGTGAGCAGCATGTGGCGCAGGCCCACCTGCAGGTCTTCGGCCTCGAGGCGCGGATTCCACTGGCCCACGGCTTCGTGCTTGTCGTCGAGCACGCGCACCAGGCCCACCGACACTTCTTCCATGTCGCGGGCGCGCGCATTCACGTCGGGCATCGGGATGGCGCCGGCCGGAGAAAGTTCGACGTAGCTGAAATCGGGCTTGTCGCCCGGGCGAGTGGGCGGTTGCGGTACGTGGAGTCTTGGCATGGCGCGATGATAACGCGGGCGGGAAGGGAGGGAAGGCGCGCGGACGGGCCTTGACAGGCCCCGATTAGTTTCAGGTGAAACTGATCGGCGCCCGGAACCAGCCCCCTACGCCGGTTTCATCACCATCAGGAACACCGCGATGAGCGGTGCAGCAGTGGCCACGGTTCCCCAGACGCCCCACGACTTCGACAGCGCCTGGTACTCGGCCTCATTCCACTGGCCCGCCAACCCCGCCTGCGTGTTGGTGAGCAGCTTCTTCTGCAGCGGGCCGACCTTGATGGCGAACGCCAGTCCCGAAATGCCGAACAACACCAGCGACCAGCCTATCCAGAACGTGCGCAACAGCGGCAGATGTGCGATCAGCGCCAGGGCGACGCCCGTGGCGATGATGAGCAACACGCCGGGCACGGTGAAGAAGCGGTCGCTGCGGATGAGACCGAGAATCGCCTGTTCGCGCACGCGCAGCTCCCCGCTCAGGTCGGCATGCACTTTCCAGAACACGCCGGTGATGATGTTGCCGAGGAACAGCACCACGCTGATCACGTGCAGGGATTTCAGCGCCAGGTAGAACATGTCAATTCGCCTCGCGCTTCAGCCAGGCGATGAGCCCGGCGGCGTTCAATTCGAAATCCTTGCCGAGAATGGCGTCGATCTTCTCGTCGCTCATGGTGCATCCATGTTCGCGCAGGGATTCATGCGCCAGCCGGCGCAGGTCGCCGCGCATGCGCGGCATGTCGTCCGGGCCCGCGGCGCGCGCGATCCTCACGAAGGCGTCGATGGCGTCGACCATGTCGTTGGCGAGCCGCGCGCATTCGCTGACTTCGCTGTAGTGAGTCAGATAGAGCCGGCGCGGCCGGAACTGCATGAGGCGCACGATCGACGCCTTGAGCTGCCCGGGATCGAACTGCGTGGGCGTGGTGGTGGGCATGATCCACGCGCCGCGCGCCGTGTCGAACTCGCGGTAGGACAGGCCGAAGGTGTCGCCCGTGAAAATGCTGGTGGCGTCGTAATCGACGATGGCCTGGTGATGCAGCGCATGCCCCGGGGTATGCACGCATTCGAACGTGCGGCCGGCGAGCGTGAAACGCTGGCCGTCCTGGGCGAGGACGAGACGCTCGCGATCGATGGGCAGGATCTCGCCATACAGCTTCGAATAGAGTTCGTCGCCGTACACGGCGCGTGTGCCCGCGATGAGCTTGGCCGGGTCGACCATGTGCGGCGCGCCACGCGGGTGAACCACGCAGGTGGCTCGCGGCAGCGCACGCATCAGCGCCCCCGCTCCGCCGGCGTGGTCCAGGTGCACGTGCGTGAGGAACAGCAGCTCCACGCGGTCGGGAGCGATCTGCAGTCGTTCGAGCGCAGCGAGAATAAGTGGAACGGCCGTATTCGGTCCGGTGTCGACGACCGCGGCGATGTCGCCATTGACGACGATGTGCGATGCATCCATCTGCGGCCGCACGTATTCCGTGTCGACGGCGGTTATTCCGTCGGCGAATGTCGTCAGTCTTGGCATGACTGCATTCATGGCTTGCGGCAACATAGCAGCATGAATCGGAAAATACTCCTGCCACTAGTCATGGTCCTCGCGTGCGGCCACTCACATGCCGTCGAAGAGCGCGGCGCTCTCGTGCTCGACAACATTCCGTCCGTCGACACGCCGCTGTCGGCCAGGCTCGACGACTACATGCACGCGCGCGGCGCCAGCTTCGTCGACTGGCTTCCCGACGGCGGTGTACTCATCGCCACCCGCTTCGGCGACGTGGAACAGCTGCATCGCGTGGCGACGCCGCTCGGCGCGCGTGAGCAGCTCACGTTCTACCGCGAGCCGGTGACCAACGCGCGCTCGCCGCAATCCCCCGTGGCGTCGGGGTTCGCATTCCTCAAGGACCAGGGCGGCAACGAGAACGCGCAGGTGTTCTGGTACGACAATGCGACACGCGCCGTGCGCATGCTGTCCGACGGCAAGGGCCTGAATGGCGGCATGGTCTGGAGCCACGATGGCAACCGCGTCGCCTTTCACGGCACCGGGCGCGATGGCGTCAGCTACGACCTCTACATCGCCGAACCGGCTAACAAGTTCGGCCAGCCGCGCTTCGTGTTCAACGGGCTCTCGAAGAACTGGTCGGTGCAGGACTGGTCGCCCGACGACACCAGGCTGCTCATCAACAACGTCATCTCGGCGAACGAGTCGCATCTGTTCGTGCTGGACATCGCCAGCGCCGCGTTGACGCCGGTGAGCGAGGGCAAGGAAGTCGCCCGGGTCACGCAGGCGAAGTTCACGCCGGATGGCCGCGGCGTCTATCTCATCACCAACCGCGACAGCGAGTTTCAGCGGCTCGTTCGCACGGACCTGGTCACCGGCGCGTTGGAAACTCTGACCGCGCACATTCCATGGGATATCGACACCTTCGCGCGCACCGACGACGGCCGCTATCTCGCCTGGGTCGCCAATGTCGATGGCCAGAGCCAGCTCACCGTGGTGAATGTCGCGAGCCGCACCGAGAGCCTGCCGCCGCTGCCCGAAGGCCAGATCGGCCGCATCGCCTTCGACCGCGCCGGCAAGAGGATCGGGCTGTCCATCGAGAGCCCGCAGTCGCCGCGCGACGTGTTCGTGCTCGAAGTGGAGCGCAACGCGCTGGTGCGATACACGAAGAGCGAGGCGGGCCCCGTCGACCCGCTGCAATTCGTGCCCGCGGCACTCATGCGTTATCCCACGTTCGACCGCGAAAACGGCAAGGCCCGCCAGATTCCGGCGTTCATCTACCGCTCGCCCCTTCCCGGGCCGCGTCCGGTTTTCATCGACATCCACGGCGGGCCGGAAGCGCAGTACACGCCGTCGTTCAGCCCGTTCACGCAGTTCCTGATTCGCGAGCTCGGGTTCACCGTCATCGCGCCCAACGTGCGTGGCTCCACGGGCTACGGCACCACCTACATGAACCTCGACAACGGCGAAGATCGCGAAGACTCGGTGCTCGACATCGGCGCGTTGCTGGTCTGGATAGGCCTGCAGAAGGACCTGGACGCGAAGAAGGTGTTCGTCGCGGGCGGCTCGTACGGTGGCTACATGTCGCTGGCGTCGATGGTGCATTTCGGCGACCGCCTGCGCGGTGGCATCGACGTGGTCGGCATCTCCAACTTCGTCACGTTCCTCGAGAGCACCTCGCCCTACCGCCGCGACCTGCGCCGCCCGGAATACGGCGACGAGCGCGTGCCGCGCATGCGCGCCTATCTACAGAGGATCTCGCCGCTCACCAACGCGGCGCGCATTTCCCGGCCGCTGCTGGTGGTGCAGGGATTGAACGACCCCCGGGTGCCGGCCAGCGAGTCGCAGCAGATGGTGGCGAAGATCCGCGCGCGCGGCGGCGAGGTCTGGTATCTCGCAGCCAAGGACGAAGGCCACGGGTTCCGCAAGAAGGCCAACCGCGACTTCTACCAGAAGACCGTGGTCACGTTCCTCGAGAAGCAGCTGAAATAGCGGTGCCGGGAATAGCGGTGCCGGGCACCAAAAGTCGTAGTTGAAAGAGCGCCGGAGCAAACATCGGCTTTCGGCTCAACTACGACTTTTGGTGCCCGGCACCGCTATTTCTCAGTTGCTGGACAGGAACGAGGTTTTCTTCGGCACTACCTTCAGCGCCGGCTTCTGCGCGGAGTAGTAAGCCGCGAGCTGCTCGATGTCCTGCCGCGTGAGCGTGGCGGTCATGCCCGCCATGACGGCGTTCTTGCGTCCGCCCTTCTGGTAATCGAGCAGCGCGCGCTCGAGGTAGTCGCGATGCTGGCCGGAGATGGTCGGGTAGTCGGCGGTGATGCCGACGCCGTTGGTGCCGTGGCAGGCGAGGCAGACTTCCGACGCTTTCGGGCGCTGGTCGGCGGGCACGTCGGTCTTGGAGACGGTGAGCACGTCGGGGCCGGCCAGGTAGACGGCGATGTCAGCCATGTCCTGCTCCGTCATCGACGCCGCGTGCGAATGCATGGTGCCATGCGAGCGTTCGCCGCTCTTGTAGGCCTTGAGCGCGGCAACCAGGTATTCGGGGCGCTGGCCGTGCAGTTTGGGCACGGAGTACGTGGGATACACGTTCTTGTAGTTAGAGATGGCGTGGCAGCCGCTGCAGGTGTACGCCAGGTCGTGGCCACGCTTGGCGTCGCCGGCAACGGCGGAAACCTGGGCCTGGGACATGGCCGGCGCGAGGCTGGCGGCGAGAAGCGTGAGCGAAACGATGACCGGAATGCGCAATGCCATGACTGAAGTGTTGCCCCGTGGCTCCCAAAAAACAGGCCGCGATATTAAGGACTTGGGCGCGCAATTGCCACCGGGCACAATCCCTGGGTGATTGCACTCATCCAACGGGTCAGCGGGGCGTCGGTGGCGGTCGGGCCCGAGGTCGTGGGCGAAATCGGCAGCGGGATCCTCGCGCTCATCGGTTTCGAACGCGGCGACGGAATGGAGCAGATCGAGAAACTGCTCGCGCGCGTGCTCACCTATCGAATCTTTGCCGACGACGCAGGACGCATGAACCTCTCGCTCGCGGATACGGGTGGCGGGCTGCTGCTGGTGCCGCAATTCACGCTCGCCGCCGACACTCAGAAGGGCACGCGGCCGGGATTCAGCACCGCGGCGGCACCCGAGCTCGCGCGCACGATGTTTGCGCAATGCGTCGCCCTGGCTCGCAATCGCCATGCGGAGGTCGCGTCGGGCGAATTCGGCGCCCACATGCGCGTATCTCTCGTGAATGACGGACCTGTGACCTTTTGGCTCAGAACCGCCCCGGATGACCCGAGCGCGTGATGGGGGTCTCGACCCCGCCGAACTTTCTTAGGTTTGGACCCTCTGTTGACTTATGATTCCGGCACTTATCTATGGCATTCGTCGGGGGCGACCCCACCCCCACAGGAGCGGCTCATGGGCCCCATTGGTTTCAAAGAACTTCTAGTCATTCTGGTCGTCGTGTTGCTGATCTTCGGGGCGAAGAAGCTGAAGACCATCGGTTCAGACCTCGGCTCCGCGGTCCGCGGCTTCAAGAAATCGATGAGTGACGGTGACACCGAAGAGTCGGTCAAGCAGCTCAAGGCCGATGCTGAATTCTCCGAGCCCTCGAAATCGCAGACCACGGAAAAGAGCGAGACCAAGGCTTAAGCGCCAGGCGTCGCAGCCCGCCTTCCTGACCGACCGCCGCGCGGCGGAGCATCTCCATGTTCGAGGTTGGATTCACAGAACTGCTGCTGATCTTCGCGCTCGCACTGGTCGTGCTGGGCCCGGAGCGGCTGCCCAAGCTCGCCCAGCAGGTGGGCCGCTGGGTCGGGCGCGCGCGCGCCATGGCGCGCCAGTTCCGCGACCAGCTCGAGGAAGAGGCTCACAACCTCGAGACCAAGGTGAACATCGATCCCGGCATCGACACGTCGCTCGATCCGAAACCCGCCGCGCAACCGACACCGGCTTCCACGTCGATGGTGCCCACGCCGGCGCCGGCGCCCGCGCCGGTCGAGCCCGAACCGGAAGAAGAGTTCTATCCGCCGGATCACCACATGCATCCTTCGCAGCGCGCGGCGGAGCGTGAGGAGCACCACGAGCCGGACCACCAGGCCGACGCGCAGACCGAGCTCGACCTAACTACCCCGCGCGACGAGGAGTCGCGCCGCCTGCCGTGAGCGACGACAAGAAGGGCGAAGACCTGGCCGAAGGTACGCTGATGTCGCACCTGCTCGAGCTGCGCAACCGCCTCCTGAAGGCGATGCTCGGCATCCTCGTGGTGTTCGTGCCCTGCGCCATCTACGCCAACGACCTGTTCACGCTCATCGCGCAGCCGCTGATCGACAAACTACCGCAGGGCGCATCGCTGATCGCGACCAGCGTGGTGTCGCCGTTCATGACGCCTTTCAAGGTCGCGTTCTACGTGGCCCTGTTCCTGGCGATGCCGGTGGTGCTGTACCAGATCTGGGCCTTCGTCGCGCCCGGCCTGTACCGGCGCGAAAAGCGCTTCGCCGTTCCGCTGCTCGTGTCCTCGGTGTTCCTGTTCTACGCGGGCGCGGTGTTCGCCTACTTCGCCGTGTTCCCCGTGATGTTCACGTTCCTGGTCGGCACGGCGCCCACCGGCGTGTCGTACATGCCCGATATGGCAAGTTACCTCGACTTCGTGATCACGCTGTTCTTCGCGTTCGGCGTCGCATTCGAGATGCCCGTGGCCGTGGTGCTGCTGGTGCTCACGGGTCTCGTGAACGTGGAACAGCTCGGCAAGAATCGCGGCTACGTCGTCATCGGCATCTTCGTGGTGGCCGCCTTCCTCACGCCGCCGGACGCGATTTCCCAGACCATCATGGCCGTGCCCATGTACCTGCTCTACGAAGGCGGGCTCGCGATGGCACGCGTCATGCAGAAGATGCGCCGCGAAGCCGCCGAAGCGGCCGAGAAGAACGAAGCCGAAGCGCGCTGACCGGCGCGCCCCGGCCGCACGCCGGAAGCTTCTTGCTGGTGCCAGTGCGCTTGAGTCAGACTCGGCGCCATCGCGGCGCGTCAGCGCCCACAATAATTCAGGGCAAAACATGAACGATCCGACCACGACGGCCGCCGTGCCGCCCGACCCTAGTCGCAGTTTTTTCGGTCACCCGCGCGGTCTCGCCACACTTTTCATGACCGAGATGTGGGAGAGATTCACCTACTACGGAATGCGCGCGATCCTGCTGCTGTACCTGGTGGCGGCGATCAAGGACGGCGGCCTCGGCATCGACGACAAGACCGGCAGCGCCATCTACGGCCTGTACATCTCCGGCACCTACCTGTTCTCGCTGTTAGGCGGATACATCGCCGACCGCATCATCGGCGCGCAACGCGCGGTGTGGTTTGGCGGCATCTTCATCATGATCGGCAACGCGCTGCTGGCTTTCGGCCAGCCCCAGATCTTCTTCTGCGGGCTCATGGTCATCGTTGCCGGCGTCGGGCTGCTGAAGCCGAACATCAGCGCGATCGTCGCGCAGCTTTATCCCGAGGGCGGTTCGCGTCGTGACGCCGGGTTCTCCATCTTCTACATGGGCATCAACCTCGGCGCCGCCATCGGCTCGTTCCTCGTGCCGGAGATCGCGCAGAGTTTCGGCTGGGGAATGGGGTTTGCGCTGCCCGCCGTCGGCATGGCGCTGGGCCTCCTGCAGTTCGCGCTCACGCGCAAACATCTCGGATCCGCGGGTCTCGTCGGCGGCGCGGTGGCCACCAACGGACGCGCGAGCTGGACGCCCATCGGCGTCGGCGTGGCGCTGGCGGTGCTCCTCGTGGTGCTCGGCGTCACCGGGGTGATCCACCTCGATGCAGTGGCGATCTCCAACAGCATGAGCTGGGTCATCTTCGCGTTCGCGGTGTTCTACTTCGCCTATCTAGGCTTCTTCGCGGGCCTCTCCCTCGAGGAGCGCAAGCGCGTCATCGTGATGTTCGTGCTGTTCGTGGCCTGCGCCATGTTCTGGGCCGGCTTCGAGCAGGCCGGCGCGTCGCTGAACCTCTTCGCCGACCGGCACACCGAGCTCAACGTGTTCGGCTGGGAGATGTCGGCCGGCACGCTGCAGACGGTGAACCCCTCGTTCATCATCATCTTCGCGCCGGTGTTCGCCGCGATCTGGGTGCAGCTCGGCGCGCGCAATCTCGATCCTTCCGCGCCCGTGAAGTTCGCGCTCGGACTCATCCTCATGGGCGTCGGCTTCTACGTCATGGTGCTGGCCTCGAAGTACGTCGTGGCCGGCGAGAAGGTGTTGCCGACGTGGCTCATCCTCACCTACCTGTTCCACACCTTCGGCGAGTTGTGCCTGAGCCCGGTGGGCCTGAGCTCGTTCAGCAAGCTGGCGCCGGCGCGCTTCGTCGGCCAGGCGCTCGGCGTGTGGTTCCTGGCGACGGCGCTCGGCAACAACATCGCCGGGCAGATCGCCGGCGACTTCCAGTGGGACGATGTCAGCAAGATGCCCGACCAGTTCATGTTCATTTTCTGGTGGGGCGTGATCGGCGGCGGCGTGTTGCTCGCGCTGACTCCGTGGCTCCGCAAATATCTCGTGGGAGTGCGCTAAATGAAAACCGCCATCTCCACTTCTGTTCGCGGCAGCGCCGCGCTCACCGCCATCTGCGTGCTCGCCGCGTGCAACGGACCGCCGGGGCCCAGGCCGCCGCCGAAACTCGAAGCTACCGCGTTCGTCGCGCAGCTCAACAAGGACCTCGTCGACCTCAACCGCGAAGCGAACGCGGCCGGCTGGACGCAGGCCACCAACATCACCGTCGACACGCAATACCTCAACTCGAAAGTCACCGAGAGATTTCTCGAGTACTACAGCCGCAAAGCGGGTGAAGCCAGGGCGTACGACAAGGATGCTCTCGATGCGTCCACCGCGCGCTCGCTGACGCTGCTGAAACTCGGCGTGAGCGCGCCGGCGCCTGCCGATGCCGCCAAGCGCGCCGAGCTCGCGAAGATCAGCACCGAGCTCGACGCCATGTACGGTGAAGGCAAGTACTGCACGGGGCCGGAGAAAGACGGCAAGAAGACCGATTGCAAGAACCTCGATGAGCTCGGCGAGATCATCGCCACCAGCCGCAACTTCCAGGAGCTCACCGATGCCTGGGCCGGCTGGCACACGATCTCGAGGCCGATGCGCCCGAAATACCAGCGTTTCGTGGAGCTGGCCAACGAAGGCGCCCGCGAGCTCGGTTACGACGATCTCGGCGTGTTGTGGCGCTCGCGTTACGACATGCCCGCGAAGGATTTCGAGAACGAAGCTGCGCGGCTCTACAAACAGGTCGAGCCGCTCTACGAAGGCCTGCATTGCTACGCGCGCAAGCGACTGCAACAGCGCTACGGCAAGGACAAGGTGCCGGACGGCAAGCCCATCCCGGCGCAATTGTTCGGCAACATGTGGGCCCAGCAGTGGAACCGCATCTATGACGACCTGCTGAAGCCGTACCCGGCGGCCAGCATCGAATCCGCGGACCGCCTGCTGAAGCGGGACAAGTGGGATGCGGTCAAGATGACGAAGTCCGCCGAGAACTTCTACACGTCGATCGGTTTCCCCGCGCTTCCGCAGACTTTCTGGGAGCGCTCGATGCTCACGCGCCCGCGCGACCGCGAAGTGGTGTGCCACGCCAGCGCCTGGGACATCGACGACAAGGACGACGTGCGCATCAAGATGTGCATCAAGCCCATCGAGGAAGACCTGTTCACGGTCTACCACGAGCTGGGCCACGTCTATTACTACATCTGGTACAAGGACCAGCCGATCCTCTTCCAGGACGGCGCGCACGACGGCTTCCACGAAGCCATCGGTGACGCCATCAACCTGTCGGTCACGCCGGCCTATCTACGCAAGATCGGCCTGGTCGGCGACGTCATTCCGTCGAAGGAAGCCATCATCAACCAGCAGATGAAGATGGCGCTCGACAAGATCGCGTTCCTGCCGTTCGGCAAGCTCATCGACGAATGGCGCTGGGGCGTGTTCGACGGCCGCATCAAACCCGCCGACTACAACAAGGCCTGGTGGGAGCTGCGCGAAAAATACCAGGGTGTGTCCGCGCCGCTGGCGCGCAGCGAAGAGGATTTCGATCCGGGCGCGAAGTACCACATCCCGGGCAACACGCCGTACACGCGTTATTTCCTCTCGTTCATCTTGCAGTTCCAGTTCCACAAGGCGCTGTGTGACGCGTCCGGCCACAAGGGCCTGCTGAACGAGTGCTCGATCTTCGGCAGCACCGAAGCCGGCAGGAAGTACGGGGCAATGCTCGCGCAGGGCTCGAGCAAGCCGTGGCAGGACACGCTGCAGGAGCTCACCGGCACGCGCGAAATGGACGCTTCCGCCATCATCGACTATTTCCAGCCCCTGAACGAGTGGCTGAAAGAACAGAACAAGGGGCAGTCCTGCGGTTGGGACTGAAGGCGCGCCAGCGAAGTAACAAGGGTAGCTAGATGAACATCAACGTGGCACCGGCGCCGCAGCTCACTGCGCGCGCCATCATCCTCGCCGTGATCCTGGCGATGCTGCTGGCCGCCGCCAACACCTATCTCGGGTTGTTTGCCGGCATGACGATCGCATCGGCGATACCCGCGGCGGTTTTGTCGATGGCCGTGCTGCGCGCGCTTGGCGGCGGCGGCATCCTCGAGAACAACATCGTGCAGACCGGTGCCTCCGCCGGTTCGTCGATCGCCTCGGGAGTCATCTTCACCGTTCCGGCGCTCGTGATTCTCGGCTATTGGACCGACTTCAAGTACTCATGGGTCCTCGCCATCGCGGGCCTGGGCGGCATTCTCGGCGTGTTGTTCTCCGTCCCGCTGCGCCGGTCGCTGATCGTCGATCAGCAGATGGCTTTCCCGGAGGGTAAAGCCGCAGCCGAAGTGTTGAAGGCCGGTGAGAATCCCTCGCAGGGTGTGAAGATCCTCGGGCTGTCGGCGCTGGCGGGCGGCCTGGCCAAGCTCGGCGCGGCCAGCGGCCTGCGCCTCATTCCCGACAGTGCCGCGGCCGCCGGCTTCTTCGGCAAGTATCTCGCTTATATCGGCACCAACCTGTCACCTGCCCTGTTAGGCGTGGGATACATCGTCGGCCTCAACATCGGAATCGTGGTGCTTGCCGGCAGCGTCATCTCCTGGAACATTGCGATCCCGGTCTTCCAGGCGTTTTACCTTGACCAGAGTCCGGAACTCGCCGCGGCCATTGCCGCCGCATGCCAGGGTCTGGAGTCGCACGCATGCGCGGAGACCACCGCGGGAATGCTCTGGTCGCGGCAGATTCGCTATCTCGGCGTCGGCGCCATGCTGGTCGGCGGCTTGTGGGCGCTGGTTTCACTGCGAAAGTCCATCGTCTCCGGCGTCAAGAGCGGGCTCGCGGCCACGCGCGCCAGTGCCGCCGGCATGGTGGTCGCGCACACCGACCAGGACCTGCCGATGAAGGCAGTGCTCATCGGCATCGTGCTGTTCACCCTGCCGCTGTGGGCGCTGTATCAGTTCATCGTCGACGACTTCGCGGTCAGCCTGACGATGGCCGTCATCATGATCCTCGCGGGCTTCCTGTTCTGCTCGGTGTCGGCGTACATGGCCGGCCTCGTGGGGTCGTCAAACAATCCTGTCTCGGGAATCACGATCGCGACCATCCTGTTCGCTGCGGTGGTGCTGCTCGCACTCATGGGCAAGGACGCGTCGATCGGTCCGGTGGCGGCCGTGATGATCGGCGCGGTGGTCTGCTGTGCTGCCTGCGTGGCAGGAGACAACCTGCAGGATCTGAAGGCTGGCTACATCGTGGGTGCGACACCGTGGCGCCAGCAGACGATGCTCGCGGTGGGTTCCATCTCCTGCGCGCTGGTCATGGCGCCCACGCTCAATCTGCTGGCATCGGCGTACGGCATCGGCGTCCCTTCGGACGCACACCCCAATCCACTGCTGGCACCGCAGGCGACCCTGATGGCATCGGTGGCGCGCGGCATGTTCGGCGGCGAATTGCCCTGGGGCATGGTGGCCATCGGCGCGGGTATCGGCATCGCCGTCATCGTGCTCGACGAAATCCTGCGCAAGCGCGGCTCCAATTTCCGCACGCCGGTTCTCGCAGTCGCCGTGGGAATCTATCTACCGCTGGAACTCATGGTGCCGATCTTCCTGGGCGGCCTGCTGAACCATGTCGCGCAGCGCAAGCTCGGGGTCTCGAACGATCCCGAGGAGAACGAACGCGTGCAGCGCAAGGGCATGTTGTTCGCCGCCGGCATGATCACCGGTGAAGCACTCATGGGAATCATCATTGCGCTGCCCATCGTCGCGTCGGGCCGAGCTGATGTGCTCGCGCTGCCGGAGAACTGGCAATTCGGACGCCTCTTCGGGCTGGTTGTGTTCGTGCTGCTCGCTGCATGGCTGTTTCGGACCGCGACGCGACGCACGTAGTCCCGGCCCGGCTGGAGAAACCGGCGTAGCGAAGCTCGCCGCCGGCTCTTTGCCGAGAGCCGCGCGGCAGCTCTCCCGGCACTTCCACCGTCGTCAGCGGCCGGCCTTGTCGCTCATCTGGACGGGAATCGCTTCGATGAGCTTGCGATCGCGAATCATGGGCCTGGTGAGGGCGAGATATTTCCGAAAGTGTGGCGTCTCCCGATGGGAGGCATACGCGGCTTCGCTGGTGTAGATCTCGAAGAAATGCAGGCGTGCGGGGTTTTCCTTTTCGGCCACTGCATAGATTGCGAGCACTCCGGGTTCGAGCCGGACCGCGTCCTGCATTTCTTCCCTGACTGCGCGCTTGTAGTCCTCGAGCCTTGCGGGGTCGATCTCCAGCTGCGCCATGCGCACGACAACATCGTTCGGCGTGGACTTCGAGAATGCGTAGCTCCAGAGAAGGAGGCCGGTCGCGTTCGCTGCCAGCAGCAGTCGGGATGAAACTCTCATGTGTATCTCCTTGACCTGGTGTCACAGATCCTAGCGCGATCGGCGGGAAGCGCAGGTAGCATGCAGACACCGCCCCGCTCCCCACGTCCTCGCCCCGCACCATGACTCCGGCAGATCGCTCGCATCGGGTGAAGCTCATCGTCTGCTTCGCCACCGTCTATCTCGTCTGGGGATCCACCTACCTGGTCGCCAGCATCGGCGTGCATGCGTTGCCGCCGCTGCTGTTCGGCGGCATCCGCTTCGTCTGCGCCGGCATCCTGCTCGGCCTGACGGCGCTCGCGCTCGGCCGCCGCTTCGAGCTCGACAAGGCCGAATGGCGCCACCTGATTTTCGTGTCGCTCGGCAGCGTCGTGATCGCCAACGGCGCAACCAACGTGGCGATGCAGCACGTCGCCTCCAACCAGACGGCCATCCTCAATGCGTCGGCCGCGTTGTGGATCGCGCTGCTGGCGACGCGCGGGCGGCGTGCCCATGCGCTCGACCGGCGGACGCTCATCGGGCTCATTATCGGATTTGCCGGCACCACGCTCATCATCTGGCCGCGCGGCAACGTCGAGTCCGGCCACTTCGGCTACCAGCTGCTGATCCTCGTCGCCGTGTTCAGCTGGTCGGTCGCCACGGTGTACATCCGCAACGTGCACTCGAAGCTCGACGTGCTGTCGTTTTCCGCGATACAGATGTTGTTAGGCGGCGTGATGCTGACGGCGTCCGGCGTCGCCGCCGGTGAAGTGGCGCAATGGCAATGGTCGAAGCCGGGCCTGATGGCGATGGTCTACCTCACGCTGCTCAGCTCCTGCCTCGCGTATACCGCCTTCACGTGGCTCGCCAAGAACACGACGCCGGCGATGGCCGGCACCTACAGCTATGTGAACCCGGCGATCGCCGCAGTGCTCGGCTGGTGGCTGCTCGACGAGCACCTGAGCGCGAACCAGCTCACCGGCATGGCGATCATGTTCGCGGGCGTGGCGCTCGTGAGCTGGCCGCAGGGCGATGACGAGCAGCAGAAAGATTCGTCGACGGCGGGATGAGGGTAACGCAAGACGAGCTGCGGCCCCTTTTGCCAGCCAAACGAGCGGGGACAGACTTAAGTCTGTCCCCACCCATCCATGTCCCCATTATTCGTGGCGGATGACTTCGACGCGGCCGCGCGGGCCGATGAACCAGGAGCCGATCCAGCTCACGATGCTGACGATGATGGCGCCGCCCACCGCGGTCCAGAAGCCGGCGATGTGAAATCCGGGCAACACCAGCGCGACCAGGCCGAGCATCGCGGCATTCACGACGAGCAGGAACAATCCGAGCGTGAAGATCAGCGCCGGCAACGACAGCAGCAGCGCAAACGGCCGCACGATCGCGTTCACGACGCCTAACAACAGGCCCGCCAGGATCAGCGTGGTCGCCGAGTCGATGGTGAAACCGTTCAGCATTTCGGTCGCGGCCCAGAGGCCAAGCGCGGCGACGAGGCCGCGCAGAATGAAACCCACCATGAGTCAGTACCTCGGTTTCGGCTGTTCCTGGTCGAGACCCTTTTCGAGGAATACCTTGAGACGGGTCAGCGCCAGTTCCCAGTAGCGGCGCTTGGTCAAATAGTACGACACCCAGGCCTGTTTCGAGGGGACTCCGCTGCTCAGCAACCGCACCACGGTGACGGTCGGCAAGGCCCGCTCGAACAGGAAGTCCTCGACGATGACGGCTTCGGTGTCGGGCATGCCCCGCGTGGGCAGGAGGATCAGGCGAATGCGCTGGGGTGTCGCCAGCACGTCGATGTGCGCGTCGAGCTCCACGCCTTCGCCGAACTGCACGTGCATGCGGCCTTTCTCGCGCGGCGCGACGGTGGCGCCCGGGGTGGTCCAGCGTTCGAGCATGCGGCTGTCGGTGAATGCCCGCCAGACGCGTTCCACCGACACGCCGATCTCGACGCGATGGGCGAAGCTGCGGTACTGGCTGCTCACTTCCTGAGCGCCACCCACGCCAGCGGCAGCAGGGAGACGACGATGATCCCGATGGTCACGATGCCGAAATTTTCCTTGATGATGGGAATGTTGCCGAAGAAATAGCCCGCCCATACCAGCAGCAGCACCCAGCTCAGGCCGCCGAACACGTTGTACGCCTGGAAGCGCGCATACGGCATGCGGGCCACGCCCGCGACGAACGGCGCGCAGGTGCGGATGATGGGCACGAAACGCGACAACACGATGGTCATCGAGCCGTGCTTCACGAAGAACTCCTCGGTGCGTTTCAGGTATTCCACCTTGAGGAAACGGATCTTTCCCGTGAAAGCCGGCGGGCCTATCCACTTGCCGATATGGTAGTTAGTGGTGTTGCCGCCGATGGCGGCGATGATGAGCGTCAGCGAGACCAGCGGGGCGGACAGCGTGCCGCTCGAATCCACGGCCGCCAGCGCGCCCGCGGCGAACAGCAGCGAATCGCCCGGCAGGAAGGGCGTGATCACGAAGCCGGTCTCGGCGAACACGATGGCGAAGAGGATCGCGTAGACCCAGACGCCGTAGTCGCGCAGCAGCTCGACGAGGTGCGCGTCGAGATGCAGGATGACGTCCACGAACCAGTGGATCAGCTCCAGGATCATTTCCATGCGCGCGTCATTTCCACGGCGCGCTGCCCGCGCTCGCCGTCATGCCCGACGCCGGCTTGGGCTTGCGCCCCTTGAGCAGATCGAGCGCGGCGCGCACGCCCGCATCGTGATTTTCCGGCGACTGGCGCACGCGCGGGTCGTCGAGGTCGAGCGGAAAGCCGTCGATGTTCTCGAACGCGTGGTCGGGATCGATGCCCCGGCCCTGGATGGAACGCCCCGAGGGCGTGAAGTAGCGCGAGGTGGTGAGCTTGATGGCGCGGCCCTCGGTGAGCGGCATCACGGTCTGCACCGATCCCTTGCCGAAGGTGCGCCGGCCTAACAACACGGCGCGATGGTGGTCCTGCAGTGCGCCGGCGAGGATCTCGGCCGCCGAGGCGGTGGAGCCGTTCACCAGCACCACGACCGGCACGCCCGGCAGTATTTCGCCCGGCGTCGCGTCCATGGTGAAACGCGCCGCCGGCGTGCGGCCATCGGCGGTGACGATGACGCCCGTCTCGAGGAGCTGGTCGGCCACTTCCACCGCCGACTCGAGCACACCGCCGGGGTTGTTGCGCAGGTCGAGCACGATGCCGCGCGGCTTGGCGTTCATGTCGCGACGCAGGCGCGCGATGCTCGCGGAGAAGTCCTCGGCCGTCGTCTCGCTGAACATGGTGATGCGCGCGTAGAGATAGGCGTCGTCGAGCTTCACCATGGCGACGCTGTGCACGTCGACTTGCGCGCGTTCGACGGTGAACTCCAGCGGCAGAGTCTGGCCGGTGCGCATGACGGCGAGTTTGACGGTGGTGCCGCGCGGCCCGCGCATGCGCGCCATGGCCGCGTCGAGGTCCGCGCCTACCGGCGTTCCGTCGATCGCGGAGATCATGTCCCCGCTCTGGATGCCCGCGGCGGCCGCGGGCGAATCGCGAAACGGCCTTACCACGCGCAGCGCACGGTCCGCGGTCGACACTTCGATGCCGATGCCCGCGTAGGTTCCGGCCGTGCTCACGCGCAGGTCGGCGTATTCCTCGGCATCGAGGTAGGACGAATAGGGATCGAGTCCGCCGACCAGGCCGCGCAGCGCATCGTCGACGAGCTCCGGATGGGAAACGGTGTCGACGTATTCACGCTGCACGCGGTCGAGGACTTCCGCGAGCTGCCTGGCTTCCGCGGGCGAAAGCGGCGATTTGGCTTCGGCTGGTTTTTCGGTTCGAACGGTCTTTTCGGGCGCATCGTGGCGACGCGAGAAGACGTCGCCGCCGAAAGCGATCAGAAAACCGATGAGCACGCCTAGACCCAGGAGCTTCATGGGCGTGAATCCTATCTCAAATTAAGGAGTTAGCTCAGCCGGCGTTGGCCGCGGGTTCATCCAGCAGGAATGCGCCCGGGGTGGCGGCGCTGAGTACCGGCAGCACGTCGAGCACTTCGCCCACGGGTACGGGCCGGGCGATCGCGAACCCCTGGCCATAGTCGACACCCAGCATGCGCACGCGAGTGCGGATTTCCTCGGTCTCCACGTATTCGGCCACGGTGGTGATGTTCATGGCGCGCGCGAGCTGGGCGATGGCGCGCACCATCGATTCGGCGCGTTCGTCGCGCAGGATGTCGCGCACGAAACTGCCGTCGATCTTCAGCATGGATACCGGCATGGAGCGCAGGTACGACAACGACGAGAGGCCGGTGCCGAAGTCGTCGAGCGCAACGCCGCAGCCGAGCTTGCGCAGTCGCGACATCAGTTCTTCGGCGTCCTTCATGCTGGAGACCGCGGCGCTTTCGGTGAGCTCGAAGCAGAACACTGCCGGATTGATGCGGCTGTTCTCGATGCTGCGAATCACGTAGTCCGCGAACTCCTCGTCGGTCAGCGACTGGCCGGAGAAGTTGATGGTGAAAACCACCGGCGCGTTCGCGAGCAGTTCGCGGCGCGGACGCAGCAGCTCGATGACGTTCGAGATCACCCAGCGATCGATCGTCGGCATCATCTGGTAGCGCAGCGCCGCGGACAGGAAGCGGTCGGGCCCGATGGTGTTGCCTTCCGGATCGAGCATGCGCAGCAGCAGTTCGTAGTGCGGCTTGGAATGCCCGTCGTCGACGAACGGCAGGATCAACTGCGCATCGAGCCGCAGGCGGTTCTCGGCGAGCGCCGCGCGCACGTCGGTGGCGACGTTGATGTCGGTGAAGCGGCGAATGATGCTGACGTCGTTTTCCTGGAAAGACTCGAGCCGGTTGCGGCCGCGATCCTTGGCCGCCTTGCACGCGGATTCGGCCTCGGCGAGCGACCGGCCGAGATCGCTGTCGCGGCCGCTATAGGGAGTGACTCCCAGGCTGATGGACAGGCGGAAGCGCGCGTCGACGCCCACGGTATGCAGCCGCGTCACGCCTTCGCGCAGGCCTTCGCCGAACATTGCGGCCTCGTCGATCTCCGATGGCATGACCACGGCGAAACGATCGCCGGAAATGCGCGCCGCCACCGAATTCGGCGGCAGATGCTTGCGCAGCAGGTCGCCGATCTGCGCGATGGCCTGGTCGCCCACGTGCATGCCGAAGTTTTCGTTGATGACGTGCAGCTCGTCGATGTCGACGTACAGCAGGCTCCAGCGCTGCCCGCGCGGATCGCCTTCGCTGAGCATGAGCTTCACGCGTTGCTCGAGCGCGGCGCGCGTGAG